>JADLEK010000001.1 GCA_020846135.1 Gammaproteobacteria bacterium
AGCTGACCGGCAACGCGCACTACAACCCAATTTACCCGTGGTTGGCACAGGTTGCGCGCGTTGTCCGGTCGAGCGACCAGTTAGCCCGTCCCCGCAACGCAACCGGTTGAATCTCAATAAAACCTGGAAGGGATTTGAATGCTTCGACTTTGATTCGATTCAGCATAATGCGTGTTAGTTTAAACCAGATAAGGCGCTGGATGATGTTACCTTACTTGCTCGACGAGTGCTACGTCATCAGCCTTCCCGATCCGGCGGCCACGGTGGAACCCGCCAGCCCCCGGCCAGCGCCGCCAAGCGCAATCCTGATGCGGTTCCTGCTCCCGCCAAAAAAGCCAGCCACGATTCAGCGCCGATCCCGTTCAGACCCACGAATACCCAGCACCCGCAGAACGCGCATAGAGCATAGGGCTGGTGGTCTTGGAACACCGCCGGGACTTCATTGCACAGCACGTCGCGCATGACTCCGCCAAACACCCCGGTGACTACGCCCATCAGCGTCACGATGATCACCGGCATCCCGGCCGCCAGGGTCAGCGATGCGCCGGAAATGGCGAACAGGCCCAAGCCCAGCGCGTCGGTGACCTGTAACAGCCGGTCAACTACATGATGGCGCGTGGCTCGCAGCAGCGGCGGCGCGATCAGGGTCAAAGCCAGCACCAGCCAGACATAGCCCTGATGCTGCACCCAGAACAGCGGTCGGCGGTCAATCAGCAGGTCCCGCAAGGTGCCACCGCCGAATGCGGTGACAAAGGCCACAGCAAAGACTCCGACCGCATCCATTCGTTTGCGAAACGCCTCGATCAGCCCGGAAATGGCGGAGACGAAGATGGCGCTGACTTCAATGACGGCCAGCAATGGATCAAGGGTCATGGGGGCGGTCTGCTGTCCGGAAAGCAGACAATGGTTTGATTCTTCTCCAGAATCGCCAGCGGGCGGCGCTCGTCAGCGTATAAACCCGCCCGTTGCCGGGATAGAGATGCAGCGCCGCCAGCTTCCCGGTTTGTAGCCACCGCTGGCAGAACCTAAACCAGTGGTATTCCAGCTCCGTCACATGCTCCGCCCAGTCGGACGGATCGCCATCCGCCGGGTCATAACGCATCGTGTCCAGCACCACCAGGCTATCGGATTCCCCATCGGCGCTGTCCAGCCAATCGCCAGCGTGTTCGGGAACCGACGCCATCGCCGCATTAGCCAGCCGCGCCAGCCCGCGCAACAGTGGGTCATTGCCGTACAAACCGGCGGCGGGCGACTGGGCTCCGATGGGCGCCATGCCACCGCCCCACAGCCACAGCCCATTGATCAGCGGCTGATTGCGTTCTTCCCGCGCCCGGTTGACCGGATGGCCGTGCAGCAGCATCTGCGCCTCGGTCAACAGTGGATGCCAGCGGTTCCGGCTGGGGCCATGCGGTAATAGCGGGTTGATGTCGCGGCCAATGGCGCTGAGCAAAGAATGAGTGCGAATGCCGGGATGGTCGGTCAGGCGCAGATACCAGCGGTTGGGACGCAGGGCGTCGAGATGCAGCCCGTCTTCGGCGAAAGTCTGGTTGAATGCAGTCGCCAGCGCCTGCGCCTCGGCGGGTTCAATCGCCAGCACCCGCGCATCGGCTAGAAAGATTCCGTGCCAATCCGGGCGCAAATGCACCGGATCGGCGCGCAGCCACCAATCGGAACCCAACTCGCCGCCATCGGCCAGGCGGGTGACGGCGGCGACCGGTAAATCGGCAGCGACGGGAATCGGCAGATTGAACAGTTGAAATAGCGTTTCGTCAGTAGTCGCTGGCGTGGGATGCGCATCAGCGCGGGTCAGCAGCCAGCGCAGCGCCGGAGCGGCTATATCCGGCAGTGAATCGGCGGGCTTGAACTGCCCGGTTTCGAGCAGACCGGGAATCAGCAGATGCAGGGTTTTGTCCATGAGTTCAAAGCGCGGTTGCAGCGACGGGCTGGATTCCCGCATTCGCGGGAATGACGGAAGAGGTCGTCAACTGCCGCCCGCCCGTCAGCCGGTCGCTCTCGGCTCATCCAGTCCCCGTTCCGCCAGCGCCGCCGCTCGAAACAGCGCCCGGCCTTTGTTCATGGTCTCTTCCCATTCGCTGGCCGGGATCGAATCGGCGACGATACCCGCACCCACCTGGACATGCAGCAGCCCGTCTTTAAGAACGGCGGTGCGAATCGCAATCGCGGTGTCCATATTTCCCGACCACGACAGATAGCCGACCGCGCCGGCGTAAATCCCGCGCTTGACCGGCTCCAGCTCATCGATGATCTGCATCGCCCGGATTTTCGGCGCACCGCTGACGGTGCCAGCGGGGAAGGTGGCCCGCAACGCATCGAGCGCAGTCAGGCCGGGCCGCAGCCGTCCGGTGACGTTGGAGACGATATGCATGACATGGGAATAGCGCTCGACCACCATTTTTTCGGTGAGACGCACGCTGCCGATTTCACTGACCCGTCCGACATCATTGCGGCCCAGATCGATCAGCATCAAATGCTCGGCCAGTTCCTTGGGATCAGCCAATAACTCGGCTTCCAGCGCCTGATCTTCCTCCTCGGTCGCGCCGCGCTGACGGGTGCCGGCAATCGGGCGCACCGTCAGCAAACCGTCTTCTAGCCGCACCAGAATTTCCGGCGACGAGCCGACAATGTGGAAATCGCCCAGGTGCAGGAAGTACATGTACGGCGAGGGATTCAGGCCGCGCAAGGCCCGATATAAATCCAGCGGCGCCGCCCGGAATGGCGCAGACAGCCGTTGCGACGGCACCACCTGCATACAGTCGCCGGCCAGAATGTAGTCCTTGATCCGCTCAACGGCGGCTTCAAAACCGGGTTGGGTAAAGCCGGAGACAAATTCGGCAGCGCCGGCCTCGGGCTTAACCCGGTGCGGCGCATACAGCGAATGGCCCGCCCGCAGCTTTTCTACCCAGTCATCCAGGCGTTGTTCAGCGCGGGCATAGGCGCGCTCGACCGCCGGATCGACCAGGGTAATCAGGTACAGCCGCCCGGCCAGATTGTCGAATACCACCACGTCCTCCGACACCAGCAGCAGGATGTCGGGATTGTCCAGCGGATCGGGGTTCGGGCATTGCGCCAGTTTCGGCTCGATATAGCGGATCGTGTCGTAGCCGAAATAGCCGACCAGCCCACCGATGAAGCGTGGCAAGCCTTCGCCGTGAGCGGGCGCCCGGTAGCGGTTCTGGAACTCCTGAATCCAGGCCAGCGGATCGGGGACCGTCAGCACCTCGACGATTTCCCCGGCGTGTTCCACCGTGATCCGATAGCCCCGCACCCGGATGATCTTGCGGCAGGGCAAGCCAATGATCGAGTAACGGCCCCATTTTTCACCGCCCTGCACCGACTCCAGCAGATAGCTGTACGGGGCGTTGGCCAGCTTGAGATAGGTGCTGAGCGGGGTGTCGAGATCGGCCAGCACCTCGCGGGCGACCGGAATCCGGTTGAAACCCTGGTCAACCAGGCGCTGAAATTCGGTTGGGTTCATGGCGGTACGGATAGCCTCGTTAAATCAGCAGGGCGATCAGGTCAGCGATGGAGTCAATCACTGCGTCCGGTTGGGCGTCGCGGATGTCCTGACCGTGGTTGTAGCCGTAGGGCACACAGACCACCGGACAGCCGGCATTGCGGGCTGCGCCCACATCGTTCAGCGAGTCGCCCACCATCAGCCCGGATGCGATGGCCACGCCCATCCGTTCGGCGCAGAGCCGGATCGAGTCCGGGGCCGGCTTAGGGTTAGGAATGCACTCGCCGCCGACCACTGTGGCGAAGAAGTGGCTGATGTCCAGCCGTTCCAGCAAGGGCAGCGCAAACTCGGCGGCCTTGTTGGTGACGCAGGCCAGCGGCCAGCCGGCAGCGACCAGCTCGGTCAGCCCGTCCCGCGCCCCCGGATACAGGGTGCTGTAGACGCTGATGTGATCGGCATAAGCAGCCTTGTACAGCGGCCGGGCGCGCGCGAACAGTTCCGGATCCGCTTCGCCGGCCATATCCCCAGTCAGCGCCCGGCGAATCAGATTGTTCATGCCGTTGCCGACCCAGGTGCGAACCTGAGCTTCGTCCCGCGCCGGCAACCCGATCTGGCCGAGCATGACGTTCACCGCCGCGGTCAGGTCGGGAACGCTGTCCACCAACGTGCCATCGAGATCGAAAAATATCGCCGTAACGTTCTTAAACATGGTTAGCCGTTCGCCTGGGCCAGTTCGACCCGCATTGCCGCCAGGGTAGCCCGATAGTCCGGGGTGTTGAAAATGGCCGAACCGGCCACAAAGGTATCAGCGCCGGCCTCGGCGATCCGGCGGATGTTGTCGAGCTTGACCCCGCCATCGACTTCCAGCCGAATCGGTAAACCGCTGTCGTCAATCAGCCGGCGGGCCTCGCGCAGTTTATGCAACATGCCGTTGATAAAACTCTGGCCGCCAAAGCCGGGATTGACCGTCATCAGCAACACCATGTCGATCTTGTCCATCACATATTTCAGGCAGTCCAGCGGGGTCGCCGGATTGAAGACCAGCCCGGATCGGCAACCGCAATCGCGGATGTGCTGGAGAGTGCGGTCGATGTGGTCGCTGGCTTCCGGGTGAAAGGTGATGTACGTCGCGCCGGCGGCGGCAAAATCGGGGATGATCCGATCCACCGGCTTGACCATCAGGTGCGCGTCAATCGGCGCGGTCACGCCGTGTTTGCGCAGCGCCTCGCACACCAGCGGACCGACGGTCAGATTGGGGACATAATGGTTGTCCATCACATCGAAATGCACCCAGTCCGCGCCCGCCGCCAGCACCGCGTCCACTTCCGCGCCCAACCGAGCGAAGTCGGCGGATAAAATGGACGGCGCAATCAGATAATCCCGCATATTCTTGCCCAACCTCGATTGCCAGGGACGGCAACTTTAACTGAATCAGCGTGGATTTGGCGATCACCGGCGGCGTGGTCCGCCCCGAACCGGATTTTGGCCCATGCGTATTCCCCGGATTTACCTGCCATTGCCGCTCACCGTCGGCGCAACCGTGCGGCTGGACGATAACGCCTTCAATCACGCGGTGCGGGTGTTGCGGCTCAAACCAGATGCCGCCTTGATCCTGTTCAACGGCCAAGGCGGCGCATTTGCGGCGACCCTGGCCGATGTCAGCAAGCGGGAAGCCTGGGCGCGGCTGCTGGAATTTCTGCCCGGCGAGGTCGAATCGCCCTTGCGGGTGATCCTGGGGCAGGGCATCTCCCGGGGCGACAAGATGGATTACACCCTGCAAAAGGCGGTGGAACTGGGCGCGGCGGCGATTCAACCCCTGTTTACCGAACGCGGCGGGGTTGATTTATCCGGCGAACGGCTGACGCGCAAGGTTCAGCATTGGCGGAGCATCGTGATCGGCGCCTGTGAACAGTGCGGGCGTAATCGGCTGCCTGAGGTTTACGATCCGGTAAGGCTGGCGAACTGGCTAGCACAACCGGCGGAAGCGGGATTGCGGCTATTACTTGATCCCGCTGCTGAGTTGGGTTTACGCAGGCTGGAGTCCCCGGCGGGGCCGGTGATGCTGCTGATCGGTGCGGAAGGCGGCCTGAGTCCCGCAGAAATGGCTCAGGCCCGTCAGGCGAGGTTCCTCGGCGTCCGACTGGGACCGCGCATCCTGCGCACTGAAACTGCCGGACTGGCGGCGCTGGCGGCCCTCCAAGCGTTGTGGGGGGATTAGGTGATTTACCCGGGATCGGCAGTTGCCCGGATCGACGGTCGAAGATCACCAGCCAGCCGGTGTCCAGCCCCAACCCGGCCAGATAAGGCCCCAGTTGCGCCAACCCGGCGGTCAGCGGGCCCGGGTAACCATCGCGCCAGACCTTGAGTTCCATCCCCAGCGTCACCCCGCCATAGCGCAGACATAAATCCATCCGCCCGGAGCCAATCGCGTATTCGCGTTCCAGGGTTCCATCCGGGTTCAGACTGCCGTCGGGATTCAGCCAGGTGTGCGTGATTTGCGGCAACGAGGCTTGCGGGGTGAACGCCAACGCTCGCGGCGACACTTCGCGGTAAATCGGATTGGCGATGGTCAGGCCCTGCCCGGAGACCATCCGGCATAGCCCCAGATCGATCAGATACTGAATGTCATCGTCGGGAACGCCTTCCATCAACATCCCCGCCAGCATCGGCTCAATGACCCGCTGCACCCGCTCTTCGCGCAATTTGGGGGACCCTCCAAATAATGACGGTTGGACTGAACCGAGCCTTCGGTGTTGAAAAAGCGCATGGCGGAACTCCGGGAGACTGGAACAGGAGCGGCGGCGGACGCGAGTGATAGAACGCGGGCGGCGCGGAGAATCCCCACCTCCAAAAATGGCTCAATTATTTCCTGGTTCGTCATACCCGCGAACCCAGGTTCGACAGTCGCTATCAACCGCCGGCTCTGGTATCTTTTGCCTTCTTTCCCAACTGCACTTTCCGCGCATGACCCGATTCATTTTCATCACTGGCGGTGTTGTTTCCTCGCTCGGCAAAGGTATTGCCGCGGCCTCACTGGCTGCGGTGCTGGAAGCGCGGGGCCTTAAGGTCACGCTGATCAAGCTCGACCCTTATATCAACGTCGATCCCGGCACCATGAGTCCGTTTCAGCACGGCGAGGTGTTCGTCACTAGCGACGGGGCGGAAACTGACCTTGATCTCGGTCATTACGAACGCTTTGTCTGCATGACCGCAACCCGCCGCAACAACTTCACCACCGGGCGCATTTACGAAAACGTGATCCGCAAGGAGCGGCGCGGCGACTATCTCGGCGGCACGGTGCAGGTCATTCCCCACATCACCGATGAAATCAAGCGCTGCATCCGGATTGGCGCCGGCGAGGCGGAGATCGCGCTGGTCGAAGTCGGCGGCACGGTCGGCGACATCGAATCGCTGCCGTTTCTCGAAGCGATCCGGCAGATGGGCCTGGAACTGGGGCGGGAATCCTCGCTGTTCATTCACCTGACCCTGGTGCCGTATATCAAGTCTTCTGGCGAACTGAAAACCAAGCCGACCCAGCACTCGGTCAAGGAACTGCGCTCGATTGGCATCCAGCCCGATCTGCTGCTGTGCCGCTCGGATCGGGAAGTCCCCGCCGAAGATCGGCGCAAGATCGCCCTGTTCACCAACGTCGAGCCGAAAGCGGTGATCAACGTCCCCGACGCCGATACCATCTACCGGATTCCGTTACTGCTCCACGCTCAGGGCGTCGATGACATCGTGGCCCGCAAACTGCGGCTGGATCATCTGCCGCCGGTTGATCTGGCCGACTGGGAGCGGGTGGTGCAGGCGATTGAGACCCCAACCGGAACGGTGGATATTGCGATGGTCGGCAAGTACGTCGATCTGGCCGATGCCTACAAGTCGCTCAATGAAGCTCTGATCCACGCCGGCATTCACACCCGCACCCAAGTCAACATTCATTACATTGATTCCGAACAGGTTGAACGGGAGGGCGTCGCCGGTTTGCAGAACATGGACGCCATTCTGGTGCCAGGCGGCTTCGGCGAACGCGGCATTGAAGGCAAGATCGCAGCGGTGCGTTTCGCCCGCGAGCAGCGCATTCCCTATCTGGGGATTTGTCTGGGGATGCAGGTGGCGGTGATCGAGTTTGCCCGCCATGTCGCTGGTCTGACCGATGCCCACAGCACCGAATTTCGCAAGGACAACCCGCACCCGGTGATCGCGTTGATTACCGAATGGCTGGATGAGACTGGTTCCGTCCAGCAGCGCCGCGAAGGCGGCGATCTGGGCGGATCGATGCGCCTCGGCGCTCAACCTTGCCGGCTGACGAACGGTTCGCTGGCCCGGCTGACTTATGGCAAGGACGTGATCACCGAGCGCCATCGTCATCGTTACGAATTTAACAACCGTTACCGGCAACCGTTGCAAGCCGCCGGTCTGGCGCTGTCCGGCCATTCGCTGGATGAGCGGCTGGTTGAAATGATCGAACTGCCTGATCACCCGTGGTTTCTCGGCTGTCAGTTCCACCCGGAATTTACCTCCACGCCCCGCGCCGGTCATCCGCTGTTTCGGGGGTTCGTTGCTGCGGCGATCCGGCAACGTCGGGAACGCCATGAGGAGGAGTTTGCGCCATGCTGAAACTATGCGGTTTTGAAGTCGGACTGGACCGGCCCCTGTTTTTAATCGCCGGCCCCTGCGTGATCGAATCGGAGCAACTGGCCCTGGATACCGCTGGCCGGCTCAAAGAAATGGCCGAACGGCTCGGCATCCCGTTCATCTACAAATCCTCCTTCGACAAGGCCAACCGCTCCACGCCCCACAGCTATCGCGGCCTCGGTCTGGAGCAGGGTTTGAAAATCCTGGAAAAGGTGAAAACGCAGATCGGAGTTCCGGTGCTGACCGATGTCCACGAATATACCCCGCTGGACGAGGTTGCAGCAGTCGTTGATGTACTCCAAACCCCGGCCTTTTTATGCCGGCAAACCGATTTTATTCAGAACGTCGCCCGGCAGGGCAGACCGGTCAATCTCAAGAAAGGCCAGTTTCTGTCGCCGTGGGAGATGCGCAATGTCGTGGCTAAAGCCCGGCTGACCGGCAACGCGCATCTCCTGGTCTGCGAACGCGGCGTTACCTTTGGCTACAATAATCTGGTGGCCGATATGCGGGGCCTGGCGGTGATGCGAACCACCGGCTGTCCGGTGGTGTTCGACGCCACCCATTCGGTGCAATTGCCGGGCGGACAAGGCCATGCTTCCGGCGGTCAGCGTGAGTTTGTACCGGTGCTGGCGCGGTCGGCGGTCGCGGCTGGCGTTGCCGGGCTGTTCATGGAAACCCATCCTCATCCCGATCAGGCTCTGAGCGATGGCCCCAATTCCTGGCCGCTGGATCGGCTGGAAGCGCTGCTGGCGACACTCAAGGCGCTCGATGCGCTGGTCAAAAACCACGGTTTCCCGGAAACTGAATTACTCTCCTAAATCTCATCCGTTCCTTGCACAACCACACTCAGAGGAGTCGCAGCATGTCGAAAATCAAAGAAATTCGCGGTCGGGAAATCATGGACTCGCGCGGTAACCCGACCATCGGCGTCGACGTTATTCTCGAATCCGGAGCCAAGGGCACCGCCGGCGTACCCTCTGGCGCGTCCACCGGCAGCCGCGAGGCGCTGGAATTGCGCGATGGCGACAAGAGCCGCTATCTGGGCAAGGGCGTCCTCAAGGCGGTCGCCAACGTCAACAGCGAACTGCGCAGCGCCCTGCTGGGCGTCGAAGCAGTGGGTAACCAGGCCGCAGTTGATCAGAAGATGATCGATCTGGACGCTACTCCCACCAAGAGCCGCCTCGGCGCGAATGCCATTCTGGGCGTATCGATGGCCGTCGCCCATGCCGCCGCGTTCGAGAAAGGCGTCCCGCTGTACAAGTATCTGAATCCCACCGGCCCGTATCATCTGCCGGTGCCGATGATGAATATCCTCAATGGCGGCGCTCATGCTGACAATAACGTCGATATTCAGGAATTCATGATCATGCCGATTGGCGCGCCCAGTTTCCGTGAAGCGCTGCGCTGGGGTGCGGAAGTGTTTCACGCCCTCAAGGCGGTGCTGAAGGGCCAGGGGATGAACACGGCGGTCGGTGACGAAGGCGGCTTTGCGCCCAATCTGCCGTCTAATGAGGCGGCGCTTGACGTGGTGATGGAAGCGATCAAGAAGGCTGGTTACGCGCCCGGCAAGGACATCTATCTGGCTCTGGACTGCGCCAGTTCCGAGTTCTACAAGAACGGCAACTATGTGCTGGAAGGCGAAGGCCAGACGTTCACCTCGAACGGCTTCTCCGACAAGCTAGCCGACTGGGCCAGCCGCTATCCCATCGTCTCCATCGAGGATGGCCTAGACGAAAGCGACTGGCCGGGCTGGGCGTATTTGACCAAAGTGCTGGGCAAGAAGATTCAACTGGTCGGCGACGATCTGTTCGTCACCAACACCTCGATTCTGCGGCGCGGCATCGAAGAAGGGATCGCCAACTCGATCCTGATCAAGGTCAATCAGATCGGTACCCTGACCGAGACGCTGAACGCCATCAACATGGCCGCCGCCGCCGGCTATACCTCGATCTCCTCGCACCGCTCCGGCGAAACCGAGGACACCACCATTGCCGATCTGGCTGTAGCCACCGCCGCCAGCCAGATCAAGACTGGTTCGCTGAGCCGCTCCGACCGCGTGGCCAAGTACAACCGGCTGCTGGTGATCGAAGAAGAACTCGGTTCGGCTGCCGTCTATCCGGGCAAGTCCGCATTCAACGTGTTCCCCGGCTAAACCACGGTCTGCGTTGTCGCTGCTCCTGCCAGGAGCAGGGTAACCCTGAGAATCTTTTTTAATCGCGCCTTCCCGTCTCCTCAGCTTTGGGGAACACGGTGGAGGCGCTGATTTTTTCCGCCTTTGCGTATTGTTATGGCCCATCCGACCGACCCGGAATCGAAACAACCGGAATTGAAGCTGCAACTGCTGACGGCGATCTTGATCGCCCTCGTGGTGTTTTTGCAGTATCTGTTATGGATCGCCGAGGACGGGGTTCGGCAAACTTACGCGTTACGGGTTTCCATTCAGGCGCAAACCGAGGAAAACGCCGAGTTGACCGAGCGTAACCGGGCGCTGGAAGCGGACATCCTGGATCTGAAAAACGGGCTGATGGCGATTGAAGAACGCGCCCGCTCGGAAATGGGCATGATCCGCCCTGATGAAACCTTCTATCGGATTCTCGAACAGCCGTTGCCCAATAATCCAGCGGTGGAGCCGGGCAAACCGGGCGATCCTGCCCATAAACCAGCCACTGCCGCCGCTCCCAAAACTCCATCTAATCCCGCTTTGCCAAAAGGGGGAAGCGAAGCCAAACGGGCCGCTCCGGTCAAGCTGTCGCCCAAACCAGCCAAGCCGTCCAAGCCGCCGGTGGATGACGCGGTGCCGGATTAGCTGATTCGGCTTTTCGTTGAAATCCGCTAAAACGGCTACGGCGACAACCCATTAAAACCATTCCCGCCCTGATGGACCAATCCCCCCGATGCGCCTGACTCAACAACAATTGGAAGCCCACCTGTGGGGAGCGGCCAATATTCTGCGCGGCAAAACCGCCGGGCAGGATTACAAGAATTACATTCTGTCGCTGATGTTCTATAAGCGCCTGTGCGATCAGTGGGAGAACGAGGCGGACGACGCCATTGCCGAACAGGAAAAACAGCAGGGTCGCGCATTCACCGAGACACAGAAAGCGATCTTCCGGGCGCGTGGCGAAAATCGGTTCAACATCCCTGCCGGGAGCCAGTGGGGCGATGTGCGGGCGGTTTCGGAGAAAATTGGCGAGAAGTTGACCGAGGCCATGCGTGCGGTCGCCAATGCCAATGAGGAACTCAAGGGCGTGTTTACTGTGGACTGGAATCAGCCTGCGCCCGATGGCAGTGGCAAGCCCCTCATCCCCAACGAAGTGGTTCATGCACTGATTCAGCATTTCAATGAGCATGATCTTTCCAATCGCAGTGTGCCGCCCGACATTCTGGGGCGGGCCTATGAATACCTGATCAAGCAGTTCGCCGACGATGCCGGGGCGAAAGCCGGCGAGTTTTTCACCCCGCCCGAAGTGGTGGATACGCTGGTGCGGATTCTCGAACCGCGTCCCGGCGACACGATTTATGACCCGACTGCCGGCAGCGGCGGGATGCTGGTTCACTCCGCTGACTATCTGCGCGAACAGGGTCATCACGCCACGTCGGCCCAATACTTCGCACAGGAAATGAATTGGGGCAACGCCGCGATTGGCAAGATCAACTCGGTGTTGCATGGCCTGGAGGCGAACATTGCGGCGGGAGCCAGCACAATTACTGATCCCGCGTTCAAGACCCCGGACGGCAAGGTGCGCCCGTTCTCACTGGTGCTGGCCAATTTCCCGTTTTCGGATGAATTGTGGTGGTTGAAACCGGAACAGCAGACGGATGACAAGAAAAAGAAGGATCGGCTTAAAAAAGAGGTGTTCAGCAAGGAGGGCTATAAAGACCTGTTCGGTCGGTTCGGGCGCGGGACTGGATTCCGGGCGCCGCCCGCCGGTTATGGCGACTACGCCTTTATCCTGCACATTCTGGCGTCACTGACGGACAGCGGACGCGCCGGGATTGTCTGCCCGCAAGGGGTGTTGTTTCGCGGTCAGCCGGAAGTAGAGGAAGAAACCGGCGAGTTTGACGATGATGGCAACCCGATCATCAAGCGCCGCAAAGCCGATGATGAGCATTTGATCCGTCAGGCGTTGCTGCAAGCGCGGCTGATTGATGCCGTCATTTCGCTGCCGCTGAATGTGTTCTATGGCGCGGGCGTCCCGGCCTGTCTGCTGATTTTGCGCAAGCAACGACCCCCGGAACGCCATGATCAGGTGTTGCTGGTCTATGCCGCCCGCCATTTCCGCGAACTGTCCAATCAGAACGAACTGCGCCCACAGGACGTGATGCGGATACTGGTGCATGTCCAGGCTTACGGCGATGCCGCGAAAGTGCCGGCGCTGGTTGGCCAGCACAGCCAGCGTATCCGCGAGCAGATCAACCAGCGCGAACAGGAAGAAGTCGAACGGCTGGACGCGGAATATGCCGGATTCGCGGAACGATTGGCGGAACTTGACGCCACGATAGCCGAAGCGCGGGCCGGGCTGGCGCGATTGAAGACGCAGACCGAGAAAACCAAGGCCGAAACCGCATTGCGCAAGCTGGAAAGCCAACGCGCCAAGCCTGCCGCCAAGGTGGCCGAGCGGGATGAGCGCATCGCCGAAACCCGCCGCCGCGCCGAAGACGACCGCCGCGATATTGAGCAGGTCGGTAGCGAACTGGGGGCGCTGTATGGCGATCCCGACGAGTTGCTGAAACATACGCGGGTCGTGAGCCTTGATGAGATTGCCGAGAATGAATTCAATCTCAACATTCCGCGCTATGTGGATACCTTTGAGCCGGAGCCACGGGTGGAAGTGAGGGAGGCGTTGAGGGCATTGCAACAGGCTGAGAGTGTTTTGTGTGAAGCTGAGGCTGATCTTGGCAAATTGCTCAGGGCGATTGGTTATGCAGAATAAGCTCGATGCACGCCACGACTTTCTGAGAAAGCATGGAACACCAGAACAATGGCGGACGGTGGCTCTTGGGGAAGTTGCTGACTTAATCGGTGGTGGAACACCAAGCAGAGACGAAGGCCGTTTTTGGCAGGGAGGAACGATTTTATGGGCGACACCAACTGATTTGACCGCTAATAAATCAAAATTTATTTCGCAAACAGCAGACTTGATTACGAGCGCAGGTCTCAACTCATCTGCCGCGACGTTACTTCCCGTAGGCTCTATTCTCTATACCAGTCGAGCAACCATTGGTGCTAAGGCTATTTCTTCTGTACCAATGGCGACAAATCAAGGATTTGTGAACTTTGTACCGCATGAAGTGGATGGTGAATTTCTCTATTACCTTCTCGATGAACTGACGCCAATCATAAAAAGGCTTGGCTCAGGAACAACCTTTGATGAAGTTAGTAAGCGCGATCTCCGCAAGGTATATTGCGCAATTCCGATAGAAAAAAACGAACAAGCCGCCATTGCCCGCATTCTTGATGCGGTGGATATGGCGATTGAGCGGACAAGGGAGGCGGTGGAACGGGCGCGAACCCTTGACCACTCGCTATTGCATGATTTGCTGGAACACGGCTTGGGTGAGGGAAGAAGCGATAAGCGTCCCGTACACTGGGAGATCAAGCGGGTTAGCGAAATTGCGGAGGTTGGTTCAGGCGTCACAATGGGTAAGGATGTCTCTGGATTCAAGTCAGTGGAATTGCCCTATCTTCGTGTAGCTAATGTGCAAGACGGCCATTTGGACTTGAGTACGATAAAAACAGTCAGGGTTCGATGTGATGAGGTAGATCATTACCGCTTGAAAGCAGGGGATGTGCTAATGACCGAAGGCGGCGATTTGGACAAGTTGGGGCGCGGTACATTGTGGGAAGGGCAGATTCCAGATTGCCTACACCAAAATCATATTTTTCGCGTCAGAGTCAATCGCAAGGTGCTTGATCCTCGTTTCTTCTCGTATGTCGTGGAGTCGGATATTGCTAAACGCTATTTCATACGGGTTGCCAAACGGACAACCAACCTTGCCTCAACCAATAAAACTCAAGTACGCGCCTTTCGTTTCCCGGTGCCCCCTTTGCCGGAACAGCAACAAATCGTGGCTATCGTTGCCGCCGCCAAAGCCAAGCTCCAAGCCTTGATGCAAAAAGAGGTTGCATTGCAGCAACTCAAAAAATCCCTCATGCACGACCTGCTCACCGGCAAGGTGCGGGTTGGTGATAGTGGCCTTTCGCCGCTGCCATGAACCCCCAGGAACTCACCGCCCTGCTTGACCGCTTGCGAGCCGAACCTCGCGAAAGCGAATGGCTGGAATTCAAGGCCAACCATTTCGAGTCGCATCTTTTAGGCGAGTATGTTTCCGCATTGGCAAATTCAGCGTGCTTGTTGGGCAGGCCACGCGCTTACCTGGTGTTTGGCATTGAAGACGGCGCCCATGCCGTGATCGGCACCAAGTTCGACCCAGCAGCAGAAACGGCCAAGGATAAGGAAGGCAGGGGCAAGCAGTTGTTGCCGCTATGGTTATCGCTGCATCTGCAACCCAACATCGGCCATGAGATTCACCCGTTCGAGTATCAAGGCCAGCGAGTAGTGTTATTCGAGATTCATCCGGCTTATGACCGGCCCGTGAAATTCGACGGCACGGCCTATATCCGCGATGGCTCCAGCAAAACCGAACTGAGCAAATACCCGGAGAAAGAGCGGCAAATCTGGAGCCGCCGACTGGACTGGAGCGCCGAGGTCTGCGAACGCGCCAGCTTGGACGACCTTGATCCGGAAGCTATCGCCAAGGCGCGAGCGGAATACAAAACCAAGTTCCCCGCCAAAACTGCTGACATAGACGGCTGGAACGATACCGTTTTCCTCAACAAAACCAAGCTGGCCTACCGGGGCGGGGTCACTCATGCCGCCTTGCTGCTGTTAGGGCGGGAAGAATCCAGCACCTTGCTGGCCCCGGCGGTGGCGCGGATGAGCTGGATCCTCAAGAATGACCGCAATGAAGAGTTGGATTACACCCATTTCGGCCCGCCCTTCCTGCTGAACGTGAACCAGGTGCTGGCGCGTATTCGCAACCTGACCGTGCGAGAGCTTCCCGATGGCACCCTGTTCCCCGTCGAAATGTCGCAATATGACCCGTGGGTAATCCGCGAAGCGTTGCACAACGCCATCGCTCATCAGGATTATGGGCTGCGGGGACGCATCAATATCGTCGAAACACCGGGCAAACTGATTCTGAGCAATGTGGGAACCTTTTTACCGGGCAGTGTGGAAACGGTGATCCAGCAGGATGCGCCGCTGGAAATTTACCGCAATTCCCTGTTGGCGGAGGTCATGGTCAACCTGAACATGATCGACACCCAGGGCGGCGGCATCAAACGCATGTTCCAAAAGCAGCGGAACCGCTTTTTCCCGTTGCCGGATTACGATCTTTCCGAGCCGGAACGGGTGAAGGTCGAGCTTCAGGGGCGGATTTTGGATGAGCGCTACACCCGGCTGTTGATGGCGAACACCGACCTCGACCTACTCACCATCATCCTGTTGGATAAGGTGCAGAAGCGGCGGGCGATCACCCCGGAAGAGCATCGTTCGCTGAAAGCCCGCAAGCTGGTGGAAGGCCGTTATCCGAATCTGGTGGTTGCGGCCAAGGTAGCCGCCGCCGCAGGCGAGAAGGCGCAGCACATCCGGGATCGGGGATTCGATGGCCGATATTATCGGGACTTGATTCTGGAACTGATTAAAGAACATCAGCCCGTGACGCGGGAGGACATCAACCAGTTGCTGCTGGATAAATTGCCGGAGATGCTGGACGAAGCGCAAAAGCAAAACCGTATTCATAACCTGCTTAGAAAGCTGGCTAAGGAGGGGCAAATCCGCAACGAGGGCAGCCGCAAATTTCCGCGATGGGTTTTGATGAACCACTAGAGGTTAACAATGGAAATTTCGGTCGTTATCAAAAGAAAATTATTTATCTAATTGAAATAAATTGAATTTTTTTATTGATAATGATGCTGCGTAGGCTTTTGCTTCAACAAAAATCATCAATAAACCGTATCAAAAGGATTCTCTGATGAGCGAAGCCGGTTACGTCGAACTCCCCGTCATGGCCTGGCTGTCCGGTCACGGCAGCAGCACACCCGGTAACAAGGGCCTGGGTTGGACCTACCGCAACGAAGCGGCGATGGCCGCGTTCAACCGGAACCTGACTGATCCGCTGGTTGAACCGTTACTGATCCAGGCCATTCTCGCCATCAACGACCACGTACACACCGCCGCGCAAGCCCAACTCGCCATCAACGCGCTGCGCAAGGCGCTGACCCAGCCGGACAAGCTCACCGCCAACCGCGCCACTCTGGATTTACTGCGCGACGGCGCGACCGTGGTTTTAACGCCCGGCGAACCGGCCAGAACCGTGCGCTTCATTGAATTCGATCCCGCCCGGCAACACCTCAACGACTTCACGGCTACCAACCAATACCGGGTGCAAGGCGTGCGGCAATGCCGCGACGACACGGTGTTGCTGGTGAACGGCATCCCGCTGGTGATCGCCGAATACAAAAGCTATCTCGCCAGCGGCAAGGACTGGACCGAGGCGGTGCGGCAACTACACCGTTACCAGCGCCAAGCGCCGCTGATGCTGGCGCCCAACCTGTTTTGCGTGGCGGCGGACGAGCAGGAATTCCGCTACGGCACGGTGCTGTTCCACGACGCCAGCCAGAGCGACATTGCCCAACATCTCGACACCTGGGGACCGTGGCTGTCCCGTTACCCCGACCGCAAAGGCTGGTGGAACGAACCCGAAGCCGATCACCCCGACGATCCGCTGGAAATCCCAGTCAACAACCTGCTGCGGCTCAAACCCTGCCATCTGCTCGACTTCCTGCAAAACTTCGTGGTGTTCGAGACCAAGCGCGGCAAGACGATCAAGAAAATCGCCCGCTACCAGCAATTCGAGGCGGTCAACGACATTGTGGATCGCACCCTGAAGCTTATCGACCAACCCGCTGCCGCCCAGGATCGCACCGGCCTGATTTGGCACACCCAAGGGTCGGGCAAATCGCTGACCATGATCTTCGCCGCCTATAAATTGCGGCGACAACCCGCGCTGAAAAACCCCACCGTCATGATCGTGGTGGATCGCCGCGACCTGAAAACCCAGATTGCTGACGATTTCGACGCTTGCGACTATCCCAACGTGGAAAAGGCGCTGGGCGTCGAAGACCTCAAGCGCAAACTCAAAACGGTCTGGCGCGGCACCCTGGTAACGACCGTGCAATCCTTCCAGAAAATGGCCGATTTGCCGCCGTTGCTGGATGACAACATCATTACCCTGGTGGACGAGTGCCACCGCTCGCAGAAAGGCAACACCGCCCACAGCCACGCCATGACGCTGCGGGTAAAACTGCCGAACGCTTTCCGCTTTGGCCTCACCGGCACCCCAATCGATCGAACTCTGCTCAACACCCATCGCGATTTTGGCCCCGTGGTGGACGGCCAGCAGGAGCGTTATCTGAGCTACTACGGCATCAAGCGGGCGATCAAGGACGGCGCGACTCTGGAAGTGCATTACCTGCGCGATAAAGTGCCGTTCCGCGTGGATGAAACAGCGCTGAATATCGGCTTTGAACAGATGTGCGCCGAGATGGAACTGGAAGATGAGGAAGCCAAAGACCTGATCCAGCGCCAGCGTTCGCAATGGAAGGAACTGGCCCGGCATCCTGATCGGGTCGCCATTGTGATCGACAAGATGCTGACCCATTTTCTGGCGTATCCCGATCCCAGCGGCTTCAAGGCGCAACTGGTCGGCGTGGATCGCCTGGCCTGCGCCCGCTTCAAGGATGCGCTGGACGCCAAGCTCCAAGCGCGGGGACTGCCGCCCGAATGGTCGGAGGTCATCATCTCGGAAGGCCAGAACGACGATCCCGATTTGGAACGCTTCCACTATGGCAAGCAGAAGCAGGATGACTTGATTGACTACTTCAAGCTCACTCCAGCGCAATGGGAAGTCTGGAACCGCGAGCGCTACGGCGCTGATCGAACTCTCTGGCGTCCGCCGCTGAAAATCCTGATCGTCTGCGACCGGCTGTTGACTGGCTTCGATGCGCCTATCGAACAGGTCATGTACCTCGATAAACCGTTGCGCGATCACGCCTTATTGCAAGCCATCGCCCGCACTAACCGCCCGCTGCCGGCGATGAACAAGCGCACCGGACTCATCGTGGATTTCTTCGGCGTCTTCGCCAATCTGGAAAAGGCGCTGAACTTTGATGAGAACATCCGCGAAGAAGCGTTGATTGACTGGGATGCGCTCAAAGCCACCGTGCCGGACGAAGTGGCGCGCTGTCTGGACTCGTTCCAAGGCATTACCATCGCCGACACCCGCGAATGCCTGCTGACCGGGTTGCGGGCGCTGCAAGATCCGGACGCCGCCCGGATTTTTGAAGGCAACTTCAAGAGTCTCGAACGGCTATGGGAAGCGGTATCGCCCGATCCCTGCCTTTACCCGCACCGCTATATCTACAACTGGCTATGCGGCATCTATGTGGCCTATCGCCGCCGCCAGCGCGGCAGTCGGGATACCCTGGGCGAGTTGTCGGCCAAGACCCAGACGCTGATCGAAGCGAACACCGCGTTCATGGACCTCGCCGAAGCCCTGCCGGTGTTCAAGATTGATCAGGATTACGTCACGCATCTTGACCAACTGCCGACCCCCGCCGACAAAGCTGCCGCTCTGGAAGCCTTGCTGACCGCCGAATTGGCCGAAGATGACCCCAACTTTACCTACCGGCAGTTGGGCGAACGCTTGCAGCGGATCAAGGAGCGCAAGGATGCCGCCGACCAAGCCGCCGAAGACCGTTTGCGGGAATTACAGGACATTGCCGATGTAGCCGCCAAGGTCAAGGAGGAACCGGATCGCCTGTATCTCACTCAGATCGGCGAATATGAACTCTTCACCGTGCTGCAAAAATACGCCATCACTCAGGATGAACGCTTCCTGGCCGACTGCGCCAGGCAGATGATGACGCACCTGCACCACCATCAACGGCTGTTGCCCGGCTGGAGCGCATCTAAAGGCGGGCGGATGCGCGTGGAGCAATCGCTGCTGGCTGAATCATGGAATCCCGCCTATGCCGGTTTGGGATTCGACCCAGACGACGCCGATCCGCCGTTTCTGAAGCCTGCCATAGAAGAACTCGCCAAGACGGATCGAGCATGAAAGCAGCCACCCAGAGCTGCATTCAACTGACCGGGCGCGAGGTGAGCTACCGCCTGATCCGCTCGAAAGCTGCAAAGACGCTCCGGGTGCGCGTCGGTCCAACCGGCGTGGAAGTGGTGCAGCCGGCCACCCGAAAAACCAGTGAGGTCGAGGCGTTCCTGCACGCCAACGACGCCTGGATCATCGCCCAACTGGAACGAGTCGAGCGTCTCTACCCGGTACGGCGTCCGCACGTTGGTGAGGGCGGGGACATTCTCTATCGTGGCGTCTCCACGCCGGTTCAGATCATCAACCACGCGCATCGCCAAGGTCCCGCCAAGGTTGTTTTCGAGCAGGATCGCCTAATCATTATCCGAAGCCGCGAATCGCGCACCTTACCCGCCAAGAGCTTGGAGAACTGGCTACGCAAACAGGCCCGTACCGCGATTGAACAACAGGTTGCAGTCGTTGCCGATAAGCTCCAGCGCACCCCGCGCAACATCTACATCAAGGATCAGCGCACCCGCTGGGGAAGCTGCTCCTCCCGCCAAAACCTTTCCTTCAACTGGCGGCTGATCATGGCCCCGGAGTTCGTCTTGCACTACTTAGTCACTCATGAAGTCGTCCACCTTGCCATCCCCGATCACTCCAAACGGTTCTGGCTGACCCTGCAAAGCCTCTGCCCGGACACGGAACGCGCCAGACAATGGCTGTGTGCCAACGGCGGACAGCTGTATCTGGATTTCGACCTGTAACGATGATCACTCCCCGGTATTGGGCTATGCTTCCCGCCGCCGGCGCGGGCCGGCGGATGGCTTCGGCCATTCCCAAACAATATCTGCCACTGGCTGGACGACCGGTGATGGTCCATGCGCTGACCGCCCTGCTCGAACAGCCACTGGTGGCTGGAGCCATCATCGCCATTAGCGCCGAGGATGGCTGGTGGCCGGAAGTGGCTGCGACGCTCACTCCGGTCAAGCCGCTCCGCATCGTGGCCGGCGGCGCCGAACGTTGCCATTCAGTGCTGAATGGACTGGAGGCGTTACAGGAATGGGCTGCACCAGAGGACTGGGTGCTGGTTCACGACGCCGCCCGACCATGTTTGCAGCGGGATGATTTGGATCGGTTGCTGACCCAACTGAAGGATGATCCGGTCGGTGGATTGCTGGCGGTTCCGGTGCGGGATACGCTCAAACAGGCGGACGCCGCCGGGCGGGTGGCGACCACGGTGGATCGTTCGCAACTCTGGCACGCCCTGACGCCCCAGATGTTCCGGCTGGGCTTGCTGCATCAGGCGTTGAGCGCGGCGCTGGCCGGCGGTCTCCTGGTGACGGATGAAGCGGCGGCGATGGAAGCAGCGGGGTTCTCGCCCCGGCTGATCGAAGGGCGGGCTGATAATCTTAAAATCACCCGCCCGGAAGATTTGGCGCTGGCCGAGTTTTATCTGCTGCGCCGCCAGATCCCTGCTTAAATTTTTGGAAAATGCATAATGCGTATTGGTCACGGCTTTGACGTTCATGCGTTTGGCCCCGGCGAGTTTATTACCCTCGGTGGCGTTCGCATCCCGTATCAGCAGGGGTTGATCGCCCATTCCGATGGCGATGCGCTGCTTCACGCCCTGTGCGACGCCCTGCTCGGCGCGGCGGGGCTGGGCGATATTGGCCAGCACTTTCCCGACAGCAGCGCCGAATTTACGAACATCGACAGCCGGATTCTGCTGCGGCGCGTGGTTGCGTTGCTGCGGGAACAACGAC
Source organism: Gammaproteobacteria bacterium (assembly GCA_020846135.1). Taxonomy (GTDB): domain Bacteria; phylum Pseudomonadota; class Gammaproteobacteria; order Competibacterales; family Competibacteraceae; genus RXIV01. Next base: position 21,031 of record JADLEK010000001.1, read on the forward strand.
TGATGGTGGGCAATGTGGACGCTACGATCATCGCCCAGACCCCGAAAATGGCTCCGCATATTGCCGCCATGCGGGAAATCATCGCTGCCGATTTGAACGTCCTGTCGGCGCGAGTCAACGTCAAGGCCACTACCACCGAGCGGCTGGGCTATATCGGGCGTGGCGAGGGAATCGCGGTTCATACGGTGGCGCTGCTGGTTTCTTTGCCCGATCTGAATCTCCCCACTCGCTACCCCGGACCTTGCGCATGATGCCTCCTCTTTCCGACGCCGAAGCCCGCCAAACCTTGCGCCAAATCGCCTGGCGGCTGATTCCCTTTCTTGGTCTGCTCTACATCACCGCCTATCTCGACCGAATCAATATCAGCTTTGCCGCCTTGCAGATGAATCAGGATTTAAAGCTGAGCGCGGCGGCGTATGGCACCGGCGCCGGGCTGTTTTTCCTCGGCTATGTGCTATTCGAGATTCCCAGCAATTTGATCCTGCAACGGGTCGGGCCGCGCCTCTGGATTGCCCGGATCATGCTGTCCTGGGGACTGATTTCGACGGGCATGGCGCTGGTGCGCGACGAGACGAGTTTTTATGTGCTGCGCTTCCTGCTCGGGGTGGCCGAGGCCGGGTTCTTTCCCGGCATCATTCTCTATCTGACCTACTGGTTCCCGGCGCGGGAGCGGGCGCGCACTATTGCGAACTTCGCTACCGCCACCGCCCTGGCCGGCTTGATCGGCAGTCCGCTGTCCGGGGCGATTCTGGAAATGGACGGGCTGTGGGGCTGGCGTGGCTGGCACTGGCTGTTTGTGCTGGAGGGTTTGCCAACGGTGCTGTTGGGATTGGTGGCGCTGGCGCAGTTGCCCGACCGCCCGGAACAGGCGCGATGGTTGACGGTTCCCCAGCGCGACTGGCTGAACGAGACCTTGCGACGCGAACAGGAAGCAGCCAGCGAACATAGCCAACATACCCTCGGCGAGGCGCTGGCCAGCGGTCGGGTCTGGTTGCTGGGGCTGATTTATCTGTGCATGGTGATCGGCATGTACGGCATCGGGCTATGGCTGCCGCAGATGCTCCGCGCCCTGACCGCCGCTGACGATTTCACCCTCGGCCTGTTGAACGCGCTGCCATTTCTGGCGGCAACGGTTGGCATGGTCCTGATTGGCCGACATTCCGATAGCCGCAACGAACGCCCCTTGCATGTCGCCGGGTCGCTGGCATTGGCTGCGACCGGAACCTTGCTGGCGGCGTTGAGCTACTCCCTGCCAATGGCGCTGCTGGCGTTTTCGCTGGCGGCAGTCGGGGTCTGGGCGGTCATGGGACCATTCTGGGCGCTGGCGACCTCATTTCTAAGCGGTGCAGCGGCAGCGGGCGGGATCGCGCTGATCAACTCGCTGGGCAATGTCGGCGGCTTTCTCGGCCCATACCTGATGGGCTGGCTCAAGCAGATGACGGATGGTTACAGCGCCGGCTTATCAACGGTCGCGGCGATCCTAGTGGCTGGCAGCAGTTTGATGCTGATCACCCGTTCCTGGTTCGCAACCCGACTTTCCACCGCCGCACCCGGCTTGGCTCAGGGCCAGGTTACTGCCGGAGTTGAACCATGATCGCCTTGCCTTTTGCCCACAGACCGCCGCCATTGAGCGGGCAACTCCGCGCTGCGCCGGAAGATTTTCAGGTGCGGGAAATCATCGGCTTTCCGCTGGATGGTTCGGGCGAACATGCTTGGCTATGGGTGCGGAAGTGCGGAGCGAATACCGACTGGGTCGCGAAACGGCTGGCCGAGCGGGCCGGAATCTCCGCCGGCGCGGTCAGTTACGCCGGGCTGAAGGATCGTCATGCCGTCACCGAGCAATGGTTTTCAGTTCATTTGCCCGGCAAAGCCGACCCAGACTGGACGGCGATTCATCCCGATTTTGCGGTGCTGGAAGCCGTGCGCCATTCCCGCAAGTTGCGGCGCGGGGCCTTGAGTGGTAATCACTTCCGGATCGTGATCCGCAATCTGGACGGCGATCCGGAAGCGCTGGCGATGCGATGGCAAACCATCGCGGCGCTCGGCGTTCCCAATTATTTCGGCGAACAGCGGTTTGGGCGGGAAGCCGGTAACCTGCAACGAGCCGAGGCGATGCTGAGTGGCGTTGAGCGGGTGCGTGACCGACATCAGCGTGGACTGTATCTGTCTGCCGCCCGGTCGGCGCTGTTCAACGCGGTGCTGGCGCGGCGGGTCGCCGAGGGCCACTGGAATCAGCTTATGCCCGGCGAGGTGCTGATGTTGGCCGGCAGCCACAGCATTTTCAGCGCGGCGGAAGGGGATGAAACGCTACGGCAGCGGGTTGCCGGGTTTGACTTGCACCCAACCGGTCCGCTGTGGGGCGCGGGCGAACTGCTCAGCAGTGGCGCCATGCGGGAACTGGAGGAAACCGTCGCGGCGGAATGGCCGATCTTCCGCGATGGGTTGCCGACTGCCGGTTTGAAGCAGGAACGGCGGGCCTTGCGCCTGGTGGTCGAGGAGGCGGCGCTGGCGTTTCCCGAGCCGAGCGTCGCAAGGGTGGAGTTTCGGTTGGCTGCCGGGGCTTATGCGACGACGGTGCTGCGGGAACTGATCGGATCGGGAGTTCAGGCCGATAATAACGCCGTGAATCCTTAAATGTGCTGGCGGTTCCAAACCCCCGCAATTTCAGATATTATCCCCCGCTTCATTCGGCTGCCCCGCATGGGCGGCCTTTTTGTATCCGCATTCGCCAGAGGTACGCACAGCGCATGGTGACCATTCGTCTGTCTCGCGGCGGCGCTAAAAAGCGCCCCTTTTACACCGTAGTCGTTACTGACAGTCGCAACCGGCGCGACGGGCGCTGCATCGAGCGCGTCGGTTTTTTCAATCCTATCGCCGGCGGCCAGGAAGTACGGCTGACCCTGAATCAGGATCGGGTGCAATACTGGCTCGGCGTTGGCGCACAGCCATCGGAGCGAGTCGCCAGTCTGATTAAGGAATACGCCCACCAGCAACCGGCGGCAGTGGCAGCCTAGTCGCAGCAGGATGGGCGACGACTGGGTGGTGCTGGGCCGGGTGTCCGGCCTGTTTGGTCTGGAAGGCTGGGTGCGGGTGTTCTCCCACACCGATCCCCGCGCCGGCATCATCCGCTATAAACCGGTCTTTCTGCAGCAACAGGGCCAATGGCGCGAAGTGGCGGTTGAAGCGGGCCGTGCGCATGGTGAGGGCGTGGTGCTGAAATTCGCCGGTTGCGATGATCGCGATCAGGCGATGACCCTAATGCAAGCGCACATCGCGGTGCGCCGCTCGCAATTGCCGCCGCCCAATCCTGGCGAGTACTACTGGACTGATCTGCAAGGCTTGCGGGTGGTGACCCTGGATGGTGTTGAGTTGGGTACGATCGCTTCGCTGTTCGCTACTGGGGCCAACGATGTCATGGTGGTGCGGGGCAAGCGGGAACGGTTGCTGCCGTTCGTGCGCAATCAGGTGGTGGTCGAGATCAACCTTGAGCAAGGGCTGTTGCGGGTGGATTGGGACCCGGATTTCTGAACGCCGGTGGCCATGCGCGTCGATGTCGTTACCCTGTTTCCTGAAATGGTTGAAACCCTGCTCCGGTTTGGCGTCACTGGCCGGGCAGTGGAACGCGGGTTGCTGACCGTCGTCACCTGGGATCCGCGGGATGACGCCCATGATCGGCATCGCAGCGTCGATGACCGGCCTTATGGCGGTGGGCCGGGCATGGTGTTGAAAGTCCAGCCGGTGCGCGATGCATTGCGCCGGGCCAGAACTGCGGCGGAGCCGGCGGGCAGAACCATTTACCTCAGTCCCCAGGGTCGGCCTCTGACCCAGGATGGGGTACGGGAACTGGCGGGCCAATCCCGGCTGATTCTGCTAGCCGGCCGCTATGAAGGGATTGACGAACGGTTGATTGCAACCGAGATCGATGAGGAATGGTCGATTGGCGATTATGTCCTCAGCGGCGGCGAACTGGCGGCGCTGGTGATCATCGATGCCGTGACCCGGTTGCTGCCGGGAGCGTTGAACGATGAGGAATCCGCCATACAGGATTCGTTTATGGCCGGGCTGCTGGACTGTCCGCACTACACCCGGCCGGAAGTGATCGATGGACAACCGGTTCCCGCCGTGCTGTTAAGTGGCGATCATGCTGCGATTGCCCGCTGGCGGCGGCGCGAAGCCTTGGGGCGAACTTGGGCGCGACGGCCCGATGTGCTGGCGCTACAGGCGCTGGACCACCGGGATCAACAGTTGCTGGATGAGTTTATTCGCGAACATCAACAGTCAGTGGGACCTGCCGGAATGGCCGGTGCGGTCCTGGAACAACGTGGAGCATCGTGTGATGAGCAAACTGCTGGAACAATTTGAACGGGAACAAATGACCCGTGAACTCCCGGCTTTTAATCCCGGCGACACCGTCGTGGTGCGGGTTAAGGTCAAGGAAGGCAACCGTGAACGGTTGCAGGCGTTTGAAGGCGTCGTGATTGCCAAGCGCAATCGCGGGCTGAATTCGGCTTTCACCGTGCGGAAAATTTCCCATGGCGAGGGTGTAGAACGGGTATTTCAGAGCTATAGCCCGGCGATTGCCGATCTGACCGTCAAGCGCCGGGGCGATGTGCGCCGCGCCAAGCTGTATTACCTGCGTGGTCTGGAAGGCAAAGCGGCCCGGATCAAGGAAAAGCTGGTCAAAGCCTCCTGAGTCAACGGCACTTCAAACCAGCAGGCGATCGTTGAACGGTCGCCTTTTTTGTTGAGGAAACCGGGATGTCCAATGACTGGGTGAACTGGCTCGATCCAGTGCGAACTCTGGCGGTTGCAGCAAGCGAGCGGATTATGGCGATTTACGCGACCGCGTTTGGCGTCGTCGCCAAGGATGATCACAGTCCCCTGACCGCCGCTGATCTCGCGTCCCATCACGCCATCGTCGCCGGGTTAAGCGGGTTGACCCCGGATATTCCGGTTCTGTCCGAGGAATCCGCAGCGATCCCGTTTGCTGAGCGCACCCAATGGCGGCGCTACTGGCTGGTGGATCCGCTGGACGGCACCAAGGAGTTCATCCAGCGCAACGGCCAGTTCACCGTCAATATCGCGCTGATTGAGGATCATCAGCCGGTGCTGGGGGTGGTGCGGGTTCCGGTGACCGGACGCTGCTATTTCGCCGCGCGTGGCTATGGCGCGTTCCGCCAGGAGTCGGGCCAGGTGCCGCAACCGATTCAGGTTAAACCCTTATCCGCCGGTCAACCGGTGCGGGTGGTCGGCAGCCGTTCGCATGGCGGGCCAGGCTTGCAACAATTCGTCGCCGCGCTGGGGCCGCATCAACTGGTCACGATTGGCAGTTCCCTGAAGCTCTGCCAGGTGGCGGAAGGCGCGGCGGACGTGTATCCCCGGCTTGGCCCGACTTCGGAATGGGATACCGCCGCCGCTCAAGCCATTGTCGAAATCGCCGGCGGGCGGGTGGTCTCGGCGGAGACCGGCGAGCCGTTGCGTTATAACACCCGCGATTCCCTGCTGAATCCACACTTTATGGTCTATGGCGACGCGAGCCGCGACTGGCTGAGCTACGTTCCACGCGCATGAGCGAAAATAACCCTTACCAAGCGGTGATCGCCGCGCCTTTCGGCTGTTGCATCGGCATCACCATGAGCTGCGGCGCAGTGAGCGTCCTGGATTATTTGCCTGCCAACACCCCCGAACAGCCGCCGGCGGATGAAACCACCGCCGGCGTGGTTAGCCAGTTGGCGGCCTATTTCGCTGATGCCAGCAATCCGCTAACGGCCCCGGTGATGCTGGCGGGGACCAAGTTCCAGCACCGGGTGTGGGAAGCATTGCAGGCGATCCCGCCGGGAACCGTCCTCACCTACGGGGATCTGGCGCGACAACTCGGCACTGCCGCCCGCGCCATCGGCAACGCCTGCCGGAGCAATCCGGTTCCGATCCTGGTTCCCTGCCATCGGGTCGTGGCCCGGCAAGGCCTGGGCGGCTACGCGGGCGCCGTCACCGGCGACCCGCTGGCGATCAAACGCTGGCTGCTGCGCCATGAAGGCGTGGCCGTGGCCGTGGCCAGCGGATAGCGGCTCACCGCGCCGCCGCTGCGGATTGCCGCTAATCGGCAGCGGCATTGACGGGCAGCGTCACGTCTTCGTAGAGCGCCTCAATCGCGACGCTGAAACTTAGGCTCGCCAACGCTACGATCTCGTCCGGTCCGTAAGCCTGCAATAGTCATTGGCCCTGGCGGTCGCGGCGGAAGCATTTGACGCTCATCCGGTTTTGCTCAATCAGCACATACTCTTGCAGGCTCGGCAATTGCTGATAAATGGCGAACTTCCGGCCCCAATCGAAAGGCGACCGCGGCCGCGGCCGACAACACTTCCACTACCAGCGTTGGCTGCCGTTTAAACTGGGGCGCGGCGATATCATCGGGCGCGCAGGTCGCCAGCAGGTCGGGATAAAGAAGGCATCAGCGGTTTCCACCTGCAGTTTCATGTCCATCGCATAGACCCGGCAGGGTCATCCCCGAACATGAGCGCGCAGCAGGGCAAACAGATTGCCGGTAATCGTGCCATGAGCGTCGGTCGCACCGCGCTCATGGCGAAAATTTCGCCGGCCAGATACTGGTGCTTGTCGGGACTGTGTTCCTCCCAAGCCAGATAATCCTCAGCGGTAAAAACGGGTTTGGCGCGAGCCAAGGACATGGCGAATCTCCTGATCAGCAATGGAGCCAGCCCGATAGAGTAGCAGACCCGACAGGAGTGGCCGCTGCGCTGGCTTGAAATTCCGTCGCCCGCCCGCATATCCGCCTGCGGCATTCAATAATAATTTCTCCAGGAGACCGTCCCCCATGACCGTTGAAGCTCATAAGGAAACCCTTGGGTTTCAGGCCGAGGTGCAGCAACTGCTGCGTCTGGTCGCGCATTCGCTGTATTCCCACAAAGAAGTTTTCCTCCGCGAACTGATTTCCAACGCCTCCGACGCCTGCGACAAGCTGCGCTTCGAAGCCTTGACCGACAGCGCCCTGTATGAGAGCGATCCCGATCTGAAAATCCGGGTCAGCTTCGATAAGGACGCCCGCACCGTGACTATTGCTGATAACGGTATCGGCATGGATCGGCAAGAAGTGATCGACAATATCGGCACCATCGCCCGTTCCGGCACTCGCCAGTTCATGCAAAAACTGACCGGCGATCAGGCGAAAGACACCAATCTGATCGGCCAGTTCGGGGTCGGGTTTTATTCGAGCTTTATTGTTGCGGACAAGGTCACCCTGTTGACTCGCCGGGCGGGCATGGGAGCCGAACATGGCGTCCTGTGGGAGTCCAATGGCGAAGGTGAATACACGCTGGAAACTCTGGAAAAACCCACGCGCGGCACTGAAGTCACGCTGCATTTACGCGAGGATGAGGCTGAGTTGCTGAATGAGTGGCAATTGCGCTCGATCATCACCAAATATTCCGATCACATTACCTTGCCGGTGCTGATGCCAGTGCAGAAATTCAGCGAGGACAAGGACGCGCCGCCTACGATCGTCGAAGAACGGATCAATCAGGCGGCGGCGCTGTGGACCCGGCCAAAAGGCGAGATTACTGAAGAAGAATATAAGGAGTTTTACAAGCACGTTGGTCACGACTTCGAGGACCCGCTGGCCTGGACTCATCACCGGGTGGAGGGCAAGCTGGAATACGCCTCGCTGCTGTTTATTCCGGCCCGCGCCCCGTTTGATCTGTGGGACCGCGATCAGCGCCACGGGGTAAAACTGTATGTGCAGCGGGTGTTTATCATGGATGATGCCGAACACCTGATGCCGCGTTATCTGCGCTTTGTCCGCGGCGTGATTGACTCCAATGACCTGCCGCTGAATATCTCCCGCGAGTTGTTGCAGGGCAGTAAAGTGGTGGACAGCATTCGCGCCGGGTCGATCAAAAAGGTCCTGGGCCTGCTGGAAGATCTGGCGGCGAACGATGCCGAAAAATACGGCAAGTTCTGGAAAGAGTTTGGCCGGGTGATTAAGGAAGGACCCGCCGAGGATTACAGCAACCGCGAGCAAATCGCCAAGTTGCTGCGCTTTGCCTCAACCCATAACGACAATACCGACCAGACGGTTTCTCTGGCGGATTACGTCGGACGGATGAAAGATGGGCAGGACAAGATTTATTACATCGTGGCCGACAGCTTTGCCGCCGCTAAAAATAGTCCGCATCTGGAAATTTTCCGCAAGAAAGGGCTGGAAGTGCTGCTGCTGACCGACCGGGTTGATGAATGGCTGATGTCGCATCTGACCGAGTTCGAGGGCAAATCTTTCCATTCAGTCGCCAAGGGCGCGCTCGATCTCGACAAGATCGCTTCAGAAGAAGAGAAGCAGGAACAGAAACAGGCCGAAGATCAATTCAAGGACTTGCTGACCCGGGTTAAGGAAACGCTGGGCGACCAGATCAATGAGGCGCGGATTTCGTCGCGGCTGACCGATTCGCCGGCCTGTCTGGTGGTCGATGAACACGCGCTCAGCCCCCATCTGGAGCGGTTGTTGCGCGACGCCGGCCAGAGTGTGCCGGTCAGCAAGCCGTATCTGGAGCTGAATCCAACCCATTCGCTGGTGCTGCGGCTCAAGGATGAAACCGATACCGGACGGTTTGGCGACTGGACTCACCTGCTGTTTGAGCAGGCGGTGCTGGCGGAGGGCGGGCAGCTCGAAGATCCGGCCAGTTTCGTCAAGCGGCTGAACGGGCTGTTGCTGGCGCTAGGCTGATCGCGTTACGAGGTAGCGCCACCCCGATTGCATCGAGGTGGTGGCTAAAACCGACAATTTTGCTAAATTTAACGTATCGCTGACTCGATCAGCCCGCTTCAATTCACCCATTCTCCATGAACATCCATCAACCCAGGGGACGCCCGAACATGATGCAACTAAAGGAAGTGTTGAAAATCAAGGGGGGCCTGCCAGTGACTGTGCTGGCCAGCGCCACGGTCGCCGATGCGATCCACGCCATGAACGAGCATAAGGTCGGTTCCGTGATCATCCCGAATGCAGACGGTTCGCCGGCCGGCATCTTTACCGAACGCGATGTGCTGAAGCTGTGCGCCGAAGGCCGCGCCGATTTTGCCAAGATGTCGATTCGGCCCTGCATGACCTGCGAGATGACCACCGGCAAACCGGAAGACAGCGTCAGCGACGTTTTGGCGATCATGACCGCCAAGCGGTTCCGGCATCTGCCGGTCGTGGAAGACGGCAAGATGATCGGTATGGTCTCCATCGGCGATCTGGTCAAGGCCAAGCTGGACGAAACCGCCCAGGAAGCCAAGTCCCTTCGCGACTACATCCATTCCTGAAGCGACCGAGGGATGCCGCTTTCCTCGGCATCCCTCGTTCCCCCGCCTCTCGCGTTCACCGTGGATTCCAGCCCGCCATTCTGGCAAGACTGCGCTCTCGCCGATCTGACCTTGGCCGAGTGGGAGTCGCTGTGCGACGGTTGCGGCAAGTGCTGCCTGCACAAGCTGGAGGATACCGACACCGGCAACGTGTTTTACACCAATGTCGCCTGCCGGCTCCTGGATGTGCAGACCGGACGATGCAGCCGCTATGCCGAACGGTTTCGCTGGGTTCCTGACTGCGTGCAATTGACGCCCGCCGAAGTCGCACAGATTGACTGGTTGCCGGCGACCTGCGCCTACCGGTTGCGGGCGGCGGGCCAACCCCTGCCGGGCTGGCATCCGTTGCGAACCGGCGATCCGAAATCTACCCGGCAAGCCGGCATGAGCGTCTGTGGCCGGGTAATCCCGGAGCAGCGCGCCAAACATCTGGCTGACTACATCATCGAGCAACCTCTAACATGAAAGTCCGCTGTTTCACCCTGGGTTCATTCCAAGTCAACGCCTACCTGCTGCAAGATCCCGCCACCGGCTGCTGTGCGGTGGTGGATACCGGCGAAGGGCCGCAGTTGGCCCACGCGCTGGCCAATCTGGACCCGCGCCCGGATTTGCAAGCGATTCTGCTGACCCACGCCCATTTCGACCATGCCGGTGGCTTGGTTGACCTGCAACAAGAATTTCCCGCAGCGACCACCTATCTGCCCACCTTGGAGCAATCCCTGTTCGAGCTGTTGCCGCAGCAAGGCTCGGTGCTGTTCGGACTCCCGGATTTCGACCGGCCCTGTGGGCGAATCGACCGGTATCTGGCCGATGGCGACAGCCTTGAAGTCGGCGAATGGCGCTTCCATTTTCTGTCCACACCCGGCCACACCCCGGGTCAGGGTTGCTATTACGACGACACCTACGTCTTCGTCGGCGACACCCTGTTTGCCGGCAGCATTGGCCGTACTGACTTCCCGCTCAGCGATCCCGAATTGATGGAGCAAAGTCTGCGCCGGCTGTTGGAATTACCAGAGCATTTGATCGTCTGTAGCGGCCACGGTCCAGCCACGACCCTGGAGCAGGAACTGAAAACCAATCCCTATCTCGATGCGGTTCGCCGTGTGCGGGGCATCGCCGGCCCGGGCGGTTGGTCGTCCGATGCCGCGCCGCGCTGGAGTTGAGCGGAATACGGCCATGTGTGAACTGCTCGGAATGAGCGCGAATGTGCCCACCGACATCTGTTTCAGCTTCACCGGCCTGATGCAGCGGGGCGGCAAGACCGGCCCGCACCGGGATGGCTGGGGGATCGCTTTTTACGAAGGGCGCGGTTGCCGGACCTTCCATGATCCGGCTCCCAGCGCTGAATCGGAAATCGCCCGGCTGGTGCAGCGCTACGCCATCAAAAGCCGGATCGTTATCAGCCATATCCGCCGCGCCAACCGCGGCCGGGTCTGTCTGGAAAACACCCATCCGTTCAGCCGCGAACTGTGGGGTCGGCCTTGGACGTTTGCCCATAACGGTCAGTTGCGCGGCGTCAAGCGCCTGCCGCTGGGTGGTTACCGCCCGATCGGCTCTACCGACAGCGAACACGCCTTCTGCTGGTTGCTGGGCCGAATTCGCGCCCGCTTTCCCGACCCGCCACGCCAGTCTGCTCGACTGTGGCGGCATATTCATACCCTTTCCCAGGAGTTGAACGAGCGCGGCGTGTTCAATTTTCTGCTCAGCGACGCCCATTATCTCTATGCCCACTGCAGCACCGAACTGTCCTGGCTAACCCGCCGGGCGCCGTTCGGCCAGGCCCGGCTGACCGATGCGGACATGACCGTTGATTTCCAGCAGGAAACCACGCCTAACGATGTGGTCACGGTGATAGCCACCCGCCCGCTGACGGCTAACGAGGCATGGACGGTGATGACGCCTGGGGTTATGACCCTCTTTGGCGCCGGAGCTGCGGTAGCGACCTTCGGGGGCTAGCCGCTGGACGATGCCCATTCAGGACGTCGCGATCATGCGGCTTTTTGCAGCAGAGACGCGCCGGATGCTCTATAGTAAGCGCTAAACTCTACCTGACAGGCCCCTCCTGATGAAAGCAGCCCAAGGCAAAATTGTATCTCTGCATTACATCCTGACTGATGACTCCGGCGCAGTGCTGGATTCCAGTCGCGGGCATGAACCGTTCGCCTATCTGCACGGGTACGGCAACATTATTCGCGGGTTGGAGGCAGCCTTGGAAGGCTGCGAAGCGGGGTTTAGCGGCGCGATTCGGGTATTACCTGCCGATGGTTACGGCGAACTCAATCCTCAGGCGGTTTTCGAGGTGCCCCGTGACCAGTTTCCGCCCAGCGAGGACATCCAGATCGGGATGCAAATTCAGGGCGAGGGCGAACACGGGGTGATGAACTTCATGGTGGTCGGGGTCAACGATCAGAGCATCATGTTGGACGCTAATCATCCCATGGCCGGCAAGACGCTGAATTTTGAGGTGGAGCTGCTTTCGGTGCGAGAACCTACCCCCCAGGAACTGGCTCATGGTCACGTTCATGCGCACGGTCATGATCACTAATTCACCGATACAGGATGGCGTGTAGAATAGCGCGCAGGCATCCAGTACCCGGCAAGGACCTCCCGCATCGCTATGTTGTTGCGCTTCCCCCATCAAACCGACCCCGAACCGTTGCCCTTTGAACTCAAGGGCAGCCTGTTTACGTTGACGGTTCTGCATCTTTTCCAGTTGGACCCGTCCGCGATCGAGCGCCATCTGACGGAGAAGATCAAACAGGCGCCCAGTTTTTTCAATAACACCCCGGTCGTGATTGATCTGGAAGGCATGGCCTATCCGCCCGAGGGTGTCGACTTCAACGGACTTTACGAGCTGTTGCGCAAGCACGGGATGGCCCCGGTCGGGATTCGCAACGGCAGCCCGGAACTCCAGGCGGCAGCCCGGCTGGCGCAATTACCGGTACTGCCGGAAAGCCGGGTTACCGGGGTCGCTCGCAAATCCGAACGCACTGATCCGGCGCCGACGCACAGTCAGATCATTAGTCACCCGGTGCGATCCGGCCAGCAAATCTATACCCCGGATGGTGATGTAATCATCCTGGGCGCAGTAAGCGCCGGCGCTGAGGTGATTGCTGATGGCAATATCCATGTGTACGGCGTGTTGCGGGGACGCGCCCTGGCGGGCGTCAAGGGCGATGCTGAAACCCGGATTTTCTGTCAGAGTCTGGAAGCGGAATTGATTTCGATTGCTGGCCGTTATCGGGTCAGTGAACAGATCAGTGCGGCGGATCGGGGCAAACCTACACAAATCCGACTGGTGGAAGACCGGTTGGTGATCGAATCCCTGAACCGTTAGGCCGCGCCTTCTTTTTCCAACCCAACCTTAACCTTATGGGATAGCAGCTTGGCAACCGTGATTGTGGTGACCTCCGGCAAGGGAGGCGTAGGCAAGACAACTACCAGCGCCAGCTTCGCCACCGGCCTGGCCCAGCGCGGCTATCGGACCGTGGTGATTGATTTTGACGTGGGTTTGCGCAACCTGGATCTGATTATGGGTTGCGAACGGCGGGTGGTGTATGACTTCATTAATGTCATTAATAATGAAGCCAATCTCAATCAGGCGCTGATTCGGGATAAACGGGTCGAGAATCTGTACATCCTCCCGGCCTCGCAAACCCGTGACAAGGAAGCGCTCACCAAGGATGGGGTGGAGCGGATTCTGAACGAACTGCGGCAGAATTTCGAATATGTGGTCTGCGATTCGCCGGCAGGGATTGAGCGGGGCGCACTGATGGCGCTGTATTTCGCGGATGAGGCCCTGGTGGTGACTAACCCGGAAGTCTCCTCAGTCCGCGATTCCGACCGGATTCTCGGCATTCTGGCCAGTCGGTCGCGACGGGCTGAACAAGGAGATATTCCGGTCAAGGAACATCTGGTGCTGGCTCGCTACGCACCGGAACGCGCCCACCGGGGCGACATGCTCAGCGTGGACGATGTGCTGGAGATTCTTGGGATCTCGCTGCTGGGCGTGATTCCTGAATCGCCGGCGGTTTTGCAGTCTTCCAACGCCGGCGTCCCGGTGATTCTGGAAGAGGGCAGCGACGCGGGCACCGCCTATGGCGATCTGGTGGACCGGTTTCTAGGCAAAACCCTGCCGCACCGGTTTGTGACTGTCCCGAAAAAAGGTCTTTTGCAGCGCCTCTTCAGAGGGAGCTGAATCATGATGAGCCTGTTCGATGGCATTTTTGGCCGGTCTGCCAATAAGGCGACGGCAGCAGTCGCCAAGGAGCGATTGCAGATTATCGTCGCTCACGAACGGGGTAGTCGCCGCAGTAGCCCCGACTATCTGCCAGCGCTAAAGAAGCAGCTGCTGGAAGTCGTGCGCAAATACGTCCCCGTGGACCAGAGCCAGATCAAGGTGCATCTGGATCGGGAAGGGGATTATGAGGTTCTGGAGCTGAATATCACCTTGCCTGATGAGGAACAACGGGTGAGCGTGCGTTAGCACGTTGATTCCGAATCGGAGCGGGAGCCGTTCCTTGACCGACACTGACGAAGACCGGGTCCGGCTGGATAAATGGCTGTGGGCGGCGCGGTTTTTCAAGACCCGCACCTTGGCCGCTGAAGCGGTTACCGGCGGCAAAGTCCATGTCGATGACCGGCGGGTTAAACCGGCCCATACCGTGCGTGTGGGTGAAATGCTGCGGATTCAGCGTGGTTTTGAAGAATACCTGGTGGTCGTCAAGGCCTTAAGCCACCAGCGCGGTCCGGCCAGTCAAGCCATTCTGCTGTACGAAGAAACTCCCGCCAATCGCCAGCGCCGCGAAGAACTCCGCGAACAACGGCGGCTACAATCCCCTCATGTCGCTCAATCCGCCGCCCGCCCCACCAAACAGAACCGCCGCCGGATTATCCAGTTTATCCGTGATGCATAAATTACGGGTACCGTAAATCTTCCTATCACCGGAAAGCGGGCTTTGTTGAGCCGGATCAGAGGGCGGGGAGCGGATTCATACCAAACGCAGCCGCCCCCGAGGTTCCGGGAAAGTCACCCGCTCATACCCTTCCGTCGACGGCGACACGCAACCAATAGTCGCGATGTCGATCGCCGTTTCCAGACCTTGCACCGCAGAATACCGCCATGATCCGTCGGCCTGGCGTTCCAGCGCCAGATAATCAGCGGCAGTGATGAAGTGTTCAGCCGGTCGGGACATGGCGACTCCTTCCGTTAATTCAAGAGCGGTCTACCGACGCAGAACCGGCAGGGATAAACAGGGATAAACAGGGATAAACAGGGATAAGCAGGGATAAGCAGGGATAAGCAGGGATAAGCAGGGATAAGCAGGGATAATTATGCCAGATCATATGGTGCGGACCTGATCCTGTTCACGGAGGTTGCGAATTTCGACGGTACGACGGATGGCTGGTTTCCCCTGGCTGCTGCACCCCGGTTAGTATGCGTACTCTAATTTTATTTGCTAATTTCTGAATCCATCAGGGCAGTCCAATCACCGGCGCCCGAAATTCCCGGTAAGGAAATCACCAGATTTTGCAGAATAAAAATCCGCTTTGCGTAAATACTACAGAGGCGCTACCCCATGAAAGCCGACCTGTTGGAAAATCAGTTGACCAGCAACGCCCGCGATTTCGCCCGCCAAATCTGGCTGGCGGGATTGGGCGCATTCGCCCGGACTCAGGAAGAGGGCGGCAAATTTTTTGAGACCCTGGTGCAGGAAGGCCAGGAAGTGGACACTCGGATGAAAAAAACCGCTGAAGAAAAAGCCGATCAGGTCAAGGAAAGCGTTGAGGCGGTCAAGGACAAGGCCGGTGAACTTCGCAACAAGGCGACCGGCGCGTGGAACAAGCTGGAAGAGGTTTTTCAGACCCGGGTAGCGCGAGCGCTGCGCCGCTTGGGAGTGCCGACCAAAGATGACATCCAGCAGTTGTTTGCGCAGGTCGAGGTGCTGACCTTGAACATTCAGGAACTGACCCAGGCTGAGGCAGAGGCCAAGGCGCGCAAGGTTCGGGCCGCCAAGGTCGCCGAGTCCGCCCGAATTGCGGAACCGACAGCCTGACGGTTTTGAGGTCCGTCGCGGGGGCTACCCTTGGCGGTTCAGCCAGACTTCGTAGCCGCCCTGTAGCAGTGAAACCTGCCCTTGCAACGTCCCCGGAAGCCGATGATAGGCCTGCACAGTGCGCCCGCCCTGCCAGCAATAGAGCAACAGTTCGTCGTGCGGCCCGACCGATCCGGCCCAGTCTTCAATCTGATCCAGCGGGGCATGAATCGCCCCGGGAACATGCCCGGCGGTGAATTCAGCCGTGGTGCGGACATCCACCCAGCGCAAGGCCGGGCGCTGTTGACTGGCCGCTACGCTGAGCCAGGGCAGATCGGCTTCGGTGTGGCGGGCGGGGGTTGCGCAGACCGCTGCGGACTCGCTCAGGGTGTGGCGGGTGGACGACGCGCCGCACCCCGGGCAACCCGGATCGCGCGGCAACCGCAGTTTTTGAAACCGCATTGTCAGCAGATCAATTTTTAGCAGCGCCCCGATCAATGGTTCCCCAATGCCCAGAATCAGCTTCAAGGTCTCGTGCGCCTGCAAGATTCCGAACAGCCCTGGTACGGTGCCTAAAACGCCGGCTTGCGCACAGCTTGGGACGGTTTCGGGTGCGGGCATTTCCGGGAACAGACAACGGTAACAAGGACCCTCTGGCGCGGCGTAGACCGCCAGCATTCCCGAAAAAGCGCGGATACTGGCCCCGATATACGGTTTGCCCGCCAGGACACAGGCATCGTTCACCAGGTACTTGGTGGCGAACTGGTCAGAGCCTTCGATGATCAGGTCATAGTCGGCGATCAGCGGGGCAGCGTTGGCGAGCGTGAACGCTGCGGGGTACACGTCGATCTGAAGATGCGGGTTCAGGGCCAGCAAGCGGTCACGGGCGACTTCTACCTTGGGGCTGCCACAGGCGTCCGTGGAGTACAGAATCTGCCGCTGGAGATTGCTGAGTTCCACCCGGTCTGGGTCAATGATCCCCAGTCGGCCCACCCCGGCCGCCGCGAGATACAGCAAAGCCGGGGTTCCCAACCCGCCCGCCCCGATCACCAGAACGCTCGCCTGCCGCAACCGGCGCTGGCCGTCCAGCCCGATTTCCGGCAGGCTCAAATGGCGTGCATACCGCAGTTGCTCGGCGCTGCTCAGCGGGGACGCGGCATTGGCAGGATCGATCATGGCGCAGTTCCTTGAGCTGCTGATCGGATCGGGGTCGTTGCCGCTGCGGTGCGAAACAAATCCAGCCAGGCGCGCACCCGATCCTCGGGATTTGCTGCGCCCAGCACATCGGAGACGACCGCGATGGCGTCGGCCCCCGCTTCCAGCACTGCCTTGGCGCGTTCCAGGGTGATCCCGCCAATCGCCACCAGCGGAATCTCACACCGGGTTTTCCACTCGCTGATCCGGGCCAAACCCTGCGGCGACCACGGCATCTTTTTCAACGTCGTCGGGTAAATCGGCCCCAGCGCCAGGTAATCGGGTTGAGCCTGCAAGGCCGTCGCCAGCTCTTCGGGGCTGTGTGTACTGATCCCCAGCCTGATCCCCGCCGCCCGGATCGCCGCCCGATCCGCCCCGGCCAGATCCTCCTGCCCCAAGTGCAGCCAGCTTGCGCCCAGGGTGATCGCTTCCCGCCAATAATCGTTGATGATCATCTGGCAGTCGTCGTAAGCGGCGGCAATGGCCAGCGCCTCGCGAAGCTGGCGCTGAACCACAGTTGCGGATTGCGCCTTGATCCGTAACTGGATGGTCCGTACCCCCAGGTGCAGGAACCGTCGCAGCCAGCGGACATCGTCCACCACTGGATAAAAGCCATGAATGCCGGCGGTTTTCATCATCATCGACCCGGTTCCGGTTGCGCCGAATGCCAGAACGGGGTTCCGGTGACCGGGGTACTCGGTTCCGCCAGATCCTGGGTCGGCATCGCCCCGGCCAGGTAAGCCCGCCGTCCAGCTTCAACCGCCAGCCCGAAGGCGCGGCCCATTTGCACCGGATCGGTGGCGCGGGCCACCGCGGTATTGACCAGCACCCCGTCATAGCCCATCTCCATCGCCTGAACCGCATGGGACGGTTTGCCGATGCCCGCATCGACGATCAGGGTGATTTCGGGATAACGGGCGCGCAAGGTGCGCAGGGCGTAGGGATTATTCAAACCCTGTCCCGAACCAATCGGCGCGCCCCACGGCATCAGAATTTTGCACCCGGCCTGAATCAGCCGCTCGGCAATCACTAAATCATCGGTAGTATACGGAAAGACTTCAAAGCCGCGCCGGCACAGCGCTTCCGCCGCTTCCACCAGCAGGAATGGGTGGGGTTGCAAGGTGTAATCGTCGCCGATCACTTCCAGTTTTAACCAGGAAGTCTCGAACACCTCGCGGGCCATTTCCGCGGTGGTCACCGCCTCCTTGACGGTTTTGCAGCCGGCGGTATTGGGCAAAACCGCGACGCCCAACGCCTTGATCATCGACCAGAACTGGCTTCCAGCCCGACCCGAGGCGGATTCACGGCGCAGCGAGACGGTCACGACTGCCGTTTCTGAGGCGCGGATCGCCTGTTCCAGCACTGCCGGCGACGGATAGCGCGCGGTCCCCAATAACAGCCGCGAATCGAGCGAGCGGCCACCCACCTCCCAAGCAGGCATCGTCATCATTAACCTCCCTGCATCGGCGCGACAATTTCCAGGCGATCGCCATCCTGCAACTGAAGCGCGGCATAGCGACTGCGCGGCACAAATTCATCGTTGTGGGCCACCGCAATCAGGGCGGATTCATAACCCCAGCCGGTGATGACCTCAGCCAGAATAGCTTGTTGATCCACTTGCTTTTTCTCACCATTGACTTCGATGATCATGCCCATTCTCCTGCAAGAGCCGGACTCGTTGACTGCCATAATTGCGTGGTTTCCGGCAACCGGCGCTGTTCGCCGATCCATGCGGCGACGGTTTCAGCCAGCACCGGACTCAATAAATAGCCGTGGCGATACAGACCGTTGATCCGCAACAGCCGCTCATCCTGAATGATGCGCGGCAGATGATCCGGCAAAGCTGGTCGGCATTGCGTATTCATTTCAACAATTTCCGCTTCGGCAAAGGCCGGGTGTAAAGCATAAGCCGCTGACAGCAGCTCCAGACTGGACCGAACTGTAGCGGGACGTAGCGAGTCGCTTTCCAGACTGGTCGCGCCGACCACAAAGCGGTTGCCAGGGCGCGGCACGATATACAGCGGATAGCGTGGATGCATCATCCGGATCGGGCGGCGCAACTGAACTTCGCTGGTGCATAAGGTGATGATCTCGCCGCGCACCCCGCGTAACTCGCTGATTGGGTCCCGCGCCGCCAGCCCCCGACAATCCAGCACCCAGTCGAAGGTTTGGCGCACCCCTCGCACCTGAATGGCCCCCGGGGCTAGGGCTTCCACTTCAGTCATAAAATGCAGGGTCGCGCCCTGTTGCCGCAGGGTCTCGACCAGCGCCGGCAACAGCGAGCGCGGGTCAATTTCACCTTCAGGCGCAACATACAGCCCTTCCGCAAAGCGGCCTTCCAGTTCCGGCTCCAGCGCGCCCAGTTCAGCGCGGCGCAGCCATTGCGAATGCGCGCCAAACCCGGCGTGCTGCACCCGATCCGCCAGTTGTTGCAGTCCGGCCCGATCCCGATGATGGGCGACTACCAGGGTTCCCGCGCAGGTCAGGTGAACCGGCAGCGCCAGGGTCGGCGCGACCGCTTGCCACAGCTTGAGAGCGGCCGCTCCCCATTGCGCGACGATATCTTCGGCCTCGCTCAATTCGCAATACGGCGCCAGCATTCCCGCACCGACATGGCTACAGTGCTGATCCAGGCGTTCGCTGCCACGGTCAAACAGGCTGATCTGATGACCTTGCCGCTGTAGCCACAAGGCTTGGGTCAGTCCGGTAATGCCGGCGCCGATCACGGCGATCTGGTATGAACCCACATTCGTTTTCCCGGTGACCGATGCTCCAGGACGGAGAACATCGGGTAGTCGCGGATCATAGCCGGTCTGAATCGATTGAACGACCGATGATCATGACCCGTTCCCTAAATTGACCGTTTGCCGGTCGCAAGGTAGTGTAAGCCATTTAAACTGAATCAGATGGATGGATGTGATGGCGAAAAAGCTTGCTCCTATCGCTTTTGAAGCGGCGCTGGCGGAATTGGAACAGATGGTCGGACAGCTTGAACAGGGCGAACTGCCCCTTGACGAAGCGCTGCAACGGTTCGAACAAGGCGTGGCGCTGACCCGGACTTGCCAGACCGCGCTGCGCCAGGCCGAGCAAAAAGTGGAGCAGTTGCTGGAGGCCCATGGCGAGCTGGTCATCGTCCCATTCAATGCGGCGGCGGGATAATGACCATGAGCGCTGAAGCCATTGAACGCCATCAAGCTCGCGCCCGGCAGGCGCTGGATCAACGCCTGCCGGCTGCCGACCTGCATCCCGCCACCTTGCATCAGGCGATGCGCTATGCAGCGCTGGGCGGCGGCAAACGCATCCGCCCAACCCTGGTTTACGCGGCGGGCGCAGTGGCGGGCGCGGCACTGGAGGCGCTGGACGGCCCCGCCTGCGCGGTCGAGTTTATTCACGCCTATTCGCTGATTCACGACGACCTGCCGGCGATGGATAACGACGATCTGCGCCACGGCCAACCGACCTGCCACAAGGCGTTTGGCGAGGCGCTGGCGATTCTGGCCGGCGATGCCTTGCAGGCGCTGGCCTTCCAAATTCTCGGCCAGGACGCGGCGATGGTAGCTGATCCGGCGGTTCGGCTGCGAATGGTAGGCATCCTGGCCCAAGCCGCCGGATCACGGGGCATGGCCGGCGGTCAGGCGATTGATCTGGCGGCGGTCGGGCGCAACGACCTGAGCCTGGCCGAGCTGGAAAACATGCACATCCACAAAACCGGGGCCTTGATCCGCGCCAGTGTGCTGCTGGGTGCGCTGAGCCGGCCTGCGGTCGATCCGGCGCTGCTGGAGCGGCTGGATCACTATGCCAAGTGCATCGGGCTGGCGTTCCAGATTCGCGATGACATCCTCGACGTGATCAGCGACACCGCGACTCTCGGCAAGGTCCAAGGCGCGGATCGGGCGCTGGGCAAGCCGACCTATCCCGCCTTGCTGGGCCTGGATGGCGCTCGCGCCCACGCCCGCGCCCTGTATGAAGAAGCCCTGGCCAGTCTGGAGCCACTGGGCGTGGAAGCTGAACCGCTGCGCTGGATTGCCGGCTACATTATTGAACGGGCCTACTGAACGCCAACCCTGCCGACCCATCATTCCAGAAACCAGCCACAGAAAAACACGGAAAACACGGAAAATTTTTCTTTTTCAGTGTGTTGTGTGTTCTTCAGTGGCTAATATCCTTAGGTTTGGTTGGAGCAACACCAAAGCGAGTATCATTTTTTCGGGAAACCGCCTTAGCCCATGCCTTTCGGATCTGAATACGGACTTTTTACCTCGCTATGACTATCAATCCTGCTTTTTCCCTGCTGGAACTGATCGATACGCCGCTGGACTTGCGCCAGTTGCCTGAGACGCGCTTGCCAGCTTTGGCGCAGGAACTGCGCGAATTTCTGATTCAGACTGTGGCCCGGACCGGCGGCCATTTTTCCGCCAATCTGGGCGCGGTGGAACTGACCATTGCGCTGCATTATGTGTTCAATACCCCGGATGATCGGCTGGTGTGGGACGTGGGTCATCAATCCTATCCGCACAAGATCCTGACCGGCCGCCGCGCCCGGATGGGTACCTTGCGGCGCAAGCACGGCATCGCCGGTTTTCCCAAGCGCTGCGAAAGTCCTTATGACTGCTTCGGGGTCGGTCATTCCAGCACCTCGCTGAGCGCCGCGCTGGGCATGGCGATTGCTGCTGAACAGGCCGGCAGCGACCGTAAAACCATCGCGGTGATCGGCGACGGGGCGATGACCGCCGGCATGGCGTTCGAGGCGCTCAATCATGCGGGCCATTTAAAAAGCGATCTGCTGATCGTGCTGAATGACAACGACATGTCGATCTCGCCGAATGTCGGCGCCTTGTCGGCGCATCTGACCCAGTTGCTGTCCAGCCGGCTGTTTTCCACCGTGCGTGAAGGCGGTAGAAAGGTTTTGAGCCATGTGCCGCCGATGCTGGAAGTCGCCCGCCGCGCTGAGGAGCATGTCAAGGGTCTACTAATCCCGGAAGGAACCCTGTTCGAAGAACTGGGCTTCAAATACTTTGGGCCGGTGGATGGCCATGATTTGCCGACACTGATACAGACCTTGCGGAATTTGCGGGCGCTGACCGGACCCCGGTTGCTGCATGTCGTCACCCGCAAGGGCAAAGGCTACCAGCGGGCCGAGGACGAGCCGGTGGGTTATCACGGGGTCGGCGCGTTCGATCCGGCGTGTGGGCTAAAACCCGCCAAGCCGGGCGCTGGATCGACCTATACCCAGGTATTCGGCGAGTGGCTGTGCGACATGGCGGTTCAGGATGAGCGGCTGATCGGGATTACCCCGGCGATGCGGGAAGGCTCCGGGCTGGTGGAATTCGCCCAGCGGTTCCCGGATCGCTATTTTGATGTCGCTATCGCTGAACAACATGCGGTGACCTTCGCCGCCGGGCTGGCCTGCGACGGTCTCAAGCCGGTGGTGGCGATTTACTCCACGTTCCTGCAACGCGCTTACGATCAACTGATTCACGATGTCGCGCTGCAAAACCTGCCGGTGCTGTTCGCCATTGACCGGGCCGGACTGGTCGGGCCGGATGGGCCGACTCACACTGGCAATTTCGATAGCAGCTTTCTGCGCTGCATTCCCAATCTGGTGATCATGGCTCCGGCTGATGAAAATGAATGTCGGCAGATGCTCTATACCGGGTTTCAGTTAAACCAGCCGGCGGTGGTGCGCTATCCGCGCGGCCAAGGGCCGGGGGTCAGGATCGAGCGGGAGCTGCGGGCCTTGCCGGTGGGCCGGGCCGAGATCCGCCGTCGGGGTCGGGAGCTGGCGTTACTGGCGTTCGGCAGTATGGTGGCGGTCGCCGAGGCAGCGGCGGAGCGGCTGGATGCGACAGTGGTGAACATGCGGTTCATCAAGCCGCTGGATGAAGCCCTGATCGTGCAGATGGCCGCTGAACATCCGGCGCTGGCGACTCTGGAAGAGAATGTAGTCGCGGGCGGCGCCGGCAGCGCGGTCAACGAATGTCTGGCGGCGCGGGGCCTTGCGATCCCGATCCGCAACCTGGGCTTGCCCGATCGGTTTGTCGAGCAGGGCGAACGCAGCGAGTTGCTGGCCGAGTGCGGGCTGGACGCCGCCGGGGTCTTCCGGCAACTAAGCGCATGGCGTGCAACCGTAGCGGACACCGTTGCCGATGCCTGAGTATTTTTCTAGGGAATTAACCGCCACCGGACTTATCCAAGCGGGGAACCGGTTCCAAACCTACTGAGAGGATTGCATGAAGCCACTAATGATCGATGCTGCGGCCATTCCGGCGCTGAACCCGATTCCCGACGTGCAAAACAGCGCCGATACCCGGCAGTTGGCGATCAACAAGGTCGGCATCAAGGATATTCGCCATCCGGTCAAGGTGCGCGACCGGAGCGGCGGCGAACAGCACACCATCGCCACCTTCAACATGTATGTGAATTTGCCGCATAACTTCAAAGGCACCCACATGTCCCGGTTCGTGGAGATTCTGAACGTGCCGGGGCGCGAAATTTCGGTGGATTCGTTCCAGAACATGCTGGTGGAGATGACCGACCGGCTGGAGGCGGAGGCCGGCCACATTGAGATGACCTTCACCTACTTCGTGAACAAGGCCGCGCCGGTGTCCGGGGTGCAAAGCCTGATGGATTATGAAGTGACGTTTACCGGCGAGATTCGCGCCGGCCAACCGGCCATGAATCTCAAGGTCGTTGTACCCGTGACCAGCCTGTGTCCCTGCTCGAAGAAGATTTCCAGCTATGGCGCCCACAACCAGCGCTCCCATGTCACGATCAGCGTCCGCACCCGGGGGTTTATCGGGATCGAAGACCTGATTGATCTGGCGGAGAAGGAGGCATCCTGCGAGTTGTATGGCCTGCTCAAGCGCCCGGATGAGAAGTATGTGACGGAACGGGCTTATGAGAATCCGAAATTCGTGGAAGATATGGTGCGCGACATCGCCGCCAGGCTGAATCAGGATGATCGGGTCGCGGCTTACGCGGTCGAGTCGGAAAACTTCGAGTCGATTCACAATCATTCCGCCTACGCCATGATCGAGCGTGACAAGGACGCGGAGGGATGATCGAGCGCAATGGCCAACAGCGCTGGCTGATTCACGTTCGCAAGGACCATTTCAAATTTTCGGCGGCGCACATGACCGTGTTCCCCGATGGCGGCAAGGAACGCCTGCACGGGCATAACTATCAGGTTGAGCTGACCGTAGAATTGATCGAGCCGGCCCTAGCGCAGATGCTCAGTTATGAGGTGTTCAAGCCGGCGTTAAAGACCGTCTGTGATCAGTGGGATGAAAAGGTGCTGATCGCCGCCGGTAATCCGTGGCTGGAATCGTTGCCTGCCGAGGACGGGGAATGCGCCTTCCGCCTGTGCGGCAAGCGCTATGTGTTGCCGGCGGATGAGGTGGCGATGCTGGAGATGGATAACATCACCGCCGAAAATCTGGCCCGGTTGCTATTTGAGCGGTTCTGGGCGGAATTGACCGCCGACCGCACGGTGTCGTGGCGGGAACAGGTAATTGCGATCAGTGTGCGGATTGACGAATCACGCGGTCAGGGCGCGACCTACGCGATTCGGTTTAAGCAGCCTTGAGGGTAGCAAACAGATCCCAGTGGCCGACGGTCAATCGCGACTGGCCCTGTGCAATCCACACCTGGCGCTGATTCGCCCAGGCGGTTAATTCACCGGCCCGATCCGGCCCGATCTGCTGCGCCGCATCCACCCATCCGGCCAGTAGCGCGGTTTGCATTGCGGCATGTTCCGGCCCCAACCGCCACGGACTGGGCCGTAACGCGACCTGATAACCCCGATCGGCCAGCAATGCCGCCAGCGCTGGCGCAGCATCGGGACCCAGCGCTGGGCCAAAACCCTTGTCGGTGTATTGATGACGATTAACCCAGGCGCAAACCCGGTGATCGTCCGCCAGCGCGGGTTCCCAAAGGATCGTCCCGTCATAGCTGAGGACGATCAACACCGCCGCCTGCCAAGCCTGACAGCACTGGGCCAGTGACTCCAGCCAGTCCGCAGAAACCAGATCCAGCAGCGCCGAGGCCGTGACCAGCGTTGGCTTTACCGCTTCCAGGCGCTCCCAACTATCGGTCAAATCCAGGCAGAGCCGCTCCACCGCCACCCCACCAGGGTTAGCGAACCGGGTTGCGCCATCCGCTAGCAGGATGGGATCCGCGTCCACCAGCCGCCAGTACTGCTGATCGCTCAGCCAGGGCGCGAGAAAGCGAAGATTAGCCCCGGTTCCGCTGCCCAAATCCAGGACTGACAAAAAGCCTGGTTGCCGTCGCCAGGCGATCAGTTGCGCGGTTAATTCCTGATTGCGGGCCAGCGCATCGACCGGTTCCCGCAGCGCCAGCCAGTCGGCGGAAAAGCCGCTCATTCAGGCCGGCGCAGTGTCAAGCGCTGCCGCAAACCGGGCGCAGATCTGCGGCCAGTCAGGCAGGGTGCGTCGGGCAACCCGCGCCCCGGCAGCGAGTTCTCGCCGCAGTTCCGGTTTCTCCAGCATCCGCCTTAACACTTCAGTGAGCGCCGCCACATCGCCCGGCGGAACCAGCAGCCCGGCGTCCGCCGGCACGGTGTCAGGGATCGCCCCGGCCGTTGTACTAATGATCGGCAGGCCCCGCGCCAGCGCCTCAGCCAGCACCATGCCGTAGCCTTCATGGAAGGAGGGCAGGACGAAAACATCCGCCTGGTGGTAACTCATCGCCAGCGCCGCCGTGTCGAGTTCGCCGAGCAATGCGATGCGTTCGGTCAGTTCCAGCTCATAAATCAGCGCCTGCAAGCCAGCGGCGGTCACTGGATCCAGCGTCGGGCTACCCGCGCACCGCAACCGCCATTGATGTTGCTTGAGTCCAGCCAGCGCCCGAAACAGCACCGCATGGCCCTTGCGTAGGGTCAGGCTGGCGGCGCACAGCAACGCGACTTCGCCGCCGCTTGAACCTACAGCCAAAGGCGCGGGATCAGTACCCGGCAGAACCACCGCACACCGCTCCGGAATCACCGCATAGTCAGCCAGCGCCCGCGCGGTGCTGGGACTGGTGACGATGATTTGCCGGACCTGCCGCAATGCTTCGCGTTCACTGGCGTAAAGCTGTTGCTGGCGGGACTCGTCCAGCCCGGTTTCCAGCGCCAGCGGGTGATGCACCAGCCCGATCAGTCGCAACCGCTCCCGATGCGCGGCGACGACGCTCGGCATGGCTCCCAGCGCCAGCCCGTCGATCACGACCAGCGCCTGCTCCGGCAAGGCCGCTAGCACCGCGTCAGCGTCCTGTAAATCAGCAGAGTCCGGCAACGGAAACGCCGCGCTTAACCGGCGCAACTCGATCTGCCAGCCGAGTTCTCTCAATCCAGCCACGATCCGGCGGTCATAGAGATACCCGCCAGTGCGGGTCTCTGGATCGCCGGGAATCAGGAAATACGCCGACTTCACGGCAACGATCCCTCGTAGGCGGCCCAGGCCAGGTGTGATTCATGCAGAGTGACGCGCATCGAACTGAGACCGGCGGCGCCCGTTCCCAACTGCCCATCTTCGATCCACATCGCGATCCGATCAAAAATCGCCCGCGCCAGCGCCTCGGTGGTGGTGTTATGTCCGGCGAACTGCGGCAACTCGTCGAGATTGCGGTAGTTCAGTTCCTCCAGTGCTTCGCGCAAAGCGGTGCTGAGTCTGCCGATATCCACTACCACGCCATCCGGGTCGAGTTCAGGTCGGCGCAGTTCCAGATCAACAACGTAGGTCGCGCCGTGCAGGCGCTGAGCGGGACCAAAGGTCTCCCCGCGAAAGCTGTGGGCGATCATGAAGTGATCGCGGACGCAAACGGCGTACATGGCAGGATTCCTGGTAGGTAAAGTGAGTCTTTCGCTGACTGCCGGATGGAAAAGTGAGTCTTTCGCTGACTGTCGGATGGATTTGCATTGATCATCGAGTTGCATCGATCGTCAGGTTGCGCCCCACCGAGCGAATCGAGGCGATCAGTCCATCTGTATCCATCTATAATTACTCATCAGTCATAAGTTCTCCCCCTGAAAAGCCTTGATGGCGTTCCTCGAAAGCAGCATGAATTCCCCTGAGCAGTCCGTGCCTGAACAACCCGATCGCTCGAGGAGAATCCATGCTGACCTACCTGTATCATGCTTTAGCGAGTTTTCGCAATGCCTTTTCTCGTGAACGCAGTGGGTTGCTGTTCTGTTCTGTGCCGTGGTGTTGAGTTTTTTTAGCGGCTCTGGAGATGATCGGGGTGACCTCGATGTGCCGGTTCTGGCAGAGAAATGAAGCGGTCTATCACCGAATGCCGGTTTTCGTAGGCTTCGATTAACGTCACCAGGACTTCCCTTTCGTCAGCTTCCTGCGTGCCTGCTTGTGCTGGGAAGACCTGTTCAAGCTGAGAATAAGGTCAACCGCAAGTCGTTGTCGTCGCGAATCGGTTTAATCGCCATTGACGGTCTCCACGTTGATTGGGACGCGTCACTGTTCAAATCAAACGGGTTCAGAACCCGAACGCCGGTCGCTATAAAGTCGTTCTGATTACGGGTGACTACCGCCAGGTCATAAATCAAAGCCGTGGCGGCAATCTGCTTATCCAGCGCATGCTCCGGGTGTGGCGCTCGGAGCCGACCCCAGAGTTGGGCTGCTTCTTCTTCAAAAGCAAGAATACAGTAAAAGCAAGAATACAGTCGTTGTACTCGGTGAGTATCCGCTGTAACCAGGCTTCCAGTTGCCCGGCCTGCACTGCATCGCCACGACGGCGCAGTTGTTCGATGCCGTGGCGCAGCTCCCCGACGGTCACGACTGAGAGATAGAGCGGTACGTCACCGGCGTCCACCCACGCGAAGAATCGGCGCATACCGGGATCGGCTCGGTCCTTACTTGCTCACGGACCGGTGCAGCAGGCGTTGCAACAACTCCACGCCTTGCCTTCAGCGCCGATGACGAGACCCGGCGGCTGGCTTTTGTCCGGGAACGCGCCCTGCGCAATGAAATCTCCGCCCTGCAAGGCGCGCACGATGAGGGTCGGCAGGGGGACCCTGCAACAGGGCCTGCAACAGGGATTTCATACCGTGCTGGAGCGCCAGTTGAGTAAACGCTTTGGCCCGCTGTCTGCCGAAACCCGTCAGCGGCTGACCCAGGCCACGCCCGAACAACTGGAAACCGGGGCTGAACGCCTGCTCGATGCACCCACTCTCAGCACGGTCTTTGAGTCGCACTGATGGGAATTGACTTTATGAGAATCCAATGATAAAGCAGCCTGGATCGCGCAAAATCCAGGTTCTTCGGCCAAAGTTGGCCAAAAACAGCTTGCCGCCGATTCAGCCGCATGGCTCCGGCTATAAGCTGCAGTTCTCACACCCAGCGATGGTCGCGGATCTGCTGAATGGCTGGACGCGCCGGAGCAACAGGGCTTACGGCGGGCGTTTACAACTTGGCTACGAGAGGTATTGCTGCCGGCGCGATTGCCGGGGACTGATTGGCGGCGGTGTTGGAATTGAGCGAGGTGCGGAATATATTAGCGGAACGCGTGATGGAGTGGACCCAGGAGTGGAAACAGCAAGGCGTGGCGGAAGGCATCAAGGAAGGTATCAAAAAAGGCATTAAAAAGGTCGCCAGGGAGGCGAATTGTTGCTGTTACAGAGATTATTAGCTTTCAAATTTAGGGCGCTGGACGAGGCAAATCTGGCGCGGTTGGCGGCGGCGGACAGCGAAACATTGCTGGTGTGGGGCGAGCGGGTGTTAACGGCGGTGAATCTGGCCGCAGTGTTTGATGCCCCGGTTCCGCTGGAAGATGCGGCGATGCGTGACTGTTAGCACCTTACCTACTTGCTGCAACTGCGCTGAATTGACCAAAGGAGCAGGGCGGATAAGCGTAACGTATCCGACAGAGAGGCCGCTTTAGTGCAGATCGCTCCGATTTTTAATGGAATTTATGTAGTTACCCTTGGCCAGTCGATTCGACTGACCGACGAAGCAACAGCCAACAGCCGAATCTAATTCGGAGCCAAGAAATGAAATCCAAAAGCTTTTTTACAACTCTCAGACACCCGTATTACATTTATACCTTTGATTATAGGCAATCATCGGCTGGGATCCGCGTTCTGCACTACCTTTGTCATGCATTAAACCTCATTGGAGAGGAAGCGTATGTTAATTGCGAAGTTACTAACGCTAAACTGCGAACACCAAAATTAACGGATAGAATCCGGGCAAAACACTGTGATCTTGGTTTACAACCTATTGCTGTATACCCTGAAGTAGTGTTTGGTAATCCAACCAATGCGCCTGTAGTAGCCCGTTATATTCTCAATAAACCGGGCCATCTAGGTGGAGATGATTCTTATGATCCGAGCGAATTTATATTCATTTACGCCAGTCTCTATTTATCAAATAATATGGATGCGAAATTTCTTTTTATTCCACCAATCGATCCAAAAATATTCAATAATTTAGATAATGAATTTGATAAAAATCGACATGGCAGTTGTTTTTATGCAAACAAATTTTTGAGTAAAGGTGGAAAACTCACTGATTTAGTAAAAGGAGCGACTGATCTCACTCTACGAATACCACGCTCGCCTGAAGATCTAGCGGCTATCCTGCGGCGCTCTGAAGTACTCTATTGCTATGAACCGTCAGCCATTTCTTTAGAGGCGATGCTTTGCGGCTGTCCAGTAATGTTTGTACTGACTGAATATATGAATGAAGTACCAGCATCAATAGAACTCATTGGCGATAACGGCTGTACCACAAATCTTGACCCGTCCGGGCTTGACCATGCCCGTGCGACACTAGGTATTGTTACTGACCGCTACTGTGAACTTGAAGAACAGGCATGGGATCAACTCGCACAGTTTGTAGAGATTACGCAAGCAGCAGCCGAAGCTCGCCATCAGGAAGCTAAGCTATTCTCTGCTTCCCCTTCAATCAGTGATCGAGATCCGCACACACTAGCTGATTTGTCCTCCACACTTACTGTAACCGCGCCACAGCCACTGCTGTCGATAATCATTTGCAGTATTGACGACGAACGCTTTGCCAAGGTAGCCCGCAACTATCGTGATTTGCTTGCCGCGATTCCGCACGAAATTATCCGTATTAACGATGCCAAGTCTTTATGTGAAGGCTATAACCGGGGTATCGCCCGTAGCAGAGGCGAATACCTGATTTTCTCCCATGATGATATTGAAATATGGACGCCTGATTTTGGCCAGCGCCTACTAAGGCATTTAGGTTGTTGTGACGTGGTAGGTGTGGCTGGCACCGATCTACTGGTGGATGCCAATACTACCAAAAAAGTCAATTGGATTTGGGGTGGTGCAGGACCAGCCCATGTATTCGGGCGAATTATCCAACTGGCTTTAGATGAAAAAGACTATAAATATACAGTCAATTTGTATGGGGTTCCATCGCTGCTGATAGAAGGGATGCAAGCACTGGATGGGGTATTTATCGCAATGCGAAGGTCAGTAGCCGTAACTCTGGGCTTTGATCAGGAAACTTTTGACGGTTTTCATCTTTATGATATTGATTTTACCTATCGCGCCTTTCATCAAGGATTCCGTATTGGAGTATTCAATGACATTGCAATCATTCACTACTCGTCCGGTCGCTATGATGAACACGAATGGAACTTTAATCAGCGATTTTTAAATAAATTCGCGGGAATCATCCCTAAAAGGCAGACCCTCTATTGGAAAACCGCGAAGATTGGATTCCAGCAGATCGATGAAATCCTCGCGTTCTACGCAGACAGTATCCAAGGATTACCACAAACGGCTAACGTGATCAGTACAGCGCTGGATGAAAAACGCGATAAAGCTGAATCTTCAGATGCAGCGGCCTATCAACGCTGGTGTGAACAACGACAATTAGGAGAAGGCTGGGCTGAGCTTATTGGCATCAGGATGATGACCCGGTGGCGAACACAGCCGACCTTTCATCTGGTGATCTGGTGCGAGCCAGGCCAACAAACCGCGTTAGCTGACACGCTCGAATCCTTGGGGCAGCAACTCTATGGTCAATGGGGCTTGAGCATCTTGGCGCCCTTCGCTCCGCCGGACGAAACGGCCAGTGAATTACCCAACATTGAATGGATCCGGGTCGACGCAGATACCGACACAGCCCTACGAAACACGCTGGAAGCATCGGCGCTCGATTGGTTCGCCTTGCTCGAACCGGGCGACCGACTGCCTACCCATGCCCTGTTAACGGCGGCTGACTACATCAATCGTTATCCAGCGTGGCGCTTCATTTATCTGGATGAAGATCAACTGGATGGTCGCGGTGAACGCCGCGCTCCACTGTTCCGTCCGAGTTTCGATCTGGATCTACTGCTGGCGACCCACTACCTCGGCGATTGTTGCCTGATGCACCGGGAAAGTGTGCTGACAAGCGGCGATCTGCCCTATGTGCCCGGTCTGCTCACCTTCCAGGCAGCGCTCCGCGTCCGTGAATACTATGGCCGATCCGCGATCGGCCATATCGCGGATGTTCTCTATCATCGGGCAGTACATCCTCCAGTTACTGATGCCGACCTGGTAGCGCAAGCGCGTCGGCAACTGGTGATCGACTACCTGAACCAGCGTGGCATTGCCGCAACGGTTGAGGACGCACTACTGCCCGGCACCTGGCGGGTAGTCTATCGCCATTCACGTCAACCAAAAGTTTCGATCATCATTCTTGCTCGCGATGCGATGGATTGGCTTGACCGATGCTTGCGCCGATTACTCGATAAAACCACTTACCCGGATTATGAAATCCTCGTCGTCGACTGTGGCAGCGAGGTCGATGACACGATTGATCTCTACAGCGAACTCGAGACCCGACATCCCGATCGATTTCAGGTGATCGTCGCCCAAGGGCCGTTTTCAATATCCGCTTATCGTAACCAGGGTGCGCGCCAGGCCCGGGGCGAAGTGTTTATCTTCCTGACGGGATCGGCGCTCACGATCCAGGCAGAGTGGGTCGAGCGGTTACTCAATCATGCCCTGCGCAACGATGTAGGCATCGTTGGCGCCCGTCTGACGACCCCTGATAAAACCTTACCGTTTATTCAGGGCACCGCACAGATTCTGGGGATGCGCGGCATTGCCGGTCCGCTCTTCACCGGTCTGCCACTGCGGGCACCGGGGCCACTCGACCGCGCGCAGGTTGATCAAACCGTGTCGGCAGTCAGTGCGGAATGCATGGCGATCCGGCGTGAAGTATTCGAAGCGGTTAACGGCTTTGATGAAGCGTTCACCATTGCCCATGCTGACACTGATCTTTGCTTGCGCACCGCTATGCAGGGTTATCGCGCCGTGTGGACGCCCTTCGCCAACCTGGCCTGGCTGGGTGACTATCCACTGGCTACCGGATACGATTCGGCTGAACTGGCCCAGCTCGCCCGTGCTGATGCGGAACGAATGTTCGAACGTTGGTTGCCACAACTCGCTGCAGATCCTGCCTATAACCCGAATTTGAGTCTGGCCGAACCCCGCCGGATCGAAGCCGAACTAACACCCCGCTGGGATACCCGCTTCCACGATCGACCGCGCTTGTTGGGCTTCCCGATGGATATGTCCGGCTGTGCGCTGTATCGGGTTTACGCCCCCCTCTGGCTACTCGAACACCAGGCCAAGGCGGAATGTATGTTGATTAAAGCCGGTGGCCGTTTGCCGGAGTTGGCGGAATTAGCCCGTCTGGCCCCTGATACGGTGTTCTATCAATCCACACTCAAGGACGCCTGGTTGGAAGCCATGCGGCAGTATCGCCAGTTCCATCGCTCCTTCAAAGTGTTTGATCTCGATGATCTCAAACATGATGTCCCCGACGCCAACAGTCTCAAGGAACGCTTGATGCGGGATATAAAATATCGTCACCGCCAAGCCTTGCAGCATTGTGATCGGTTGATTGTCTCGACTGAACCATTAGTCGAAGCCTGCCGGTCATGGATTCCTGACATCCGGGTTGTGCCTAACCGCTTGGAGCGATCCCGCTGGGAGCATCTCCATAACCAGCGCCGGGCCGGATCGAAACCACGGGTGGGGTGGGCGGGTGCCCAACAGCACCATGGCGATCTGGCCTTCATTACCGAAGCCGTTCAGCAAACCCACGATGAAGTAGACTGGATCTTTTTCGGGATGTGCCTAGATGATCTGCGGCCCTATGTGAAGGAAGTACACGACTGGGTGTCGCTCGATGATTACCCGGCCAAACTCGCTTCACTGAATCTCGACGTAGCCGTAGCGCCGCTGGAAAACCATCCTTTCAACGAAGCCAAGAGCAATTTGCGCATTCTTGAACATGGGGTTCTGGGCCGTCCGATGGTCTGCACCGATATCTATCCCTATCAAAATGCGCCGGTCGTCCGAGTGCCGAACGAAACTCGCGCCTGGGTAGAAGCAATTCGCGCCTACGTCCATGACCTTGATGCCGCTGAACGGGATGGCAAGACCTTGCAGACCTGGGTGCTGGACCATTACCTGCTGGATGATCACACCGATGACTGGCTCAGCGCACTCAGACCCTGAGCTTAGGAGACTTGAGAGTCGGCGTGGGTGGGTTGCACAATATTTTTGTGGGGTCACTAAAGCTCATCGTCTGCACGCCGATATGAAGATCATAAGCCCGGATGATCCGGGATGCGCAAACCGCTTCAAGACCCCATTCCAACCAGGAGTACCGCCATGGCCCTCGTCATCAATTCCAATATCCCCGCCTACACCGCACAAAATCAGTTGGCAAAGACCAACACCGCGCAACAGAACGCGATGCAACGCCTGACCTCTGGCCTGAAAGTCAATAGCGCCAAAGACGATTCAGCCGGTCTTGCGATTGCCAATACCATGACGGCGCAACTTCGTGGTATGAGTGTGGCGATTCGAAATGCAAATGATGGGATTTCTATGGCCCAGACGGCTGAAGGATCCCTCAACGAAATTAACACGCTCATGCAGCGTATGCGTGAGCTTGGAGTACAGGCGGCTAATGACACCAATACGTCTGGTGACCGGCTGAAAATTGCCGAAGAAGTTGGATCGCTTGGCAGTGAAATTGATCGGATCGCCAAGTCCACTGACTTTAACGGTACAAAGGTTTTGAATACATCCGCTAATTACAATATTCAGGTCGATCACTCGGTAACTGCAAATGGTACTATTAGCGTTAGTGTTGCCAGTGCTGGCACCTTGAGCGGCTTGGGCGGCGCAAGCTTGGCGAGTGCGAGTTCAGCGGGTTCTATTTCCTCCTCGCTCGCTTCAAATTCGGCGGCAATGACGTTCGTTAGCTCTATCGATACCGCACTGGGTAATATCAATGAGATGCGCGCCAAACTCGGCGCGGTGCAGAATCGCTTGTCTAGCACCGTTAGTAACATCCAGAATGTTTCTGAAAACATGACGGCTGCCAAATCCCGCATCATGGATGCCGACTTCGCGGCGGAAGTGTCCAATCTGAGTCGGTCGCAGATCCTGTCGCAGGCTGGCACCGCGATGTTGTCGCAGGCCAATCAGGCGCAGCAAAACGTGCTCTCGCTGCTGCGGTAGTCTGAATACTCGGATGGCGACCGGCGGGGCTTGCGTGATACCCATCGTAGGCCCCGCCCCCTGTTTTGAAGGAGAATGTAATGAGTGACATTACTCTGAGTCCTCTCGCGGGAGCTGTACCCGCACCAACCCCCACCCGCACCGCACCGCCGGAACCGGCCACAGTGCAGCAAGCGGTCGGTCAGCCGATCAACAGTCCACAAACTGCGGTGAATCAATCACCTACCTCGGGCAGTGCTGAACGGCGCGAGAACACCGATGCTGATGGCCAGCGGCAAAACTCACCGGCCAAAATTCCACCCAGCCCTCAGCAACTGGCAGACACCCTGGATCGGGTCAACCAGCGCCTGCTGGATTACAACACGAAGATTCAATTCGACATCGACACCAAGCATGGTGGTAAAACGGTGATTCGCATCATTGACCAGGAAACCAAGGAGGTGATAAAGCAGATTCCCCCGGAGAAAGCGCTCGAGTTTGCTGCCTTCTTTGATGAACTGGAAGCGCAAAACAGTCCGGTTTCATCTGAATCAGCTCAAAAAAAAGCTGCTGCTGATGGCTCGCGATTAAAACTGGAAGGTCTGCTGTTCAGCGATAAAGCCTGATTTATCGGAAGTCTGTTTCAGAAACACAACATTTTAAGGAGTGAACACCATGGCTATTTCGTTATCGACTGGACTCGGTTCTGGAATTGATGTTCAGAGCATGGTTTCACAGTTGGTATCTGCTGAGCGTACCCCGGCAACTCAACGGCTGGATGCACTTAAAACCAAACTGACCACCCAGATTTCCAGCCTTGGTTCCATAAAAAGCGCTCTATCCGGATTCCAGAGTACCCTTGCTGATCTGAAGAAAACCAGCACTTTTCAAAACCTGAAAGCCACTGTTGCTGACGAAAAACAATTTACCGCAACAACGGATTCTGACTCGACTGCAGGTAGTTATAACATCCTAGTTAATAACTTGGCTCAAGCACAACGGCTGGTGACTGCGGCTGACCCAACGCTTACCAGCACCACTAGCCAGATTGGTACAGGAACGCTGTCTATCCAGGTAGGTTCTGCTGAAGCCCAGTCTGTTACCGTTACTGATGGTAGTTTAACCGGGGTGCGTGATGCCATTAACAACGCTAAAATTGGCGTCACGGCTAATCTTGTCAAAGATGGTAGCAGTTATCGTTTAGTAGTAGGTGCCAATGACACTGGGGCTGCTAACGGATTGACCATAACCGTAAGCGGCGATGGTGATGATAATAATAGCGATAATAGCGGTTTATCACGACTGACCTATAATTCTGCGGGTACGAAAAATATGACAGAGACGGCTGCCGCCAAGGACTCACAAATTGTTGTGGATGGCCTGACGCTGAATAGCGCCAGTAATACCATTAAGGATGTCATCCCCGGCGTGACCCTCAGTCTCAAAGCGAAGGGTGATACCGCGACCAGCCTCGCAGTGGCACAGGACGCCTCTGGCGTGACTACTAAACTGGAAGCGTTCGTCAAGTCTTATAATGATTTGATGAGCAATGTAAAATCGGCAACGGCTTATAATCCAACAACCAAGACTGGAGGTACCCTAATTGGAGATTCAGTTGTCCGTTCGACCGTCAGCCAGGTTCGCGATGTAGTCAGCAGTAGCGTTGCGGAAGCTACCGGCGACTACAAGATGCTGGCTGATATCGGCATTAGCATGCAACGTGACGGTACCTTGGCGCTCGACGCCACCAAATTAAAAACCGCCTTGGCAGCGAATACCGATGGTGTTGCCAGCGTGTTCACCGCCGGCACGACCGGCATTGCACAGCGATTGGATAGCGCATTGACTAAAATCCTGGGTAGCGATGGGCCATTAGCCAGCCGTACCGACAGCTTGAACCGGCAAGTCAAGGATATAGGTAATCAGCGCAACACGCTGGACCTACGGATGGCCGCACTGGAAAAGATTTATTTCACCAAGTTCTCGGCGATGGATCAGCTAGTGAGTGGACTTAACAATACGAGCAGTTATTTAGCTTCACAGTTGTCCGGGCTATCGAGCAGCTAATCCACTGAAGACTGCATTTCGTCATGTTACCCTGGAGATTGCACATGGCTACCCCAAATAGTGTATTGCAGCGATACCAACAAGTTGGCGCCCAGAGCGGCGTCGCTTACGCCAGCCCACATCGGCTGATTCAGATGCTGATGGAAGGCGCGTTTGAGCGGATCGCTGTCGCCAAGGGCTGCATCCAGCGCCATGACATCCCCGGTAAAGGCGAACAGATCGGCAAAGCGATTGACATTATCGGTGGCCTGCGTGATGGCCTCAATATGGACGCTGGCGGTGAATTAGCGGCCAATCTCGACGGGCTGTACGCCTTTGTGCAACAGCGACTGGTGGAAGCCAACCTGCATTCCGACGCCACTATCCTTGATGAAGTCGCCGACCTGCTGCGCCCGATCAAGGAAGGCTGGGACGCGATTGGCAACAACCCGGAAGCCGCCGCGCCTCCACCACCCGCAGACGCGCCGGCGTGATGACGCCCGCCGAGTGGGAACAGCGCATCAACCGGCTGCGCTCACTCAGCGCCGAGCTGTTGGGACTGGCTCAAGCCGGCCAGTGGGACGCCGTCACCGAACGAGAGGTCCAGCGGCGGGTCTTGCTGGAAGAACTATTCCAGACTGCGCCACCCGCCGATCTTGCCCCCCAACTGGAAGCCGCCGCCCGCGCCACGCTGGACAGCGACGCCCGCTTGCTGGAACTGGCCCAGACCGAACGGGACCAATTGAGCGAGCATCTCAAGTCACTCGGCCAAGGTCGCCGCGCCATGCACGCCTATCAGAATTTTTGAGGGGATGGGTATGGCATCGCAAATCATCAGACAATGGGACGCTACTCCGGTCGTAGCCATTCCAGCAGCGGTCATGGAAGCTGCCCGTTTGAGACTCAATCAAGCGGTTCAAGTACGAGCGGAGAACGGGCGGATCATTGTCGAACCAGCGACCCAGGAATTGACTCTTGACGCCCTGCTAGCTGCAATTACCCCGGAAAACCGGCGCCAGGAAATTGATATTGGTCCACTGGTAGGGCGCTAGTTCGCCTGATGCCCGCTTATTACGTTCGCCAATGGAAACAGGAGTAGCCGCCATGAGCACCATTGTCATGGACACTCTGGAATTTGCTACCAAACTCAAAGCCGGTGGATTCACCGAACAACAAGCCGAAACTCAAGCCCGCGCCTTTGCCGATGTGGTGGAAAAGCAACTGGCTACCAAGCGGGATATGGACGACCACGAACAAAATCTGCGCCGGGATATCGAATCGCTCCGGGCCGATGTAAAGCGGGATATTGAACTGTTGAGGGCGGAAGTGAAAAAGGATTTGGCGGAAACCAAAGCAGAATTGATCCGCTGGGTCGTCGGCGTTGGCGTTCTGCAAACAACGCTGGTGGTAGCGATCATCGCCCGTTTGGCAAAAATCATTTAACGACGCCCGCCATGATCCCCCCTTCCTCCGATCTCGCCGCCAATAGTCTGGTCTTCGCCGGACGCCTGCCGCTAGCCTGGCAAGAACTGTCGGCCCTGCCCGATGACCTTGAGCTGCGGGAGATGGATCGCGCCAACCTCCAGAACCTGAACACCTTATTCGCCCTGGATATTCACGCCGGCGACTTTGGCGACGATCCGACCGCCCTCGCCAACGCCAGCGAACTCAAACGGCTGGATTTCAAAGTCAGCCTGCTGCTGGAACTGGTCGGCCAACTGTTCGCCCGTCAGCAGAACATCCCGCCCGAACGACTGCTGACGCTCACCGTCAACAGCCTGACCTGGCCGGCCAACGCCGAATCGCCCGCTCCCGGCGCTCTGCTGCGGCTCGAACTCTACTGCAACCTCAGCTATCCCCGCCCGCTGCTCATCCCCGCCCAAGTCGCCCAGACGCCGCCCGATCCCGCTGGCCGCTTCCTCCAGGCCGATTTTTACGCCCCCAGCCACTCCCTCCAGGAAGCCCTGGAACGCTACATCTTCCTCCAGCACCGCCGCACCATTGCCAGCCAGCGTCGCCACCCCTCGCGTTAAAATTTTGACGCCCGCGTGGTCTCCACTAAAATCCCTATAATCACTGGCTCCCAGTGGGAGTAGTACGGTGGCTGGGGATTCACCGGTTTCGCCTGCGCGATGACCAGGGGCAGAGCCTGATCGATCACGGCGGGATCTGGCTGCTGGAATTAAACAAGGTAACCGTCCAAGTGGTCGAAACCGATCAGCAGCGGTGGCTGAAGTTTTTTGTAGAAGGTGACCGGCTGGATGATGAACACTTGCCCGCATGGATGAATACCGAGGAGATGCAGCAAGCCATGAATACCTTAAAAGCCTTTTCCGAGAAAACCCGTGCCTACCACCGGTATCAGGCGCGGCAGAACTACCTGCGCCAGCAGCAGAGTATTCAGAACCACATGAATCTGTTGCTTGCCCAAGCCGAGCAGGCGCAGGCCGAGAAAGAGCAGGCGCAGGCCGAGAAAGAGCAGGCGCAGGCCGAGAAAGAGCAGGCGCAGGCTGAGAAAGAAGCAGCCTTGGCGGAAATCGAACGTCTCAAAGCCCTGCTCCGCAACTAGTGGGCTACCGCAAAAGTTTTGATAGGTTAGGAAGCGTAGGGCGGATAAGCGTAGCGCATCCGCCAGGTCAGGCCACTGGTGGATGCGGCGCAAGCGCCTTATCCACCCTACGCCAGATCAAGACCTGTCAGAATTTATGCGGTAATCCACCAAGGGAGGGCGTCTTACGCAACAGCGCGTCATGGCACACCCCAGCAAGCAGCGCGCTCCGCGAGACTATAATTAAAATATGAAAACCGCATTGTTCGTGATCGACGATGACCTGGCGCGAGCCGATGAACTCTGCCTGTTGTTGCGGTTTCTGGAGGAAACCCGGGTTGATCAGGCCGATTCCTCCAACTGGACCGCGCATACCGAAAACAACCCCGATCTGCGCTGCATCTTTCTTGGCCGCTATGGAGCCGGCCCCGATCAACCGCCCCTAGCCGCCCTTCACGCCATTCGCGCCGCCGCCCCCCGCGTCGCTCTGATTTTGATCGAGGACGCCGGCCAGCCTTGCCACCTGCCCGCGCTGGTCGAAGCCGGATGCACCGCCCGTCTGTCCCGCCCTTTCCGTTACTCGCAACTCAGCCAGGCGCTGGCTAAAGTGCAGCAACCGGCCAGTCGCGACAACCGTCCGGTCCAGACCGTCCGTAATGCCGAACTGTTTCGCAGCCTGATTGGCATCAGCCCCGCCATTGCCCAGATCCGCGAACTGATCCAGCGGGTGGCGCCCTCGGAATCCACCGTGATGATCCTGGGCGAGTCCGGCACTGGCAAGGAAGTGGTGGCCCGCAACATTCATTACTACTCGCACCGCAGTCAGGGGCCGTTCGTCCCGGTCAACTGTGGGGCTATTCCCGAAAACCTGCTGGAGAGCGAGCTGTTCGGCCATGAAAAAGGCTCGTTCACCGGCGCCATCTCGACCCGGCGCGGCCGCTTTGAGCTGGCCCGGGGCGGCACCCTGTTCCTCGACCAAATCGGCGATATGCCGCTGAATATGCAGGTCAAACTGCTGCGGGTGCTGCAGGAGCGCACCTTCGAGCGGGTCGGCAGCGACCGCAGCCTGGAGACCAATGTCCGCATCATCACCGCCACCCACCGCAACCTGGAAGCGCTGATCGCGACCGGCGACTTCCGCGAGGATCTCTACTACCGGCTGAATGTCTTTCCCATCGAAATGCCCACCCTGCGTGACCGCGTCGAAGACTTGCCGTTGCTGGTCGCGGAACTGATCGAGCGCACTGCCCACGATCAGGAGGTGCGGGTGACGCTGAGTCCGGCGGCGCTGCGCTGCCTGGAGCATTATCCGTGGCCGGGCAATGTCCGCGAACTGGCTAATCTGATGGAGCGGCTGGCCATCCTGAAACCGGACGGTCAAGCCGATCTGGACGATCTGCCCGCCAAATTCCGGGCGCACTACCCGGCGGAACTGGCAGCGGCGGACGCCGCCGCCGCACTGCCTGCCCTTAACGAGGCTACTGCTACCGCCGGGTTAACCGGAACTAACGGATCGTTGCCACTGCCGCCGGAAGGGCTTGATCTGCGGCAATATCTGGTTGATCTGGAAACCTCGCTGATCCAGAGCGCGCTCGAAGACGCCAATGGCGTGGTTGCTCACGCCGCCACCCTGCTCAAGATGCGCCGCACCACCCTGGTCGAAAAAATGCGCAAATACAGCATCCGGCGCGATGATGAATAAGATCCACTGCCGCCAAAAAAATGGCGTTCCACGAACGCTTTTTACAATTCATTGTTTATTAACCCGTTTGATTGAGGCATGATTTTTGCTCGAAATCGGGCACTCTGGGTGCTGCCTCTGGAACGCGAACGCCGATGAACGCCATCAACAACTCCCTGCTGAATAACCTGCGTGGCCTGTCCGCGCCGGTCAGCCCTTCCGCTCCACCGGGCGGCGGGACTTTGGCCGGCGATGATTTCGCCAGCATCCTCCAATCCATGCTGGTCGGCGTCAGCCAGTCCCAGCAACACGCCACCCGCCTGGCCGAGTCGTTTGAAATGGGCCAGCACCAGGACCTGGCCAGCGTCATGATCGACCAGCAAAAAGCCAAACTGGCGTTCCAAACCACCTTGCAAGTCCGCAACAAGATGGTTTCCGCCTATCAGGACATCATGAACATGCCGGTCTGAAGCGACCCGCATGGACTGGTTGACCAGAGGAACCCACCGTGGCTGAAGACAACAACGGCTTGCCAAGCCCGCCCGCCCCGTTCGACTGGCGGAGCGAACTGGCCAAGTTTCGCCGGCCAGGCCCCGCGCAGATCGGCATTCTGGCGGGCCTCGCCGCATTGCTGGCGCTGCTGGTGGCCGGCACGCTGTGGCTGAATGTTCCCACCTACGATGTCCTGTACCGGGGCCTGGCCGAGGCGGACGCCGGCCAGATCATGGATGCTCTGCAAAAAGCCAACATTCCCTTCAAGGTCGATCAACGGAACGGCGCGCTCATGGTTCCCGTCGATCAGGTGCATCCTGCCCGGCTGAAACTGGCCGGCCAGGGCTTACCGCGGGGAACCATCAACGGCCTGGAAGCATTGGAACAGAAAAACAACTTCGGCGTCAGCCAGTTCATGGAGTCCGCCCGCTACCAGCACGCCCTGGAAGGCGAACTGGCCCGCTCGGTGATGACGATCGGCTCCGTGGAGACCGCCCGGATTCATCTGGCTTTTCCCAAGGAAACCGTATTCGCCCGCCAACAGCAGTCCCCTACCGCTTCAGTGCTGGTGCGGCTGCGGGCCGGGCGGACCCTGGACGAAGGTCAGGTCGCCGCTATTGTGCATCTGGTGGCGGCCAGCGTTCCCAAACTGACGCCCGAACGGGTGTCGGTGGTCGATCAGACCGGTAACCTGCTGACCAAACCGGAACGCGACAACGCCTCCAGCCTGAATCTCGACCAACTGGAATACACCCGGCGCCTGGAAGACCGCTACGCCCGGCGGGTTGAAG
Source organism: Gammaproteobacteria bacterium (assembly GCA_020846135.1). GTDB lineage: Bacteria > Pseudomonadota > Gammaproteobacteria > Competibacterales > Competibacteraceae > RXIV01. The sequence goes on from JADLEK010000001.1 coordinate 62,669, forward strand.
ATCTGCTCACCCCGGTCTGGGGCGCTGGCCGGGTCCGCGCCCAAATTTCCCTGGAACTCGACTTCACCGCCAGCGAGGAAACCGCCGAACGCTACGAACCCCGCCAGGAGCCACGGCCGGTGCGCAGCGAACAACTGCTCGAAGAAACCAACCCCCGGCTGAATCCATCCGGCGTTCCCGGCGCGCTGTCCAACCAGCCTCCCGGCGCAGCGACCGTCCCCGAGACCACCGCCCAACCCGGGCAGACTCCGCCCAACCCGGCTAACCCGGACATACCGGGTGCGCCTGCAGCGGCCACCCAGACCACGACCGCCACGCCCACCCGCAAGGAAGTGACCCGCAACTACGAACTGGACAAGCGGGTCACCCACAACCGGGGATCGCCCGGACGGATTCTGCGAGTCTCCACGGCGGTCGTGGTCGATGACCGGACGACCATTGAAGAAGGCCTGCCGGTGCGCAAGCCGCTGAGTCCGGAAGAAGTCGAGCGGATTACCGCCCTGGTCAAACAGGCGGTCGGATTCAGCGCTGAGCGGGGCGACAGCGTGAATGTGCTGAATGCCGCGTTTGCGCCTTCAGCGCTCGATGAGCCGCCGTTGCCGATGTGGCAACAACCCTGGTTCCTGGAACTGGTGAAGTGGGGCGTGGTTGCGGTGCTGGCGCTGGCGATTCTGTTGCTGGTGATCCGTCCGGTCATGCGCCGGCTGTTGCCGCCACCGGTTCCGGTCGAGGCGAAAAACGGCAAGAATGGCAAGAACGGCCATGGGGAGACCACGCCCGCACTGGCCGGTCCTGGTGAAGAAGGAATGGAAGGGTTGCTGGAAGATCAGGTTCAACTGAGCGGGACCCTGGAAAATGGTCAGCCGGCGGGACTGCTGGGCAATCCGGCTGAACAACTGGAAAAACGCATGGATCTGGCCCGGTCCCTGGTGGCCGACGACCCGAAACGGGCGGTCCAGATTATCCGCAACTGGCTGGCCAGCGAGGCGTAAACCATGCCGGAACCGACGACTCTCAAGGGCGTGGAACGGGCGGCGGTGGTGCTCATGGCGCTCGGCGAAAGCCACGCCGCCGAAATTCTCCGCCATCTGGATCCGCGCGAACTGCACAAACTGGGCGTGGCCATGTCCGGGCTGACTCGCGTCAACCGCAGTCAAATCAGCGAGATCGTGCATACCTTCAATGAAGAAGTCAGCAACCAGAGTTCCATGATGCTGGATAGTGAAAATTACGTTCGTGGGGTCCTAATCCGTGCGCTGGGGCGCGAAAAAGCCAAGGGCGTGCTCGAACATATTTTCAGCGGCGAATCCCAAACCGGGGTGGATTCGCTGAAGTGGATGGACGCCAGAGCCATTGCCGGCGGTTTACGTCAGGAACACCCGCAGGTGGTCGCTCTGGTGCTGTCTTCGCTGCAAGTCGAACAGGCCGCCGAAATCGTCAGTCTGTTGCCGGAAGCGTTGCGCGACGAGGCGCTATTACGGGTCGCAACGCTGGAGCAAGTGCCTTCGGATGCGCTCATGGAGTTGAATGAAGTGATCGAGAAACAGGTCATGCGCAATATCAATGCGGCGGCTACGTCCAAGATCGGCGGACCCAAGCGCGCTGCGGAAATTCTCGGGCGGCTGGATGCCGACATCGAAGGCCAGATTCTCGACAAGATTCGGGAAACCGATGCCGATCTTGGCGACAAGATTGAGGATCTGATGGTGGTGTTCGAGAACCTGCTCAACCTCAGCGACCGCGATATTCAGGCGCTGATGCGCGAGATTTCGTCGGAAACGCTGATGATGGCGCTGCGCGGCGCCGACGAGGCGGTCCGCAACAAGATCATGGGCAACATGTCCCGGCGAGCGGCGGAATTGCTGCGCGACGATCTGGAAAATATGCCGCCGGTCAAGCTCAGCGACGTGGAAGCCGCTCAGAAGGACATCATGTCCACCGCCAAGCGGCTGGCAGAGGCCGGCGAAATCACCCTGGGCACCAAGGGTGATCAGCTTGTCTAAGGTCATCTCTGGCGACAGCCTGACGGCTTACCAGCGCTGGGAATTGCCCAACGTCGATGATCCGCCCGAACCGGAAGCCGAACTGACGCCGGACCCCTCGGCTGAATCCGCCGGACTCGCCCCCCATCCGTCCGGTTCGCGCGGATCGAAGACCGCTTCAGCGCCGCCCACCTTGGATGAAATTGAAGCGATCCAGCGCGAGGCTCATGAGGAAGGGTTTTCCGCCGGCTATCAGGAAGGCCGCCGCGAGGGCCGCGAACAGGGCTACAAGAAAGGCCAGCAGGAGGGCCATGCTGAAGGTTATCAGCGGGGCTATGCCGAAGGTCTGGTGGCGGGCCGCGATGAAGTGGCGCTGCGGGTCCAGCATCTTGATCAGATTCTGGGGTTCATGAGCCAGCCACTGAATGAACTGGACACGACCGTCGAAGCAGAACTGACCTGGCTGGCCACTGAAATTGCCCGGCAACTGGTGCGGCGCGAACTGCACACCGCCCCCGGCGAGATCGTCGCGGTAGTGCGCGAAGCGATCGGTTTGTTGCCGGTAGCCAGCGCCGGGGTTCAGGTGCGCGTCCACCCCGAGGATGCCCGGCTGATCCGCGAAGTATTGGCGCTGGGTCGTGAAGATGAACCGGTCTGGCGAATCATTGACGATCAGACCTTGAGCCGGGGCGGCTGCCTGATCACGACCGAACTGTCGCGCATCGATGCGACGCTGGAAAAACGGCTGGGCCTGGTGATCGCCACCGTGCTGGGAGATGAACGTGAGCATCCTGTCAGCCGTTCCTGAACGAAACCGCGCCGAACACTGGCGGGCGCATCTGGCGCAACGCCGGTTACGGCTGACCGAAACGCCCGGACTGATTGTGGAGGGACAGCTCACCCGGATCGTCGGCTTGACCCTGGAAGCGGTCGGTTGCGTGGCCCCGGTGGGCGCCCGTTGTCTGGTGGTCAGTCCCGACGGTCGCCAGGTCGAAGCCGAAGTGGTCGGCTTTGCCGGCGGCAAGCTGTTCCTGATGCCCAGCGGCGATATTCACGGCCTGACCCCCAATTCCCGGGTCATTCCCACCGGCGGCGTCAGTCAGGCGCCGGTCGGCGTTGAGCTGCTGGGCCGGGTGCTGGACGGCTCCGGCCGGTTTCTGGACGGCCTGCCCACGCCGCGCACCGAATGGGCCTCATTGACGGGCAAGACCATCAATCCGTTATTGCGCAAGCCGATCCGCGAACCGCTGGATGTCGGGGTGCGCGCCATCAACGCCCTGCTATCGGTGGGGCGTGGCCAGCGGATGGGCCTGTTTGCCGGCTCCGGGGTGGGCAAGAGCGTGTTGCTGGGGATGATGACCCGTTTCACTAATGCGGACGTGGTGGTGGTGGGCCTGATCGGCGAGCGGGGCCGTGAGGTGCAGGAGTTTATTCAGGAAATTCTCGGCCCGGAAGGCATGGCCCGGGCGGTGGTGGTGGCGGCGCCCGCCGATGATCCGCCGCTCAAGCGGCTGTATGGCGCAGCGCTGGCGACACGCATCGCCGAGTATTTCCGCGACCAGGGCCGACAGGTGCTGCTGCTGATGGATTCACTGACCCGCTATGCCCAGGCCCAGCGCGAGATCGCGTTGGCGATTGGCGAGCCGCCGGCGACCAAGGGCTATCCGCCGTCGGTCTTCGCCAAAATGCCGCAACTGGTGGAACGGGCCGGCAACGACACGGTCGGCGGTTCGATTACCGCCTTTTACACGGTGTTGGCCGAGGGCGATGATCAGCAGGATCCGATTGCCGACGCCGCCCGCGCCATTCTCGACGGTCATATCGTCCTCTCCCGGCGGCTGGCCGAAGCCGGACATTATCCGGCGATTGACATCGAAGCCTCGATCAGCCGGGTGATGCCCCAGATCAGCGGTCCCCGTCACCAGCAGTTGGCCCGACGCTTCAAGCATGTCTACTCGACCTATGAACAGCACCGCGATCTGATCAATGTCGGCGCCTATGTGGCGGGCAGTGACCCGGCGGTGGACGAAGCCCGCGACTATTACCCCCGGCTCAAGCAGTTTCTGATGCAGGGTCTCAACGAGCAGGTGACGCTGGCCGACAGCCTGAAGGCGCTGGAGCTGGTCTTGCAGCCACAGCCCAAGGCCAAGGGGAGTAAAGCCTGATGGCGAAACCACATCCCTTGCAAGCGGCTGCCGACGTCGCGCAAACCCGCGAAGATACGGCAGTCAAGGCGCTGGCGGATTCCCAGCAACGTCTGGTCGATCAGCAGAACCGGTTGCAGATGCTGGTCATGTTTCGGGGCGAATACGCGGTCCAGTTCCAACAGGAAAGCGGTGGCGGGATTTCGGCGCGCCGGTTTCAGGATTATGCAGCGTTTTTGAACAGTCTGGATCAGGGCATCGCGCAATCGCAGCAGCAACTGGAAAGCTTGCAACTGGAACTCCAGCGCCGGCAACAAACCTGGGTGCAGACCCATGCCAAAACCAAAGGGCTGGAAGAGGTCATTGACCGTGACCAGAAAACCCTGTTGCGGCGGGAAGACCAGCGCGAACAACGGGATAACGATGAGCGCAATCTCCGCAATCCGGGCAGCCGGCAACGATCGGCCGGTGGAGAGAGTGATTAGTAGTCCATCATCCAGAAGTCTGGGATTGAACCATTGCTGGAGAGGGTCGTGTCATGGCTAACCTTGAATTCGCCAACCTGTTTTTACCCGCCAATAACGCATCGAGCGCTGCGATTGCGGCAGGATCTGCGGCGGTGGTTGCCGTGGATGAGCCAGCCTTGGCGCGGACCTCCTCCTTCAGTCAGCTGCTGCAAGCCGACGCTATGCGAGAGCCGGCCACTGGCGCAACCCTGGTTGGGCTGGCGGGATTGCCGGAGATCCTTAATGGCGCGGGGATGCCGGCGGTCAACCAGCTGCGAGCCTTGCGCCCCAATCTGGCGGTAGTCACCCCAACTGATCCTGGCGCATCCAGCCTCGACCTGCTGGCAGCCGCTGCGCTATTGATTGAAGGCCTGACCCCGGGAGCGGAAACTGGTGAGACTGCTGATTCTAAAGACTCCAGCGCCGATGCAGATCCGGTGGATCTCGAAGATCCACCGGACGAATCTGCGCTAGCGATGATCCAGTGGCCCGGTTTGCCCCTGTTCATGGAAGCACGGGCAGCGCTGCGCAATGACAGCTCCACTGGTCATCAGCCGGAGCAGGCCACCAGCGTGACCGGGATAGAATCCGCGCGCTGGTCTTTCATGTTGCGGTCGGCGGACTCTGGCCAACTCGCTGGTGATGGACGCACGCCCGCGTCATTGACGCCGGCCACTCCCGAGATTTCCGCTACGGACGCGGCAGAGTTGGCGGCTGCCATCGCCGAAATTGAACGATTGCCCGCCCAGACTGAATCTGAATCGCCGGAACCGGTTTCTTTCAATGCACCGCTTTCAGCCAACCCGGTCGCGCAACTGGCGACAGACCGAACCGACCAAACTGCGTCAACCATGCCACCCGAACCACCTGAACTGGCAGATCCGGCTTTGCCGCCTCTCCGCAATCCGGTTGCGCAACTAGCCACGGGCCGCATTGCGCCGATCGCCCCAACTGAACCGCCTGAACCCACAGAGCCAGTATCGCCCCATCTCCGCAACCCGGTGGCATCATCAGCGACAGCGGCCAAACCCGAGCGGATCGAAGCCGGACCCGTCAGCTCGGTCGCATCATCAGCGACAGCGGCCAAACCCGAGCGGATCGAAGCCGGACCCGTCAGCTCGGTCGCATCATCAGCGACAGCGGCCAAACCCGAGCGGATTGAAGCCGAACCCGTCAGCCCGGTCGC
>JADLEK010000002.1 GCA_020846135.1 Gammaproteobacteria bacterium
ACGAGTATTATTGAGGGAATTAACAACTCTATAAAAACAGTGAAACGCATGGGATACGGTTTTCGCAACTTTGCCAACTTTAAGCAGCGAGTGTTGATGTATTTTGCCTAGCTCCACAAGAACCCTCGAAGAACCCCTAATAAGAACTTAGTCTAAGAATCCAAAATAATTTCTTAATGTAAATAAAATATAAATAGGGCACTACCCCAAAAATACAACCCTCATAATGACTAGCCTAAAAGATGTAATCTTGCGGGGAATTAGAGATAAAGGTAACAACTCAAATAAATACTAAACAAATAGAAGAGAGTAAAAAGAGTAAGAGGGTAGGAGAGAAAGAAAAATATTCAGTGCAATTAATTTCACTCCCAAACAAAATACTAACCAGTTAATTCCCCGTAAATCCGCTTTCTTTGCACCACTAGACATAAACATTCTCAATACTCCCCGAAATCTCTAATAGGGTGTCTTTTCAAATTCCGCCCTTTCCTCTTTAAACCCCAGACTATTTTTTTATTTCCTCTCCAAACCCTGAAATGGTTTTTCAAAAGCCCATAAAAAAGCCCCTCTAGGAGAAAGAGAGGGGCAAATAATAGAATAGTACGAATCGTATTTTTATTATAAAATAGAGGGGCTTGGTTATCAAGCTCAATCAATTGGTCATTTAGGAGCGAATATCATGTTTTTTCCGATTCCAAATTGTTTCCGTAGTAAAGATAGACGGGTGAAAAAGGCTGTAAATACTGACAGTTTAGACCATCCTACCGTGAAAAATGGATATGCCCATATCTTCAAGCAAGATGAACCAGTTCAGTCTACTGAACCAGTATCTCCACACCATCCTAATGCTTATACCATTCGGATGCGTGGTATTACTGGTTAGATTGTTCACTGATTTACCGCAAGGTAACATTTATCCCATAAACCCACGAATTAACGTCTATCAAGCCCCATATTATGAGACTTCTAGCCTAAAATTTCGTGGGTTTATGATTTTTAGAACAACAGAGAGTGATTAAACAATGGATAAGCAGCTACCCCCCAAGCAATTACTAGCCGCTCAATTACTAGCGGATGGGTTACCCTTCAAACTGGTATCCGAACAAGTAGGAATCTCTCTTTCCGTGATTTACAAATGGAAACACATACCGGCATTTAACGCTTACGTGAATGAATTATTGGTTCAGAGCGAGAATAAAGCCTTTCAGGATATGTTTTCACTCAAACCTCAAGCCGTGGAAACCGTAAAAGCCATGCTCAATTCCAAAGATTCCCGAACGGCTATCAAAGCGGCTGAATTGATTCTGAAGTATGGCACATAGGTTCACTTTTTTTCTATACCTACATTAGCTAGTCTCTTTTCTGACTTATCCTTATCAACGTGATAAGTGATTGTCGCCTTGGATACCTTCTTATAATCAAATTTATCTGCTGGCTTGTTATCAAAAGTTGCTAGAATTTGCGAGGTTGTAGATATTGAATTTGCATCCATTTCTTTATATCTATTATCTACACCAATTTCAACATTAGAATAATCAAGGAACTGAATTTTATAATTGATTTCAACTTTCGATGAATTGTCATTTTTCCACTTTGGTTGTAGCGTAAATACAACCATGCCACCTGATGTTTTCGTTTGCAAAATAACTGCTTCTTGGAGTGAAACTAAATCCGTTTTTGCGATTTTGTTATCATCGTTTGTTATTACGGTTTCTGTAGTTCCATCATTTTTCTTCTTAATCTCCAATTCTGACTGTTTGGCATTTGCATCACATGGTGCTACTTGATAACTAACGCTTCCTGCTGAATTCACACATTTGTTCACGGCAAAAGCTTGACCAGTCAAGCCTAGAAAAACGATCACAGTTATCATCTTTTTCATTGTGGGTACCTTTAGGACTATTGAAGTATCTGGAAACAGAAATTAGCAAAATCACAGTGGCTAGGGAAGCGGGAACGTGGGTAGGTAGACTCTTGGAACGGGGAAGTATCTGAATTTTCCAGCAAGGAAGCTAGGCAATACCGGGTTTCTAGCGATTCAGGCACCAGCAAGAAAATAATCATTCCCTCCTACTCAGTGCAATTGATTACAACTATCAAAACTGATAAATTAATATTATTAAACTATTGATACTCCATTCGGGTAGGAATCTAGGCGTTTGGTGGCTAAGAGGGGGATACCTATAAGCAAGGCGGGAAAGAGGCTGTAACCGCTTCCCAAGGCCAAATTTGGCGGGTTTTTGGCGGGGTAAAGGGCAAGGTTATGATAGTCAGTCACCTTAGAAACCCTACGCATGGCGATACCCTAGAAAAATAATTACGGGGTAGCCAAACCCTCTAGCCCCTAGCTTTGAAATCTGTTGGCACTTTTGTTGGCACTTTTCCCGGCAAAAAATAAAAAAGCACTTAGCCTAGATTAAAATTCTAAGCTAAGTGCTTGTTTTTGTTGGTCGGGGCGAGAGGATTTGAACCTCCGACCACCTGCACCCCATGCAGGTGCGCTACCAGGCTGCGCTACGCCCCGAATGCGACCGATAGGGTGGTCGCGTGAAGGTCGACCATGCTAATTGAATCCGCCCGGTTTGCCAAGCGGTTCACAAACCGTTATTGCGCCTCGCCCTTGAAAGTATCGACCCGCGCCTTGAGTTTCTGTCCGGGCCGGAAAGTGACGACCCGCCGGGCGGTGATAGGGATTTCCTCGCCGGTCTTGGGATTGCGGCCCGGACGTTGATTTTTATCACGTAAATCAAAATTGCCAAAACCGGACAGCTTGACCTGCCGACCCCGCTCCAAAGCGCCGCGAATCTCCTCAAAAAAAATCTCGACCAGATCCTTGGCCTCCCGCTTGTTGATCCCCAGATCCTCAAACAATCTTTCCGCCATATCGGCCTTCGTTAATGCCATGCGCCTAGCTCCTCAGCGTTGCGTCGAACTGTTCCGCCAGTCCTGCGATAATTTCAGATACGGTCTCTTCGACCACATTGTCAGTAAGATTGCGTGACAAGTCCTGTAAAATCAATCCTAAAGCCAAACTTTTTCGGCCATCGGCGATACCCTTGCCTCGATAAACGTCAAACAGCCACGCTTCGCGGAGCAATTTGCCGCCGGTGCGGCGGATGCAGTCCTGAATGGCCTGCGCGGTGACGCGCTCATCCACCACAATCGCCAGATCGCGGCGACTGGCGGGAAACCGCGATAATTCATGGAACGCCGGGGTTCGCGCTGTCTGGATGGTTGCCAGCCGTAGTTCAAACAACACCACATCGCCTTCCACATCCAGCTCTCGCGCGACACGGGGATGCAATGACCCCAGCCAGCCGGCGACCACGCCATGTCGTTCAATACGAGCGCTCTGACCGGGATGCAAGGCGGGATGACTCGCGGCGGCGAAGATAAAGGCTTCCGGTTCCCCGGTCAGCGCCAGTAAAGCAGCGACATCGCCCTTGAGATCGAAAAAATCCACTGGACGGCCCGCCAGCCCCCATTGCTCCGGCAACGCCGTTCCACTGACTACCCCGCCGAGCCAGGACTCCTGGCGCAGCTCGCCGGCAACCGGGATGAAATTCAAACCCTGCTCAAACAACCGCACCCGGGTCTGTTGGCGCTTCTGGTTGTGAATCAGCGTGTTGAGCAATCCCGGCCACAGGCTGGTTCGCATCACCGCCAGATCGGCGGAAATCGGATTGGCCAGCGCCAGCGGCTCCCGCTCGGGGTCAAGCGCTTTCTGGAATCCCGGATCGACAAAACTGTAGGTAATCACTTCCTGAAAACCGCGCTGAACCAGGGCCTCCTTGAACCGTTCCGGCGCAACCCGTCCCTCCGGTTGCGCCGGCATTTCCAGCCGGGCCAGTGGCCGGTTGCCGGGCAGACGGTGATAGCCGTGAATACGAACGATCTCCTCAATAAGATCCGCTTCCAGCGCTAGATCAAAGCGACTGCTCGGTGGAATCGCCAGCCAATGATCGGCTTCGGTCGTCACCGCCATCCCCAGTCGCCGCAGAATGTCTGCCACCTCGGCAGCGGGGATCTCCAGCCCCAGCAACAGACCTAGTCGGGCGGATCGCAGCCGAATCGTTGGCATCACCGGCAAATGATCGGGCGAAACCGCCTCGACCAGCGGCCCCGGTTGACCGCCCGCCATGTCGATCAGCAAGCGGGTAGCGCGTTCAGCAGCGCGGCGTTGCAGGTTCGGATCGACGCCGCGCTCATAGCGATAGGAAGAGTCGGTCTGCAACCCGTAGCGGCGGGCGCGCCCGGCAATGCTGGCCGGAGCGAAAAAGGCGCTTTCCAGGAACACGTCGCGGGTGGCGTCGGTGCAGGAGCTGATTTCGCCGCCCATGATTCCGGCCAGGGCCAGCGGACCCTGCTGGTCGGTAATCAGTAGCGTTTCCCCATCCGGCTCGACAACGACGCCGTTCAACAACTCCAGCCGGTCGCCGGGTCGGGCGCGCCGCACTTCAATGCCGCCGCGCAATCGGCCTAGATCGAAAGCGTGCATCGGCTGGCCGAGTTCCAGCATCACATAGTTGGTGACATCCACCAGCGGCCCCAGACTCCGCACCCCGGCCCGACGCAAGCGTTCCTTCATCCACAGCGGCGTTTCCGCAGCGGGATTGACCCCGCGAATCACCCGGCCCACATAGCGCGGGCAATCAGCGGGATCGCTGAGAACCACCGGGAAAGTGGCGTCGATCTCCGGTTTCACCGCCACAACCGGTAGCGGGCGAAACTCACAACGGTTGAGGGTCGCCACTTCACGCGCAACCCCTTCCATCCCCAGGCAATCGCCACGATTAGGCGTCAATTCAATGGTCAATAACGCATCATCAAGTTTCAGCAACTCCCGGACGCTTTGCCCCGGCGGACTGTCCGGCGGCAACGGAAGCAACCCGTCGGAACTTTCCGCCAGCCCCAGTTCCTTGGCCGAACCCAGCATCCCTTGCGATTCGATGCCGCGCAGCTTGGACTTTTTGATGGTAAAACCGCCGGGCAATACTGCACCGATCAGCGCGGTCGGGGCGCACATCCCGACGGCGACATTCGGCGCGCCGCAGACGATTTGCAACGGTTCGGGGCCGCCCACATCGACGGTCGCGACCCGCAACCGGTCGGCGTCGGGATGCGGAATCAGGTGGATCACCCGCCCAACCACGACTTTTTCAAACGGCGGCGCGGCGGATTCGACGCTATCCACTTCCAGACCCGCCATCGTCAATTGCGCCGCCAATTCGGCGCTGGACACCGCCGGATCAACCCACTCCCGCAGCCATTGTTCACTGACTTTCATTAAATTTAACCTTTAGCCCTTAAGTATGGAGCCTGCATGACTTTGAATCACACCCAGCGCGGACACCCTGGAAGCGGTATTCTAGGGAATAATTTCATGATTTGCCGAAGCCTCTGAACAGGACTTCCCTATGCCTCGTATCTTCGACAACATCAAGAACCCACTCCTGCCCGCCTTGCAGGAAAGCTTGCAGGTTAATAAACGGGCTGATTTCTGCGTCGGCTACTTCAATCTACGCGGCTGGCGACACTTGGCGGGCCATGTCGATCGCTGGGCAGGTGGCGAGGGTCAGTGCTGTCGCTTGCTCATCGGCATGCACATCAACCCCACAGATGAGTTGCGCCGTGCGCTGCGTACTCAAGAAAGCGAGGACGAACTCGACAACCAGAGCGCCCTCCGGGAAAAGCGCCGTATCGCCGAGGATTTCCGTAGTCAACTCACCTTCGGCGTACCGACCAACGAGGACGAATCCGCCCTGCGCCAACTCGCCAGTCAGATTCGCGCCAAGAAACTAATCGTCAAGGTCTACCTGCGCCACCCCTTGCACGCGAAGCTGTATCTCCTCCACCGGCAGGACGCCAACAACCCCATCACCGGTTTTCTCGGCAGCAGCAACCTGACGCTGGCGGGTCTGGCCAAGCAGGGCGAATTGAACGTCGATGTCCTGGAGCATGACGCCTGCAACAAACTCGCCGACTGGTTCGAGGACCGCTGGAAAGACCGCTGGTGCATCGATATTTCCAGAGAACTGGCCGACATCATCGATGAAAGCTGGGCCGGCGAGCGGCTGGTATCGCCCTATCACGTCTATCTCAAAATGGCGTACCACCTCGCACAAGAGGCGCGGGCAGGCCTGTCCGAATTTCGCATTCCTCCGGTCTTTGGCAATTCCCTGTTCGACTTCCAGGTGGCGGCGGTGAAAATCGCGGCCCATCACCTGAACAAGCGCGGCGGCGTGCTGATCGGCGACGTGGTGGGACTTGGCAAGTCGATGATGGCTACCGCTCTGGCCAAGGTCTTCGAGGACGACTACCACACCGAAACCCTGATTATTTGCCCCAAGAACCTGACTCCCATGTGGGAGGACTACGTTCATCGCTACCACTTGGTGGCCAAGGTCATGTCGCTATCCAAGGCACTGACCGAACTGCCGGAGAAAATGCGGCGCTACCGCGTGGTACTCATCGATGAATCCCATAATCTGCGCAACCGCGAGGGCAAGCGCTGGAAAGTCATTCGGGAGTACATCGAGCGCAACGAAAGCCTGTGCATCCTGCTGTCGGCCACGCCCTACAACAAGACCTATCTGGACCTCTCCGCGCAACTCGCCCTGTTCCTGAACGAGGACAGCGATATTGGCATTCGCCCGGAAAAGCTCTTGTCCGCTCTGGGCGGCGAACACGAGTTCATCCGCCACCATCAGTGCTCGGTGCGTTCGCTGGCGGCCTTCGAGAAGAGTGAAGACCCGGATGACTGGCGCGATTTGATGCGCCTCTACATGGTGCGGCGTACCCGCGGCTTCATCATGCAGCACTACGCCAAGAACGAGGATGAGAACGGGCGCTATCTGCAATTCGCGGATGGCCGCAAGTCCTACTTCCCCAAGCGCATCCCCAGGAATCTCAGCTTCACCATCAACGATGCCGATCCCAACGACCCCTACGCCCGTTTCTATTCGGACAAGGTGGTCGGCGCGATCAACGCGCTGGCGCTGCCGCGCTACGGCTTGGGCAACTATCTCGCCGCCAAACCGAAATCGCCACCCACCCCGCATCAAATCAAAACCATTGACGGACTCTCCCGCGCCGGCACGCGTCTGATGGGTTTTTGCCGCACCAACCTGTTCAAGCGCCTGGAGTCCGCTGGCCCCGCCTTTTTGCTCTCCATCGAGCGGCACATCCTGCGCAATTTCATCGTCCTGCACGCCATCGATCACGGGCTTGATCTCCCCTTGGGCGCACAGGGCGCGGAACTGCTCGACACCCGCTATTCCGATGAAGACCCGGATGAGGTCATGGTCACGGAGGACGGCGAAGACAGCGAAACCGTAGATGACACCGAGACAACACTCACCCTCGGAAATGGCCTGCGCACCGAGGCCGATTTCCGCGCCCGTGCCGCCCAGGCTTATTCGGCCTACAGCGGCCCCTTCAGGAACCGCTTCAAGTGGCTGCCCAGCGGGCTATTCATCAAGAACCTGGCCAAGGATTTGTTGAGCGACGCCCTGGCGCTTATTGATGTGCTTGCCTCCTGCGGTCAGTGGAACCCCGACCACGACGCCAAGCTGGGCGAATTGATCAAGCTGATCAAGACCCGGCACAGCAAGGAAAAACTGCTGATCTTCACCCAGTTCGCCGACACCGCCCGCTATCTCAAGGCCCAGTTGACCGCACGCAAGATTCCAAACGTGGAAGAAGCCACCGGCCAGAGCCTCGACCCCACCGCCCTTGCCTGGCAGTTCTCCCCAGTTTCCAACGACAAGCGAGACTGGGTGCGTTCCGCTGATGAACTCCGCGTGTTGATCGCCACCGATGTACTCTCCGAAGGTCAGAACCTTCAGGACTGCGCCATCATCGTCAACTACGACCTGCCCTGGGCCATCATCCGCCTGATCCAGCGGGCAGGCCGGGTGGACCGGATCGGCCAGCAGTCCGACAAGATTCTCTGTTATTCCTTCGTACCCGCCGATGGCGTGGAGCGCCTCATCAGGCTACGCGCCCGTGTCCGTCAGCGCCTGATCCAGAACGCCGAGGTGGTCGGCTCGGACGAAACCTTCTTCGATGACGATAAGGACGAACACCTCATCCGCGATCTCTACACCGAGAAAAACGGCATCCTCGACGACGATGGTGATACCGAAGTGGACTTGGCCTCTTACGCCTATCAAATCTGGAAAAACGCCACCGATGCCGACCACTCGCTGATCGCCAAGATCGAATCCATGCCCAACGTGGTCTATGCCACCAAGGGCCACCAACCCACACCCACCGCGCCCAATGGCGTGCTGGTCTACATGCGCACGGCCCAGGGCAATGATGCCCTGGCCTGGATGGACGAGACCGGCAAACCGGTCACCCAATCCCAACTCACCATCCTCAAGGCGGCGGCCTGCGCGACGGATACTGAAGCATTGCCGCGCTCGGAACATCACCATGCCCTTACCAGCGCCGGGCTGGCCCATATCGTCGAGGAGGAAAAATCCTTCGGCGGCGCGCTGGGCCGCCCTTCCGGCGCCCGTTTCAAGACCTACGAACGACTTAAACGCTATCGCAACAGTCTTGGCGACAAACGTGACCTGTTTACCACTGACGCGCATGTGCGTGAGATCGAGCGCACGCAGGAAGAGATTTACCGCTACCCCCTCTACCAAACTGCTACCGACACCCTGAACCGCCAGATCAAAGCCGGCATCGACGACCACAAATTGGCCGAACTGATCTTGAATCTGCGTGAAGATGGCCGCCTCTGCGTGATCACGGAGGCGGAATATCAGCGTGATCCGAAACTCATCTGCACCTTGGGGCTGGCGTGAACATGGACAAACTACAAATCGAACGCTTACGCGACTGTCTCCAGTCCTTCGACTTCAAACGCCTGTTCATTGAGGAGTTGGGCTGGTCCCACGTCAAGGGCGCCAAGTCGATTCCCGTCACGGTTCAGAAAAACACCTGGCAAGCCACGCCTATTGCCGAACTCTCCGGCGTGGTCGCCTTCATGGTGGTCGGGCTGCCGGAGCGACCCGCTCGCCTCGCCATCCATAAAGCCTTGGCCCAGCACACCCACGAGAACCTGATCCTCTTCGTGGATAGTGGAAAAAGCGTCCATGCCACCCAAAGCCTCTGGCTCTGGGTCAAGCGGGAAGGCAGCAAGCGCTTCCCGCGTGAACACCTGTATGTCAAAGGCCAGCCTGGCGACCTGTTCATCTCCAAGATTTCCGGCATCGTGGTGGACATCAACGAGCTGGACGATCAAGGCCATTTCCCCCTTGCCCAACTGGTAGACCGCATGAAGTCCGCGCTGGACGTGGAACGGGTCACCAAGAAGTTCTTCAAGGAATACGATGCCCAGCGCCTGGTCTTTGTCGAACTGATTCAAGGCATTCCCGACGAGCGGGAGCGCCGCTGGTATGCGTCGGCGCTCATGAACCGGCTCATGTTCGTCTGGTTCCTGCAACGCAAACACTTTCTCGACGGTGGCAATGCGAGTTATCTCACCGACAAGCTGGCCGAGAGCCAACGCCGGGGCAAGGACGGTTTCTATACGGGTTTCCTGCAAGCGCTGTTTTTCGAGGGTTTTGCCAAGCCCCCCGAGCAACGCACCAGTGATGCCAAACGGCTGATCGGTGACATCCGTTACCTCAATGGTGGCCTGTTCATCCCCCATCGCCTGGAACGTGATTACGGCCCGGCCATCCGGGTTCCCGATGCCGCATTCGAGAACCTGTTCAGTCTGTTTTCCGCCTATTCGTGGAACCTCAATGACACCCCCGGCGGGCTGGATAACGAGATCAACCCGGACGTGCTGGGCTACATCTTCGAGAAATACATCAACCAGAAGGCCTTCGGCGCTTATTACACCCGTCCTGAAATCACCGAATACCTGTGCGAGCGCACCATCCACCGGCTCCTCCTGGCGCGGATCAACACCGAAAACCCGTTTGACCTCCCGATAGCGTCGGCCCGCAAATTCCACAGCGTGGCTGACCTGCTCATGCAACTGGATGCTGGCCTTTGCCGGGAACTGCTGACCAAGGTTCTGCCCGACCTCAAACTCCTGGACCCGGCTTGCGGCTCAGGCGCTTTCCTGGTCGCCGCCATGAAGACGCTCATCAATATCTACTCGGCGGTTATCGGGCGCATCAAATTCCTCAACGACAAGGGCCTCACCGAAAAGCTCAAGCAATGGGAGGCCGAACACAAGAGCCTCGCCTATTTCATCAAGCGCACCATCATCACCGACAACCTGTTTGGCGTGGACATCATGGAAGAGGCGAGCGAGATCGCCAAGCTGCGCCTGTTCCTGGCCTTGGTCGCTTCCGCGCAAGCCGTCGAACAACTGGAACCTCTGCCCAACATCGACTTCAACATCGTCACCGGCAATTCTCTGGTGGGCCTGTTGAAGGTTGATGCTGAAAAATTCGCCGAGCAACAAAGCGGCTATATGGCAGACATGTTTCGCAAGAGCTATCAGCAGGTATTGGACGAAAAAAACCGGTTGATCGACACCTACCGGCACACGGCATCGTGGGCAGGAGGCATGGATTTATCCGCCCTTAAAGCCAATATCGAGCAACACCGCCGGGAGGCTCAAATCACCCTTGACGAGTTATTGCTCGATCAATGGAGTAAAGCCGGCATCCGCTTTGAAGAAGCCACCTGGGACAGCGCCAAAGGCAAGGAAGGCAAGCCGAAAAAGCGCAATCTCGCCATCGCCGACATCGAGGCCCTGCAACCCTTCCACTGGGGCTTCGAATTCGACGAAATCCTCAATAAACGCGGCGGCTTCGACGCCATCATCACCAACCCGCCTTGGGAAATTTTCAAGCCCAACGCCAAGGAATTCTTCCAGGAGCATTCCGAACTCGTCAGCAAGAACAAGATGACCATCAAGGAATTCGAAAAAGAACAAGCCAAGTTATTGAAGAAGCCGGAAATCCGCGCCGCCTGGCTGGAATATCTATCCCGTTTCCCGCATGTTTCGGCCTGGTATCGCGCAGCCCCCCAATTCAAGAGCCAATCGGCCATCGTGGGTGGCAAAAAAACCGGCAGCGACATCAACCTCTACAAGCTGTTCACCGAACAATGCGCCAACCTGCTGCGCGAAGGCGGCGACTGCGGCATCGTCATTCCCTCCGGTATTTACACCGACCTGGGCGCCAAGGGCCTGCGCGACCTGCTGTTCGACCAAAACAAGGTCACCGGCCTGTTCTGCTTCGAAAACCGCAAGGAGATTTTTGAAGGGGTACATCGCAGCTTCAAGTTCGTCGTGCTGACCTTCGAGAAGGGTGGCAATACAGCGCGATTCCCCGCCGCCTTCATGCGCCATGACGTGGCGGAATTGGTGGGTTTTCCGGGTGAAATGGGCCTGCCGTTGTCGGTGGAATTGATTCGGCGGCTCTCACCGGATTCCCATTCGGTTATGGAGTTCAAAAGCCCACTGGATGTTCAATGGATGGGCAAAGCAGCTAACTGGCCATCGCTTAATTCAGAAAAATCACGATTCAACAAGGTCAGGTTTACACGTGAAACCGATCCTACTTCAAAGCCAAACTTGTTTTCGGATACGCCAAGTGAAGGTCTTTTGCCGCTAATTGATGGCCGAAATATCCACCAATTCACCCACACCTTTTCCACGGAATATCGCTTTTGGGCTACTGAAGAAAACTACCAAAGATACTTGGGTGTAGTGCCCACCCCCGAGAGACTGTTGGACTATCGCGTATATCGACTTGGTTTCAGAAAAATTGCGAGAAACACGGACGAACGAACCATGATCGCAACTGTAATACCGCCAAGCTTCGTCACCGAGAGTTTTCAGACGCTGAAGGTCATTGGCGAAGACAGTGAATTGCTCATTTCTTACGCCGATCAACTGTATCTGGGTGCCGTGTTTAATTCGTTTGTTTTTGATGCTTTGGTTCGCTTAAAAGTTACGGCCAACATGAATTTTCATTTCGTTTATGGAACACAGACCCCTGACATCTCGAAATCTGATGCTCGCTTCAAAGCTATAGCCAATCGCGCGGCTCTCCTTATTTGCACCACCCCGGAATTCGACAATCTTGCTCTGGAGGTCGGCTTGAAATCCCACCGCGACGGCGCAACCGACCCCGCCGAACGCGCCCGTCTGCGCGCCGAACTGGATGGCCTGATCGCCCACCTCTATGGCCTGACCGAAGCCGAGTTCGCGCATGTGCTGTCCACCTTTCCGCTGGTGCCCGAACCCGTCAAGATCGCGGCGCTCAATGCCTACCGAGATGTCGAAAGGGGCCTGATCCAATGAATAAGCCCACCCAACTGCAAAGCATCCGCGTCCGCAACTTCAAGGCCATCGTCGATAGCCGGGTGGTCAAGCTTGGCCCGCTCACAGCCTTCATCGGCCACAACGGCGCGGGCAAATCCAGCCTGATCGAGGCGCTGGAAACCTACCAGGCCATCGTCCGCGACGGACTGGACGCGGCCATGCAACGCTGGTTCGGCATCGAACATGCGCGCCACAAGGGCCAGGAGGCCAAGGAGCGTTTGGGCGAGCCGGTCAATCCCATCGCTTTCGAACTGGCGCTTGGCCCCTCGCCCCGCAAGGTGTCGCGAGTGATCTTGGCGGTCAACAACGACCCCGCCGCCAACCAGATGTTCATCGTTGATGAACGGGTGACCTTCCCTGACAAGACCTTGATTGGGCGCGACACCAAGGGGGCCGCCCAGACCTACGGCAAGGGCCGTTCCATCCTGAGCGCGCCAGATGTTGCCCTGGCCGAAGTGGCCAGCCACATCCGCGACTGGCAGTTCCTGACCCTGGCGCCGGACCGCATGGGCCTGCCCGTACCCCAGCAGCGCACCGGCGGCGGCGTGCGGCTGGCGCGGGATGGTTCCAACATCGCCGACTTCCTGCTCGATCTGCGTCGGCAGGACCAGAACGCCTTCGACGGCATCGTCGAAACCATGGCCTATGTGCTGCCCTACGCCAAGGACATCCAGCCCTCGCTGACCTCTTCCGAGATCGAGCGCAAAGCCTGGCTGCAATTGACCGAGGCGGACTTCAAGGTGCCGGGCTGGATGCTCTCTACCGGCACGCTGCGACTACTGGCTTTGCTGGCGCTGCTGCGCCACCCCAAACCACCGCCCCTGATCGTGGTGGAAGAAATCGAGAACGGCCTGGACCCGCGCAGCATCCATCTGATCGTGGAAGAAATCCGCAACGCGGTGCTGGACGGTACAACCCAGGTGGTGCTGACCACCCACTCGCCCTATCTCCTCGACCTGCTGACTCTGGATCATCTGGTCTTGGTGGAACGCGATGGCGAGGGCCACCCCGTTTTCCGCCGCCCCGCTGACGACGGCTCGCTGGCGAAATGGGCCGAGGACTTCGCCCCCGGCAAGCTCTACACGATGGGCAACCTGACGGGGAGCCGGCCATGAAAATCGGCTTCATCTTCGAATGCGGCCCGGAGGGCGCGGACAAACAGGTTTGCGAATTTCTCGCCCGCGAGATTTGCCCGGAAATCACGCCCGTATCCCGCACCTTGGACAACAAGCCCAGACTGCTTCAGGACTGCGGCCTGGTGGCCGCCAAGCTGCTGGAAGAGAGGTGCAAGCGGGTGCTGATCGTCTGGGATTTGCGCCCAGCCTGGCCCGGCAAGAAGTCCTGCCGCAAGGTCGAACGGGACGCGGTACTTGCCTCACTGGCCAAAGCCGGCATCGCGGGGAAACCGGTTTTTCTGGTATGCGTCGAGCAGGAGTTGGAGAGCTGGTTGCTGGCCGACGAATTGAAAATATCGGCCTTTCTCTCGACGGTTGCCCATGCGTATGAAGCACCACAGGTCCGAAAACCAGATCGGGTACCGAACCCCAAGTCAGTCATGATGAACCACTTCAGGACGGCGAAAGGGCGGCGATACGAAGACAGAACCGATGCGATCAAGGTATTGCGGGCAGCCGATACCGATCTCAAACGGTTGCGGAGGTCCGGCAGCTTCGCGCGGTTCGAATCCAAGCTGATAGGCAGTTGATTCCTCGCCATGCATGACCTCACCGCCCCTCAGGCCGAAGCCCTGATCGCCACCCTACTGGCGCAGCCCGAAACCGTTCGCTTCGAGTCCAAGCGGGTGTCCGGCAAGATGGTGGGCAAGGCGTTGGAAACGATTTGCGCCTTCGCCAACACGGCGGGCGGCACCCTCGCCCTGGGCCTGGATGACTTGGCCAATGCGTCGACTATCGCCCGCAACCCGAAGAACGCGAACTACGGAGGTCGTTGTGCCGCATATCGCAGATGGCAGCCCCTTGGCCCAGTTGGTCATTTCATAAGGACCCCCCGCGCTTGATCACTCTGTCTCAACTCGCCCTGCAACGCGGTGGCAAACCGCTGTTGGAAAACGTTAATCTGACCGTGCAGCCCGGCTGGAAAGTCGGTTTGATCGGAGCCAATGGCTGCGGCAAGTCCAGCCTGTTCGCTTTGCTGCTGGATGAATTGCACCCGGACGCCGGCGATCTCGACCTGCCGGTGCGCTGGGTCATCGCCCATGTCGCCCAGGAAACCCCCGCCTTGCCGACCCCCGCGCTGGAGTTCGTGCTGGATGGCGATGCCGACCTGCGCCAGATCGAGCGCGACTTGCAAGCCGCCGAAGCCACCCATGATGGAACCCGGCAGGCTGAACTTCATGCCCGGTTTGACGCGATTAGCGGTTACAGCGCCCCGGCTCGCGCCGGCAAGCTGATGGCCGGATTGGGCTTCACTGCTCAGCAACTGGAACAACCGGTGGCGGAATTTTCCGGCGGCTGGCGGGTGCGGCTGAATCTGGCGCGGGCGTTGATGTGCCGCTCCGACCTGCTGCTGCTGGACGAACCGACCAATCATCTCGATCTCGACGCGGTGCTGTGGCTGGAGCAATGGCTGCGAACCTATCCGGGGACGTTGCTGCTGATTTCCCACGACCGCGATGTGCTGGATAACGTCGCGGATCACATCGTCCATATCGACCAGTGCAGCATTAACCTCTACTCCGGCAATTACAGCGCGTTCGAAGATCAGCGGGCCGCCCGCCTAGCTTTGCAACAGGCGGCTTTTGCCAAACAGCAGCGCGAAATCGCCCATCTGGAAAGTTTTATCACCCGCTTTCGCGCCAAGGCTACCAAGGCCCGGCAAGCACAAAGCCGGATCAAGGCGCTGGAGCGAATGGAGCGGATTGCCGCCGCCCATGTTGATTCGCCATTTACGTTCAGCTTTGCCGAACCGGAGCGGCTACCCAATCCACTGCTGGCGGTCGAAAAAGTCGCGGTAGGTTACGGCGAGCGGCGGGTGCTGGATCATGTCAATCTGGTAATCGGCTCCGGTGCCCGACTCGGGCTGTTAGGTCCCAATGGCGCGGGCAAATCGACCCTGATCAAGCTGCTGGCTGGAGAACTATCGCCGCTGGCCGGGCAGATCGAAACCGGGCAAGGTTTAGCCATTGGCTATTTCGCCCAGCATCAGTTGGAGCAACTGCGGCCAGACTGGAGCGCCGTGCGGCATTTGCAACAGTTAGATGAACGGGCCAGTGAGCAGGCCTTACGCAATTTTCTCGGTGGTTTCGGCTTTGTCGGGGAACGGGCGCTGGACCCGGTCGCGCCCTTTTCCGGCGGCGAGAAAGCCCGGCTGGCTCTGGCGCTGCTGATTTGGCAACGGCCGAATTTACTGTTGCTGGACGAGCCGACCAATCATCTTGATCTCGATATGCGCCACGCCCTGACCCTGGCTTTGCAGGATTATTCCGGAGCGTTGATCGTGGTCTCACACGACCGCCATCTGCTCCGCACCGTCACCGACGAATGGCTGCTGGTCGCCGAGGGCCGGGCGCAACTCTTCGATGGCGATCTGGATGACTACCGCGACTGGCTGAACGCCCGGCAACGGATCGGCGAACCGGGCAACGCCGGCAATGGCAACAGCGCGGTGGATCGCCGCGATCAGAAACGGCAGGACGCGGAACGCCGTCAGCAACTGGCAGTGCAGCGCAAGCCGCTGGAACAGCAGATTCGGAAAACTGATCAGCGCATGGAGCAATTACACCGCGAGCAACAAACGCTGGAGTCCGCCCTTGCTGATCCGGCCAGCTATGACGATGCTAATAAAGCCCGGCTCAAGGAATGGTTGCTGCGGAAAGGCGAAACTGATCGGGAGTTAGCGGGACTGGAGGAAGAGTGGCTGACCTTGCATGAGGCGCTGGAAGCTATCGGGTAATCGCGCCCGCCATAAGCCCAAGACTGCTTTCTGGCCGACCAGGTTCATGCCGTGCGCCACAGGGTTCATCGTCCGGGAAATTTCCGCCGCCTCCGCGCTCAGTGATTGCCATGACGGAATTCCGGTGACGCTGGCGACACTGGCGATATGCGCCGGATACCTTGCCTGGCGGCTGGAGCTGCATAACGCCCGATTAACCGGACTCAAGCCATCATGTCTGACCTTGCACAGTTGTACGATGACCTGGCGGAAACCTACGCCGCTGGTCGGCATTTATTCGATACCACGCCAATGCTTGCCGATTTCGCCCGTGATCTGCCGGTTGGAGCGCAGATTCTCGATGCCGGTTGTGGAGCGGGCGAGCCAACCGCCCGTTATTTCGTGGATCGTGGCGACACCGTGACGGGCATTGACCTGTCGGAACGGATGCTGGCGCTGGCCCGGCGGCAAGTGCCAGAGGCGACGTTTCAGCGGCTGGATATGCGCAATCTGGCGTTTCCACCAGCATCTTTCGATGCCATCACCGCCGTCTACACGGTCTTTCATCTGCCTCGCGTCGATCATGTGGCGCTATTCGCTGGTTTTGCGCGAGTATTGAAGCCGGGTGGAAAGTTGTTGCTGACGCTGGCGACGCGGGAGTACACCGGGCAGGAGGAATTTGACGGCGAGATAGAGTTTATTGGCCGCCGCTTGCCTTACAGCCATGATCGCCCGGAAGTGGCCTTGGGCAAGCTGGCAACCGCCGGACTGGTGGTGGTCAGCACCAAGTTAATTGAGACTGGTGGCGAGACGTTCTACTGGATCGTCGCCAGAAAATCGGTAGCGCGAGACAGCGTTGCGCTAACAACGATGCTCGGCCCGCTATGAATTATTGAGCGCAAGACTGAAATTGTTGGAATTTGGGCAATGAAAGCAGGGTTTGAAGGTGAAGCGGCGAGTGACGGATGTTGTTTTCCAGGATGACACTGTGCAAAGTTGCGCTTTTTGGACGTATACTTTACCGGAAACGCTGCGCTGCTTGGAACGCGGGACGCTCTGGAGCCGGTGGGGTGTTTGCCGGCTGGATTAGGGTGCGTTTTGGCAGGCTGGGTGATGCAGAATCAGGTGGTTAGATGATAATCGGGTGAATAGTACCCCGTGGTGGGGCCTTTGAAGGCACCTTTTAGGGGGTCGAAAAACAAGTTAGCCCGTCTCCGGCATTGATTTTGCTGGAAATTATCAATAAAATCCTGGCAAAAACTCCAAAAATTGGTTATGCAGCGTCGCTGCTGCGCCACTGACGCAT
>JADLEK010000003.1 GCA_020846135.1 Gammaproteobacteria bacterium
TCCTGTCTGGCCGATTTCGGGATCAGCGTCGCGGTGACTGGTCCGCTGGGCCGGGATAACGCCGCGCTGTTCGAAGACCTGTTTCAACGCAAACAGATCGCCAATCACTGCCTTTATCGCGATGGCCTGACCCGGATCAACACCAAGGTGGTGGACGTGGAGCGCGGCGAAACCACCGATCTCAACATGCCGGGGCCAGACTTTGACCTCAGCGCCGCCAGGGAACTGCTGGATCAGGTGCAGCGCCAGCTTGACCGGTTGTTGGGATCGGCGCGCTGGGTGGTGTTGTCCGGCAGCCTGCCGCCGGGCTTGCCGGTCACGGTTTACGCCACGCTCATTGCCCAGGCGCAGGCCGCTGGCGCGGCGGTATTGCTCGACACCAGCGGATCGCCGTTCGAAGCCGCGTTGACCGCCGGTCCCCGCCTCATCAAGCCGAACCGGCACGAACTGGCGGAATTGACCGGCCAACCGCTGGACACGCTTGAAGCAGTGGTTACCGCCGGACGGGCGCTGCTCAACCGTCCGCAGCCGCCAGCGATGGTGGTGGTGTCGCTGGGCGGCGACGGCGCGTTGTTCCTGACTCGTGAACAAGCGCTGCAAGCGCATCCCGCGCCGGTGGCCGTCACCAGCACGGTCGGCGCCGGCGATGCGATGGTGGCCGGACTGGTCGCCGCGCAACTGGAAAACCGGTCGCTGGCCGAAACCGCGCAACTGGCCACCGCGTTCGCCGCCGCCAAGCTGACCCGACTCGGGCCGCATCTGCCGCCGCCGGAGCAGGTTCGCGCCCTGGCCCGACAGATCATCATCACGCCGCTCCCCTGATCTCCACGAATCCCGCGCATTTTCAAGAGGAAACTTCAATGGCTAAACTCGTTGCCGTTACGGCCTGCCCGACCGGCATTGCCCACACCATCATGGCCGCCGAAGGGCTGGAACAAGCCGCCAAGGCGCTCGGCCATGAGATTCAGGTTGAGACCCAGGGCTCGGTTGGAACCCGAAACACCTTGGCCGAGGCCGATATCGCCGCCGCCGAGGTGGTGATCATCGCCGCCGATACCCGAGTGGATATCGCTCGCTTTATCGACAAGCCGGTGTATGAAACCAGCACCGAACCGGCAATCCGCACCGGGGCTGAAGTCATCAAAGCAGCGCTGGCCCAGGTGGCGGCGCCGGTGACCGCGGGTTTGAAGATCGTCGGCATCACCTCCTGCCCGACCGGCATCGCCCATACCTTCATGGCGGCGGAAGGGCTGGAGCAGGGTGCCAAGAGTCAGGGCCACGCCATCAAGGTGGAAACCCAGGGCTCGGTCGGGGCGAAAAATACCTTGACGGCGGAAGACATCGCCGCCGCCGATCTGGTGATCATCGCCGCCGACACCCAGGTGGATAAAACCCGTTTTGCCGGCAAGCGCCTCTATGAAGCCAGCACCAAGGCGGCGATTCACGACGGCGCGGCGCTGGTGCGAACCGCCATTGCCGATGCCGATGCTCAGACCCAAAGCGGCGCGGTTTCGGTTACTGCCGCCAAGTCTTCGTCAACCTCAACCCGGCCCGGCCCGTACAAGCATCTGATGACTGGCGTGTCGTACATGATCCCGTTCGTGGTCGCTGGCGGGTTGCTGATCGCGATCAGCTTCGCCTTAGGTGGCATCAATGTCTTCGAGGAGGTAAACCAGGGCACGCTGGGTTGGACCCTGTTCCAGATTGGGGCAAAAGCCGGTTTTACCCTGATGGTGCCGATTCTGGCCGGGTTCATCGCCTACTCGATTGCGGATCGGCCTGGCATTGCGCCCGGCATGATCGGCGGGATGATTGCCGCGACCATTGGTTCCGGGTTCCTCGGCGGGATTGCGGCAGGTTTTATCGCCGGCTACAGCGTCCAGTGGTTAAGCGATCACATTCCGTTGCCGCGCACTCTGGCCGGTCTCAAACCGGTGCTGATTCTGCCCTTGCTCGGCACCCTGATCGTCGGGTTGCTGATGTACTACGTCGTCGGTGAACCGGTGGCGGCGGCGCTGACGGCGATTACCGGCTGGCTCAAAGGCTTGCAGGGCAGCAACGCAGTGTTCCTTGGGCTGCTGTTGGGTTCGATGATGGCGTTTGACATGGGCGGGCCGGTCAACAAGGCGGCTTATGCCTTTGCCACCGGCCTGATCGTCAGTCAGGTTTACGCGCCGATGGCGGCGGTGATGGCCGCCGGGATGGTGCCGCCGCTCGGTCTGGCGCTGGCTTCGGCGCTGTTCAAGAACCGCTTTTCGCTGGATGAGCGTGAAGCGGCTGGCGCAACGGCGGTGCTGGGTCTGGCGTTTATTACCGAAGGGGCGATTCCCTATGCCGCCAAAGACCCGCTGCGGGTGATTCCGGCGCTGATGCTCGGTTCAGCGGCAGCCGGGGCGATTTCGATGGTGTTTGGCTGTACCTTGCAGGTGCCGCATGGCGGAGTGTTCGTGCTATGGATTCCCAACGCGGTTGCGAATCTCGGCCCGTACCTGATTGCGATTGTGATGGGGACGCTGATTACGACGACGGCGCTGTTCTTCCTCAAGCGGCCGCTGGAGGTCCGGGAGTCATTGCAAGCAGCCAGTGCGTGATAGTGTTCTGGGTGGGGACGGGTGGGAAGTCAACCTCCCGTTCTCACAAACAGGCTTATTATTCTGTACTCCGTTAGTCTTTCAGATACGATGTTCTTTTGGGAAATCCGGAGGACGACATGGCTACTATAGTGTTGTCGTTGATCAACAACTGCCATTTGCGCTCAAATTTTTCTACCATTAAATCCCGATATAATCCGCCCGCCAAACCCACCCCGGAGCATTAACTTCCATGCTGGACCCCAAACTGCTCAGAACCGAACTGGAATCCGTTGCCGCTCGACTGGCCCGTCGTGGCTATACCTTGGATATCGAGACCATCAGCACTCTGGAAACGCAACGGAAAGCGTTACAAGTCCACACCCAGGATTTACAAAATGAGCGTAATACCCGCTCCAAAACCATTGGACGGGCCAAAGCTAGTGGACAAGATTTACAACCCTTGCTCAATGAAGTAGCGTCGCTCGGCGATCAGCTCAAGCAAGCTGAGAGTGAACTTGATACCGTTCAGGATCAATTACTTGCGCTGCAACTGGGCATTCCCAACTTGCCGCATGACAGTACGCCCATCGGTTGTAGCGAAGCCGACAATGCTGAAATTCGCCGCTGGGGCGAACCCCGCCATTTTGTGTTTGAACCCCGCGACCACGTCGATCTAGGGTCAGAAGGCGGGTTGAATTTCGAAGCCGCCGCCAAACTGACCGGGGCGCGATTTGCGGTCATTCAAGGCGGATTGGCGCGATTGCACCGGGCGCTGACCCAGTTCATGCTAGACCTACATACTCAGGAACATGGCTACCGGGAAGTCTATGTGCCTTATCTGGTCAATGCCGACAGCCTGCGTGGCACCGGCCAGTTACCGAAATTCGAGGCCGATCTGTTCAAAATCAGCGGCGGCGAACTGAGTTATTACCTGATTCCGACTGCCGAAGTGCCGGTGACCAACCTGGTGCGCGACAGCATCATCGAGGCGGATCGGCTGCCGCTGCGTTATGTCGCACATACACCCTGTTTTCGCAGCGAGGCCGGCTCCTATGGCAAAGACGTGCGCGGCATGATCCGCCAGCACCAGTTCGAAAAAGTAGAGTTGGTGCAAATCGTTCAGCCAGAACGCTCCTATGCTGCACTGGAAGAATTGACCGGCCATGCTGAGCAGGTATTACAACGCCTGGAATTGCCTTACCGGGTCGTTGCGCTCTGCACCGGCGACATCGGTTTCTCCTCCGCCAAAACCTACGATCTGGAAGTGTGGCTGCCCGGCCAGCAAAAATACCGGGAAATCTCCTCATGCAGTAACTTCGAGGATTTTCAGGCGCGGCGAATGCAGGCGCGGTGGCGTAATTCAGCGACCGGCAAGCCGGAACTGGCGCATACTCTGAACGGTTCAGGACTGGCGGTAGGACGGACCCTGGTCGCGGTGATGGAAAACTACCAAGACGAACGCGGGCGGATCGCAGTGCCGGCAGCGCTCAGACCTTATCTGGGCGGACTGGATTTCGTGGTTCCAGACGGGCGCTGAGCCGCCAAAAGCGCAGATTCAACAGGATCGCCGCCGTAGTCAGACCGGCGATCAGCCCAATCCACGGTCCATTGGGTCCCCAGCCCCAATGAACGCCTAGCAACCAGCCCAACGGAAAAGCGATCAGCCAGTACGATACCAACACAATCAGCATTGGCCAGCGGCTGTCCTGCAAGCCACGCAACGCACCCAGCGCTCCGACCTGCAAGCCATCAGAAATCTGAAACAAAGCCGCCAGTTGCAACAGACTGGCAGCCACTACAATCACTGCCGGATCGTCGGCATAAAGACCAGCGATCCTCTGATGACCGGTAAACATCAACACCGCCATCGCCGCCATAAACAGTCCTGACAAGCCAATACCAGTGAATCCGCTAAACCGCGCCGCACCCGGATCGCCCCGACCCAGGACATGTCCAACCCGCACCGTCGTCGCCATGCTCAGACCCAGAGGGATCATGAAAGTCATGGCGGCGACATTCAGCGTGATCTGATGCGCGGCAGCGGCCACTGCACCAATCGTTCCCAACAGTAAGGCGACGGCAGCGAACACCGCTGTCTCCAGAAACAGGCTAATCCCAATCGGCAGACCCAACGCCAGCAACGGGTGCAATTGCCGCCAGTCCGGCCAGTCCCAGCGCCGGAACAGACCATAAGGACGATAACGGCGATCCAGCAGCAGTACTGCGATCATCCCGATCAGCATGGTCAACATCCCCAAAGCGGTCGCAATCCCGCAACCGGTTGCGCCCAGCGCCGGGAAGCCCCAATGCCCAAAAATCAGCACATAATCGGCGACAATATTAACCACCAGCGCCGGCACACTGATCAGCAGAACCGGCCGGGTGCGGCCAATGCCCTCGCTGAACAGACGTAGCGCCATGCCCATAAAGATCGGCCACATTCCCCATGACAAGGCGCGCAGATAATCATCGGCGACCGGAATAATCGCCGGTTCAACAGCAATGATCGTCAATAACGGCGACGAGTAGCGCAAGGCGATGAAACACAATCCCCCCAGTACCGTCGCCAGCCAGAGGCTTTGTCGGACCAGCGGAGCCATAGCGATAACCTGACCTGCGCCATGTAGCCGAGCCACCATTGGGCTGAGCGCCATCAAAATGCCCAGAGCCAACAGAAACAGGGTATGCCATAACCCGGTCCCAATCGCGACCGCCGCCAGTTCGGTTGGCCCGACCCGGCCCATCATCACCGTATCGAAGAAACCAGCTGCCATTTGAATCAGTTGAGTCGCCATCAACGGCGCGCCAATATGGAGCAAGGCAGCACTTTCAGTGCGAAGGCGGGCAATACGATCCAGCCATGTCGTCATGAGCGGTCGCCAGCGACAACGGCGACAGAGCAGGGCAGTGCTAAGATGCGGCTTTCGGCGAGTCTTTCGCCCTCAGCGACAGGAATAAATACAGCCATGATTGTCATTCTGGATTCCAGTATTACCGAGCAGTCCGAAGCCTACCGGCAAACACTTGATTGCTTGTCTCAGTTACCGGACGTTGTTGCCCATGTGCATAACATCCAGGGTGCTCAGCAGAGCTTGACCGAAATCTACCTCATCGGCGATACCCGCAAGTTATCCGCCGAGGAGATCGAGGTGTTACCAGGAGTAGAGCGGGTCATCCGGGTGTCAGAAGAATACCGGATTCTAGGTCGCCATCGGGATGGACAACGCACCAGCGGCTTTGAATACAATGGAGTGCTGTTCAGCCAGGATAACCTGAATATCTTTGCCGGGTTATGCGCGGTAGATACCCCGGAACATGTTGAGCAGATGCTCAAGGCGCTACGGGATCACGGTCAGGTCTGCACCCGGATGGGCGCGTATAAACCTCGCACCAGCCCTTATGCCTTCCAAGGCCACGGCAAGGCGTGTTTGCCCTATGTGTTTGAACTGGCGGGGAAGTACGGGATTAAGGTCGTCGCCATGGAAGTGACCCATGAAAGCCATGTCGAAGAAATCCATGAGTGCCTGGAGCAAACCGGTCAGCCAACCGGAGTGATGGTGCAAATCGGCACCCGTAATACCCAGAACTTCGAGTTGCTGAAAGCGGTGGGGCGGCAGCAGGAATTTCCGGTGCTGCTCAAACGCGGCTTCGGCATTACCCTGAATGAGTCGCTGAATGCCGCCGAATATCTGGCCAGCGAGGGCAATTCACGGGTGGTATTTTGTCTGCGCGGGGTGAAAACCAACATGGGCGATCCACACCGCAATCTGGTCGATTTCAGTCATACGCCAGTATTAAAGCGGCTAACCCGGATGCCGGTGTGCGTTGATCCATCGCATTCCGTGGGTACTCGGGATCGGTCGCCGGACGGCATTCTTGATCTCATGCATGCCGCCGCTCAGGGCGTGATTTCCGGGGCCAACATGGTGTTGATTGATTTTCACCCGGAGCCGGCCAAGGCGCTGGTCGATGGGCCACAGGCGATGCTGTTAAGCGAGTTAGGCTGGTTTCTGGAAGATGTGGCGCTGGCGCGGGACTGCTATGAAAAACGCCAGGCATTGGCTGATCGGCAAAGAGGTTAGAATCATCCCGATAGGGTGGGCACCGCCCCACCTTCCCCCAACATTGATTGAAGATGGGGATTGCCCACACTACCACGTCCGGCCCGGATGCCCATTAGGCAGCTTGAAGGCAGAAAGTGGGTTGCGGCACCGGTTCGCCGTCATCGCGGTAGCTGTCTTTGACCATCGTCCAAGCTATTCGCAGTTCCGCCAGCGCCCTTTCCGGACTTTTTCCGCCCGCGCTGATGTTGGGGAGTTCGATGAAGTGGGCAATCCAGCCGCCGTCTTCGTCGATCAGCAACCGCACCTCAAAACCATCAAAGTCATTCATGAGTTTTCGCTCCGGTAGACCGTGAGAAATTGGCGAACCTGATAAGGCTTGGCTTGACCGTCTTCGTTTTGCACGGGAAGTCGGTAGCCGCGCGGTGAATACCACAAGCGATGACTGCTCCGTTGCCGTCGTTAGGTCCAGCCGCTTTCAGCGAGCAAGGTTTCAAAGTCGGCAAACCGCAAACTGGCCGGGTGGCTCCGCGCCTGCTCCAACAATTTTTCTTGCTTCGTCATGGTGGTGGATTCCTTGAGTAAGCATACCCAGGCAAGCGGGTATCTAAACCCCGATCAATCGTTGTAGCGAGACTGTCTTTTAGAGATCTTCCTGTAATAAAACCTGGCGCGCCTGATTCAACCTTGCCGCCAGATAAGCCGACCCGCCGTGATCCGGGTGCAAGCGTTGCATCAAGCGTCGATAGGCGGTTTGAATCTCTTCCTGGCTCGCGCCCGGCGATAAACCCAACACTTCATAGGCTTCTGCCCGGCTCATCGTACTATCGCGAGAAGCGGTGCGGGCGGAATCTGCTGTATCCGCCTGCCGAAATCGGGTCCGCCAATCCGGATTGCCTTGCCGATCCAGATAGGCTTCCAGTACCGCGACCGATTCCGGATCAACCTGACATTCCCGCCACAGTAGCAATAACTCCTGATCGGTCAAATCTGAAAGCAGGCGTCCAGCGAAACCACCCGCTTGAATCACCCCCGACATCACTCCGGTTGCATGATCCAGGGTCATTCGTAAAAAACGGGTGGCGACTTCAGATTGAGCACCAGCGCCTGAGATAGATCCTGGAGAAGGGGAGGGCAACGGTGCATTCAACCAGCGCAGCAGAAAAGGCGCCAGTATGGTAAGTAGCGGTAAGGCGATTTCAGCGCCGCCGCGAACCGTTAATAACAGCAACACCGCACCAACACCAATGGCCGCTGCTATTCGCCGGACCCGCTGAGTCCAGGCCAGGCGGCGCAATCGGCGAAACAGAAAATAGGCGCCAATGATCATGCCTACCAGCAGAATCAGCCGCAGCAACATAACCGGGCCTTAATTAGACCGGGTCAACTGACGAACCAGATCGCTTTGATGATCCAGCCTGGACAAGGCTTGACGCCCTCCAGCCGTATAGACTGCAACGGCACGCAATAACTCACGCAATTGTCGGGCGCTGCCTGCGTCAAAGCGGCAATAAGCGCCGCGCGTGAGGCGGGCGATTTCCTGGAAACCCTGCGCTGCTTCCGGGTCATCGCCTTCCTGAAAGGCAAAGACCGGGACTCCCAGCAAGCCCAGTTCGCCAGCGACATGGCAGAGCGGATCGACCGGTTCCTCGAGACAATCGCCGACCAGCGCCAGCGCATTGACCCGCTGCCGCCGGGTTTCCTGAAGCGCATGTTGCAATACCCGCCCGATTTGAGTCAGACCACCGCGACATTGCACGCTGGTCATGCGCCGCTGCAATTCAGCGGCGTCAATCAGCCACGGTTCGGCCTGAAACTCGCCATAGCCGCGATACCAGACCAGTTGAACCGCCAATCCGCCCAGTTCTGCAACTGCCGCAAACATGTCGCCTTGCAACTGACAAGCGCGATCCCAGATTGGCTGACGGCTGGCGGTCGCATCCAGCGCAAACATCAGCCGACCTCGCACCGCTGCCGGCGTCGGAACCCGGGCGGCCTGGCGCAGAAACTCGGTAATCTCCGACGGGCGCGATGAGGCGGTATCTGGTAATTTTTTCACAATAAAATCTTATTGTTGTAGAACATACAGGCCCGGCGCATCGTCCATCGGATACAGACCCTTATCCGATGCGCCCAGCGATGGCGGCGATACCTGATGTTCAGCGGAATGCTGGACCAGCCAGACCTGCCAGGCCGGCCACCATGAGCCTTGCTGTTTAGGCGTCGTGGCTTGCCAGGTATCCGGATCAATATAGCGATCCTGATCG
Organism: Gammaproteobacteria bacterium; assembly: GCA_020846135.1. Taxonomy (GTDB): domain Bacteria; phylum Pseudomonadota; class Gammaproteobacteria; order Competibacterales; family Competibacteraceae; genus RXIV01. Next base: position 8,902 of record JADLEK010000003.1, read on the forward strand.
GTGCGGGACGCCATCTGGTAGCTGCGCCGGCCATGACCCGGTTCACTGACAATCCCGGCATTATGACCGCCGCTGGTCAGCAGGAACGTCACTTCGTCAGCATCCGCCAGCAGGTTGATTTTGTAGACCGACCGCCACGGGGCGACATGATCCTGTTCAGTGGCGACAATAAAAATGGGAGCATGAATATCGGTAATCGCAATCGGTCGATCCTTGACCTTGTAATGCCCCGTCGCCAGCTCATTACCGAGAAAGATATGCCGCAGATATTCGGAATGCATCCGGAACGGCATCCGGGTCTGATCGGCATTCCAGGCCATTAAATCGTTGATCGGCTGACGCTGGCCCAGCAGGTAGTCGTAAACCAGCCGCGACCAGATCAGGTCATTGGAGCGCAGCAGTTGAAAAGCCCCGACCATCTGGCCGGCATCGAGATAGCCCTGATCCCACATCATGTCTTCCAGAAAAGAGACCTGGCTTTCATTGATAAACAACAGCAGTTCGCCCGCTTCAACAAAGTCGGTTTGGGCCGCAAACAGGGTAACGGTCTTGATTCGATGATCACCATCGCGGGCCATCGCCGCCGCGACAATCGTGAGCAGGGTGCCGCCCAGGCAGTAACCGACTGTATGGATCTTGCGCCCCGGCAGAACGGTGGAAACGGCATCCAGCGCGGCAATCACACCTTGTTCCTGGTAATCGTCCATGCCGATATCGCGATCTTCGGCAGTGGGATTTTTCCAGGAGATAGTAAATACCGTGTGACCTTTCTCCACCAGGTAGCGAATCATTGAGTTATGCGGAGATAGATCGAGAATGTAGTACTTCATAATCCAGGCCGGCACGATCAATATGGGTTCGGCATAGACCTGTGGCGTGGCGGGCTGGTACTGGATTAATTCGATGAGGGAGTTGCGAAACACCACCTTGCCGGAGGTGATCGCCACATGACGTCCCGCGACAAACTGTTCCTCGCCTTCGTCCAGCCGCTTGCCGGCGATCAGCTTTTCCATATCGGCCACGAAATTGGCCCAGCCCCGCATCAGATTTTGTCCGCCTTCTTCCATGGTGGCCCGCAGAATCTCCGGGTTAGTGAGCGGGGAGTTGGAGGGCGAAAACATATCGAGAATTTGCCGGGTCACGAACGAAACAATCGCTTCGTTTTGCTGGTTGACGCCGCGAGTGCGGGTCGTAGCGTTGTACCACCACTGCTGGCTGAGCAGGAACGACTGATAAATCAGGTTATAGGGCCATTGCCGCCAGCCTTCACCATCAAAACGATGATCCTGGCGCAGCGGTTCAATACAGGGCGGAGTCTCGGGATTCTGGCTGGATTTAACGGCATAAAGCATCAGACGAATCATCTTGCGGACGGCTTTTTCATTCAGCAGCGCCTGCTTGCCGGGCGCCATGCCCAAGTGCATCAGCCAGTCGGAGTAGGCCATCGCCAGCACCGCCGGAGAAATGCCGCCAGTGCCGCGAGCCAGATTGGCGTTGACCATGCGATCAATGGTTTCGGGAATATGAGCGCCCAGCAGGGAACGCTCAATGCCATAAGCGCGATGCGCCGAGGAGCCTTGGCCGGATCGGCTATGGCCGGGATGATGATGCGCGATTTTAGCCGGGGCGGGGGAGGAGGTGGTGGACGGTTGGGTTGCGGGAGTCGAAGTCGTTTCATTCGGGTTAGCCATGACGATGGACCTCCTGCGAGTCTTTTTCAGACGGGTATTTTCTATACTGATAAACCGGGTTGAACGTTATTCTACCGCTGAGTGGCGATCCGGGGCTGATTTCCTGATGCTGTTCCATCACCCGTCCTTTACCGAGGTTGTCCTGCATGAAAAACCGGTTGATTCAGGTTCTGGCGCTCTATCTCTGCTGGATCGCTGCGCTATTGGCCGATCCTGCGCCCAGTCTGCTGCCGGAGGGCTTTGTCGATGTCCAGCAGATCATACCGACCCTCCAGGTCGATCCTCGCTACTACGGGTCGCACAACTTTGTCGGCGAACGTATTGATGGCTATCTGGCGCCCCGGGTGATTCTGACCCGGCCTGCCGCTGAGGCGCTCCAGCGGGTCCAACAGGAGCTGGCGCCGTTCGGACTGGGCCTGAAGCTGTTCGATGGCTATCGGCCGCAACGGGCGGTGGCTCATTTCGTGCGCTGGGCGCAAAACCTTGATGATCAGCGAATGAAAGCGGAATTTTATCCGGATGTGGACAAACGCGACCTGTTCAAGGACGGCTATATTGCCGAGAAATCTGGTCACAGTCGCGGCAGCACCGTTGATTTGACGCTGGTTGCGCTCGATGCCGGCAAGCCGGTTGCGGAGTTCGATATGGGTACCGGATTCGACTGGTTCAGTCCGCAATCCTGGCCGGATAGTCCCGCCATGACGCCATCGCAACGGGCGCATCGGTTATTGCTGCGGCTGGTCATGGAGAAATACGGTTTTAAACCCTACGCTCAGGAATGGTGGCATTTCACTTTGGCGAACGAGCCATTTCCGGACACTTACTTTGATTTTCCAGTGCAGTAACTACCGATGGGAACTTAGCGATGACTGAAGAAGAACAGAACGCCAGCGTCTTGATTGCCGCCTGCGCCAAGGAAGCCAGCGGCTACATCCTCTCTTGCGCCGAGCAGGCCGGGCTGGATCGACTGGCGTTTTTGCTAAATGTCAGCGCTGTGCTGGCGGCATCCGCCCTGGCGGCGCAACCTCAGGACCAGTTGGCGGCGGCTTCCCAGCATATTCAAGACGCTTTGGGGTTGGTGCATTGCCGGGAAGAAGCGGATCCGGCGCGACACTGAACAGAACTGGATCGCATCGCTGACGACGCGCCCGGTTTGTTGTTGCGACTCTGATGTATCTGCGTCATTAGTGGCGCTGTGCAACCGGCTCAAAGTCTGGGAGGTTGCCAGTGTCGATAGCGACTTTACTGTCTATCGGGGACGCGGCAAACGACGCTTCAATAATCGGTTTTTTGCCGTTGAAAAATGACGGTGACCATGAAATATCATCGTTGTAGTTCGATATTTCATGGATAAAAGGCTTAATGATAGCTATCTGTCCCGTAGCGTATGTATAAGGTTGGCCTTGGCCAAAGCCAGGTAGAGGTAAACTGCCTTAATTAGCCCGTTCAATTTTCACCACCTTAATCATGTTCGCGCCGCCGACCACGCCGATCGGCATCCCGGTGGTGAACACCACGATCTCGCCTTCCTGAACCAGACTTTTGTTGAGCAGCAGGGCAGTGGCCGATTCGAGCAGTTCGTCCACGGTGCTGACCGCGCCCAGTTGCAGCGGCGCTACGCCCCAGACCAGCGCCAACCGCCGCAGCGTCGCCGGTTTTGGACTGAAAGCGATCAGCGGTTCCAGAGGCCGGAACTTGGCCAGACCGAGAACGCTGGCGCCGCTGTTGGTGAATACCACCAGATAGCGGGCGCAGACCTTGCCGGCTAACTCCATGGTGGCGAAGTACACCGCGTCCTCGATTCGCAAACAGGCGTTGGCCAGCAATTCCTCCTGGGTCAGCGCGTTCTTGCGCATCAGAGTTTTGAAAATGTCGCTGGTTTCAACACTCCGGGCGATGGCGGTCATCATCCGCACTGCTTCGACCGGGTAAGCTCCCGCCGCCGTTTCCGCCGACAGCATCACTGCATCAGTGCCGTCGAGAATGGCGTTGGCGACATCATTCGCCTCGGCGCGGGTCGGGCGGGGATTGGCAATCATCGACTCCAGCATCTGGGTCGCGGTAATCACCGGTTTGCCGGCGATATTGCACTGGCGGATGATGGTCTTCTGCATCAGTGGCACGTCCTGGGGCGAGGTTTCCACGCCCAAATCGCCCCGCGCCACCATGATCACGTCGGTGACGGCAATGATGGCGTCGATCTGCTGGAACGCCTCTGGCTTCTCAATCTTGGCGATGATCGGCAGCTTGTGACCATAGGTGGTCAGCATGAGGTTAATCAGTTCCTTGATATCGTCAGCATCGCGGACAAACGATAGCGCCACATACTCCAGCTCGTGTTCATAGGCGAACGCCAAATCACGCCGATCCTTATCGGTGATCGCGGAAATTTTGAGCTTGATATTGGGCAGATTGACGCCTTTGTGGGGCTTCAGGCATCCGCTGTTGACGACGGTGGTGAAAATGTCATGGCCGGTAATGCGCTCGACGGTCAGTTCAAACAGACCGTCGTCGATCAGAATCCGATCGCCGGGCCTCACTTCCTCATGTAGGCTGCGGTGATCGATAGCGACCTTCTTCACCCCGTCATGGATACCGCCGATGATTTCGTCGGTCGTCAACACCAGCGTTTCAGCCGCCGTTACCTCCAGAAATTCACCTTCCAGCGTACCGAGGCGAATCTTGGGGCCTTGTAAATCCTGAAAAATGGCGACGTGCCGGTTCAGCTTCCGCGCCGCATCCCGCACCAATTGCACCGACTGCGCATGATCATCATGGCTACCGTGGGAAAAGTTGAGCCGGATGACATCTGTGCCTTCCTGCAACAGTTTCTCGATGATCTCGGTATGATGGGAGCTGGGTCCCAGGGTGGCGACAATTTTGGTGCATTTCATAATGACGCTCCTTCAGGTTGACCAATAGCGGCGGGCGATCCCGTGAGTCGATAAGCGTCAGGATAGACGAAAAGCTGAATCATCAGACCGTTCTCATTCTTTCGAATCATGACTGACTCCTGAATCCGGGCCGGGCTATTCAGCATCGTCGGCATTGGGAGGCGCTACTGAGTAACGGCGACTCGCCTGCCGCAGAAAATCCATCTGTTGGTGAAAATTGTCGCACCCTGCACACATCAACAGATGAAGTTTGAGGGGCAATTTTTCTTTCAGCCGCAACTTGCGGTCCTGCGCCTCAGACAAAAGGCGCGTCACTTGCTGGCAAGTCAACATGTTGGATTCTCCGGGGTGAACCAGCGCTGCTCCAGGCACAGCCGAAGCCCCATGCGGGCGCGGTGCAGGATGACATGACAGTGGTTGGTGGTTAAAGCCAGTTCCAGGCAAATGTCCAGGGTCTCCAGACCGAGGAATTCGCGCATCATGAACACCCGTGCGGTGTTTTCGGGCAGCCGGGTCAGACAGGTCTCGAACACTACCCAGAATTGTTGTTGCGCAAAGGTCGTTTCTGGGTCGCCCCACGCTTGCGGACGATCCGCCGGGTTCCAATGATGACCCGGATTGAACAGCACTGCGAAGTCATCGCCTTCCTCCTCATCGTCCGGGATCAGGCTGGTGATCGGGGCAGTGCGCTGGCGGTGGCGCAGAGTGTCAACGATCTTGTTTTTCAGAATCGCGAATACCCAGGTTTTCAACGCTGCCCGCCCGGTAAATCGATCCTGCCCGCTGAACGCTGCGGTCAGCGCCTCCTGAACGGTGTCTTCAGCGGCGGACTGATCACGAAGCTGCAATTCGGCAAAGCGGAGCAGATCGCGGCGCAAGTCGGCTAGAAAGACTGGATTCCATAACGCGTTGCGGGTTGGATCATCGTTCCCATTCATCAACTTGTTCTCCGACGGTGTTCAGCCCCGTCGCCAGGCGTGAAAGCGTTCCACCCAGGCCAGTAGCTTTTCCGGGGCATGGGCTTTCTTCCAGACGCCCGCGACATATTTGTTGGCTTCCGCCAGGGTCGGGTAGATGTGAATCGTGCCGAGAATCTTGTTCAGGCCGATGCCATGGCGCATCGCCAGCACATATTCCGCCAGCAGATCCCCGGCATGTTCGCCGACTATCGTGACGCCGAGAATCCGGTCCTTGCTGGGAACTGTCAGCACTTTGACGAACCCGTGCGCTTCCCCATCCGCAATCGCCCGATCCAGATCGTCGAGACCATAGACGGACACTTCGCAGGGAATGCCTTTTTCCTGGGCGTCCTGTTCATTCAGACCCACCCGCGCCACTTCAGGATCGACAAAGGTTGACCAGGGAATCACTGAATAGTCGGTCTTGAATTTCTTCAACGGATCGAACAGGGCGTTGACCGCCGCGTACCACGCCTGATGAGCGGCGGTATGGGTGAATTGGAATGGCCCGACCACGTCCCCGGCGGCATAAATGTTGGGGTAGAGGGTTTGCAGATACGCATTGGTTTCCACGGTGCGGGGTGCGGGAATCCCCAGTTCCTCCAGTCCATAACCACGGGTATTTGCCACCCGCCCGACCGCAACCAGCACCGCATCGAAGGGAATCCGCACGTCCTGCCCGGCGTGTTCAGCGATCAGCACCTTCTCGCCATTGTCCACCACGAACTGTTTGGCCTTATGGTTGATAAGGACGTTGATGCCCTCTTCCTGGAAACGCCGACTCACCAGTTCCGAAACTTCCGGGTCTTCACGGATGAGGATGCGCGGCGCCATTTCAACCTGCGTCACCTGACTGCCGAGGCGGGCGAAGGTCTGGGTCAGTTCGGAACCAATCGGCCCGCCGCCCAGCACCACCAACCGCTCGGGCAACTCGCGCAGATTCCAGACGTTATCCGAGGTGAGGTAGTCCAGATCGGTGAGTCCCGGAATCGGCGGAACGAACGGTCGGGCGCCGGCGGCAATGACGATGCTGCGGGTGGTCAGCGTTCCCGCGCCTTCGGCGGTAGAGATTTCCACCGACCACGGCGAAGTGATTTTGGCGGTTCCCTGCACCACCTCTACACCTAGATCGGTATAACGCTCCACCGAATCATGCGGCGCGACTTCACGGATCACCCGCTGGACCCGTTCCATCACTTCGGCAAAATCGAACTCGGCATCGGCTTTACGAATCCCGAATTCCGCAGAGCGACGGATCTGCGAGAGCAGTTTGGCGGAACGAATCAGCGCTTTGGACGGGACACAACCGGTGTTCAGGCAGTCACCGCCCATCCGGTGTTTCTCGATCAACGTGACCTTGGCCTTGACCGCTGCCGCGATGTAGGCCGTCACCAGCCCCGCTGAACCGCCGCCGATCACCACCAGATTGCGGTCAAACCGCGCGGGCTTGGACCATTTCGCATAGACCCGCCGCGCTTTCACGAGGGCGACGATTTTTTTGGCGATCAGCGGGAAGAGGCCCAACAGTGCGAAGGACGCCAGCAGTTCCGGCGACAGAATCCCCTTGAGCGAATCGAGTTGCGCCAACTGCGTACCCGCGTTCACATAAACCAGGGTACCTGCCAACATCCCGATCTGGCTGACCCAATAAAAAGTCCAGGTGCGAATCGGGGTCAGTCCCATCACCAGGTTAATAACAAAAAACGGGAAAATCGGGATCAACCGCAGAGTGAACAAATAGAACCCGCCTTCCTTTTCCATCCCGGCGTTAATCGCTTTCAGCCGGTCGCCAAATTTCCCCTGCACCCAGTCGCGTAACACGAAGCGGGCGACAAGGAAGGCCAGCGTCGCGCCGAGGGTGGAAGCGAAAGAGACCATGAGCGTCCCCCACCACACGCCGAAGATTGCTCCAGCGGCCAGGGTCATGATCGTTGCGCCCGGCAGCGACAATCCGGTCACGGCGACATAGACCGCAAAGAAGATGCCTGCGGTCAGCATCGGCTGCGCGACGCGCCAGGCGTCAATCGCCGCCTGCTGGTTTTTCACGAAGTCCAGGCTAAAAAAGCGGCCCAGGTTAAAGGCGAAGAACACGCCCACCAAGGCGGCAATAGCGACTATGAGCAAGAGTTTACGAGGGTGCATCGGTAGTTCCCAACTGTTGATGCGTTAATGCGGATAACGGCGTGTGCCTGCTCGATGGCATAGTCGGGATCATGGACGATTCGATTGAAACAGGAACAGATTGACCCTGAATTACGGGCATTCTGCGACGATCTTTCAGGGGGATCGGTAGCGACGGGCAATCCCGTGATCGATAGAGAACACCCCCGGTCCCTTGGCGATCAGGTACAACAGCACCGTCGCCCAAATCCCGTGGATTGGATAAGCGCCCGGATAGACGAAGATCTGAATCACCAGCGTCATCCCGAGCAGGGCCAAAGCCGAGAAGCGGGTCGCCAGACCGAGCAGAATCAGGATCGGGAAAACGTGTTCGGCGAACGCGGTCATCGGCGCGGCGAGTCCCGGCGGAATCAATGGCAGCCGGTATTCGTCCTGGAATAAGGCAATCGCCGATTCGGACAGTTTCGGAATGCCCAAGGTGAATGTGCCGTCAATGAGATCAATCGCCAAGCCTTCGATCTTGGTTTGCCCTGATTTCCAGAACACGGCGGCGATAGAAAACCGCCCGATCAAGGCAATGAGTGAATCAGGAATCCGCCCGAACCAGGTCACGGTTGGCTGAATGAACTGCGCCCAGGGCGGGATTGGCGCGGTGGCTGATGAGGTGTGAACGGTTGAACTCATGACGGGACTTCCGTGGGCAGCGAGAAAGAAGACAGAGCGCCGCAGCGTAACAACAGCGCCAGATGAGCGGTCAGGTCGAAATCCGGGTGGGTGGCTATCGCTAATCCTGCCGCTTCGCCAAGAGGCAGTCCGGCGGCGAAACCGGCGATCAAGACATCGCCGCCGGGCGGCAGGGCGATGACCTGCACTTCCAGCCCGACGCGAATCACCAGCGCGATTTCCGGAAGGGCGGGATTGACGCTCGCCAGATCGCCAATACCCTGATGCGCGGCCCAGAGCGATACGATGGCATAGCGCGAATTCAGGACATTCAGCGAGGGGTGACAGCCGACTTGAAGCAGCGGCAACCGTGTCGGGTCGGCCAGCGCCTGGGTGATCTGTTCCGGGGTCAGCGGATCAGCGTCGGCGGCATGGAATGCCCGAATCCGTAGCATCTCCAGTCGCGCCACATCGGCCAGATAGGGAACAGTGGATGCCGGTTCAAATTGCGTGATGAAGGTAGGCAAGCCTTCGCCATATTCAACCAGTTGGGCGGATGTCGGCGGCGCTTGACGGACAAAGACGCCGGCCATCGCCCGAAAAAATTCTTCTCCCACCAGCTCCTGGGTGACCGGAAAGGTATCGGCCAAGGCATCGATTAACGAAACGATGACATTGTTGCGGTAGACGGCGAAACGCCGGGTTGGATCCGAATCGTTCCAGGCAGTCAGCCCATCCGGGCAGGGCACGTCGGGATTCAGCAGGGCAGCGGCGAACAGTCGTTGATCGCTCATACGGCACGGTCCTGCTGCGCGTATCCAAGCCAGCGTTCAGCACACTGGGCTTCGGCAAGCAGAACCGCCAGCGCCGGGATATGGTTATCGCGTTCAATCAGGGTCGGGGTCGGGCCGAGCCGTTCCAGGGCAAAGGCGTACAGGTTCCACACTGCCGCCGCAATGGGTGCGCCATGCGTGTCGATCAGCAGTTTCGCGCCGGTGGCGTCCTGATCTTCGGCGAAACCGGCCAAGTGGATTTCCCCGACGGCAGCCAGCGGCAGCGCGGCGATAGATGCGCGTGGATCGCGGTGATGATTGACGCCGGAGACATAGGCGTTGTTCACGTCGAGCAGCAGCCCGCAGCCGGTGCGGTGCACGATCTCGGTGATAAAGGTCGCCTCGTCCATCGTGGAGGCGGCAAATTCGACATAAGTGGCCGGATTTTCCAGCAGGATGCGGCGCTGCAAGTGATTCTGAGCTTGATCAAGATGATCGCAGACGCGGGTCAGCGTGGGCAGGTTGTACGGCAATGGCAACAGATCGTTGAAAAACTGGCCGTTATTGGTTGACCAGGCCAGATGTTCAGAGAAGGACTGCGGTTGGTAGCGGTCGAGCAATGCTGCCAGCCGGTCAAGATGAGCGATGTCCAGCGGCTCATCCGCACCGATGGAGAGTCCGACGCCGTGAATCGACAGCGGATAGTGGTCGCGAATGCGGCGCAAATAATGATGAAACGGGCCGCCGGCGACCAGATAGTTTTCAGCGTGAATCTCGAAGAAACCAAGATTCGGGCGGGTCGCCAGGATCTCGGCGAAGTGCTGGGATTTGAGACCAAGGCCCGCCCGGTTGGGCAGGCGGTGGCGAGGTTGCGGGTTCGGGGCGCTGGATATTGAAGACGCAAAGGGAGATGGCATCGTCATGGCGGGCGCCCCGTCCAGTCAGTCGATTACGCTCAGGATTTCTTTTCGGCGAACGCGGCTAATTGACCGTGACCGGTCGGCGAGGTCGGCGAGGCGGTCTTTTCACAACTGCCCTTGGGGACGTTCTTCCAGGCACCGCCTTGATAATCCGCTTTCGACGTGCCGGCGCAGGTTGTGCCCGGCCCGGCGGCGCAGTCATTCTTGCCTTTCAGGGCGACGCCGAAGCATTTTTCCATGTCGGCCCCAACGGCGGGGGCCGTGGTCAGCGTCAGCGCCGAACCTAAAGCCAAAGCGAGTGCAGCGGCGGACAGGGTGGTCGAAGTCAGGGTCTTGCTCATGGGAGATTCCTCATCGTCAGTGGTGGGTCAGGTCAAACTTAAGGGCGATCCTCCGGCAGCGGGAGGAGCAGAGGTTAAACGCGCCAGCATGGTTGCGTTCAATGCAGGTTAGTCGCAGCAGCCCAGCGTTTCTTACAGCAGCGGTGAAAAAAAGCGCTTTGGCCCTCATGGTTGCGTTCAATGCAGGTTAGTCGCAGCAGCCCAGCGTTTCTTACAGCAGCGGTGAAAAAAAGCGCTTTGGCCCTGGCAGGGGGCGAGGGGACTGAACGCTTACATTGAAATTAGCAGCTTGGGCAGTCGGGAAACCGGACAGTGCGGCGATCAGGGCGAAGCTGGCGGCGATTTCAGGAATGCTGACGCGGCTTCAAACCTGATGAATGCAGACGGCGGGAAGATAATAGGCCTTGGCTAGAAGGAGATTCCCCGCCGTCGGCTATACGGCGGATCGGTCAGTTCCTGCGGTGTGAACACGGGCGGTTGGCGGACAGGGACCACCGCCGCCATCAAGAGAATAGAAAGACCGCTGCCGAGACCGCGCAAGTCCAGCGGCCTTCGGGATCGCCTTCAGTGGCGGCGGTCATCGACAAACTGTTAATGACCAGATGGCTGTGTTCGTAGATACGCTTGCGTTCGTTCCAGGCGACCTCGGGGTCCAGGTCCAGGCCCAGGGTGCTGGCCAGCATGCTGGCCGCCAGGTCCTCCGCATGGTCGCCGCTTTGTTCGGCCAGTTGACCGAAACCGTGGTACTCGGAAATGTAGCCGTAGGTCTCCGGATCTGCAGGCAGGGCGAGGCCAATGCTGGCGTGAATATGACGTCCGGGTTCGTTGGTCTCGATTCGCGCCATCACACAGAAAGTGATATCGCCCGGCTTCAGGGCGGCTACCCCGGCCTCGCGGGTAATCAGTTCACAGCCGGGCGGCAGGATTGACGAAACATAGACCAGATTCTGTTGTTCAATGTCCGCATCACGCAAGGCCAGCTCGAAAGCGGTCAGGGTATGGCGGTGAATACCGATCCCATTGGTCAGGAATACACGGGTAGGCGTCGGAAACACGGGCGATTCCTCGTGGTGAACAGAATGGAAATTGCAGGTTGAGATTTCATAATAAGGACGCGACGGCATGAAGTCGAGACGGACACGATGACATTTTTATGACGGAGGAACAATGAGATGTAAAACTGATAAGATGAAGAATCCGATGATTATCCGAGTTGTTGGTTGGCCCTGGAGTTTTAGCGTATGGCCCTGACGCCCACTTTCGCCATTCCACCCAGCTTTCTCGGCGTCCCCCTCGAACCGGCGACGGCGCGGTTTTGGGTAGCCGGCGTGCCGTTTGATCTGGGAACCACCAACCGGGCAGGCGCTCGGGCCGGACCACTGGCGGTGCGCCACGCCAGCAGGATGCTGGTGGATGGCGACAATCCAGCCAACTGGCGCGATCCCCGAACATTGGGGTTGGCCGACGCTGGGGATTTCGCGCTCGCCCTCGGCGATATTTCAGCCTCCCTAGCGTTGATCGAGCAGCAGGCGGCCCAATTTTCCCATCTTGTCGCCATTGGCGGCGATCACACCATTACCCTGGCGCTGTTACGGGCGTTGGCGAAGCGGATCGGGCCATTGGGGATGGTGCATTTCGACGCCCATGTCGATACCTGGCCGGATAATTTCGGTCAGCCGCTCGGCCATGGCTCGGTGTTCTATCGAGCAATCACCGAAGGGCTGGTTGATCCCCGGCGGATGATCCAGATCGGTATCCGGTCGCCGGTCGCTCGGGCGGTTTACGATTGGACGCTGGCGCAAGGCGTGCAGATCGTCAGCGCCGAGGAGGTTCACATGAGCAGCCCGCCGGCGGTCGCTGAGCGGGTATTGGCTGCGGTAGGGGCCGGGCCGGTCTACCTTTCCTTTGATATTGACGCGATTGATCCGGGGCAGGCACCCGGCACCGGCACCCCTGAGGTTGGGGGGCTGTTCACTTGGCAGGCGATGGCGATCCTGAAGCGGCTCGGCGGACTCGACTTCAGGGGCATGGATGTAGTCGAGGTCGCCCCGGCCTACGATGTTGCTGAAATCACCGCTCTTGCCGCCGCCAGCGTGATTTGGCAGTACCTCTCCTTGCAGTCCTAATCGGGCATACCCTCGCGTCGCCGCCAGCGCGCTCCCGCACCTTCAGGGCAAAGGCGGCAAGCCAAGCTCCTGGAGAAACTGGTTATGTTTCTTCGTGGTTGCGGCGGTTTTGGTTTCCAGCACCCGCAGTTCCTCGTTCACTGCGCCGCGATCGATGTCTTCCGTCGGCATGGCGGTGCTGATGTGGCGGAAGATATTCAGAAGGTTCGCCCCACCCCACCGACCTTGGGACTTCATCCATTTACCGACCCGAGCGAACTTCTCGGCGAAGCGGTCCAAGTGGGTGATTCATGCCGTCGCCAGCGCCCCACCGCAACTGCTGCCCTGGCCGGCGGTGCAGCCGTAGCAATGGTCGGCAACCCGCACCTGAGCGCCAGTCAAGTCTCGATCCAGCAGGTCGGCCAGATGGGTGTGACCGGGGCCGGAGCCATTCGCGCCTAAGGGCAGTTTCAGCATCTGGTTGAAATCGCAATCGTAGACATAGCCTTGCCAGTCCACCGAGATCAGGTTGCGGCACATCACTGCGGCGAGGTTTTCGTCCCGATGGGCGGATTTGAGCAAGTCCATGTAGGGTGCGAATTGCCCTTTGGAAATGAGCTGACTGCCAAAGCGCTGAATCGGCATATTGGCAAGAGCCAGCAGGTGGTTGAATACGATCCCGTAGCGGGCCGCCAACTCCGCTTGATAAGCAGCTTCCAGTCCCACCTGATCGGGGGGCAGGATCGGGCCGAGTGGGTTATAGACCAGATTCAGGATCAAGCCACTCTCGGGCTGACCGTAGCCGCAGGCGTTGAGTTGCCGCAAGCCGACCAGGCTGGACTCAAATACGCCTTTGCCACGCTGCTGATCGACGTTTTCCTCCAGATAGCAGGGCAGGGATGCGGTAATTTCAACCTGCTGATCGGCCAGGAATGCGGCCAGATCGGCGTGACCCGGTTCGTTGAGAATGGTCAGGTTACAGCGGTCGATGACATGGACGCCCTGCCGCCGGGCGCGGACCACCAGGTGGCGAAAGTGCGGATTCAGTTCAGGAGCGCCGCCGGTCAGGTCGAGATTCACCACCCGGCGCACGGTCAGATAGCGGAGCAGCAGATCGACGGTTTCGCCCCTCATTGCCTCGGTGCGCTGAGGACTGGCGGCAACGTGGCAATGGGTGCAGGACTGGTTGCAGCGATAGCCGAGGTTGGCTTGCAAGGTGTCAATGCGGGCGCGGTAAACCACCGGAAAGTCGGTTTTCACCAGCAGAGGAAAGGTGTCGCGCATGGCGGTTCTCTCAACATTGAAGGGATTTTCCGTTAGTCGGGATAGCAGGCCGATTCTTACCGAGCGCCAATCATCATCCCAGAAACGGGCTACGGAAAAACACGGAAAATTTTTCTTTTTCAGTGTGTTCCGTGTTTTTCCGTGGCTAATGCCCTTAGGTTTAGCTGAAGTGAACACCAAAGCGAGTTTGCTACCGGCCAGCCTTGCGATGATCAATAACCCGCACGGCTTTACCTTCAGAACGGGGCAGATCGCCGGTGCCATGCACCACGACCCGGGCCGATACGCCGATGAAATCCTTGATGTCTTTCTGAGCCTTGTGACCGACCCGCTCCATCGCTTCCTGACCTTGCGCCACCAGCGGCGGACTGCCTTCGACATTCACCACCAGCGTATCGAGGTTGCCTTCGCGGAACACTTCGAGCTGATAGAACGGCGACAGGGTTTCGGTCTGCATCAGAATGGCTTCGACCTGAGTGGGGAAGACATTGACCCCGCGAATGATCAGCATGTCATCGGTACGACCGGTGACCCGCTTCATACGGACGTGGGTGCGACCGCAGCGACAGGGCGCAGGTTCGAGCGTCGATACATCGCGGGTGCGATAGCGAATAACCGGGAAGGCTTCCTTGGTCAGTGAGGTGATGACGATTTCGCCCGGTTCGCCGTAAGGAATCGGCTGTCCGGTGTCCACATCGACTGCTTCGATCAGGAAGTGATCTTCAAAAATATGCAGGCCATTTTTAGCCTCAATGCACTCAATGCCGACGCCAGGGCCAATGACTTCGGACAGGCCATAGATGTCGATGGCATCAATGCCCAGCCGCGATTCCAGCTCATAGCGCATCTCTTCGGTCCACGGTTCCGCGCCGAAAATGCCGATTTTGAGTGGCTGTTTCCGCAAATCGACATTCATTTCTTCGGCGGTTTCGGCCAGATTCAGCGCGTAGGACGGGGTGCAGGACAGGCCGGTCGGCTCAAAATCCTGAATTAGCATGATCTGGCGCTGGGTCTGGCCGCCGGAAATCGGCGTCACCATGACCCCGAGTTCTTCAGCGCCGTAGTGCAGTCCCAACCCGCCGGTAAACAGGCCGTAACCATAGGCGTTGTGTAACCGGTCACCAGGACGCATTCCGGCGGCGGCCAGACTGCGGGCCATGATTCGCGCCCAAGTGCGAATATCGCGGCGGGTATAGCCAACAACGGTCGGTTTGCCGGTGGTGCCGCTGGAGGCGTGAATCCGCACCACTTGATCGGTGGGTACAGCGAACATCCCGAATGGGTAGTTTTCGCGCAGATTTTCTTTCTTGGTGAAGGGCAGCAGGCTCACATCCGCTATGGATTGGATATGGCGGGGCTTGACGCCGAGTTCATCCATCGCCCACCGGTAGTATTTGACGGTTTGGTAGCAGCGTTCCACGGTGGCGCGGAGCCGGCGCAGTTGCAGCGCCTGCAATTCTTCGCGGGGCAGAGTTTCCTGGTCGATGTCCAGAATCATGGGTAGCAAATTCCATCGGGCTGGAGGGTTAAAAGGTCAGGACGGCAGGGTTTCCGTCAGGAGATCGTAGCCGAGATCGCGCAAGGTTTGATTGAGCGCGTGCGGATCGGCGGCGCGGTAACGAACCACGGCGATCCGCAAGCCGGTCTGATCCGGATGCAAGGGTGAAACTACGGTGGCGATATAGCCGCCGGCATCGTTAATCGCTGCCAGCAGCCGACCCAGTTGTCCGGTGGTATCCGGCAGATGGACCGCGATCCGGGCGGTATCGGTCATCAGGCAGCCAGTGATGTCAAGGAAGAAATCGAGCAAATCCTCGTGGGTCAGAATCCCGACCAGTTTGCCGCCTTTATCGACTACGGGCAGACAACCGATCTTTTTCTGACGCAACAGGTGTGCGGCTTCTTCAACCAAGGTGTCGGGGGCACAGGTGATGACTTTGGAGCGCATCAGCTTGGCGGCTGTCAGCTTGCCAATCAGGTAGTTGGCCTCGCCGACTGCGAGGGTGGTGACGGGGGAGGGCGAGACCCGCTCCAAATCGTGGGAGGTCACCAGCCCCACCAGATGCCCATCGCACACAATGGGCAGATGCCGAATATGGCGATCCCGCATCAGCGCCGCCAGTTGCGGCACCCGCATCTCCTCGCTGGCCTGCACTACATCCCGGGTCATAATCAGGTCTACATACATTGACTTATCCTCACTCAATAGCCCAAATAAGCTCGGCGCACCGCGTCATCGGCCAGCAGGTCCGTCGCCGGGGCGGTTTTGATAATCCGTCCGGTTTCGAGAATATAGCCGCGCTGGGCAATAGCGAGGGCGGCGCGGGCGTTTTGTTCGACCAGCAGGATGGCGACGCCCTGGCTGTTGAGTTCGACGATCACCCGGAAAATTTCTTCGACCAGCAACGGGGCCAGTCCCATGGACGGCTCATCCAGCAGCAACAGACGGGGACGACCGAGCAGAGCGCGGCCGATGGCCAGCATTTGCTGTTGACCGCCGGACAGCGAGCCGGCCAGTTGGTGACGGCGTTCGGCGAGAATTGGGAACAGAGCATAAACATGTTCGGTTTCCTGTCGGACCCAGTCTGAATCGCGACGCTGGCAGTAAGCGCCGAGTTTCAGGTTGTCGGCAATGCTTAACGGGGCGAACACTTGCCGGCCTTCGGGAACCTGGCAGATGCCAGCGGCGACAATCCGGTGCGGTTGCCAGTGAGTGATGTCCTGCCCGGCGAAGCGGATCGCGCCGCTACTGGCGGGATGCAGGCCGGACAGGGTGTGCAGCAGGGTGGTTTTACCCGCGCCATTGCCGCCGACCATCGCGACCAGTTCTCCAACCTGGACGGTTAAATCGGCCTGGCGAATGGCCTGAACCGGACCGTAGGCGCTGCTCAGGCCGACTACTTCCAGCAAGAGGTCAGACGGCATATCGAGTTCCCAATGCAGAAACGGACATGAATATCTTAAGCAACGTATGGATCGGTATTGGAAAGGCTGTATTGCACTGCGCCTCCCAGATAGGCGGCGACGACGCGCGGATCGGTCTGGATTTCCGCCGGGGTTCCTTCAGTCAACACGCTGCCATAATCCAGGACCAGCAGGCGGTCGGAAACGCTCATCACCAGCGGCATGTGATGTTCCACCAGCAACACGGTGACGCCGCCGGCGCGAATCACGGAAATCAGATCGCGCAAGGCCAGAGTTTCGGTGTCGTTCAGACCGGCGGCGGGTTCGTCCAGCAGCAGCAACCGGGGTTTGGCGGCTAGGGCGCGGGCAATCTCGACGCGTTTCATCAGGCCATAGGGGAGGGCGCTGGCGAGTTGATCGGCTCGATCCGACAGTTCGCACAGTTCCAGCGCCGCGCCAGCCCACTCCCGCAATTGTTCTTCCTCGCGCCGCACTTTGGGCAACCGCAGCGCCGCGCCGAACAGTCCGGTTTTAGCCCGCAGGTGACAACCGACCATGACGTTTTCCCGCACCGTCATGTTGAAAAACAGTTGCAGGTTTTGAAAGGTGCGGGCGATGCCGAGGGCGGCGATGCGGTGGGTCGGCAAACCGCAGAGTTCGTGGCCGTTAAAGCGGATGGAGCCGGCGGCCGGTCGATAGAACCCGCACAGGGCGTTGAATAAGGTGGTTTTACCCGCGCCGTTAGGGCCGATGATGGCGTAAATCAGGCTTTCGGGAGTCTGGAAGCTGACGCCAGCCAAGGCCATGACGCCGCCAAAGCTTTGTTCCAGGCCTTCGACCGCGAGCAGGGGTCGGGAGCTGGTTGGAATGGGGACAGTGTTCATGGGATCAAGGTTAATGGTTAAACCGATATTGAGCAATCCTGCATTAACCCATTTTTAATCAATAACATTTTGATTATTAAATAATAGTCAACGCCTGCGGCTTTTCGATGCCCTTCCTTTCGCGGAATATTGAATCACTGTGCATCTATAATCCAATCGAAGGAAAGCAATATGAATTGGAATCACTACCTTCTCAGCCTCTGGAAGAAAAAACCATGATTCACAAAACACTCTTGCTGGCGTTCCCAGCCGCTATTGCCGCTGTAACCCTATCGGATCCTGTCAGTGCCGAGGTCTATTGCAGGAGACCGGGCGTTCCTGTCGGCTGCGTCGCCCGACCCGCTGCTGCTGTAGCCACCCCCGGCGTCGGCGCTCCGGGGGTTGGGGTCAGTCCCGGGGTTGGGGTTGGCGCTCCGGGGGTTGGCGCGCCTGGAGTCGGCGGCGCTGTCAACGCCGGCGGTCCAGTCAACCGTCGAGGAGTGCGCTGAACAATACCGATGCGGCTCTAATACACCTTGGCCCCAGTGGGTGAACGTGAAAGGTTCGGCACAAAAGGAAACATGAATGAAGATTGCAGCGGTAATGGCGGTTGGGCTGTTGGCTTTGGTTCAGTCTGGGTGCGGAGGGGACGAAGATGCAGCGCCCCGTTCCAGGCCGAATATTCTGTTCGTCATCATGGACGATGTCGGTATTGACCAGATGCAG
This sequence comes from Gammaproteobacteria bacterium, assembly GCA_020846135.1. Lineage (GTDB taxonomy): Bacteria > Pseudomonadota > Gammaproteobacteria > Competibacterales > Competibacteraceae > RXIV01. The sequence goes on from JADLEK010000003.1 coordinate 27,146, forward strand.
GTCTTTGGCTACGGCGGGGAGACACCACCCAGTACGCCAAATATGGCGCAGATCGCTGACACCGGACTCCGCTTCAGCAATACATGGTCGATGCCGGCCTGCACCACCAGCCGGGCGGTATTTTTTGATGCCCGCTTTCCGTTCCGCACCAACGTCCAGGGTGCGCTGGGTCCCGCTGACCTGGCGAACTCCATGGTTTCGCCCTACGAAATGACGGCCCCGAAGCTGCTGGCAAAGCAGGGGTATGAGAGCGCCCTGTTCGGTAAATTCCACCTCGCCCTTCAAGGCAACGATCCGTCCGGCTACGCGGCGCCCTACAACCTGGGCTGGAACTACTTCGCGGGCTGGCTGGACGAAACCGGCGATCCGTTCTCGATCGACAGAACCGCCGGCGGTGTCGCCACTGATGGGAAATCCTACTCCTGCGGTTTCGTCCCCGGAGCGAGCGCTAACGGTGCAGATTCAGGCGCTTGCTATATGGCCGATGGCGCTTGCAACACGCTCGCGAGCAGCGGCCCGGTTCCGCCCGGACGCACCTGCCGGGATCAGGGTGGTATTTTCGATCCGGACAAGAGCTGTCAGACGCAGCGGCCAGGCTATCTGAATTTCGAAACACTCAGCGGCCACTATGTGTCGCCGCTGGTCTACAACTACCCGGACGGCTCGGTCGATCGAATCCCGCCTACCGATCCCCGGGCGCGACGCTTCCGTGCGACGGTGGCCGTCGATGAGGCGATCCAGTGGATTAACCAACGTTCGGATCGGCAGTCGTGGATGGCCACGGTCAGCTTTGCCTCGGATCACACCCCGCTGATGCAACCGCCGGTCAATGCGGCGCAGCCTGGCAATGTGGAAAGTAGCTCTCTGGACTGCGCCAATACGGGCGCGCAGCGGGTGGTGTCAAATCTGATGATCGAGTCGATTGACGCTGAATTGGGTCGCCTGCTGGTGAAAACCGGTCTCGCGGAGTACGACCAGGACGGTCATCTGCGCTATCAGCCGCAGCGCACCAACACAATGGTGATTGTCCTTGGTGATAATGGCAGCCTGGGTCAGACCGTGAAGCTGCCTTTCGACACTTCTCGCGCCAAGGGCACTGCGTATCAGACCGGGGTTTGGGTGCCGCTGATCATCGCCGGGCCGCTGGTGGAGAACCCAGATCGGGTGGTGTCGCAGATGGTGAATATTGCTGACCTCTACGCGCTGTTCGGCGAAATCGCCGGGATCGAGGATGTCCAGCAGGCGGTCCCACGACCCATTGATGCCGTGTCCATGCTGCCGTATTTGCGTAACCCCAGCCAGCCTGGTCTCCGCCCGTGGAACTTCACCCAGGTCGGCCCGAATCTGCAGGCCAATGGCGCTATTAATGGTCCTTGCACCATCAGCAGCACTTGCACCCAAATTCCGGTGACGAAGGGCGTCTGCGAGGACAACAACGGGACATGGTGGGGGACCGGTCTCGACGCGCCGATCACTGCTGGCGCGCCGTCGGAGGGTTTCAAGTACTGCTGCGAGGTCAGTGCCTTCCTCGTCGCCAAAGGAGATGCGCCCTACGACATTAGCCCGCTGACGGCGATCGGAATCCGCAATGATCATTACAAGATCGTGCAAAACTCCATGAATGCGTATGTCTCTCAGGCACAGCCGTGCGTTGACACGACGACGACCGAGTTTTATGAGATCAATGAGGCTATTCCAAACCCCAAGCTTGACGTGGCGGGCGCCGAGCTGCCGCTCGATAGCCTGACCCCTGAGCAGCAACGCAACTACAACGCGCTTTCGGCGCAACTGACGACGATCCTGGCGTCCCAGCCGGCGTGTCCGGGCGATGGCAATATTGACTTGGTCGTTGACCAGAAAGACCTGGACGACTGGCGTTTCTACAGCAAGTCGAGCGGACTCTCGAGCGTCTATGATCTCAACCTTGATGGGCTGACTAATGCGGCGGATGAGTCGATCATTCGGGAGAATCTGGGGCGGAATTGCCGGGCTGATTGATCGAAGCGAGCCACTGGCGAAGCGTTATTGGCGGCGGCAGACTAAAGTCCATCCCCGCCGCGCTCCCTGACTCAGCCCCACAAATAACCCCTGCGGCAGAAAAATCATGACTGCCATCAGCAACGCGCCGTGAATCAGCATCTCGTAATCTTCAAACACCACCAGCCCTTCATGCAACAACGTCAGCGCTATCGCGCCAAAGGCCGCACCAAAGGTGGACGCCATGCCGCCCAGCACTACCATGATTACTAAATCAATTGAAATGCTGAGGTTAAACGAGTCAGGACTGACAAAACCCTGTTGATGGGCGAACAGACTGCCGGCAAAAGCGGCAAACAGGGCCGAGACGACAAAAACCTGAGTCTTGGCGCGGGCGGTATCAATGCCCATCATCCGTGCGCCAAATTCGGAACCCCGCACCGCCCGCAACGCCCGCCCAATCCGGGAATCGACCAGATTGAGCGCGAGCCAGACCGCTAGCAACATCGTTGCCATGATCACGAAATACCAGCGCTGATCACTGTCAACCGCCCAGCCGAACAGCACCAGTAGCGGAATGCCGGTCAGTCCATCGGGACCGCCCGTCCAACCGGTGGCCTGAACCATGATGACGTGAATAATGATCCCGAAGCCAAGAGTCGCCATGGCCAGATAATGACCGTGCAAACGCAGAATCGGGCGGGCCAGCCCCCAGGCCATTAAACCAGCGCTGATCAAACCAGCGCTTAAAGCCAGCAGGGGAGGAAATGCGTAACGGGTGGTAAGAATGGCCGAGGCATATGCGCCCATGCCGAAGAAGGCGGCGTGGCCGAGCGAAATCTGGCCGGCATAACCGATCAACAGATTCAGACCGACCGCGAGAATGACGTTCAGACCGGCGGCAATGCCGACCACGGTAATGAAATAGTTACCGGGAAACAGGACGGGCAGCAGTCCGGCAACCAGCGCCAGTGCATAAAAGCCGGTGAGCCGCATGATTCAGACCCGTTCCGCGACTTGGTGGCCGAACAGGCCGGTGGGCCTTAAAAACAGCACCATTAACACGAACAGGAAAGCAATAGCGTCCTTATAGCCGGAGGAGATCAGTCCGGCGCTGAGTGATTCGAGTACGCCGAGCAACAGTCCGCCCGCAACTGCGCCCATTGGATTACCGATGCCGCCGACAATCGCGGCGGAAAAGCCTTTCAGGCCGAGCATGATCCCGGCTTCGTAGGAACTGAAAGTAATCGGGGCGATAAGAATCCCGGCCAATGCGCCCAGTCCGGCGGACAGTCCGTAAGCCAGTCGCAGCATGACCTTCACGTTAATGCCGACCAGTTGAGCAGCGGCGCGGTTGAATGAGCAGGCCAGCAAGGCCTTGCCGAGCAGAGTCCGATTGAGAAAGCCGTGAACCAATCCAACCAGTAGCACGGTCATGCCCAATACCCACAGACTTTGCGGCAACAGGGTCGCGCCGCCCAGGCGCAGCGGCGCGTCGCCGGAAAACGGCGGCAGGGAGTGAAAATCCTTGCCCCATAGCAACAGAGCCACCCCGCGCAGGAAGATCGCCGCGCCGATGGTGATGATAATGGTGCTGACTACCGGCGCTCCAGCGGAGGGTTCGATGGCAAATCGTTCTAGCAGCAGACCGGCCAGCACCGTCAGCAAGGTTGCTGCAATCGCCGCCAGCGGCAACGGCCAGCCCGCTGTCAGCAGGGCAATGGCGAGCATCGCTCCCAGCATCACGAATTCGCCCTGGGCGAAGTTCACCACATCGGAAGCGTTGTAGATCAGGGCGAATCCCAGTCCTACCAAGGCATAAGTGGAACCGACCGTGATGCCGGTAGCCAGGAATTGAATGATTTGCTCAAACATGGGCGATGGTTATTCGACGATCTTCCAGCCGCCGTTGTGGATTTCCACCATCTTGAATGCGTCCAGATTCAGGCCCATGTGATCTTCAGGCGTCATATTGAATACGCCGCTGGCTCCGATAAAGCCCTTGGTTTTTTCAATCTGATCGCGCACTTTGGCCTTGTCGGTTCCTCCAGCCCGCTTGACTGCTTCAACAGCAATAAACAGCCCGTCGTAAGCGTGGCCGCCAAAGGTCGAGACTGGCCCGTACTTAGCTTCGTACTGCTTTTTATAGGCCAGCAGCACCGGTTTTTGCGGATCGCTGTCGGGGAGTTGTTCGGCGACCACCAGCGCTGCCGCCGGCAACCGGACCCCTTCCGCCGCATCGCCGGCCAGATCGATGAAGGTCTTGGAGGCGACACCGTGGGACTGATAGACCGGCAGCTTGATGCCCAACTGCTTGATGTTTTTGGTGACAATGGCCGGGGTCTGGCCGAAGCCGAAGTTGATGATCGCTTGGGCATCGGTGGCGCGAATCTTGGTTAACTGAGCAGTGATATCAGTGTCCTTGTTGCCGTAGGACTCGTCGGCAACAATGGTAATTCCGTATTCCGGGGCCAGTTTCAGCAGTTGCTCGCGGCCCGATTTATCAAAGCCGCCATCGCCGGTAATCAACGCGACTTTCGTTAGCTTGCGCTTGCGTAAATCCTCAAAAATCTTGGCGGCGGCCATCCGGTCGGAATGGGCGACCTTGAACACCCATTTCTTGACCGGTTCGACAATGTCCACGGCACCGGCCAGCGATACCAACGGAATGCCTTCCTTTTCCACTTCGGGAATCGCCGCTAGAGTGTCTCCCGAGGTAGTGCCGCCGACGATGAGATCGACGTTGTCGTTTTTAATCAGCCGCTTGACAAAGCCTACGGCATCCTGGGCCTTGCCGCCGGTATCGTAATGAATCAACTCAACCGGGCGACCGTTAATCCCGCCGCCAGCGTTGATCGACTCAACGTACAACTGCAAGGTTTTGAGTTCAGGATCGCCCAGAAATGAAGCCGGGCCAGTGACGGTCAGAAATGATCCGATTTTAATCGGATCGGCAGCTTGGGCTGAATTCAGCCCCGTGGACAGCAGAATCGCGGCAACGATAATTTTCCACGGTTGCTTGTTCATTGCTATCTCCTCTTTGGTGTCAAACTTTTGTTGTTTTAGTGGTGAAAATTGGGTTTATTTCTGACCCGACCTAGGTTCAATCATTCTCCTGGTTTGCCATCATCGTGAGTATCGCCATAATTTTTTTAATTTTGTCGATAAAATAATCCATTGAATAAATAGTCAGGCGATCTTTCCACAACTGCATGAATTTCCATGAGCTACCGGTGGTTGCTACGCCATAAAAACATGGAGTCTCTAGCATTTTTATCCTGGTTAATCCCTTTAACTGTGGAATAAAGATCAGCTTCATCAGCGATTATAATGAGATCAGTTTCCAGTTTCTGGAAAGAAAATTTGGGTTCATCGCGGGTTGTTGTGGAATTTGCCCTGTAAAGCCGGTTTTACCCCATCAAGAGGGTTGAAATTTACACTGGGACATTGCCAATCAATAGGTTAGCTAGATCGCCTCGCTTAGGTGGGACTGGTTCCACAACAAACCACGATGAACCAAAATTTGGAGTAGGCCATTTGATTCTTTTCAAGTCAGTTTTTAGCCTTCCCCCTCCCAGCCTCAAATGCCTCAGCATTCACCTCAGCCAGTTTTGGCTTATAGGCGCGAAAGCCTTCGACAATGCAGGTTTTCAGCACTTCGGCGGGGAAGGGCAGATGATCGCTGATCGCCCCTAGCATGATAGTGTTCACCAGCTTGGAATTGCCCAGCGCTTCGGCTATTGCGCCGGCGTCGAAAGCGTGAACTTCAATCCCGGTCGCCGCCAGTTCGCCGATCGGATCAGCGGGGTAGGGGTAAAGTCCGGTGGAAACGACCGGCGGGGCGATGCGGAGGGTGTTGACCATCGCGACCCCGGTCGGGCGCAAATAAGGAAACCAGCGCAACGCCTCAGCAGCTTCAAAGCCAATCAGCAGGTCAGCTTCGCCCGGCTCGATTTGCGGCGAGTAAACCTTGTGGCCAAACCGGACATGCGAGGACACGACGCCACCGCGCTGGGCCATGCCGGCTACCTCAGTTTTCTTGACATCGAAGCCTTGCGCCAGCGCCGCGCGGGCCAGCATTTCGGCGGCAGTCATTACGCCCTGACCGCCGATGCCTACGACTAGAATGTTGGTAATGCCATCAGTCATGGCGATGGATCCGGATCGGTTGCGCGGGAATCTGCAGCGGTTGTGGTTGCATCTGAACAATGGCTTCGGGGGCGCAGGTGCCGACGCACATGTGGCAGCCGGTGCAGGAACTGGCGTCGATGCCAGCAAAAACCAGTTCTCGGGTCTTGCCGCTCTTGGTTGCGGCAGTTTCGCGGTGAGTCACGAAAATGGCCGGGCAGCCTAAATCAATGCAATTGCCGCAACCGGTACAGAGATTATCGAGTACCTGATAAGACTTGAACCGCTCGAAGCGGTCGGTGAGCGAGCAGGGCCGGTCAGTAATAATGACTGACGGCTCGTTCATCTTCACTTCTTCCCGCACCAGTTTGACAATGGTAGGCAGTTCATAGGGATCGACCATCCGAATCCGCTCTGGGCGCACGCCCAAGGCTTCCACCAGTTTGGCGAAATTGACCCGCGGCGCAGCCTGACCGTGCAGATCTTCACCAGTGCCGGGATTTTCCTGACCGCCGGTCATGCCGACCGAGCGGTTGTCCAGCAGCAGCACGGTCACGTTGCCCCGGTTGTAAACCATATTCAGCAGGCCCTGCATCCCCATGTGCAGGAAGGTGGAATCGCCGATTACCGCCACCATGTGCTTCTTCTCATCCGACTCGCCGCGTCCCTTATCCATGCCGTGCGCCATGCTCAACGACGCGCCCATGCAGGTGCAGGTATCAAGCGCATTCCAGGGATGACCCGCGCCGAGGGTGTAGCAGCCGATGTCGCCGATGATGTTCAGATTACGCAGGTGGGAGAGGGCGAAGTAGGGGCCAAGATGCGGGCAGGAGGCGCACATGGTCGGCGGCCGGGGAAAAACATCGGCCTGCGGACGGTTGGGAACCGCATAGGGTTCGCCCAGCAGAGACTTAATCGCAGGACGCAATACGCCGGGAGCCAGTTCGCCAAAACGCGGCAGAATATCCTTGCCATGAACGGCAATCCCGGCGGCGCGGATTTCGTTTTCCAGCAGCGGCTCGGTTTCTTCAACCACCACCAGCGTCGCGACGGTAGCGGCAAAGGCGCAAATTTTCGCCAACGGCGCGGGATGGCTGAAACCGATCTTTAACACCGGCGCATGGGGGAAGGTCTCACGGACATGCATGAACGCCGGGCCGGAGGTGACGAAGCCCACGCGATGATCGCTGCCGACAAAGATTTCATTCAGATCGCTGGCCTCAGCCACCTCGCGCAAGGTCCGGTCGCGCTCGTGCATCACCGGCAGGCGCGGCTTGGCGTTGGCGGGAGTCATCACCCAGCGTTGCGAGTTCTTCTGGAAGCCAGCGGCCCGATGTTCGATTCGTTCACCGGTGAAAGTCACCATCGCCTTGACATGGCAGACCCGGGTGGTCATGCGGATGATGACCGGGACTTCATATTTTTCCGAGAGCGGAAAAGCCTGCTTGACCATTTCATAGGCTTCCTGCGAATCGGACGGCTCCAGAATCGGCATGTGGCCGAAGCGGCCCCAGTAGCGCGAATCCTGCTCATTCTGTGAGGACGACAAGCCCACATCATCCGCGACCACGATCACCAGTCCACCGACCACGCCGGCCAGCGCCTGAGTCATAAACGCATCGGAGGCGACGTTCATGCCGACGTGTTTCATCGCCGCCAGCGCTCTTGATCCGGCTAATGACGCGCCAATAGCGACCTCGACCGCGACTTTTTCATTCACCGACCACTCGGAGTACAGTTCGGGGTAGCGGGCGATGTTTTCCAGAATTTCAGTTGCGGGGGTGCCGGGATAGGCGGCGGCAACCCGAACTCCGGCTTCCCAGGCGGCGCGGGCGACGGCTTCGTTGCCGGACAGGAGATAGCGGCTTTCGGCCAGGGCGTGGACCACGGCATTCATGGATGGGGCAAACCTCGTGGATGCGGAACGGCAGGCGTGAGTGGAACGCCCGCTGCGAAATGGAATGGCAACAGTGTAGTGGAGATTTGGTTAATCGAGGATTTTCCAGACTCCGTTGCGGACTTCCACCATTTTGAAGGCGTCAGCGCTAAGGCCCATGTGGTTGTCGGGGCCGAGGTTGAAAACGCCGGCGGTGCCGATGAAGCCTTTAGTTTGCTCGATCTGATCGCGAACTTTGGCTTTGTCAGTTCCAGCGGCTCGCTCCAGCGCGGCTTTGGCGATGAACAAACTGTCGTAACCGTGGCCACCGAAGGTGGAAACCGAACCGTATTTGGCTTCGTACTGCTTTTTGTAGGCCAGCAGCACCGGCTTTTGCGGATCGCTATCCGGCAACTGTTCGGCGACTACCAGCGCCGCCGCCGGCAACCGGACGCCTTCCGCCGCGCCGCCGGCCAGTTCGATAAAGGTTTTGGAAGCGACGCCATGCGAGTGGTACAGCGGCAGCTTAATGTCCAACTGCTTGATGTTCTTGGTGACAATCGCGGGAGCCTGGCCGAAGCCGAAGTTGAGAATCGCCTGGGCGTCAGTAGCGCGAATCTTGGTCAACTGGGCGGTCATGTCGGTGTCTTTGTTGCCGTAAGACTCATCGGCAACCAGGGTGATGTTGTACTGCGAGGCCAGGTTAAGAATCTGATCGCGGCCGGATTTGTCAAAGCCGCCATCGCCCGTGATCAGCGCAACCTTGGCCAAGCCACGCTTTTTCATGTCCTCGAAAATCCGGGCAGCGGCCATCCGGTCGGTGGGAGCAACCTTGAAGACCCACTTTTTGGTCGGATCGGTGATTTCAACCGCAGCCGCCAGCGAAATAAAGGGAACGCCTTCTTTCTCCACTTCCGGAATCACCGCCAGGGTGTCGCCGGAGGTAGTGCCGCCGATCAGCAGGTTAACGTTATCCTTTTTCATCAACCGCTTGGCGAAATTGACCGCCTCGCGGGCGTTGCCGCCGGTATCGTAGTAGATCAATTCGATAGGCCGGCCCTGAATGCCGCCTTGAGCATTGATCGCCTCGACGTACAGTTGCAGGGTCTTCAATTCGGGATCGCCCAGAAAGGAAGCCGGGCCGGTCACGGTCAGAAATGCGCCAATTTTGATCGGGTCGGCGGCTTGAACAGCGCCAGCGCCGGTCAGCAATATCAGCGCAGCCAGCAGGCTTCTCCACAGTCCAAGGTTCATCATACGATTTCCGTGAGTCACAGGGCAGGGGGAAAATGTTAGCAGTTATCCCCACCCTCAAACAGGGTTATCCGGCGGTGATTTCCCATCCACATTTATAACTGCCGGGGCATCGTTGAGTGAAAGGGGAGCAGGGCGGGCTTCCAGTTGTTGTTGTAGACGATCCCGCTCGGCCAGTACCGCTTTCAATTCCCCCCGCAAGGTTTCCTCTTCCCGCACGGTTTCCAGATAACGCGCTTCGGCTTGATGCAGCAGTGGGCGCAACGCTTCGATTTCATGGGCGAAATTCTGTTGGCGTTCTTCAGCGGTGGCCAACGTGGCGCGGATATCCGCCTGTTCGCGTTGTTGAATTTCCAGCCGCGCCTGCCAAGTGGTTTCCCGGTTTTTCCAGTCCAACCGCTCAGTTGCGAAGGCTTGGCGTTCAATCGTCTGCTCGGTGCGCACACCATCCAGGAGTTGCATGAGCCGGGCTTCGCCGGCTTCGCCGCGCTGGCGTTCTGCTTCAAACCGATGCTGTGCTTCTATTGCTTGCTGAGCCATATCCGCCCGGATTTGTTGTAGCGCTGCTTCTGCCTGGGCAATCCGGGCAGCCGTTTCAGCACGGATTTGCGCGATGGCGTCAGTTGCGGCTTGAACCCGCTGTTCAGCCGCCTGAATTGCGGTTTCGGCGGCAGTGCGGCGTTCCTGTTCCACAAGCAAGCGGTCGGCTAGATCGCGGCTAGTCGTTTGTGCGGCTTCAAGTTGCAGGTTGATTTCGGCAGCTTCTGCTTGAGCCTGTTGTTGGGCGGTCAATGCGACATCGCGCGCCTGTTCGGCGACGGTGACGGTCTGCCGGGCCAGTGTGCGTTGTTCCTCAAATGCGGCTTCAGCTTGTTGCACGGCAATTTTCCAGAAGGCGTCCAGCGCCGTCATGACGGTTTCTGGAACGGTCGGCGGCAAGACAATTTTCGGCGCATCGGCCAGTTGTTGCTGCCAGGACTTCAGATGGTCGCTGATGGTGGTGTTGCTGCCGGTGCCCAGCAGTTCCCGGATGCGCTGGATGGTGGGGTTGAGACCACGCCCCAGCAGGGTCTCGGCAGCGTCCTTCACGTCTTCGTAGCGGATTCCAGAACGAGCCATGGAACGAATCTCCGTAAATGATGATGAAGAGGCAATCATAGCATTTATTCCATGATTACATGATACGTATCTTGTAGTTCTTTTGTGAGTAAAATTCAAGATAATGCTTATTATCAGGAATTATATAATCACCATTGATTCTAACCCCACGCCGCGCATCATCCCGTCCAGCGCATGGCAAGACCAGCATTGGCTTGGCTAGAACCGGTTTCGCCGTCAAAAAAAAGGTCGGGCTGCTTGGTTAGCAGCCCGACCATGTTGATCATTGCTTCAGATTAAAGCCTTGCCCGTCGCCCGGCAAAACCGGCTACCAGCCTGCTAGCTTTGACAAGACCGGGCCGATGCCCGGTTCACTTGGACGCACTTAGGGCAACTCCACAAGCGCCTCACACTTTACTCTTTACTCGTTATCCCAGCCGCCCGTAGATTCCCACTTTGGAGCTGCGGTCTTATCAGGAGTGGCTGAACCCTTGTTAACGACCATCAGCGTGACCTTCGATGGTCCTTTAATGGTCTTGCCGCCTGCACTTTGGATGGTGACGCCTTCTGACACCTGTATCGAAACGATAGCGTAATCACGCACCTTCTCTTCAGGCATCCCCATATATTGTTGCTCATTGATAAAACTGGATTGGAAAGCCGGATCCTTCATCTGTTCCTTAGCATAGGCAGATTCCAGCACCGTGACGTTTTTGCCGGGTATGGTAACGATGTCGCCGCCCTTAAAGACAGCGCCTTGCTTGTTGGTCACCGTGACGCCGGTCGGCACCTGCAGGTGGTATTTCAACTCCGGCTTACCCGGACCTGCCGGAAAGCTTTCATTCTGCCATCCCTGGGCATGGGCCAGCATCGCACCCAACGACAATACCAACGCTGCACTCAGCGTGCGGAAAAATTTCATATTCATTACCTCGATAGAGAACGATGGTCATCTTTAGCAAAGCCACACAACGACCGATGACCCTGGGCCGCTGCTCGGCGCCCCTGACTTGCAAGCGCAGTTACTGGTGAAACAGCCTTACCAACAAACACAGGCTCCCGTTAGAACCGACGTTTAGGTCGCAGACATTGTAGAACGCCTGGAACCGGACGTTCACGGATTTTTCGCCCAACTTTAAAAGAAGCCCGTCATATAGACAGGCTGTCATTCGGCTGATCCAACGATATGCTGACGCTCAAAACTGAGTAAGCGTCAGCGGTTAAAAAGAAAAATCGGCTAATTCGGGTTGGCGACCACGCAGTAATTCACCGCAGCGCCCTGATAACAAGGCTGGTAGTAGACACCGCCATCAACGTAATACGTCTGATTAGCAATGACTATCGGTTCAGCGGCAACCGGCAAGGTCGCTATCATCGCCCCAACCGCCAGACCGGCGACCGCACCCGCCGCGACTGCGCCGCCCCAACCGGGGCCACCATAGTAACCACCCCAGTCTCCACCGCCGCCATAGTAATTGTAATTATAGTTGTTGTGATTGGGACCGCCGGCCACTACCCCGCCATCAGGTCCGCGCGCCACATAGTCGCCACCCGAACCACGCGCGGCAACCCCGCCATCCTGACCGCGCGCTACTGCTGCACCGTCTGGCGCCACAACCGCGCCGCTGCCGTGGGGACCATCCACATAGCCGCCGCCATCCCGGAAAGTACCGCCGCTGTAGCCGCCATCATGAAAAGTACTACTGCTATCTCGAAAGCTGCCGCCGCTGAACCCAGCATCATGGAAGCCTCCCCCACCGCCATGGAAGCCACCGAAACCGCCGCCACCGAATCCCCGAGCCATCGCCAGCGATCCCAAACTAGCTAGGTTCATTGCCGCCACAACCAGCACCGCAGTACACACCATCTTATAGTTGAGAGTCTTCATGGTTTTTCTCCGGTCTTGGCAGGCTGAACAGCAGGATCAGGTTGTGCGGGTTGTGCCGCAACCGGAGCAGGTTGTGCAGCAGCAGGTTGAGTCGCAGGCGGCGGCGGTGCAAACTTGATCTTCTGCACCCCGGTTGGTGCAGTAAAGGCAAAGGTTCCAGGCTTCAGTTGAGGTGCGCTATTCCAATCGCGGAGATAAGCGGTCCATTGTGGAGAAGCCGGAAGATTTTTCTGGTTAATCAGAATCTTCGCGGGCGTCGGTTTTTTGCCGGTTTCAATCCAGATTTGCAACTGAATATCATTCCGATCAAAAGCCAAGTGATTAGTAGTGACGCCCCGCACCTTGCTTGAACCGACATACAGGGCGTGAGTCTGGCCCTTGGCCAGGTGTTCACACAGCTTTGGGCTGGCCAGATCGGCCAGCGCCACCCGAAATTTAAGCTCCTGGTCAGCTTTGGCCAGCGCGCCCTCAATATCAGCAGGAACTTCCGCGCTGACATAGACCTTGTCCGCCGGATCATACAAAGTCAGCGTCTTGCCATCGAGAAAGAACTGCTTATTGATCAGATCGCCTTCGGCATTGACCCGCAACTTGTCGGGCCGCTGCACAAAGGTCTCGGTCTCGAAGGCGTACTGGAGTTTCTTACCGCCGGTGTAGACCTGATCGTCGGTGATCTCGGCACGGAAGGAAAACCGGTCCAGCGATTTCAGGTAATCGCACATCTGCTGCACAATTTTGTTCGGATCCGGCGGCGTTTCCTTCTGCGGCGTCTCTGCGGCGAATGCCGATCCGCCTAGCGCCAGCAGGCTCCCTAGAGCTATCCCGCTGATGTTATTCAATCGCATGAAAATTCTCCTGGGTAGGAATCGATGCTACAGGTGAGTGTCAGTCTCTGTCTTACTCGTTCAAGGGTAGCGGATGACTCAGCCTGGTGCTTTTTCCAGAAGCGATCAGGGAGAGAAAACCACTACGCCGCATAGTGACCACCGATAGCAATATAAAGTTGAAATTCAATCAACTCGCCGGAACATACTCCACACCAATCCGGGCAGAGCAATGCCAAAGTTCAGTAACAGGATAATCATCGCCGCCTTGGCGCTCTCGTTGAGAGCCGCCATCAGCAGTTCCTCGGCAACTTCGAGAGGTTCGGACGACACGACCGTCTCCATTGGCGGAGGCGCGTTGGATTCATACTCGACCATGCTGCCTCAACCCTCACTCGCCTTTGAATTGTGGTGGCCGTTTCTCCAGGAAAGACTGGATGCCCTCCTGATAATCCTTGCTGTCATAGACTTTGCGGCGCAAACCTTGAATCCGCTCAAACACCGAGGGTGAAAGCGGATGCGCTCCCGACAGAATGCGAAATTGTTCCTTAATCACTTGCACGGACAGTACTGACCGCGATTCGATCTGTTTGGCCAGTTTAAAGGTAAAATCAAATAACTCCGCTGCCGGAACCCGATGATTAAGAATACCCACCCTTTCTGCCCGTTCAGCCGGAACCAGATCAGCGGTGAAAAACATTTCCTTAGCGATATTAAGCGGCATCCTGTTCATGAAATGCAGAATACCGGTGATATTGTAGGGAATACCCAGTTTAGAAGGGGTAATCGCGAATGCTGAGCTGTCATCGCCAATAATTAAATCGCAGGTCATCACCAAATCACAGGCCCCACCCCAGACACTGCCCTGTACCATTGCAATCACCGGACCGGGATATTCCTGAACAGCCCGCAACAGTCTTTCCAGCGGATCTTCATAACCTAGCGGATCGCGTTGGGTATGCGGCAATTCCTGGATATTATGCCCGGCAGACCAGACTTTACAGCCGTCTGGCGAGCGCAGAATGACGACCGGGATTTTCTGCGTATTGAGTTGCGCCAGCCCCGCCAGCAGCGCATCAACCAGCGATTCACTCAGCGAATTACGTTTGGCGTGATCATTCAGGATCAAAATGCCTACATTATCGCGGACTTCCAATTCAACAAGAGCCATCGTTTTTCTCCAGGATCGTGATTAAATCATCGTGATTAAATCAACGTCATTTTTTGCGCTTCCGCCAGCAACTCCTCCCGGAATTTCGGGTGAGCCAGATCGATCAGGCTGAGCGCCCGCTCGCGGGTGGATTTGCCTTTGAGGTTGGTGACGCCATATTCCGTCACCACATATTCCGTGTCCATCCGGGGATCGGTGACCAGACTGGTCAGGCGCGGAACGATCCGCGAAACCGTCTCGTTTTTAGCCGTCGCATACAGCGCCAGGAAAGAGTGGCCATTGGGCGATTCAAATGCGCCGCGCATGAAATCCAGCGCCCCGCCGGTGCCGCTGAATTCGTGCCAGCCAATCGACTCAGCGCTCACCTGCCCGTACAAATCGATTTCCAGGGCCGAATTAACCGAGGTCATCAGATGATTACGGGCAATGGTCGAAGGTTCATTGTTATAGGACACCGGGTAGCTTTCGACGGCAGAATTATCATCCATAAAGTCGAATAGTGCACGATTACCCAGCGCCAGAGTAAAGACATGCTTCCAGCGATGCAGGGTTTTGCGCCGGCCATTGATCACCCCCGCCTCCACCAACGCCGCCATGGAGGGTGTCAATAACTCGCTGTGAATGCCAAGATCGCGATGATTCGCCAGAAACCGGCACACGGCGTTTGGAATGCCGCCAATGCCGAACTGGAGGGTGGCGCCATCCGGGACGAGTTCGGCAATCGCTTTGCCAATCCCTTCATCACGGGGATCCGCATCGCGATTACTTGACTCCAGCAGTGGCGTGGCATATTCGACAATCTTGTCAACTTCAGTCACATGCAGCAATGCGTCACCGAATACCCGGGGCATGTGCGGATTGACTTCAATAATGGCGTGTTTACAGTTGCGGATCGCCGTGGAACTCCAGTCATTATTAGTGCCGAAGCTGAAATAGCCGCCCTTGTCCATAGGCGATACGGTAATCAGACAGGCATCCAGCTTGATAAAATCAGTGAACAGGCGGGGCGTCTGGTAAAAATAGGCGGGGACATAACTCAGGATTTTCTTACCGGTCGCCCGCTGTTGCTTGACGATCCGGCGATCGACTTCGGTCAGAAAGAAGGTATGGGGATAAACCGTATGCAAGACATCATCAGTCAGCACCGTGTCCGCCATGTGTTGCATCGCGTTTTGGTAATACAGTCGCAGATTGTGCAGCGAACCCGCACGGAGGCGTTGCGCAATAGCGCCCATCAGCGCCGGCGGCTGATTCAGGGCTACGCCCAGCGCGATATTGGTATCGCTTTGGAGGAGTTGAACGGCGTCTTCCGGGGTGGTCAGACGCTGCTGGTATTCTTGCAGGACAGAGGGCATCGCGGGTGTTCTCCTGATTAGAGTTATAAGTATTAAGCTGGTGGCTTTTTACAACTCGACCACTCCTCCTACAGATTCCAGATAACAGCATACCCGTTGTTCGAGCGTATTGGCATTCAGCCGCAGCACCACCGGATGATCGGCATTGGGCAGATCGATCACTCGCACACAGTCCATCCATGCCGCCGCGTTTGGCAACAACTCCACGAGCCGATTAGGTTGCTGGTCAAAAAACGCCTCATTGAATCGGTTATCCTGCCGCTGCGGGAAAATCGCCAGATACAGAATATCTGTCTCGACCAGATCGCTAAAGAAATGGGTGCCCAGCGACACATCCGGCACCAGTCCCTCATGCATAGTCACAATCTCGCACAGCACCGCAGCATTGCTGATTTCGGCGAATCGCACCGGTACACCCCACTCCGGCGACGTGGTGCCCCACCGCCCTGGTCCCATCAGCAGCAAGTTTTTGACCGCATCAGGACCGCGTAGCCGGGTAATCTGGCCGATCAAGCGCGCGATCTGGTGACGATCATTGAGCGGCAACTGTCCATAGATCGCTGGAACCACATAAACCAGCCGATCCACGGTGCCGATGCGGCTATGACCGATCACCGCCCCATGCGCCTCCAGCACCAGTTGCTGCGGATCAATATGCGTCGGCGGATTGGGAATCGTTCCCGCCTCACGGACCTGGAACGGCCGGCATTGCACCAGATCGATCCGATAGTGATGGTCATTAATGAAATTGGCGGTGAATTCCACATCCACCGGGTAATCATAGGCGTGTTGCAGGGTTTTAAGCATTTCCTGCATGTCCGCCACAAAGGGCGTGTTCCGTAACAATTGCTCAAAAGTCAGCACCCACGGGAACACGTCTTTCATCCCATGCTCCCGCGCCCGCTGTTCCAACTCATCATCCACAGTGGCGACCATCGCCAGCGGCAGGTTCGAACTGAGTTTGGCGACCTCGGTAAAGGCGTGGGTCGTCAGTTGGTTATCTTCCAGATCGAGGACATCGATCCGTTTCTGCGCATACTGGCGAACGCTGTCGAAATTGCTCTCTGGCCGCCGTTCCGGATCGCTCAACGACACCACCCGGGTGTAATCATCATCGGAGCGATCCACGGCTCGGGTACCCAGCCCCATCACCAGTCGCATCATCCCCATCGCCGGGTCAATCTGCTCGCTCCAGGCATAGGGATTGAACGACAGCGCCACCCCGGCCACATGCGGATAGAACAGATTGCCCTGCTGCACCCCTGACACCCGCTGCACCAGCAGTCCCATCGGCTCGTCGCGATCCAGAATCCCGCGTCGCGCCCGATACATCAGCGCCCGTTCGCTCATGGTGCTGGCATAAATGGTCCGCACCGCCGAGAGCAGATCTTCCAACCGCTTTTCGCGGGGTCCCTGATTAACGCAGAACACGCTGTCGTACTTGCCGGCGAAGGCGTTGCCGAAGTTGTCCTCCAGCAGACTGCTGGAGCGGACAATAATCGGCGACTGGCCGAAGTAGTCCAGCATGTCGGAGAATTGTTGCAGGGTATAGTCGGGGAAATCACCGCGCAAAATTCGCCGCCGCGCCGTCTCGGCTCCATCCAGAAAGGTAGCTGGATGCTTCTGCTTGTCCCGTACCCACCAGCAGCCATTGCGGACCAGGAAGGTATAAAACACGTCCGAACCGACGAAAAATGAATCGTGGATTTCCAGCAAATCCTGCCAGCGCGGCAAGGTTTTCTTCAGGATCGCCCGAGCCAACAGCACGCCGACCGCCTTGCCGCCGATCAGGCCGGTGCCAATCATCCGCTGCTTGATCGCCATAATGTCGTTCAATGACAAATACTGCTCAGCCAGGCGAATCACCCGATCATCGCGAGACACCGTCATTCGCAAGGTATGCTGCAACAGTTTGTGGGCCAGTTCAGCGCAATGGACGCTATCGCGCTGCGCCTCCAACACCTCTTCCACTTCCAGAAAAGTCCGGTTCCAGATATCCAGGCGCGGATCATTGGTCTTCAGCCCGGTCCACGGGGTCAGGGTCAGAATCTCGGTAATCGTGACGCTGTCGGTGACCGGCACAAACTCTTCACCGCGCCAGACATGCAGCATGTGCATAGTCGGTGAATAGCGCTGCTGCACTTTCAATGGCCGGACATACAACTCGCCGTGATGCCGATAGACATCGTTAAATAATTGAGTGGTATCGAGAATCGGCGCGGTTGCATGGAACGAATGATGGCCGCGCACCAGCGCAAAATAAGCCACTGTTTCCAGGTCATACAGGTACGGGCAGGTCAGCATGAAAAAGTTGCCGAGCATCTGATCGCTGTGCCAGTCCGTCACCAGATCCGACAGGCCATCAAAGACGTAATAAGCGCCGCGCCCGGTCAGTTCGATGGTTTTGTGAATCGCAGTCAGGAACGGCTCAAAGCCCTCTCCGGGGTCCAGGGTGTGAATCTCCACCCCCGGCTCTTCCGGCACCAACGCGGCATGGCGGGCGAAATGGAAATACACCAGCCGCCGGCCCTTCTCTCGCGCATAGCGGCAAAACGGCTCGACCAGTGGCCGGTAGTCTTCAATGCTGTCCACCTGCCAAACGATGTTGTCGCCGGCCATGACCCCCCGGAACACCCGGTCCAGCCCGACTAGTCCGGTACTGACTTGTGCATCAATCGCCGCCATGACGCGCTCCCTTAAATAAGGCTAAAGGTTAAAGGTAATCAGCCGGTTGTCTTTGGTTTTGCTTTTCTGAGGGCTACGGCAACCGGGTTTGAATGAGAGGATCAAGCAGTGGACAGCATCGCCCAATTCATACCGCGCAATAATAGCCGATAGCAGCCGCTATTATGGTTCCCATTCCCCTTAATGTTTGTGAAGAAGACTGCCCGCTATGCTGACTTTGATCCCCGCCCCCGCCGTCATCGCCCCGCACTCACTACCCCTGCCGCTGGAACGTCTCCAGTTGCCCGAAGATCTCGATGGTCGCACCGGTGGCAATCGGGCCGGGCCGGAAGTGGTCTGCCAACTGGCGGCCGGTAATGATCTGGAAGCTATACAGGCCTGGCTGGCCGAGTTCCACGACTCGCCGCAAACCCTGCGCGCCTATCGCAAGGAAGCCGAACGCTTGTTGCTGTGGGCATTAATGGAGCTGGGTAAACCGCTCTCCAGCCTGACCCGCGAAGACTGCGTGCGCTATGAAGCTTTTCTCGCCGATCCGCAGCCCCGCGACCGCTGGTGCGGACCCAAAGCGCCCCGCTTTAATTCTCGCTGGCGGCCACTGGTGGGACCGCTCAGCCCCGCCAGTCGCAAAATGGCGCTGCTGATCATCAACGCCCTGTTCAGCTACCTGGTCAAGGCGGGTTATCTGGCCGGCAATCCGCTGGCGCTGGCCCGTCGCCGGGGGCGTGGTATTCAGCCGCTGCGCCAGGTCGAGCGGTATCTGGAACAGGATCAGTGGCAAGCCCTGCTGGCTGCCGTCGAAGAACTGCCCCGCGACACCGAACGGGCATGTCAGCACTATGCCCGCGCCCGCTATCTGATCGCCCTGCTCTACCTGCTCGGCCCCCGGGTCAGCGAAGTGGCCGACCATGCCATGAACAGCTTTGTCCAGGTGCGCGGGCGGTGGTGGTGGCAAGTCACCGGCAAAGGCCGGAAAGAAGCCCGGGTGCCGGTCAATCAGGACATGCTGGAAGCATTGCGTGAATACCGGCGGTTCTATGGCTTGCCGCCATTGCCAACCCCCGACGACACGACCCCGCTGGTGATGAACCTCACAGGCACCGCCGGCATTGGCGACAACATGATTTACCGGATCGTCAAAATGCTGGTCGCCAAAGGCGCAGCCCGCCTGCAAGCCGACGATCCGCATCAGGCCGAGAAGTTGCGGCGGGCCTCAACCCACTGGTTCCGCCACACCAGCATCACCCACCAGGCCGACGCCGGGATCAGCCTCCCGTTCCTGCAACGCAACGCCCGCCATGCCCGGATTGATACCACCGGCTTGTATATCCATGCCGAAGAGAAGGATTGGCACGAGAATATGGAACGGCATCGGCTCAAGGGATGAGTTTGTTATTTTAATTCATGGTATTACCAAGAACGTTGAAGTCGATGCTAGAACGCTTTACATTCTTGCATCATGATGATTAAAAGATCGCTCAATCTCCCAGAAACCCGTTCCTTTTTTCTGTTTGGCCCACGTCAGACCGGCAAGAGTTCGCTCATTCTGGATCGCTTCGGCGCAGCGGCCTGGTCGGTCAACCTGCTGCATTCCGAGGAGTTTGCCCGCTACGCCAAGCAGCCTGGGCAATACCGCCTGGATGCGCTGGAGCAGTATCGGCTTGGGATTCGCCGCTTCATTCTGGATGAGGTGCAACGGATTCCAGACCTGCTCAACGAAGTTCATGCCCTGCTGGAACTGCATCCTGCTGTTTCAGCGTCCGGCGTAAATAGTAAAGCACCGCTGGCAATACGCCGCAGGAGCCGCAGGTCGGCGCGGTCACCACCAACCCGCCGGCAGCATTGGTCTCGGAAACCGCCAGGGCGTAAGCCGACAGCAGGCCGGTTCGCTGTTCGCCATCGCGCAACCGCTGGGTTTTGACCAGGACATTGCGGGCCTTGCGTTGCAGATGCAACCCGCCGGGCAAGCAACCTTCATCGCTCAGCCCGTCATGAATAGCCTCCTGCATCTTTTTCCAGATCAGGCGGAGATGATCCCAAAGCGCATCGCCCTCGACTTCTGAGGCCAAGGCCCAGAGCGGTTTTCCGCCCTGGTCGGCCCATTGCAGAATTTCGCGCAGCGAGCGTTGCGGATAGCAGTCGGCAGTTTCAACCGTAGCCTGACCTTTCTCACGCAATTCGCCGCCGCCCACGCTGAATACTGTCCAGACCGCAGTGCGCTCGCCCCCCGCATCCAGCGCTTCGAACTGCATGCCGTTGGGATGGAAAGGCAGGCTGTCCCGACTCCAGACCAGCTCGCTGCGCAATGGACGCAGCCCGTCAATAATAGCCCGGTCAGTCAGATGACCCTGCCCGGTCAGGCTGAGACTGCCGTAGAGCGTGACCCGCACCACCTCAGCCTGCGGATGTTGCTCGCGGAATTGTTCCGCCGCCCGTCTTGGCCCCATGGTGTGGCTGCTGGACGGCCCCATGCCATAGCGATATAGCTCGCGCAGCGTTCAGAGGAAGCCGGGGCAGAGTTTTCAGTCATGATCGGGGGTATCCTGTCGTTCTCAAATGTTGGCCTGAAGATCGATAAGCCATTCAGTCATTCGCAGCCGGATCATATCAGTATGGTTTGGAGTCAGTGGAACACATCTAAAACCGTATCTCGCCGGATCGGCTCTGTTCAATTTTGTTATAGATATGGAGAATGACCATGATGACAACGCTGAATCTACCGGGTTTTGTCACCACCTTTTTGGCAGTTATGGCCGCATTGCTGGTCTTTGCCGTCGGCGTGGGCATCCTGCTGATCGCAATTCTCTACCTGATCGACATCACCCAGACCCAGCACGCCATTCGCCGCAATTTTCCAGTCATTGGCCGCTTGCGCTATCGGATGGAACATCTTGGCGTGTTCTTTCGCCAATACTTCTACGCCATGGATCGAGAAGAAATGCCGTTCAACCGGGCGCAGCGCACCTGGGTCTATCGAGCTGCGAAGAATCTGGAGAACACCCAGCCCTTTGGTTCCACTCGTGATTTACGCCCACTCGGAACCCTCCTGTTCGCGAATGCAACCTTCCCTGCGCTGGAAACTGCGGCGAACCCGGTTCCCCCCTTGGTTATTGGCCCGGACTGCGCCCAGCCTTACCACGCCGGCAGTTTCTTCAACCTCTCCGCTATGAGCTACGGGGCGATCTCTCAAGCGGCGGTACGGGCGCTCTCTCACGGGGCGCGGTTAGCCGGCTGCTGGATGAACACCGGCGAAGGCGGCTTATCCCCCTATCATCTCGCCGGGGGCGCGGACCTGGTATTTCAAATCGGCACCGCGAAATATGGCGTCTGTGATAGCCAGGGCGGACTGGATGAAGCCCGCCTGCGCGATGTGGCGGCGCATCCGGAAGTCAAGCTGTTCGAGATTAAGCTGAGTCAGGGGGCGAAGCCGGGTAAGGGCGGGATTCTGCCGGGGGCTAAAGTCACCCCGGAAATTGCCGCCATTCGTGGGATTCCGGTCGGCCAAGATTCCCGCAGTCCCAACCGCCATCCCGAGATTGCGGATACGGCGGCGCTACTGGCTTTCGTCCACCGAGTGAGAACCCTCACCGGTAAACCCACCGGATTTAAGCTGGTCATTGGCGATCCGCTCTGGCTGGATGAACTGTGTCAGGAAATCGTCCGCGAAGGTATCGCGAGCGCCCCTGATTTCATTACGGTAGACAGCGCTGATGGCGGCACCGGTGCCGCTCCCATGAGTCTGCTGGATTATGTCGGCCTGCCCTTGTCGGAAAGTCTGCCGCTGGTGGTCGATAAACTGATCGAGTACGGGTTACGCGAGCGAATTCGGGTCATCGCGTCCGGCAAGCTGATTAATCCCGGTGAAGTGGCCTGGGCGCTGTGCGTAGGCGCGGATTTCATCAATTCAGCGCGGGGTTTTTTGTTTGCTCTCGGTTGCGTACAGTCCATGCAGTGTGACAAGAACACCTGTCCGGCAGGAATCGCAACCCATAATCCTCGCCTGCAACGCGGTTTGGACCCGGAAGACAAGGCCGAACGAGTCCGACACTATGTGGAGAATCTGCGGCATGAAGTCGCGATCATCGCCCATGCCTGTGGCGCGGCGGATCCCAGGGAACTCCGGCGCGAGCATTGCCGGATTGTGATCGGTCCCGGCTGTTCGGCGTCACTGAGCGAACTGTATCGTCGGGAGAAAATGCCTGAGTTATGAAGACTCCATCGACCGTGCAAAGCACGATGCCGGTTGTGACCTACTCCGACCGACTCCGGGGAGCCTTGTGACAGTCAGCCGGGTTAGTAGCACATATCGCTGCGGCGATTAAAAAGAGCCAATAGCTGTCCTTTTTAGTCTCTTTGGTCGACCGTTAAGCAATCTTGAATTAGCGTCGCCAAATCCAGTTGTTGCAACGTCGAGATTGCGTATTCCCAGCGCCCTTCTGCACACAAGCCGAGAATGCCGCCTTCCTCATAAGCGTCCAGCGCCGCCTTGATGCAAGCGACACGGACAGTTTCAGCTAACTTCTGTGAAAGAGTCATCTTTTTCTCCAGGTTCAGTGGTTCTATTGAACATAAAAAGGTCTACCTGCGGTTGATGAAGCATCTCTACCCGTTACTGTTCGTATTTTTGTGGAGTACCGGTTTTGTCAGCGCCCGATGGGGCCTGCCATTCGCGGAGCCGTTGTCCTTCCTTTTAGTGCGCTATCTGTGCGTCATCGTCCTGATGTTCACGATAGCTCTGCTCAGTCGCGCTCCGTGGCCGAAAGATCGCCGTCAATGGATGCATATTAGTGTGTCCGGCATACTGATCCATGCCGTTTATCTTGGCGGCGTTTTCGTAGCGATCAAACAAGGCTTGCCTGCTGGCATCACCGCCCTGGTCGTTGGAATGCAGCCGTTATTAACCGCTGTTGGCGCTGGAGCGCTGCTCAGCGAACGCATCCATCTGCGGCAATGGAGCGGACTGATCCTCGGCTTTATCGGACTGACGCTAGTGATCTCCGGGAAGTTTGGCATCAATGCCGAACTGGGGCCGATGCTTATTCCAGCTATTGTGGCATTAGTCGGAATAACCGCTGGGACGCTCTATCAGAAGCGCTTTTGCGCCGGATTTGATCTGCGCACCGGATCGGTCATCCAATTTATCGCTAGTGCGTTCGTTACGACGATTGCCATCGCGCTATTTACCGAATTTCAAGTGACATGGACAGCTTCGTTCATGTTTGCGCTCAGTTGGCTGGTCCTGGTGCTGTCGATTGGCGCGATTAGTCTGCTGAACGTGCTGATTCATCGTGGCAGTGCAGTGAGTGTTGCCAGTTTGTTTTATCTAACGCCCTTGAGTACCGCATTGATCGCTTGGGGCCTCTTTGGCGAGACCCTTCCAGTCATCTCTCTGGTTGGTATGGTGCTGGCGGTGTGGGGCGTCTATTGGGTCGTCAGGCGCTCGTGAGCCATGATCGGTCCCGAAAGATCTTCCGGATCCTGCCGGCGCACACCGGGAATCGATCACCCGGAGAGTCATTGCAACGCTGATTAGGAAACGGACTTCCCCTGATCACAGTTCTGTGGACGTAATCCCAGGCCAGTACATATGAAAATAATCATTGCGCCTAATGCCCTCAAAGGCTGTCTGACCGCCGCCGCCGCGGCAGCGGCCCTGGCGCGCGGTGCCGCCCGGGCCAGCCCCGACAGCGATATTATGCAGGTTCCCGTCGCCGATGGCGGTGATGGCTTGGCCGAGGTGCTGGTCAGCGCCTTGCACGGGGTGGAGCGAACCGTGCTCGTCACTGGCCCGCTCGGCGATCCGGTATCCGCCTCGTTCTGCTATGTCCCCGCCCGCCGACTGGCGGCTATTGAAATGGCGACCGCCAGTGGCCTGGCGCTGCTGACGAAAGATCGCTTTAATCCGCTGCTGACCACCACTCTCGGTACCGGAGAGCTGATCAGCGCGGCCCTGGATCTCGGGGTTTCCCACCTCATCGTCGGCATTGGCGGCAGCGCTACCAATGACGGCGGCATCGGCATGGCCACCGCGTTGGGAGTACGCTTTCTGGATGAGAACGGTCAGCCGGTCGAACCCGTCGGCGGAGCGTTGACCCGGATCCAGCATATCGATCTGAGCAGCCTCGATTCCCGATTAGCAGGGGCGCGGATTGAGGCGATCTGTGACGTAGATAATCCGCTCCTGGGGGAACGCGGCGCAGCGCAGGTTTACGCTCCCCAGAAAGGCGCCACTCCTGAACAGGTGCAAATCCTGGAGGCGGGTCTGGCCCATCTGGCCGCCGTGATCGAACGTGATCTTGGGCTGGACGTGCGGGATCTGCCCGGCGCAGGCGCTGCGGGTGGACTGGGCGCAGGCTTAAAAGCCTTCCTCAAGGCGGAACTCCGACGCGGCGTTGATTTAGTGCTGGACCTAGTCGGGCTGAACGAACAGTTGCGCGGCGCTGATCTAGTCCTCACTGCTGAGGGGCAAATCGACTTCCAGACCGCATTCAGCAAAGCGCCAGCCGGGGTGGCGGAACGCGCTCGCGCCAACGGCGTTCCCTGCATCGCCATCGCCGGCAGTGTCGGCAGTGGCTTGAAAGCGTTGCATGACCTGGGCATCAGCGCGGTCTTTAGCCTGTGTTCGGGACCGGTGAGCCTGGAACAGGCCATAGCGTCCGGCGGCGATTATCTCGCCGTAGCTGCTGAACAGGCGGTGCGCGCTTTTCTGGCGGGCCGTCGTTAAATCTATCCCTTTAATCTCATTCCAGGATAATTGCTTCGTAACTGTTGAATATATTTTTCGCCTCGACTGGTATTCTCAGTGACCACTCAACGGGTGATCAAATCACTTCAGCCCCGTCCGTTGGGGCTGGGATTTCGGCTATCAAGCGCGGTGATAAATCTCTGCGCCGCTGCTGACAAACTCTTCAGCCTTAGCCGCGAGACCCGCAGTCAGCGCCGCCAGTTCTTCAACGCCTTGCCGTGCGGCATAATTGCGCACTTCCTGGGTAATCTGCATTGAGCAGAACTGCGGGCCGCACATTGAACAGAAATGCGCGACTTTGGCCGATTCCTTGGGCAGAGTTTCATCGTGATACTCGCGGGCGCGTTCCGGATCAAGGCCGAGGTTAAACTGATCTTCCCAGCGAAACTCGAAGCGCGCTTTTGATAGTGCGTTGTCGCGGAGTTGAGCGCCGAGATGGCCCTTGGCCAGATCAGCCGCATGGGCGGCAATCCGGTAGGCAATAATGCCCTCGCGGACATCCTGCTTGTTAGGCAAGCCGAGATGCTCTTTGGGCGTCACATAGCACAGCATGGCCGTGCCATACCAGCCAATCTGTGCCGCGCCAATCGCTGAAGTAATGTGGTCGTAGCCCGGCGCAATGTCAGTGGTCAGCGGGCCAAGCGTGTAGAACGGCGCTTCAAAACAGTCACTTAACTCCTTGTCCATATTCTCCTTGATCATCTGCATCGGCACATGGCCAGGGCCTTCGATCATCACCTGCACCTCGTGCGCCCAGGCTTTTTGCGTCAGTTCGCCGAGCGTTTCCAATTCAGCAAACTGGGCGGCGTCATTGGCGTCGGCCAGCGAACCGGGACGCAGCCCGTCGCCCAGCGAGAAGCTCACATCATAAGCTCGCATGATCGCGCAGATTTCATCGAAATGGGTGTAGAGGAAATTTTCCTGATGATGCGCCAGACACCACTTGGCGAGAATGGAGCCGCCCCGCGAGACGATACCGGTGATGCGGTCGGCCGTCAGCGGGATATGGCGCAACAGCACCCCGGCGTGAATCGTGAAGTAATCAACCCCCTGTTCCGCCTGCTCGATCAGGGTGTCGCGGAAGATCGCCCAGGTCAGCGCTTCCGGCTTGCCGTCGACTTTTTCCAGCGCTTGATAAATCGGTACGGTGCCAACCGGCGCCGGGGCATTGCGAATCAGCCACTCACGAGTTTCGTGAATATGCTTGCCGGTGGACAAATCCATGATAGTGTCCGCGCCCCAGCGCAGCGACCAGACCATCTTTTCCACCTCTTCCGCTACTGACGATCCCAAGGCCGAATTACCGAGATTGCCGTTAATTTTTACCCGGAAATTGCGGCCAATAATCATCGGCTCTAGCTCGGGATGATTAATGTTGGCTGGTAGAATGGCGCGGCCACGAGCGATCTCGTCGCGCACGAACTCCGGGGTAAAGCCTTCGGGAAGGGCCGCGCCAAAGTTCTCGCCTCGATGCTGGCGCAGCAGGCGGGCGTAACGCGGGTCGTCGCGCAGCTCCTGCAAGCACATCGATTCGCGCAGGGCGACGTATTCCATCTCCGGGGTGACGATGCCCCGGCGGGCATAGTGCATTTGCGTAACGGTAGCGCCCGCCAGCGCCCGGCGCGGTGGGCGGATATGTTCAAACCGCAAGTCAGCGGTTTTCGGATCAACGGCGCGGGCGCGGCCATATTCAGAAGTCGGACCGGCGAGCATTTCGGTGTCGCCGCGCTCGGCGATCCACGCCGCTCGTACCAGCGGCAGTCCCCTGAGCAGATCAATTGACGCGGCAGGATCGGTGTAAGGACCGGAACAGTCATAGACTGGGATCGGGGGATTATCCTCAGCGCCCTGCGTGGTTGGGGTCGGATACTGGCTGATTTCACGCAGCGGAACCCGCAGATCCGGGCGTGAACCCTGGAGGTAAACTTTGCGGGAATTGGTATAGGGGCGGGTAATATCGTCGCCGAGTTGGGCGGCAGCGCGAAGGAAAGCCGGGGAGATGGCGTTCATGCTTGTCCTCGAGGTTTGCAACAGGTGAATGAGGACGAAACAGAGGCGCAGTGAGCGGCG
This sequence comes from Gammaproteobacteria bacterium, assembly GCA_020846135.1. Lineage (GTDB taxonomy): Bacteria > Pseudomonadota > Gammaproteobacteria > Competibacterales > Competibacteraceae > RXIV01. The sequence continues at coordinate 54,214 of JADLEK010000003.1, forward strand.
CTGAAGCTTTCCTCCGCCGGTGCTAACCGGATCAGGTTCCAAGGGTATTTCTCAGCTCCCGGACAGGAGCACCCCCGCTTCGTTCTAAAAACGATTAGAACACAGCCTCGCGAGCGCCGTATAGCCTTAACTCAAGTTTGCTAGCGTTGTGAATACCTCTAAGCTGCCGCCAACTATGGCATAAGGCTATTAAACCAAGGAGCAAATGGCTATGGCTCAAATCAAGGATGTCGCTAAACAGGCAGGGGTCTCGGTCGCGTCGGTATCGCGGGTACTGACCGGTCAGGCTAAGGTTAGCGAAACGACTACCCAGCGGGTATTGGCCGCAGTTAAGGCGCTGGACTACCGGCCTGATTTGGCTGCTCGTCGCTTGCGTTCCCGGCGTACCGATACGATTGGTCTGATCGTTTCTGATATCCGCAATCCCTTTTTCACTGAGGTCAGCCGGGCGATCGAGGATGTCGCCTATCAGCAGCAGTGGCGGGTGATCCTGTGCAATGCTGATGAAAATCCGGATAAGGAAGCCGTCTATCTTGATCTGATGCGGGATGAGAATGTCAGTGGTGTGATCCTGTCCCCTACTTTATCGCGACTGGCTGGCTTTCGTCCGGCGGATTACCCGTTTCCAGTGGTGTTGATTGATCGGTGTGACCGCGATACTGCCGCCGATGCTGTCGTGCTGGATAACCTTGATTCAGCCTATCGGCTGACTGTGCATCTGATCGAAAATGGCTATCAGCGGATCGGCTGTTTGTATGGAGCCGTTAGCGCTACGGGTCGCCAGCGTCAGGAGGGCTATGCAGCAGCTATGAATGGACATGGATTGGTTCCACAGGCTGTTGCAGTATCAGCGACCGTCGATCATGCTCGAACCACAGCGGGGAATTTGTTGCGGCAAGAGCCTCGCCCGCAAGCATTGCTGGCCAGTAGTGGCCTGATTTTGCTTGGTGTGACTGAGGCATTGCGGACAGCGCGATTGCGGTTTCCTGAAGATATAGCACTGGCTGGTTTTGACGATTTACCTTGGACTCGACTGGTGGAGCCAGGCATTACTGTTATTGCTCAGCCTACTGATGATCTGGGTCGGGCGGCGATTGATTTGTTGCGACAGCGGATTCTGCAGCCAGAACAGGCAGTACGGCGAGTTGTATTGCGGGGGGAGTTGGAAGTGCGCGGTTCTAGTTTGAAGATGATGGTATAAAAACTAGAGATTTAAAAGGCGGCCACTCGGGCCGCCTGCAACATCATCAAGCGTTCAGCTTAAATATCGCGGGTCCATAGTGAAGCCATCGCAGGCCCGGTGCCAACACACAGCGAAGCACCGCCCGTGGTCTTGCCCAGCTTCTCCAGTTCGTAGTACAGGCTGACCACGATCCGCAGCCCGGTAGAACCGACCGGATGGCCCAGCGCAATGCCGGAACCATTGAAATTGCAGTTATCTGGGGTCAGGATCATATTGTGATCTTCCTTCAACATGCGCCCTACCCCCAGCCACTGGGCGGCAAACGCCTCATTGACTTCCCAATAGTCAATGTCGGTGAACTTCAGGCCAGCCTGCTGGACGGCCTTGGGAATCGCCGCGGCCGGGCCGAGACCCATCACTTCCGCAGCAACGCCGGCATTGCAAATGCTGACCAGCTTCATCAGCGGCTTGAGGCCCAGCGCCTTGGCCTTGGCCAGGGACATGACCACTACCGCGCTGGCGCCATCATTGATGCTGGAGGCATTCGCCGCAGTCACCACACCGTCTTTCTTAAAGGCCGGCGACAACTTGGCGATTTTCTCCAGGCTGGCGTCGGGGATGAAATTCTCGTCGGTATCGAAGAAAGTCGAGCCTTTCTTGGACTTGAGCTCAACCGGGACGATCTCGCGCTTGAACGTCCCGTTCTTGGTCGCCTCGGTGCAGCGTGAGTGACTGATCAACGCCAGTTCGTCGCATTCCTGGCGGGTGATGCCGTATTTGACCGCGACATTCTCGGCGGTCATCGCCATGTGGCCCGGCACCAACTCGTCAAACAGACCGTCGTGAATCATGCTGTCTTCGATGTTGCCCTGGCCCATCCGGTAGCCCATGCGGGCCTTGGGCAGCAGATAGGGGGCATTGGTCATGCTCTCGACGCCCACCACCAGCCCGATTTCGGTCTGGCCCAGCATGATGTTGTGGCAGGCGATTTCCAACGCCCGCATCCCGGAGGTGCAGTTCTGGTTGACCGAGACCGCACTGCTGCGATCCGGCAACCCGACCCGCTTGCCGACCTGCCGCGCTGGCAGTGAACCCTGCATACCGCCGTACAACTGGCCCATGCAGATTTCGTCGATCTGGTCGGCGGGAACGCCCGACCGTTCAATGGCGCCTCTGGCGGCGGTCATCGCCAGGTCCCGTGCTGATACGTCTTTGAGCGTACCCATGAATTTGCCGATTGCGGTCCGTGCCGCGCTAACAATTACGACTTCTTGGAGAGCCATCAGTGATTCCTCAACTATGCGTGGTTTGTGGTTGGAAAATTTCACTTCGCAAAGTAAAGCCTATCTTCGCCGTCTGTCAATTTTTCCCTGGACGAAATTCGACAGCATGATCTACTGGATGATGATGGTATAAAAAGGCTAATCCGAATAGGTAGGGGAAAACTTGCCGGCATGGATAGGTCCCATCAACTGCGCTATGGTTAGCCTTTAAGGCCGCTTCAGCTCAATCCTATGAACTCTGCAATCATCGGCCCCGGCGACTTTGCGGATCTGATCGCGGTCCGCGCCGCCCAACTTTTACAAATTGCCTGTTTACTGGCGGAGCGGCAAACGCGCCCGGTCGCTCTGACCCGCCCATTGGCCGGCGATCTGCTATCCTGTGCGGTGCAAATGGAAGAGCTACTGGATGCCTACGGGGCGCGTAACAACCGCCAATGGTCCCGGTTCCGGTCGCTGACCGCCACGCTCAAGCTGTTCGCCGACATTGGCTACAAACTGCTGCATATCCAGCATTCCCTACCCTTTTACCGTTTACCGCCCGTTGAGCGCGACTTTACCGCAGCGACCGCCTACTGGCTGGAATCCATCAGCGAGCTGCTGGCCAGAGCCTCAGTTGGACTCATCGCCCAAGCCACCCACTTGAATCTGCCGGTCTCCGCTGATCCGCTCCGCGATGAGGATTACGCTGAACCGTTGCCGCCGGGCCGACTGCCGCAAGATCGGCCGATGCGCAAGATTAAGAGCGCGGCGGAAACCATCACCTACCTGGCGACGGCGTATCTGAATCTGGCGGCGGAAAGCGAATTGCTACATCTCGTCAACCGGGTCAAACCCTCGCAATACTCCAGTTGTTTCCCAAATCCGCTCAGCGAAGACAATATCCGTTATCTGAAATTCCGGTTTCACAGTCTGCAATCGCTTTACGACACGCATGTGTCCGAAACGGAAATCGAATCGCTGGATACCAGCTTGCCGGTCTTGCGCGGCCATATCAGCGTGGTTTATCACCTGCTGGAAATCGCTACGCATCTTGCCCATTACTACGAACGCCATTTGAACATTCAAACTGGCGATGCTTTATTGCGTCGTAGGCCGATTGTTTCTACCAAGATGCTGCTGGCGATGCTGATGGATTACGCCATGACTTACGCCGGACAATATCTCGATCACGGTCAACGCCTTTGTCAGGTCATGCTCAAGCGTTACGCCGAAGTCGGTATGGTAGAAGTACCGGTTCCGTCCTATCGGGGTTTCCATGTTCGCCCTGCCACTCTGGTCGCTAAAATTGTCCAGCATTACGGCAGCGACATTACTTTGGAACTGGATGGACAATCCTATGATGCCGGATCGCCGATGGCGATTTTCCGGGCTAATGAAACCATCAACGCCCGTAAGCGGCGCTGGCTGGCGGTGGAAATTGCGCAAATCCCGCTGCCTAAGGGCAATCTGAATGAGCGTCAAATTCGGGCGGCAGTGCTGGATGTCATACTCACTCTGGCTCAGCAAGGCAAGCTGGTGCTGTATCAGCAGCCGTTGCAGCTATCGGATGACTTCAGCCATGAGGGCATCCTGCTGGAGAAAGTTACTGCTGAAATCGCCCGGCTTCAGGCGACCGGCCAAATTGATATCCGGACTGATTTAACCATCCGTTTTACCGGCGATCGCCGAGTCCTGGATGATCTTGAGCTGCTGACTCAGTATGGCTATGGCGAAGACAACTTTGGCAATAACACGACCTTGCCTAAAGAACTGGCCTATCTGCGGCGATAGGTTTTTAAGCTCATCCGCGCCAATGTCCGGCGATCCGTATGCCCCGATCGTTACTTCAACGGCGATACCAGCTTGTGGTTGTAACAATACTTGCAACTACCAGGAAGACGGGTATTGATAGTTGCACACGGGGTCCTTCTTTTAACCAGGACTTGCGCTTTCTGTCATTTCCGCGTCAGCGGGAATCGAGTGATTCGCTGAAAAGACCCGGGAACCATCTCCCCAACCCTGCAAGCAGGGATAAATCATGAATATTTTCTCTGCTGTCCTCGACAAGCGCCCGGCCACTGTGCTGGTGGTGGACGACATTCCTGGGAACCTCATGGTACTGGGCGAATTGCTGGACAGCGCCGGCTACCAGGTGAAGGCCGCCATCTCCGGCCGCGTGGCTTTGGGCTACGCCATCCAGCACCCTCATCCCGATCTCATTCTGCTCGACATCATGATGCCAGCGATGGATGGCTACGAAGTCCTTGAGCGCCTGCGCGCCAATCCCGCCACCCGTTCCATCCCGGTCATTTTTCTTACCGCCCTGAGCGAAGCACGGGATGAGGAAAAGGGCCTGAAGCTGGGCGCTGCCGATTACGTCACCAAGCCCTTCCAACCCGCCCTGGTCCTGGCCCGTGTGCGCACCCAGCTTGAAGCGAAGCAGGCGCGCGACTGGTTGACTGACCAGAACGCCGCCCTCGAAGCGGAAGTGACCCGGCGCATGGCGGAAAATGATCTGATCCAGCGCGTCACTATCCGGACCTTGGCGCACTTGGCCGAAATCCGCGACCCGGAGACCGGCAATCACATTCTGCGCACCCAGAACTATGTACAGCGACTGGCCATTAGGTTGCGAGAACACCCCCGTTTCGCCGCCATCATGAGCGACCATTACATCGAGCTGCTGACCCGGTCAGCGCCGCTGCATGATATCGGCAAGGTTGGGATTCCAGATCATATTTTGCTCAAGCCCGGCCCGCTGACCCCAGATGAGTGGGCCATGATGCAGACCCATGCCCGGATGGATAGCGAAGCCATCGAACGGGCCGAGCAGGATATCGATACGCAACTTGAGTTTCTGTCCCTGGCTAAGGAAATCACACGCTGGCACCACGAGAAATGGGACGGCAGCGGTTACCCGGATGGTCTGGCCGGCGACGCTATCCCGCTGTCGGCGCGGCTGATGGCGCTGGCCGATGTCTTTGACGCCCTGATTTCGCCACGGGTTTACAAGGCGCCTCTGTCTTTTGACGCCGCCCGCAACATTATCGCCGCCGGGCGTGGCGCTCACTTCGATCCGGATATAACCGATGCTTTCCTGGCTGGCTTCGGTGAATTTGTCGATATTGCCGTCCGCTACTCCATGATTCCTGATGCGCCTCGATCGGTATCCGTACCCGCATGAACACCCCGATCAATCCCGATGATGCCAACCCTGCCGATTCGCTGGAAACGCCATGGGGCAAACCCTGGTCATCCGAGTTGTTGTTACAAACGCAGCACGAGTTTTCCGGGATTCTAGTCGGCGGGCTAGATCGGGAGACACTGCTGGAAGCCATTCTGGACAGCGCGCTGCGTCTGCCGGAACTGGATGGCGGCGGACTCTACTGGCGCGAGCCGGACGGCGGTTATCGGCTGGTGGTCCAACGGGGATTGCCTCCCGCTTTTTTCGCCAGGGCCGGCCATTTGGCTACCGGCTCGCCCCAGGCGGACATTATCCGTCAGGGCCGACTGCGATGCAGTTGCACGATCCCGCAGGACCATTGCACCGATCCATCTCTGGCTCTGGAACCGGTGTTGGTCGAGGAAGGAGTCCGTTCGCTCATGGTGTTACCGATCCAGGTCGGCGGCGAACCCCTCGCCTGTCTCAATCTGGCCAGTATGCATGTTGGGGCGGTTGACCGGCTGGCCGTGGCCACACTGGAAACCCTGGCGCGCCAGTTCACTCAGGCGCTGGAACATTTGTTTGCCCAGGAAAAGGCTGCCAGGCAGCGGCAAAATCTGGCGGGTTTGTTCGAGGCCATCGCCGATTACCTGTTCGTCCTCGACATGGAAGGCCGCATCCTGCACTACAACCCGGCGGTAGCGGAAGGTTTGGGCTACGGGAATTCTCTGTTCGGCCAACCCATCTGGGTCGTTCACCCGCCCGAGGCGCATGACGAGGCCCGGCGCGTACTCGCTGAGATGCTGGCCGGAACCCGCACGAGTTGCCCCTTGCCGCTGCTGAAAGCCGATGGCGAGCGCCTCTTTGTGGATACCCGTGTCGTTGTGGGCCACTGGAACGGCCAACCGGCGCTCATCGGCGTGTCCCGCGGCATCACGGAGCAGGTCCGCCAGCAGGAAGCGCTGCGCGACGAAAAGCAGTTTTCCGAAGACCTTATTAACAGTTTGCCGGTAACTACCTACTACCTACCAGCGCATGCCGTTGTAGCAGCGGGGGGCGAGAATAATTCACGCAACCGTGCAAAGACGCCCTCGCCTTGTTTGCGAAAGGTGGAGATGACGGCCTGAAGGCGGGCA
>JADLEK010000004.1 GCA_020846135.1 Gammaproteobacteria bacterium
CATAGCGCGGTTGGCCCGCTGGCGGACTGGCTAAGTTGCACTGCAACATAAATCCTGAAAATCAAGAAGTTTTTGTCTCACCATCCCATCGTGACAGTAGACTTGCCCGGCGTGAAAAGCATATCATGCTCAACGAGAAGCTGGAGCAGTGGTTGGATCAGCTCAATGACAAGCAGCGGATCGGGAAGGATTTTCCCAGGACTTTTTGTAGGCGAATCCCTAGTTCTAATCGGCCATGATCAGCAAGGCCGCCGCAACCCGGCGGCCTTCCAGCATGATGAGGTTGTAGGTACGGCAAGCGGCGGCGGTATCCATGACTTCCACGCCGATACCCCGAGCCAATAGCGCCTGTGTCAGAGGCGGGCGCGGAAACCGCTGCCGGTCGCCTGTTCCCAGCAACACAATCTCCGGCTCCAGTTGCGCGATCGCCTCGAAATGCGCCGCCTCCAAATCGGCAAAGGTCTGCGGCGACCAATCGGTGACCAGTTGGTCCGGGGTCACGATCACGCTCCGGCGGATTTCCCGCTCATTGACGTTGATCCAGCCGGAGCCGTAGCCTTTGATAAAGTAGCGGTTGGCGTCGATGTCGAGATTAAAGCGCATGACGAATCCCTCTGGGTGAATGGAAGACCGGGTTGATGGATTCATTCTGAGTCGCTGCCGCCGTTAATGTTCCAAGCTCCCACCCGCTCTCACTCTCTGGAAACTGCGCGATGACCGACACCTCTCCGCACACGATTCACGCCCTGGAACTGGGCCACATGGGCAACTTCATCTATATCATCCACGATCATGCGACCGACCGGGCGGCGGTGGTCGACCCGGCCTGGGATCCATCAGCCATTCTGGCCTTGACCCAACAGCATGGACTGCGGATCAGCGATATTCTGCTGACCCACAGTCATTTCGATCATATCAACGGCGTTGAAGCGTTGCTGAAGGTCAGCGATGCGCAACTGCATCTGCTTCGGGCCGAGGCGACATTCTGGGATCGCTATCTGGACCTGCCAACCCTGCATGAAGGCGGCGACCAGATTCGGTTGGGTGAAACCGTCATCGACATCTTGCACACCCCCGGCCATACCCCCGGTTCGGCCTGCTACCAAGTCGGCCATCAGGTGTTGACCGGCGACACCCTGTTCGTTTTTGGCTGCGGACGCTGCGATCTGCGCGGCGGCGATCCGGAACTGATGTACCAGAGCCTGCGCCGGTTGGGCGAGAGACTACCCGGTGAAACCATCATTCGCCCCGGCCATAATTACGGGATCACGCCGACCTCGACCTGGCTGGAGCAACTGGCTGGCAACCCGTTTCTGCATTGCGCCGATAAATCCGGCTTCGTGAATTACCGGATGCGCCTGCATGACCGCGAAGAGCCGTACCGGCCCGAACCTCGCCCGCATCGCCATCCACATTGACTGTGATTGACTGCAATGAGTGCTGCCATGAATGACGCCATGATCGTCAACTGCGTGGCCTATGCCAATGGTCACAAACTGCCCCATCTGACCCTGGAGAATGTACCGGCGCTGCTGCGTGACCCGGCGGATGCCTTCGTCTGGCTGGGTTTGCGCGAGCCGGACGAGGAGTTGATGGCGCGGATTCAGGATCTGTTCGGCCTGCATGAACTGGCGGCCGAAGACGCCCACCGCGCCCACCAGCGGCCCAAGGTCGAACGCTATGGCGATGGGCTGTTCGTGGCGCTGCGCACCGCGCAACTGCGGGACGGCCAGGTGGATTTTGGCGAAACTCATTTGTTTGTGGGGCCGCGCTATCTGATCTCAGTGCGACACGGCGCTTCATCCCCCTTCACCGCAGTGCGCGCCCGCTGCGAAAGCAACCCGGAACTGTTGCGTAAAGGACCGGGGTTCGTGCTGTACGCCATTCTTGATTTCGTGGTGGATCACTATTTTCCGATTCTCGACGGGGTGGAAGACACGGTCGAGCAGTTGGAGGAGCAGTTCTTCAAGGGCGATTTCAGCCCGGAGGACATCAGCCTGCTCTACGAGCTCAAGCGCGATCTGGTGAACCTGCGCCGCGCCGTCGCGCCCTTGGTCGAAGTGTGCAACTATCTGGTTACCGATGTGTTCAACGGCCTGATTCCTGAAGACATCCGGCCTTATTTCCGCGATGTTTACGACCATGCCCTGCGCATCAACGAGGCGGTGGACGCCTTGCGGGAAACCCTGGTGATGACCTTGCAGATCAGCCTGTCCTTGAGCGCCACGCGCCAGAATGAGGCCACCAAGAAACTGGCCGGCTGGGGAGCGCTGCTGGCGACTCCAACTATGGTGTTCAGTGTCTATGGGATGAACTTCAAAGCCATGCCGGAGTTGAACTGGTCTTACGGCTATCCGCTGGTCATGGGGAGCGTCGCCGTCATCTGCCTGGTGCTGTACCGCTTTCTGAGAAAAGCCGGCTGGTTGTAGATGGTTTCGTTTGCGCCGATTGGCGTCATTCATTCCTGCTTCGGCGAAAAATTCGGCATTCCCCGGCAGGCTGGGCTGGTTCCGGCGGCGCGGGCGACGCTGGATCTGTTGCCACCTTATGCCGCGCCGGAGGCGCTGCGCGGGCTGGATGGATTTTCCCATCTGTGGCTGATCTTCATCTTCCACGGCATCCCGGACGGACAGTGGCAGCCGACGGTGCGACCGCCGCGACTGGGCGGCAGACAACGGATGGGGGTGTTCGCCAGCCGTTCCCCGTTTCGGCCCAATCCCATCGGCCTGTCGGTGGTGAAACTGGAGCGGATCGCCATTGTTCAGGGCCGGATTACCCTGCATCTATCCGGTGTAGATCTGCTGGATGGAACGCCGGTGCTGGATATCAAGCCGTATCTGCCTTACGCGGACAGCCTGCCGGATGCGGTGGGCGGATTCGCGTCGCAAGCGCCGGAACTGCGATTAACGGTGGAGTTCAGCCCGGCGGCGGCAACGTTCTGTGCGACTTGGCCGGATGACGAGTGGCGAGAACTGATCGTGCAGGTGCTGGGGCAGGATCCCCGACCCGCCTACGAACGAGCCAGTTCAGCGCCACAGCGTTATGGAATGCGCCTGAAGGGAATGGAGGTGCATTGGGAAATGCGTGGCGAGACGGCGTATGTGACCGATATCAGCCCCGGTAGCTGAAAAACCGGATCGCCAACATAAAAAAGCCGGCTTGCGCCGGCGGTGAAGAAGAAGGCAGCCATCAGGCCATGATGGATAACGCGCTCCCGGATGAGTTGAAGCTCTGGTTCGATCCGCCGTAAGCCTGCATCAATCGCCCCATCTGCTTCAGCAACGAAACCGCACTGCCTTGATCCTGACTGGCCGATGTCGAAGCGCTGGCTGAAGAAGCGCAGGCTGAAGTTGATCCGCTCGATGAGGATGTGGGTTGCGCTTGGGCAGCCATCGCTTCCTGCATACTGACGGTGCTGTCCTGATTGGCGTCAGCCGGCTGGTCGCCACCGCCCTCGGTCTGGCCCCCTGCGCCATCGGCGCCGGCAACGCGGATCGCTTCGCCACTGTTGCCGGAACCCACGATTATGAAGAAACCTCGGTGGGCGAATTCGCCCTGTCCGGTCAACCTGTTAAAGACAACACACTGTGAATCCTGCCCTCTTTCGTCCCCAGGCTCTGGCCAAGATCAGCGATCCCGATCAGCTCGATCAGGCCTTGCGCATCGTGCGGCCCCGGCATGTCCTCGGGTTCGGAGTCATCGCCGTCGTCATGATCGCCGGCCTGATCTGGAGTGTGATCTCGACCGCGCCGGTCAAGGTCGGGGGACCGGGCGTCCTGCTCTCTCCCGCCGGCGTCGCCTCGATAACCGCCCCTGATACCGGGCATATCGATCAGATCTTCGTCCGGCCCGGCGATCAGGTCACGGTGGACCAGCCCATCGCCCTGATCCGCCGCCCCGAGCAACTCGACGCGCTACGCGCCGCCGATGAGGAAGCTCGTGAAGTCCAGGATCGCTATCAGGCCCTGCAAGCAGAATTCGCCGCCCAGGATCGGATTCAGGCCGACCTGCTGGCCCGGACGCAGGCAGCCTATGAAAACCGGGTTGCCAACCTCGGGGCGCAAAGCGCCACCTTGGCCAAGCGCCGCGAGGGTGAGTCCAAACTGCGTGATCAGGGCATCCTCAGCGCCCTGAGCCTGTTTGAGACCGAGACCCAACTGGCGCTGGTCAACAACGAACTGGCTACGGCCCGCAACCGGATCACCGAACTGGCTCTGGAACGCGAGCAGCAGGCCGGCAAACAGCGCCAGGAACTGGCCGAACTCCGGATCCGGGCGCAAAGCCTCACCCGCCAGGCTGCAAATCTGCGGCGCGAATACGAGCGCGATCGCCAGGTATTGGCCACCACCGCCGGGGCTATTGCCGAAATCGGGGTCGATGTCGATGACCCGGTCATCGCGGGTCAGGTCATCGCCCGCCTGCTAGTGAATGATGCGGGGGAAGCCCGGCTGACCGCCATCGCCTATCTGCCAGCCGCCGAGGGCAAGAAAGTCAAGGCGGAGATGGCCGCCCGCGTCTCGCCGTCTACGGTCAAGTTTGAACTGGAGGGCTACATCTTGGGCCGGGTGGTCCGGATCGCGGAACTGCCCGCCAGCCGCGAAGGGCTGTTGCGCCGCCTCAAGAATGCGGTGCTGGTGGAAGAAATTCTCAAGGCCGGCACACCCTTTGAGGTTGAAGTCGAATTGCAGCGGGACGCAACCACGCCCAGCGGCTATGCCTGGACCTCGGGTGAGGGGCCGGATATTCGCATCGAACCCGGCACCCTGGCCCGGACCGAGGTGGTGGTGGAGCGCATCCATCTCATCAGCCTCATCTTCCCGGCCATGGATTATGTCTTCGGCTGGTTTAAAGCCTTATGAGCGCGCGCCAGCCAACGCTCGGGGTCGTTCGCACCCCGACCATCCTGCAAATGGAGGCACTGGAATGTGGCGCTGCCGCCCTGGCCATGATTCTGGCCCATTACGGACGCTGGGCGCCGCTGGAGGAATTGCGGGTGCAGTGTGGGGTATCGCGCGACGGTAGCAAGGCTATCAACCTGGTCAAGGCCGCCCGCAGTTTCGGGCTGAAAGCGCAGGGCAAGCGCCTGGAGCCGTCACAGTTGGCCAACCTGCCGACCCCGGCCATCCTCTTCGTCAACATGAACCACTTCGTGATCTTCGAGGGGATGACGAAAGTGGGCTTCCAGATCAACGATCCCGGCGGTGGCCGCCGAACGGTGACTGCGGCAGAGTTCGACGGCATGTTCTCCGGCATCGTGCTGACCTTCGAACCGACCGCTGACTTTCAGCCGGGCGGATCGCCGCCGGCCATTCTGTCCAGCCTGTGGGCGATGGCGCGCCAGTCGGTCAAGCCCCTGACTTTGCTGGCTCTGGCCGGGCTGCTGATGGCAGTGTTCAGTCTCCTCTTGCCGGGTTTCCAGCGCGTCTATCTCGACCGCATCCTGATCGAACGGCTGGATGACTGGGTCTATCCGCTGGCGATCACGCTGGGAGCGGTTGCGCCGCTGATCGCCTTCCTGACCGGGCTGCATGGGCGACTGATGGCGGCGATCAACGCCAAGCTGTCGATTGTCCTGTCCAGCCGGATAGTCTGGCGGGCGTTGCGCCTGCCGGTGGTCTTTTTCAGCCAGCGCTATGCCGGGATGATCAGCAGTCGGGTGGCGCTGGCCGACCAGTTGGTGCTGACCGCCACCCAGAGCCTGTCTCAGGCGCTGATCAATCTCGCCCTGCTGCTGATGCTGACACTGCTGATGCTGCAATACAGCGTCGTCCTGACCCTGATCTGCCTCGGCATGACCCTATTCAACGCCCTCCTGTTCCGCCATCTGCGCAAGGCGATGGGCGAAGCCTCGGAGAAGGTCGCCATGCAGATGGTGAAGATGTCCGGCAAGGCGATGCAGGGGCTGCGGATGATGGAGACCCTGAAATCGACCGGCACCGACGATTTCTTTTTTGCCCAGTGGGCCGGGTTGCAGGCCCTGTACATCAACGCCCAGCAAGAGATCTCCCGGCGCGAGGCCCTGATCGCCGCTCTCCAGACCTGGCTGGCCAGCTTGACGGCAGCGGCGGTGCTGGTGGTTGGCGGCTACTTCACCATGGTCGATCGCTTTTCCATCGGCATGCTGGTGGCCTTCTCGACCATCACCATCCTCTTCAATCCGCCGGTGACGATTCTGGTCAATCTCGCCGGGGTCCTGCAACAGACCAAGGGTTCGCTCAGTCAGGTGGATGACACCCTGCGCTACCCGCCGGCGACCGAGTTCAGCCAGACCGAAACGGCCACTGCGGGTCCCCGGCAGGCCGCCACTGCACCGTTGCGCCGGTTGACCGGTCAGGTGCGCATCGAGGCGGCATCCTTTGGCTACGCGCCGCTGGAAGCGCCGTTGATCCGCGACTTTTCGCTGGACATGGCTCCAGGCAGCCGGGTGGCGCTGGTCGGCGGTTCGGGCAGCGGTAAATCGACGGTGGGCAAGCTGGTGACGGGCTTGCTGGAACCGCAGGCCGGGCGGATTGAATTCGACGGCGTCCCGATGACTGCGATCCCCCGGGATATTTTGCGCAATTCCCTGGCGGTGGTGGATCAGGAGATCGTCCTATTCGAGGGCAGCATCCGCGACAACATCAGCCTCTGGGATGAGACCCTGCCCCAGGAGCATCTGATTGCCGCCGCCAAGGATGCGATGATTCACGATCTGATTCTCAGTCGGCGGGGCGGCTATGAGGGGCCGGTGGAGGAGAACGGCCGCAACCTGAGCGGCGGTCAGCGCCAACGCTTGGAGATCGCCCGCGCCCTGGCTGGGAATCCAACCTTGCTGGTGCTGGACGAGGCGACCAGCGCCCTGGACTCGATGACGGAAGAAGGGATCATGAATAGCCTGCGCCGGCGTGGCTGCACCTGCCTGATCATCGCCCACCGCCTCAGCACCATTCGCGATTGTGACGAGATCATCGTCATGCATCAGGGCCGGATTCTGCAACGCGGCTCCCATAGCCAGTTGATAGCCGAGGACGGCCCGTACCGCCGGCTGATCGAAACCTGACGCCGATGCTCGTTAGGTTTTTGCATTGACGGTTCTCTCTTTTCGTCATACCCGCGAATGCGGGAATCCAGGTAGCCGCCGAACAACGGGATACCCGCTTTCGCGGGTATGACGATATTGAGTGGTGGTATGACCGGTCAGTCCCTTCCGTCAGGTACCTTCAAACACCCGGAATGTTGCTTTGTGTCGTTTTTTAGAGACAAAATCTACCGACCAACGCTGTGCAACCCTGCTCAACCCTCTCGTCAAGGAACCCCCATGCCCCATCGCCCAAGCGGAACTGTGGAACACCACAGGCGGGATGCTGATCCGGGGGAATGCCGACACCCGCCAGGGCGAGGCGGTATCGTCGCGGCGGCGGCGAGGTGTGGGTTTGGTCTTCATCCGCCATACTTTCATGGCCACTTCTCTGGAGCGTCCCATGCCCATCCATTACGACTTGCCGGTCTGGCGACCGCCGTCCGAAGCAGACAGCTTCATTCTGCAAGTAACGCTCGGTTGCAGCTTCAACCGGTGTAGCTTCTGTTCGATGTACCGCACCAAAACCTTCACGATTCGCCCGCTGGACGCCGTCAACGCCGATATTCAGACCGTGGCGCGGCAATACCCACAGACCCGGCGGGTGTTTCTGGCCGACGGCGACGCTCTGGCCGCGCCGACTGACGATCTGCTGGCGATTCTGGCCGCGCTGCATACGGCTTTTCCCCGGCTGGGGCGAGTATCGAGCTATGCCCTGCCGGCCAATCTGCTGAAAAAGTCGGTGGAAGAACTGACCCAACTGCGGGCAGCGGGCCTGACGCTGCTGTATTACGGCGTCGAAACCGGCTCGGCGGATTTGCTCAAACGGATTACCAAGGGCGCAACGCCGGAAGTCATGATCAGCGGCTTGACCAAAGCCAAATCAGCGGGATTGACCATCTCTGCGACCGCCATTCTCGGTCTGGGCGGGCAGGGGCGCTGGCGGGAACATATCGACGCCACTGCGAATCTGGTCAACCAGGTCGAACTGGACTATCTGTCCACCTTGCAACTGATGCTCGACCCGCTGATTGACGCTGAATTTCACCGCAAATTTCGCGAACCGTTCCGGGAGCAGGACGATCAGGCGCTGCTATTGGAACAGGTTCGCTTGATCGAACGGCTGAATCCACCCGCGCCGCTGATCTTTCGCTCCAACCATGCCTCAAACGCCCTGGCCTTGGCCGGCGAGCTGCCGCGAGACCGGGAAAAGCTGCTGGCGCAACTGGAGCGGGCGCTGGCTGGTAGAGTGGCTTTACGCCCGGAATGGCTGCGTGGCTATTGAGGAATGGGCGCGCACTCAGTTCCTCGGCGCCGCTCACAGAGAGGACGCTCATTCCGCGACCACCACCCGCTCCACCCGCTGATAACCGCGCGGCAGCGGTTTGCTCCGTCGGCCCCGTTCGCCGGCGTAACCGTCCAGATCCGCCGGCTTGAGTTTCAAATCCCGCTTCCCGGCGGTCAGAATCAGACTCTGGTTCGGCGGTACGGCAAGCAACGCAGTCAATCGTTCCTCGCCGCGCAGATCGAGAATCTTGTTGCCCTTGCCTTTGGGCAGACGCGGCAATTCGCTGATTGGAAAGAGCAACAGCCGCCCGTCGCTGCTGAGCGCCGCCAGCCGGTCCATCGCCAAGCCGGTAACCGGCAAAGGTGGCCAAATTTTCGCCCCGCCCGGTACTGTTAACACCACTTTCCCGGCCTTGTTACGGCTGACCAGGTCATCAAAGGCGCAAATAAAGCCGTAGCCGGCGTCGGTCGCCAGCAGGTAAAGGTCTTCGGGATTCCCCAGTAACACGTTGATAAAACTGGCTCCATCCGGGGGACTGAGCTTGCCGGTGAGCGGTTCGCCGTAGCCCCGCGCCGAAGCCAGCCCCGCAACGGGCAGGGTGTAGGTTCGCCCGGTGGTGTCCAGAAATACCGCAGATTGATTGCTACGGCCTTGCGCCTGTGCCAGAAAGCCGTCGCCGGATTTATAGCTGAGCGCCCCGGCGTCGATCTCGCGGCCTTTCGCGGCCCGCACCCAGCCCTTTTGTGACAGCACCACGATCATCGGCTCACTTGGGGTCAGGCTGGCTTCATCCAATGCCTGGGCCGGTCGTCGTTCTACCAGTTGGCAACGGCGCGGATCGGCAAACCGTTTGGCGTCTTCCTGAATTTCCTTGCGGATCAGCGTACTCAGCCGCTTTTCCGAACCGAGCAATTGCTGCAACTGCTCCTGTTCCTTGCGGAGTTCATCCTGTTCACCGCGCAGTTTCATTTCTTCCAACCGAGCCAGATGCCGCAGCTTGGTTTCCAGAATCGCCTCGGCTTGAATTTCCGACAGTTGAAAGCGGGCGATTAAGGCCGGCTTGGGTTTGTCTTCAAAGCGGAGAATCCGAATCACTTCATCCAGATTCAGATAGGCAATCAGCAGGCCGTCGAGAATATGCAGACGCTGCTCAACCTGAGTCAGGCGGAATTGCAAGCGGCGCTGCACGGTAGTGATTCGATAGTGCAGCCATTCTTCGACAATCTGCCGGAGATTTTTAACTTGGGGCCGACCATCCAGACCAATCATGTTGAGATTGACCCGATAGCTTTTCTCCAGATCGGTGGTCGCAAACAGATGGTCCATCAGCAAATCGGCATCAACCCGGTTGGAGCGCAACGCCAGGACAATCCGGGTCGGATTTTCATGATCAGACTCGTCGCGCAAGTCCTCGACCATCGGCAGTTTTTTCGCATTCATTTGCGCGGCGATTTGTTCCAGAATCCGCGATCCGGAGACTTGATGCGGTAATGCAATAATCACAATATCGCCGTTATCCCGTTCAAAAACCGCCCGCAGCCGCACCGAGCCAGCGCCGGTCTGATACATCTTGCGCAATTCATCGCGGGGCGTAATGATTTCTGCTCCACCCGGATAATCCGGGGCGGGAATCAGCTCATAGAGAGCCTCATCATGGCTATCAGGATGATCGAGCAGATAGATACAGGCGACGGCGATTTCACCGAGATTATGCGGTGGAATATCGGTCGCCATCCCGACCGCAATGCCCATTGCGCCATTCAGCAATGCATTCGGCAAGCGGGCCGGCAATAACACCGGCTCATCTAGAGTACCGTCAAAATTGGGCGTCCAATCGACTGTGCCTTGTCCCAGTTCAGCGAGTAATACTTGCGCGAATGGCGATAACCGGGCTTCCGTGTAGCGCATGGCGGCAAAGGATTTAGGATCATCCGGCGACCCCCAATTGCCTTGACCGTCCACCAATGGATAGCGGTAGGAAAAGGGCTGAGCCATTAATACCATCGCTTCATAACAGGCTGAATCGCCATGCGGATGGTATTTGCCCAGGACATCGCCCACAGTGCGGGCGGATTTTTTATGCTTGGACCCGGCATTCAGGCCCAATTCCGACATAGCGTAAACAATCCGCCGTTGCACTGGTTTTAAGCCGTCGCCAATGTGCGGCAAAGCGCGGTCAAGAATGACGTACATGGAATAGTCCAGATACGCCTTTTCGGTAAAAACTTTCAGCGGCAGTCGTTCGGAAGCGTCGTTAGCAAAGAGTGCGAGTTCAGTCATTTTGATTCATTCGATAATGCCGTAGTACAGTAAGCGCATCCCTCTCAAAGAGGGTCGAACCTCGTAGGGGTAACGTGGTTGAGCAGGTGATGCGTTCTACTTCATAAGTAGAGGGGCTAATAATTTTCTTGATCATTCATGTTTCCCGGTTATAAACATCCTTTCTGAATCCCTAATCGCGGTCAATATTACCGCCCTGGTTTACGCCGCCCATCGGTTTTAGGTCGCCCCGACGCGGTCGCCGGTTTATACGGATTCTCACCACCGCGAAATTCAATCCGGATCGGCGTCCCCCATAACTCCAGCCGCTTCCGATAAAACCCGATCAGATAGCGCCGGTACGAGTCCGGGACATGGTCAATCCGGTTGCCATGAATAATGATCATCGGCGGATTCTGCCCACCCTGATGGGCGTAACGCAGCTTGATACTGTGGCCATGAACCAAAGGCGGCTGATGCGCGGTCACTGCGGCTTCAAGCAGGCGGGTCAATTCCGGGGTCGACAATTTACGGGTTGCTGCAGCGTAGGCAGCCCGCACCGAACCGAGCAACTCGCCAACCCCGGCGCCATGCAACGCCGAAATGAAATGGATTTTAGCGAAGTCAATAAAACTCAGTCGGCGATCCAGTTCGCTTTTTACGCCGGCGCGAGTTTCCTGATCGAGGTGATCCCATTTATTCACCGCCAGCACCAGCGCCCGTCCCCGTTCCAGAATCAGCCCCAGCAAGGTCGCGTCCTGATCGCTGATCCCCTGCCGAGCGTCCAGCACCAGCACCGTGACGTGAGCCTGATCAATCGCTTGCAGCGCCTTAATCACGCTAAATTTTTCCACCGTTTCGTTGACCCGCGACCTGCGGCGCACCCCGGCGGTATCGATCAGCAGATAGCGTTGCCCATCGCGATCAAACGGCACAGATACGCTGTCGCGGGTGGTGCCGGGCATGTCACAGGCCAGCATCCGCTCCTCGCCTAACAGCCGGTTGACCAGGGTGGATTTGCCAACATTCGGTCGCCCCACCACCGCGAGTTTGATCACATCGTCCGGCCCGGCGGCCAGCGCCGTTTCATCCGTGTCCACGGCCTCATCCACCATGGGCAATGAGGGCAGAACCGCCTCCATCAGCGTTTCAACCCCCTGATTATGAGCGGCGGCGATGACGTGCAGATGCTCCAGACCCAGAGCGTGAAAGTCGGCGCTGATCAGATCGGGATCGCGGTGTTCGGCCTTGTTGACGACCAGATGCAGCGGCTTGCCGGACCGACGCAACTGGCCGGCGATCTCCTCATCGGCCCCGGTCAGCCCGGCCCGGCCATCGACCAGCAGCAAGATCGCGTCGGCTTCCTGAATCGCCCGCCAGACCTGCTGTTCGATCTGGCCTTCCAGCCCGGCATCGGCCCCGGTCAGACCGCCAGTATCGACCACCAGATAGGGTTGCGGGCCGCGCTGGCCGAGACCGTACTGCCGGTCGCGGGTCAGACCGGGCATATCCGCGACCAGTGCGTTGCGGGTGCGGGTCAGAGAATTGAACAGGGTGGATTTGCCGACATTGGGTCGGCCAACAATCGCGATAATCGGGAGCATGGGAGAGGGAGGTTCAAGGTTAAAGGTGTCAGATTAAAGGTTAAAGGAGCTTGACCTTTAAGCTTTCCGCGTCTTCCATGGACAGCAAGACAGGGCAATTATGCCCGAAACCATCGCCTGCTAACCGGACGGATTTCTGATAGGCTTTGTCTTTCCCGATGGTCCCCGCCTGTTCAGACCGATTTTCAGACCCATTCCATGACTCCGCCGACCCGCACCCACGTCAAAATTTGCGGCATTACCCGTATTGAAGACGGCGTGATCGCAGCCAGGTTGGGCGCAGACGCTATCGGACTGGTGTTTTATCCGCCCAGTCCCCGGTTCGTGAACCCGGAACAGGCGCGGCAGATCGTCATGGCGTTGCCGCCGTTCATCACCGCCGTTGGGCTGTTCGTGAATGCGGAACCCGCCACGGTGCGGGCTGTTCTGAGTGAGGTTCCGTTGGCGCTGCTGCAGTTTCATGGCGACGAGGAGTCCGACTATTGCGCTGCCTTTGGCCGACCGTATCTCAAAGCCGTACCGATGGGCGCCGGGGCTGAGGTGCATGATTATGAACAACGGTTCGCGACGGCTGCCGGTTTATTGCTCGATAGTCATGGCGGCGCACAAACCGGCGGTTCCGGGCACGGTTTCGACTGGGCGCGAATTCCCGCTGAACGGCATAAGCCGCTGATTCTGGCGGGCGGGCTGCATCCCGGCAATGTCGCCGCCGCGATCCGGCAAGTACGCCCCGAGGCGGTCGATGTCAGCAGTGGCGTTGAATCGGCCAAAGGCGTCAAAAATGGCGAACTGATCCACGCATTTCTGCGAGAGGTGCATGATGGTGAACGCAATGCGTAACCCGATTGATTTCAGTCAATTTCCTGACGAGCGTGGTCACTTTGGCCGCTACGGCGGGCGGTTTGTCGCCGAGACGTTGATGGAGGCGCTGCACGAACTCGATACGGCTTGGCAAAGCTGCCGCAACGATCCCGAATTTCTGGCGGAATTGGACCTGGATCTGGCCCGCTATGTCGGTCGCCCCAGTCCGCTTTATCACGCCGAACGCTGGAGCCGGAAGCTCGGCGGGGCGCAGATTTACCTCAAGCGCGAAGACCTGAACCATACCGGAGCGCACAAGATCAACAACACGGTCGGGCAGGCGCTGGTCGCGAAACGAATGGGCAAAACTCGGCTGATCGCGGAAACCGGCGCCGGTCAGCATGGCGTCGCTTCCGCCACGGTCGCCGCCCGGCTCGGCATGGAATGCGTGGTTTACATGGGCGCGGAGGACATTCAACGCCAGGCGCTGAACGTCTATCGGATGCGCTTGCTGGGCGCGACGGTGCAGCCGGTCACTTCCGGATCGCGCACTCTGAAAGACGCCCTGAACGAAGCGCTGCGCGACTGGGTCGCCAATGTGGACAACACCTTTTATATGATCGGCACCGTCGCCGGCCCGCATCCTTACCCGTTGATGGTGCGCGAGTTTCAGGCGGTGATCGGCCGCGAGGCGCGAGAGCAGATGCTGACCGATTACGGCCATTTGCCGGATGCGCTGGTCGCTTGCGTCGGCGGCGGTTCCAACGCCATTGGCCTGTTTCACCCGTTTCTGAACGATACCGGAGTCGCTATTTACGGCGTCGAAGCCGCTGGATTGGGAATTGAAACCGGACGTCATGCCGCCACTCTTTGCGCGGGCCGGCCCGGTGTGTTGCACGGCAACCGCACCTATCTGCTCAACGACGCCAACGGCCAGATTACCGAGACCCATTCGGTGTCCGCCGGACTGGATTATCCCGGCGTCGGCCCCGAACACGCCTGGTTGAAGGACATTGGCCGGGCGCACTACGTCGCGGTGACGGATGAACAGGCAATCCAGGGCTTCCACGATCTGACTCTCATCGAGGGGATCATTCCGGCGCTGGAAAGCAGCCACGCCATCGCTTACGTCACCCAACTGGCCCCGACCCTGCGCCGCGATCAAAGCATCGTGGTCAACCTGTCCGGGCGTGGCGACAAGGATATTTACACCGTCGCCGCGCTGGAAGGCATTCAACTTTAAGAGTTTTCGCCGAATGAACCGTATTGCCCGCCGTTTTGAAACGTTGCGCCACACTGGCCGCAAGGCATTGATTCCGTACATCACCGCCGGCGACCCGCGCCCGGAATTAACCGTACCGATGCTGCATACCCTGGTTCAGGCCGGGGCGGATTTAATTGAACTGGGCGTGCCGTTTTCCGACCCGATGGCCGACGGCCCGGTGATTCAAAAAGCCTGCGAGCGGGCCTTGAGTCATGGGATGTCACTGCGCGGGGTGCTGGCATTGGTGCGCGAATTCCGCCAGACCGATAGCGAAACCCCCTTGGTCCTCATGGGTTATCTCAACCCGATTGAAAGCTTCGGCTATGAAAGTTTTGTCGCCGGCGTGGCTGAATCGGGCGTAGACGGAGTGCTGACCGTTGATCTGCCCCCGGAAGAAGCCGCGGAACTGGCCGAACCCTTGATTGCCGCCGGCATTGATCCGATCTTTCTACTAGCCCCGACCAGTTCCGCCGAACGGATTCGCCAAACCGCGCCACTGGCTCGCGGCTATCTCTACTATGTTTCGCTGAAAGGCGTCACTGGCTCCGCGATCATCAATGTTGCTGAAGTTGCCGACAAGTTGGCGGAAATTCGCGCCCTGAGCGATTTACCGCTCGGCGTTGGTTTTGGCATCAAGGACCCAGCCACCGCCGCCGCGATTGCCCAGGTTGCTGATGCAGTCGTGGTCGGCAGCGCGCTGGTCAGCAAAATGGCGGAACTGGCGAATGAGCCGGAAGCCATGCGCCGCGAGGTTGGTGGAATGATTGCGGCCATGCGTCAGGCGATGGAAGAAGAGAGGCTAAAGGCTAAAAGCTAAAGGCTAAAGGCTAAAGGCTAAAGGCTAAAGAATTTAGCTTTAACCTTTTTAGTTTTTTCCATCTTTTTTCCGTGTCTTTCCGTGGCTAAAAGCGTATTGAATTTCCCATGAGCTGGTACGAAAAACTCGTTCCTTCCCGCATCCGCACCGACGGTCACAACAAGCACCAGATGCCTGAAGGGCTATGGAGCAAGTGCGATGATTGCAGCGCGGTTTTATATCGCGTTGAGTTGGAGCGCAATCTGCAAGTTTGTCCAAAATGTGCCCATCACATGTATTTCAGCGCCCGGAAACGGTTGCACACCTTTCTCGATGAGGGAGAGTTGACTGAAATCGGCGCGGATATTGAACCGACCGATTTCCTCAAATTCAAGGATGGCAAAAAATACAAGGATCGTCTGGTTCAGGCACAAAAAACCTGTGAAGAAAAGGATGCGTTGATCGTATTGCGCGGGTTGCTTAAAGGAATGCCGGTGGTTGCCGCCGCTTTTGAATTTTCCTTTATGGGCGGCTCTATGGGTTCCGTAGTGGGCGAGCGGTTTGTCCGCGCTGCGCAAGTCGCTTTGCATGAACATATTCCGTTGATCTGCTTTACCGCCAGTGGCGGAGCGCGAATGCAGGAAGCGCTGGTGTCGTTGATGCAAATGGCGAAAACCAGCGCTGTTCTGGCCCGCTTGTCCGAGCATGGCGTTCCCTATATTTCAGTGCTGACTCATCCTACTACCGGCGGTGTTTCCGCCAGTCTGGCCCTGCTGGGCGACTTGAACATTGCTGAACCCAAGGCGCTGATTGGCTTTGCCGGGCCACGGGTGATTGAACAAACCGTGCGCGAAAAACTGCCGGACGGTTTCCAGCGCAGCGAATTTCTGCTGGAACATGGCGCAATCGACCTGATTGTGGATCGCCGGGAATTGCGCGACCGGTTGGCGGCATTGCTGGCGATGCTGACTGGCTCGCCAGTTCTTGGTTAATTGTGGACGCTATTTTCGGTCAATAACCCACCCTGATTGCTATTCCCTGAATATGCGTTTCGCCACCCTTAAAGATTGGCTGGACTGGCAAGAAACCCTGCATCCGAAGGCCATCGATCTCGGTCTGGATCGGGTGCGGGCCGTCTTGCAGCGACTGCAACCAGAACCACTGCCGTTTCTCGTGATCACGGTCGGCGGCACCAATGGCAAGGGTTCCTGCGTAGCGATGCTGGAGGCGATTTTATCTGCCTCCGGTTATCAAGTGGGCGCTTATACTTCGCCGCATCTGCTGCGTTATAACGAACGGATTCGCATTAACGGACAGGAGGTCGAGGATGAGGCGCTGTGCCAAACCTTCGCCCGCATCGATCAAGTGCGCGGCGATCAATCCCTCACCTATTTTGAATTTAGCGCACTGGCGGCGCTGGAGTTATTTCACGAAGCCCGGATCGAGGTGGCCGTGCTGGAAGTCGGACTCGGTGGGCGACTGGATGCGGTGAATGTCCTCGATGCCGACGCTGCGCTGGTCGTCAGCATTGGTCTGGACCATATCGATTGGCTGGGGCCGGATCGCGATAGCATTAGCTACGAAAAAGCCGGCATTTATCGCCCTAACCGTCCGGCGATTTGCGCCGATCCCGATCCGCCGCACCAGCTGGTCGAATTTGCGGAAAATATCGGCGCAAAGTTTCAACGGGTTGGCCGCGACTACACGTTCACCCGCACCCGATCAAGCTGGCGCTGGGAATCAGCGCAGGTCTACTTCGACGGCCTGCCGCCGCCGACATTGCCAGGCGCACACCAGATCGGCAACGCCGCCGCGGTCTTGGCGACTCTGATCAGCCTGCGCGCTCGCTTGCCGGTATCGGCAGATGCAATTCACGTCGGCCTCGCTCAAGTTCAATTGCCGGGCCGGTTTCAAATCATTCCCGGCCCGGTTGAGTGGATTCTCGACGTTGCCCATAATCCGCCCGCTGCTGAAATTCTGGCTGCTAATTTGCGAGCGCGACGCTGCGCCGGACGGACTTTGGCCGTTGTCGGCATTCTGGCTGATAAGGATGTGGGTGGCGTGATTCAGGCGCTGGCGAGCGTCATTGATGAATGGTATGCGGCAGCGCTCGCCGGACCGCGTGGCCGCAGTGATGTGGAACTGAAAGATTTGCTGATCACAAACGGCTGCCCAGCCAAGGCTGCCGGCGATGTCCTCAACGCTTGCCGGATCGCCCATCAAGCCGCCCAACCGGGCGACCGGATCGTTATTCTGGGATCATTTCATACCGTTGCCCCGGCTTTGGCCGCCCAACTGTGGCAACCCCATTTCCCCTTGCCGTTATCCTCGGAGACCTGATTTGGACAACCGCCTGACTCAACGATTGGTCGGCGCCGCCGTGATCGCGGCGTTGGCTGTCATCTTTGTGCCGGAAATGCTGGAACGGCAGCCACCGCCGGCGCCGGTTCAGCCTGCCCGGGTTCCCGATCCCCCAACCCTGACCTTTTCCTCCCAGCCCCAGCCGCCGGCTACGCCGCCTCCGGCAGTCGTCGCACCGGTTCCAGCGCCGTTGGTTCCAGCACCGCCGGCTGTACCCGAGCCGGCTCCGCTACCGGTAGTCGCTACGCAACCTCCAGCCCCCGGCCCCTCTCCAGCTGAAGTTGTCGCCCAAGAAGAAGCGGCCCGGACCCGGGCCGCTCAAGCCGCCCGGGCCAAGGCCGACGCGGAACGGATCGCCGCCGCCAAGGCTCGCGCCGAAGCCGTCCGCCGCGCCGCCCAGGCCGAAGCCGCCAAAGCCCGCGCCAAAGCCGAGGCGGAACGTGGCGTCGCTGCCCGGGCGGAAGCCACCCGGCTCGAAGCTACCCAGACTCAAACTCCGCCCGCCCGGAGTACGACTGCGGAAACCACCGCGACTCAAGCTGAAACTGCTCGAGCCGCAGAAGCCGCCCGGCGGGAGGCCGCCCGCGCGGATACCGCTCGCAAGGCGGCGCAAGCCGACGCTGCCCAGAAATCCGCGCAGGCCGAAGCCGCCCGCGCTGAAGCCGCCCGTGCTGACACCGCCCGCCGCAGCGCGCAGGCCGAAACTGCTCCTGCCCGCGCTGAACAGCCAACATCGGATACCGCCCGTCCGAAACCGCCGGCTACCTTGCCTAAAATCGAGCTGGTTTCGCGTACTGAACCCGCGGCGCGTCCAGCGTCTACGCCGGCTCCCGCCGCCGCTCCGCCCCGTCCAACCGCCGCAGCTCCCGCCGCGCCAGCCAGTCGGCCCAGCGGCGGCAACATCGTCGGCAGTTACGCACTCCAGGAAAATGCCTATGCCTTGCGCGACTATTACCGCAGTCAAAACGTGCGGGCCGGGGTGGAGCGGATCATGCTCAATGACCGGCCGATGTATCAGGTGCGGGTGTGGCGCTGATCGCCAGGATCCACGTCGTTTAAGGCAATGATCCTTTCTGCTACCATGCCCCGCTTCAATCAGCGGACGCTAGGCGCAGCAGCGCAAGCCATTCACGATTCAGGGCGGGATAACACACTCCATGAACTGGGCTGATTACCTCATCATCATCGTCATCGCCCTGTCCATGCTGATCGGCCTCTGGCGCGGTCTGTTGCGCGAAGTCATCTCGCTGGCGACCTGGATCGCCGCCTTTGCCATCGCCTTTCTGTTCGCGGAAGACGGCGCGGCGCATCTCACTCCCTACCTCGATATTCCCTCGTTGCGGATCGCCGCCGCTTTCGGCGGGCTGTTCCTCGCCACCCTGCTGATTGGCGGGCTGATCAACATTCTCGCGTCGTATCTGGTGGATTACACCGGCCTGACCGGCACTGACCGGGTGTTGGGCATGGCATTTGGCCTGGCGCGGGGCGCAGCGGTCATCACGCTGCTGGTGCTGGCGGCGGGCCTGACTCCATTGCCCCGTGACCCGTGGTGGCAACAGGCGCTGTTGCTGCACCATTTCCAGGAAGGCGCCGTTTGGCTGCAAAGCTTGCTGCCGCCGGAACTGGCCCAGAACATTCACTTTCCCTGAATTGGTTCGCGGAGGGTTCAGTCTATGTGCGGAATTATTGGCATTGCCGGGCGCGGTCCGGTCAATCAAAGCCTGTTCGACGGCCTGACCGTCTTGCAGCACCGGGGTCAGGACGCCGCCGGCATCGTTACCTGCGATCACAGCCGGCTGTTCCTGCGCAAGGATAATGGGCTGGTGCGCGATGTGATCCGCACCCGCCACATGCGCAATCTGCATGGCGACATCGGTATCGGCCATGTCCGCTATCCGACTGCCGGCAGCGCCGATTCCGCCGAGGCCCAGCCGTTCTACGTCAACTCGCCGTTCGGCATTACCCTGGCCCACAACGGCAACCTGACCAATGCCGCCCAGCTCAAGGACGAACTGTTTCGCGCCGACCTGCGTCATATCAATACCCGTTCCGATTCGGAAATCCTGCTGAATGTCTTCGCCCACGAGTTGCAACAACGCAGCCGGCTGGCGGTGGATGCGGATGATATTTTCGCAGCGGTGGCGGCGGTGCATCGGCGGGTGCGCGGCGCTTACGCAGCAGTCGTGCTGATCGTCGGAGTCGGGCTGGTGGCGTTCCGCGATCCGCATGGCATCCGGCCACTGGTGTTCGGCAGTCGTGAAACCGACAGCGGTATGGAGTACATGGCAGCGTCTGAGAGCGTCGCGCTGGATGCGCTGGACTTTGAGCGAATCCGCGATGTCGCGCCCGGGGAGGCGGTGCTGTTTGATATGCAGGGCCGATTGCACACCCGCCAGTGCGCCGAGCATCCGTGTTATTCGCCCTGCATTTTCGAGTTCGTCTATCTGGCCCGGCCCGATTCCATCATGGATCAGGTTTCGGTACATAAAGCCCGGTTGCGGATGGGCGAATATCTGGCTGACAAAATTCTGCGGGTCTGGCCGGATCAGGACATTGACGTGGTGATCCCGATCCCCGACACCAGCCGCACCGCCGCCTTGCAAATGGCCTCGATTCTCGGCATCAAATACCGTGAAGGCTTCATCAAGAACCGCTACATCGCCCGCACCTTCATCATGCCGGGGCAAAAAATCCGCAAGAAGTCAGTCCGACAGAAACTGAACGCGATTGATCTGGAGTTCCGGGACAAAAACGTGCTGCTGGTCGACGACTCCATCGTGCGCGGCACCACCTCGGAAGAGATCATCCGCATGGCCCGCGATGCCGGCGCCCGCAAGGTCTATTTCGCGTCCGCCGCGCCGCCGGTGCGTTATCCGAATGTCTACGGCATTGATATGCCCGCCGCCCACGAATTGATCGCGCATAACCGTTCCGAAGCGGAAATCGCGCAGGCGATTGGCGCTGACTATCTGATTTTCCAGGATTTGGCTGATCTGGAAGAGGCAGTGCGGCGCGGCAACCGGTTGTTGGAACGGTTCGATGCTTCCTGCTTTACTGGCGAATATGTCACGGGCGATATTGACCGCGACTATCTGGACTGTCTGGCCCAGCAACGCGCTGATGCCATCAAGAATGCGGCTCAGGACAGCGCCGATAACGCCATTATCGATTTGCATAATCACGACTAATCTGGAGTGGCCCGGCCATGCCTTGCTTTGATGATGACGCGCCAGAACTCGGTTTCGCCAGTCTGGCGGTGCGAGCCGGTCAGGTTCGCACCCTGGAAGGCGAACACGCCGAACCGATTTTCACCACCTCCAGCTTTGTGTTCGCCAGCGCGGCTGAAGCGGCGGCCCGGTTCAGTGGTGCGGTTCCCGGCAACATTTATTCCCGCTTCACCAATCCGACAGTGCGGGTATTTCAGGAACGGCTGGCGGCGCTGGAAGGTGGCGCGAGCTGCATCGCTACCTCCTCCGGGATGGCGGCGATCCTGGCGACCTGCATGGCGTTGTTGAAAAGCGGCGATCACATCGTCTCGGCCAACAGCATCTTTGGCAGCACCATCTCATTGTTCACGAACTATCTGAGCAAGTTTGGGATCGCCACCAGTTATGTCCCGTTGAGCGATCCGGCGGCCTGGGCAGCGGCGATTCGCCCGGAAACCCGACTGTTCTATGTGGAAACGCCGTCCAACCCGCTGATGGAACTGGCCGATATTCAAGCCCTGGCGGATATTGCCCATGCCCACGGTGTTTTGCTGGTGGTGGATAACTGCTTCTGCACCCCGGCCCTGCAACAGCCGTTCAAACTGGGCGCGGATCTGGTGATTCATTCTGCGACCAAATATCTGGATGGGCAGGGCCGCTGCATCGGCGGGGCGGTGGTGGGCGATCAACAGCGGGTCGGAGTGGACATTTACGGCTTTCTGCGCACCGCCGGGCCGACCATGAGTCCGTTCAACGCCTGGGTGTTTCTCAAGGGGCTGGAAACACTGCGGTTGCGGATGCGGGCGCACAGCGAAGCCGCGCTGCACCTGGCGCACTGGCTGGAGGCACAGCCCGCGGTGGCGCGAGTTTACTATCCGGGTCTGCCCTCACACCCGCAGCACGAACTGGCACAACGGCAACAGAGCGGCTTTGGCGGGATTGTGGCGTTTGAACTGCGTGGTGGGCGGGAAGCCGCCTGGACGCTGATTGACCACACCCGGCTGATCTCGATTACCGCCAATCTGGGCGACGCCAAGACTACGATTACTCATCCGGCAACCACCACGCATGGCCGGCTGACCCCGGCGGAACGGGAGCGGGCTGGGATTGGCGAGGGACTGGTGCGGATTTCGGTGGGTCTGGAAGAGGTGGCGGATGTGCAGGCTGATCTGGAGCGCGGTTTTCGGCGGTTGGCTTAAGCGGCGACGGGCAGAAAGCGCCTGCTGTAATGCGGGTCCCCTGATTGCGTTAGCCACGGTGCAACAGTTGGGGCTGCTTGGGCGACTCTAAACTCTACGGTTCAGTTCTGGCGCCCGAGGCGGTTTTTCAGGAACTCACCGCTTTTGGATAGCCCCGCCCCGGCGCTGCATCTCCAGAATCCGCGCTGGAATGCCGACCGCCACTGCCCCCGGCGCAATGTCGCGCGTCACCACTGCATTAGCGCCGATCACTGCGCCATCGCCAATCGTCACCCCCGGCAACACCATCACGCCCCGCCCAATCCAGACTTTGCGGCCAATCCGGATCGGCGCGGCTTCATGCCCCGACCAGCGAATCGCCCGCTCACCGCCGAACCGGTGGTTAGCGTCGCGCAGGCTGGCGTATTCGCCGATCAGCGTCCCAGAACCGATGCTGACTTCCTGAAACGCCACCACATGAACCCCCCGCGACATCACCACTTCATCGCCGATGCTGATGCGCCCCTCGCCCTGGGTTTCCAGATACAGGCCGGGATACAGAAACAACTCCCGGCCCAGTTCAATCCGTCCGGTACCGCGCACTTCCGCCGCGCCCAGAATCACCACCGACGGATCAACTGACCCCGTGATCGCGGCTCGTAACCGGGTATGCGCCCACAACCGCCGCCACGGTTCACCGACGGTCTGCGCCAGCCGCGCCACGGGTAACAGGGCGCTGACCAATACTCGTTTCGCCAGTCCGCTCATGGTCGTCGCCACTCACTTGTACTCGATCAAACCGCGCTGCCGCCCGCGCCGCCGATCCCGGTAATAGCCCAGTTGCCCGATCAGAATCGGAATCTGTTGCAGGTGGGAGTGAACGCCATAGAGCAGGCGGGTCAGCGGATCGCGGCTTTTCCAGTCAACTTTCAACGCGGTGCGCACCGCCAGCGCCAGCCAGAAACCCAGCATCAGCAACAGCGGCATCGCTGACTGGGCAACCACCGCGCCGCCGACACCCAGCGCCAGACTCAGCAGCAACACCCCACCGTGAATCTGGTTACGCCGGACTTCGCGCTCCCACAGCGGCGTATCCGTTCCACGAAACCGCTCGGCAACTTCGGCGTAGGCATGACCGGCCCGCACGGCCCGCCGCCAGTATTGCCGCCACTGGGTCATCGCCAGATCGTGGCCAGTCATGGGCCGGTCAACGTGCAGAATCTGTCCGCCCCGCGCCCGCAACCGCCGGCATAGCTCTGGCTCCTCGCCGGCGATCAATGTGGCGTCGAAGCCATCCACTTCGACCAGCGCCACCCGCCGCATCAAGGCGTCGCCGCCGCAAAACTCGCTCAGGCCGGGCGGGTAAATCCAGTCGAGGTCCAGGACCCGGTTGTACAGCGAGGCGTCCGGGCGAATTTCCCGGCGATGTCCCCACACTGCCGCCACCTGGGGATTCTGAAATTCCGGCAATGAATCCGCCACAAACCGGGGATGCAAAAGGGTATCGCCGTCCAGAAACAGCACGATGGGCGCTTGCGCCGCCCGCCAGCCGGCATTGCGGCCCAGCGCCGCCGAAGGCCGTTCCGGCTGTACCGTAATGACCTGCGCGCCCAGCGCCGCCGCCCGCTCCGGGCTGCCGTCGGTCGAGGCGGAATCGACATAAATCAGTTCCACCGGCCCGCCCGGATCAGCCATCGCCCGCACCGACTCCAGACAGCGCGCCAGCCGTTCGCCTTCATTACGGCCAATGACCACCACCGACAAGACCGGTGCAGGGTCAATCGTATGGTCAGCCATCGAGTTCCTCCGCCAGCAGCCGGGCATAATCGGCTACTCGTTCGCGTTGGGAAAACCGGGTCGCCAGCGCCCGGTCGCCGCCGGCAACCCATTGATTCAGCCGTTGCGGCGGATCGGTTTGCAATTCCCGCAGCCGTTCCGCCAGCGCATCGGCATCATCAGCCAGAAATCGGCTGCCGGACACACCATCCTCGACCAGCAGCGCCGCCCCGCCGGTATCGGGAACCAGCACCGGAATCCCGGCAGCCATCGCTTCCAGGATCGCCAGTCCAAACGGCTCGCTTGGACACAGATGCAGCAGCAGATCAGACGCGGCCAGTTCGTCGGCGACCGTGGCGCTGAAACCGATAAACTCGACATTGGGATGCTGCGCCGCCGCCCGTTGCCGCAGTTTCTCCAGTTCCCAGCCCGACCCGAAAATACGGAAGCTCAGCCCGGCCAGATCGGGATGGCGATCCAGCGCGTCCAGCAGGAGATCAACCCGCTTGATCGGATCGATCCGCGACACCACCGCTACCCGCTGCACTCCGGCAGTCTGAAACGGCGGGCGACGCGGCGCGGTTCGCACCCGATCATCGGTCAGGAAATTTTCGATGACCTGAATGTGATCCGGGGCGACGCCATTCGCGATCAAGCGCTCTTTTACGAAGGCCGACACCGCGACCAGCACCGCGTCGGTGCGGTTCAACAACCGTTTGCGGCCATAACTCAGCCGCTCGTCCGTGCCACCATGCACCAGATGCAGATGCGCCGCCCGTCGCCGATAGCCGGCGTTCAGGGCCAGAAAGATCAGGGAATGCGCCACGCCGGTAGCGATGAATGCGACTTGCCGGTTGCGGGCCAGCCAGGGTTGCAAGCGGCGGGCGAACGCCCAGGGACTGGCGAACGGCTCACCGGAAATTCCCAGCCGCGCCGCTTCGGCCAGGGCCGGTCCCAGTGGGGCGAACAGCACCGGCGCAAACCGGTCGCGCAAACCTTCCAGCGTCGCCAGCGCCATCCGCTCGGTTCCGTACAGATTGCCGCTGTGCAGCACATACAGCAGAGGAATCGTCATCAACGAAGCCTCAACATGGAGCATTTCCTCTGCCTGTAAGCCATATCTAAAGACGCTGGATGATCTCGTCCGCCATCTGGGTCGTGGTCAGTTTCCCACCGAGATCCGCAGTGCGCGCCCCGGCAGTAATGGTTTCATCCACAGCTTTTTCAATCGCCGCCGCTTCAGTTTCCAGTCCCAGCGAATGGCGCAGCAGCATGGCGGTGGACAGGATCATGCCGATGGGATTGGCAATGCCCTTGCCGGCAATATCAGGGGCGGAACCATGAATCGGCTCATACAAACCGACCCGCCCAGCTCCCAGACTGGCCGACGGCAACATCCCCATTGAACCGGCTAAAACCGAGGCCTCGTCGGTGAGAATGTCGCCAAACATGTTTTCGGTGACCATCACATCCATCGAAGCCGGACCGGTGATCAGGCGCATCGCGGCGGTATCCACCAGCACATGTTCCAAGGCGATCGACGGCTGCTCCGCACCGACCTGCACCGCAATCTGCCGCCACAACCGCGACGATTCAAGGACATTGGCTTTGTCCACCGACATCACTTTGCGTTGGCGCCCTTGAGCCAGGTTGAACGCCAGATCCATCACCCGGCGGATTTCGTAATCGTAATACTCCAGGGTATCGACGGCCCGCTCCCGGCCATCCTTGACATCGCGACCCTTCGGCCAGCCGAAATACAGGCCGCCGGTCAATTCACGGATGACCAGAATATCTACGCCCCGGAGTTTTTCGGGCTTGAGCGGCGAGGCATCGATCAGCGCCGGGTGAACCTTGACCGGGCGCAAATTGGCGAATACGCCCAAGCCCTTGCGCAAAGCCAATAATCCCCGTTCAGGGCGATCCTTGGCGTTCGGGTTATCCCATTTCGGCCCACCCACCGCGCCCAGCAACACCGCATCCGCCGCCTGGCAATCCGCCAGAGTTTCGTCGGTCAGCGATGAGCCGAACTGATCAATCGAGCAGCCGCCCATCAGCCGTTCCTGATAGGCGAACTGGTGATTAAATTTCCCGGCGATAGCGTCCAGCGCGCGAACGGCCTGGCTGACCACTTCCGGGCCGATGCCGTCACCGGGGAGTAAAACGATGTTTGCTTTCATCTTTAGCCTTTAACCTTTGACCTTTGACCTTTAATCTTGCTGTCAATGCGCCACGGACAACCCATACTCCACCGCATCGATCAGCGCCTGCCAGGAGGCTTCGATGATGTTGGCGCTGGCGCCGACGGTACTCCAGAGCCGGGAAGTATTGCGGGTGTCAATCAACACTCGGGTAATCGCCTCGGTGCCATCCTGACCATCCAGAATCCGGACCTTGTAATCGGCCAGATGGAACGAGGCGATGTCCGGGTAATGACCGATCAGCGCCTTGCGTAGCGCGAGGTCAAGGGCGTTGACCGGGCCATTGCCTTCGGCCGCGGTATGCAGCACTTCATCGCCGACTTTCAGCTTGACCATCGCCTCGGCAAAAATCCCGCGTCCCTGGCGATGTTCGACGTTGACCAGAAAATCGACCAGTTCAAACAGCGGCTGATAACCGGGCTGCTGGCGCTTGAGCATCATCGCCACTGAAGCTTCGGCGGCCTCGAAGGAAAAGCCGCGCGCTTCGAGTTCCTTCACATCGTTCAGCACGCCGACCACATCGGCCACGCTGCTGACATCCACACCATGCTCCTCGGCCTTGCTGAGCAGATTGGCCCGCCCCGACAGCGCCGAAACCACCACCCGCATCTTGTTGCCAACCCGCTCCGGCGCAACGTGCTGGTAGGACTGGGCCGAACGCCGCATCGCCGCCACATGGACGCCGCCCTTGTGGGCAAAGGCGCTCTTGCCGACGTAAGGCAGATGATCGTTGGGCGTGACGTTGGCGACTTCATCGACAAAATGCGACAGCTCGTACAGCTTGCTCAAGCTGCCTTCCGGCAAGCACTGGCGACCCATTTTGAGTTCCAGATTGGCCATGACCGAACACAGATTGGCGTTGCCGCAACGCTCGCCCACGCCGTTAATCGTGCCCTGCACCTGGATTGCGCCTTCCCGCACCGCCAGCAGCGCGTTGATCGCTGCGGACTCGCCATCGTTATGGGTGTGAATGCCAAATGGGTGCTGGATCTCTGCCTTCACCTCGCGGAGAATGGTTTCCACCTCCCAGGGCAGAGTGCCGCCGTTGGTGTCGCAGAACACGACCGTTTCGGCCCCGCCGCGAATGGCGGCTTTCAGCGTCTCAATGGCATAAAACGGATCGGCCCGGTAGCCGTCGAAAAAATGCTCGGCGTCGTAAATCACCCGGCGACCCGCCGACCGCAAGTAGGCGACCGACTGCTCAATGATCCGCAGGTTGTCTTCCAGCGTCGTCAGCAGCACATCGGTGACATGCAGAGTCCAGGTTTTGCCGAAAATGGTGCAAACCGGCGTCTGCGCCTCGATCAGCGCCTGGATATTGGCATCATCCTCTGGCCCCGCCTTGACCCGGCAAGTGGAGCCAAACGCCGCAATCCGCGCGGTTTTCCACTCCATGTCCCGGACGCGTTCAAAAAACTCGGCATCCTTAGGGTTGGAGCCGGGCCAGCCGCCTTCGATAAAGGCCACACCCAAATCGTCCAGCCGCCGAGCCACGCGGATTTTGTCGTAGCCCGACAGGGTAAAACCTTCGCTCTGAGTGCCGTCGCGCAGGGTCGTATCGTAAATCTGAATGAATGACATAGGCTTACCTTCGTGCTTCAAACGCTGCGATGTCCTTCTCGAAGCCCAGGATGTAGCCCAACTCGTCCACGCCATTGAGCAGGCAGGTTTTGTTGAACGGGTCAATCGGGAACGAAACCGCGCCGCCGGGGAAGGACAGCGTTTGAGTCGCCAGATCAATGGTCAGCGCCGCGCCGGGATTTTCCCGGGCCAGCGTCAGCAACTGGTGGTGAGTCTGCTCATCAACGATGATCGGCAGCAGCCCGTTTTTCAGCGCATTGCTGCGGAAAATATCGGCAAACGAGGTGCTGATCACCGCCCGGAACCCGAACCCGGTCAAGGCCCAAGGCGCATGTTCGCGGGAGGACCCACAGCCGAAATTATCGCCCGCCAGCAGAATCTGGCAGCCCGCCGCCCGGGGCTGGTTCAGCACAAAATCCAGCTTGGGCGAACCGTCCGCGTGATAACGCCAGTCGGCGAACAGGTTGTAGCCCATTCCGGTTTTGTCGGTCGCCTTCAAAAACCGGGCGGGGATAATCTGGTCGGTGTCGATATCGTTGACCGGCAACGCAACGACGTGGGAAGTCAGGGCAGTAAATTGAGCCATCTTAGCGGTCTCCGGCCAGAGTGCGCGGATCAGCGACAGCGCCGGCAATGGCGCTGGCGGCGGCGGTTAAGGGACTGGCGAGGAAGGTGCGCCCGCCCTGACCCTGACGGCCTTCAAAATTGCGGTTGCTGGTGCTGACCGCGTACTGACCGGGCTGGAGCTGGTCGCCATTCATGGCGATACACATGCTGCAGCCGGGTTCGCGCCATTCTGCACCGGCGGACTTGAACACCTGATCCAGCCCTTCCGCTTCGGCCTGCTGCTTGATCACCTGCGAGCCGGGCACCACCATCACCCGCACACTGTTAGCGACCTTGCGGCCGTCGAGCAGCGCCGCCGCTTCCCGCAGATCGGAAATCCGCGAGTTGGTGCAACTGCCAATAAAGACCACGTCCACTTTATGGCCGAGCAGTGCCTGACCGGGCTGGAGACCCATATAGCGTAACGCCTTATCCAGCGCCGTTTTCTGGTGGGCATCGCTCAGGCTGGCCGGATCGGGAACCCGTCCGGTAATGCCCATGCCCATGCCGGGATTGGTGCCATAGGTAATCATCGGTTCGAGCGCGGTGGCATCGAGGGTGATGACGTGGTCGTAGGTCGCGCCGGCAGCGCTGGGCAGCGCCCGCCAGCGGGCTACCGCCTGATCCCACTCCGCGCCTTTCGGGGCGTGGTCGCGGCCCTTGAGATAGGCAAAAGTGGTGTCATCGGGGGCAATCAGCCCAGCCCGCGCCCCAGCTTCGATAGACATATTGCAGACCGTCATCCGCTGTTCCATCGTCAGCCCGCGAATCGCGGAACCGGTGTATTCAAAGACATACCCCGTTCCGCCGCCCACCCCGATCTTGGCGATCAGCGCCAGAATAATGTCCTTGGCGGTCACGCCCGCCGGCAGCGCCCCGTCGATGCGGACTTCACAGGTCTTGGGCCGGGTCTGGAGCAGGCACTGGCTGGCGAGGACATGTTCGACTTCGCTGGTGCCGATACCGAACGCCAGTGCGCCAAACGCGCCGTGAGTAGCGGTATGGCTGTCGCCGCAAACGATGGTCATGCCGGGCTGGGTCAGGCCGAGTTCCGGGCCAATGACATGAACGATGCCGCGATGGGCGCTGGCCATGCCGTGCAGGGTGATGCCGAACTCAGCCGCATTGACTTCCATCTGGCGGATTTGGGCGGCGGCCAGCGGATCGGCGATCGGCACGTTGATCGGCGTGGTCGGGATGGAATGATCCATCGTGGCGACGGTGCGCTCCGGGCGACGGATGGTCAAACCGCGCTGGCGCAGACCGGTAAAGGCCTGGGGCGAAGTCACTTCGTGGACGAGATGCAGGTCGATATACAGAATGGCCGGCGCATTAGGCTGTTCGGCAACGACATGTGACTCCCAGATTTTTTCAAAGAGGGTCTTGGGCATGATTTCGGTAACGATAGGGTAAATTTTCAGTGCCAACCGGAAGTTGGGATTTTTGACAGTGGCGTCAATAGCCTTTTGGGGTATTCGCCAGCTTGGCGTCCGTAGCAGGGCGAGTATCGATTTTCCATGGTTTCATAAACAAGGTCGAAAATTCAACTGCCCTGGAACCGCGAAACTTCCGCCCCCGAAAAAGCCCAGGTCACAGCGGGCTGGTGAATGACGGGCGTGGCGGGCGATCTACGCGATGATCTGGACCTCGACCACCGCGCCTGGCGCGCCATACACCATTAACCAGGCGGGCTTGCCGCTACCCGGCAGCGCGACACTGCCATCACCCTCGCCATCCGCCTGGAAGGCGAAATCGGCATCATAGAGCAGCCAGGCGATGGCGTTGCGCACCGCGAGAGTCCCGCTGGCCGAGACTTGCAGCCACTGCGCATGATCCTCGACCTCGATGGTCAGGGAGACGCCGCCGGTCTGCAGTACAGGTACGCTATCCAGCGGGCGGAAGACGCCGCGACCGAAGCGGACCCATTCCTCCCCTTCCCGGTCTTCAATGACCAAATCATCGAGATCGCGACCGTTGTTGACCGGGATTTTCATCCACATCCGGGTCCGCCGACCGTCCTGGCTGGCGTCCAGCAGTTGGGTCCCCATGAAGGTGGCGGCAACATAACCGAGGAGCGTCGGGAGCGCCTCCAGCTCAAGCCGGGGCGGTTCCAGTCGCAGGATCCAGGAGGAGGCGGCTTCATTGACCAGCAACCATTTTCGACCGAGACGCTCATCCCAGCCAGGGGCGCGGGCGCTACGCGACGGAATGCGCTGGACATAGGGCAACTCCAAAAGGCAATGTCCATAGCCCCACGGGATGCGAACGACCAGGTAATCGCCAACATCTGTGGTCAAGGGCCGGTAGGCATGGAGCGGACTGGCATCGCTGGAGAAAGTGCCGTCGGTCCGGTACTTGAGGTTCTTCGCTGCCTCCGTCCAGACGCCGGACTGGTAGGTTGACAGGGTCAGGGCGCGATCCGCCTGGACCTCAACCTTGACCACAGCATCGTACTTGGCGAAATAGCCGGCCATCGCCGCCAGGGTCTGGTCGTCGACCGGGACTTCAGGCAAGGGAGTCGCCGCGAGAGGAAC
The DNA here is from genome assembly GCA_020846135.1 of Gammaproteobacteria bacterium. Lineage (GTDB taxonomy): Bacteria > Pseudomonadota > Gammaproteobacteria > Competibacterales > Competibacteraceae > RXIV01. Next base: position 30,513 of record JADLEK010000004.1, read on the forward strand.
CGGCATAGCCGCCAGTTGGCCGCTTTCGACCAGGGCGTTGAACAGAATGCGTTCGGCCAGCTTGGCGCTGCCATAGCTGAGCGTAGTCCCGCTCATAGCCAAGCCGAGGCGAGCTTCCGGCAACACAAAGAACTCACTGCCGTAGAACAGGGTTCCACCATTCTTGGCCCAGGCTTTCACCCCAACTGCGGCCAGCCCTTTTTGGGATACATCGTCCCAGCCGAGTCCCCATTGAAAGGTGGGCACCGGATTGAAGGCGAGGGTCCGGGTCTGATCGCGGGCCATTTCCGCCACGGAGGCGGCGCTGAGAATGCGCCGCCCATCGAGAATGCCGCCCTGGAGCAGGAGCCGCGCCAACCGCCCCATATTCGAGGGCGTGGCGTAGAGGCCGCCAGTGGCGAAGCCATTGGTGAATTCCTGCGGCTGGGGCGCATCGCCGACAAAGGCTGGAGCGAAACTGCCTGCCGGCAAGGGTTCGAGAGGATAGGCGCTATCGGTCATGCCGGTGGGCGCGAGAATCTCCTCGGTCACGAATTTGGGGTAACTCCGCCCGGTTACAGCCTCGACCAGGCGTTCGATCAGAGTGAAGCCATCGTTGCAATAAACCGCCATTTCACCGGGATCATGCTTGAGCCGCTCCTCAGCCAGAGCGGCTTGGGTCTGCGCCGAGTACTCCGGATGGGGGGTCTGGGTGAACAGGTTGATAAAGTTGGTGCCGGGGAGGCCCGGGGCATGGCTGAGCAACTGGCGGATCGTGATCCGGGCGGCTTCCGGCGTGAGCATCGCAAAGTCCTGAACATACCTCACCAAGGGCGCATCCAGTTCGACCAGCCCGCGCTCGACCAGAATCAGGGTGGACATGGCCGCCAGCACCTTGCTGCAGGAGCCGATACAGAACCGGGTCGCCGTGGTCGGGGCCAGATTCTTTTCCTTGTCAATGACGCCGAAGGCTTCAGCCCAGATGATGCGCTGATCATCCACTAGGGCCACCGAGACTGAAGGCGTATGGGTATCGGCCATGGCCTTGAGGATGGCGGCGCGGGCGTCGGCGATGGTGGCCGCGTAGGTTAGAGACGAATCATCGTCATCGCTCCCGCAACCGGTCAGCAGGCTGGGGAAGCCGGGCGCCAGCAGACCCAGGCCGATCAGGCGCAACGCCTCGCGGCGGGTCAGGGTGAGCGGGAACCGGTTGGTAGCGTAGTCAGTCGGTAAATTCATCAGGGTATCCTTGGGTTCTTCGGAGCTTCGGACGCACCATTGACCCGAATCGCAGGTTTCCCAGCCATACGGTGATAGCTTGGAGAAACAACTTTCCCGATGTAGGCAACGACGCATGATTCCAATTGAACAACAATAGCTTACAATATTGTCAATTTCCATGCCGAACAGTATTGGCCGCATCGGCGCTCAGAATAACGTCAAGGGTGATTCCACGTTCGGCGGCATAATTAACCAGTGACTGACCGTCCGAAAAGACGATCTGATCGACGGGCAATGGACTATCGGGCATAGCATCAATGCGTTCCAAAATTTCATCGCTCAAACCTTCATCCCAATTTACAGTTTTAAGGCTGAAGCGCGGTTGACGCCCTTGCCAGGCAAGGCTTAGCATCGCTGCGTTTAGCGACCCGGTTTCCCCGATGGCGTTCGCCGGAGGGACGAAAAGGGAATCTGGTGCGGCGGTGCTTGATCCGCCTATTCCAGGGCTGCCCCCGCAACTGTAAACAGCGAGTCACCCCCTGCACGCCACTGGCCGAACCGGCTGGGAAGGTGGGGGAAGCGACCATGACCTGTGAGCCAGGAGACCTGCCGGGATTGTTTTCCAGCTTCATTCCGGGCGGGGTGTTCCGGGGTTGCGGACCGTCCCAGCCAGCAGGTCGCCTTCATAACTTACAGCGACCGCCACTCCAAGACGCCCCGCCCCAGCCCAGACCTGCCCATTACATTAACCGGGGAGGTTTGTCATGCATATTGCCGAAGGTTTCTTGCCGCCACTGCACGCCGCCGTGTGGACTGCGGTTGCTTTGCCGTTTGTCATCGCCGGCGCCCGCCGCGCCAATCGTCTGATGCAGGATCAACCACAAACCAAGTTGCTGCTGGCGGCGTCGGGCGCATTCGCTTTTGTGCTGTCGGCGCTTAAGCTGCCGTCGGTGACCGGCAGTTGTTCTCATGCGACCGGCGCCGGACTGGGCGCGATCCTGTTTGGCCCCTCGGTGATGGCGCTGTTGGGAACCATCGTGCTGCTATTTCAGGCGTTATTACTGGCGCATGGCGGCTTGACCACGCTGGGCGCGAACGTATTTTCCATGGCGATTGTTGGGCCGTGGGTCGCCTATGGATTACTACGCGGGACCCAGCGCTTGCACGCGCCGCTGGCGGTCAGCGTATTTCTGGCGGCCATGCTGGGCGATATGGCGACCTATGCCGTCACTGCCGGCCAATTGGCCTTGGCGTTTCCCGATCCGGCCAGTGGCGTTGCGGGATCATTTATCAAGTTCATAGGCATCTTCGCCCCAACGCAACTGCCGCTGGCGGTGATCGAGGGGCTGCTGACTGTCGTCATCGTCAATTTATTGCAGCAATACAGCCAGAATGAATTGCGTGAGTTGCAGGCTTTTCCCCAATGGTCGGCAGTGGAGATCCGCTCATGAACCGGCATAACCTCGGCCTGATCGCGATAGCGGTCGTGTTGGTTGTCATTTCGCTGATTATGGGCGGTCGACAGGAAGGCGCAGAATTTGCCGGCGCTGATGGGCAGGCGATGGCGGCAGTCGCCACGCTTCAGCCTGATTATCAACCCTGGTTCAGCCCGATCTGGCAACCGCCGTCCGGCGAGGTGGAAGGTCTGCTGTTTGCGTTGCAGGCGGCCCTGGGCACGGGATTACTCGGTTACTACCTCGGCCTCCGGCGCGGCCAGTCCCAGTCCCGCGCACGGCAACCGGATCGGGTTGATGCAGGCGATTGATCATCACGCCTGGACGAACCGCTGGCGGAACCGGCATCCCGTCGAAAAGCTGTTGCCGGCCTTGACTCTTCTCGCGCTGACTCTGGCGTTGCCGCCATTGACCATCGGCCCGCTGGTATTGGCGGCGACCCTGCTGGCCACGGTGCGCGGCGCGGGAATCCCCCTGAAAACCGTCCTGAGCGTACTGGCCGCGCCGGCGGCGTTTCTGCTGGCCGGCGCGCCCTTTCTGGCAATTTCAGTCCGCTTCCACGATGGTTTTAGCGTCCAGTTCTCTCCGGATGGGTTGCGCCTGGCGGTGGATACGATGGTGCGGGCGCTGGCGGCGACCAGTTGCCTGACCGCGCTGATCCTGACCACGCCGCTGACCGATCTGGTTCCGTTGTTGCGCCGGGTCGGCGTTCCGACCGGGATCGTTGAGCTGATTCTGCTGATTTACCGGTTGATTTTCGTCTTCGCCGAGCGGGCGTTGACCGGACGGCAGGCACAAGCGGCCCGGCTAGGCTATTCCAGCGTACCGCGTGGGATACGCTCTGCTGGCTGGCTGGCAGGTGCGCTGTTTCAGCGGGCGTTGGAGCGGGCGCAGCGGCTGGAATTAGGCTTGACCGCCCGGGGTTACGCCGGCGAATTGCGGGTATTGCCGTCGGAGTGCGCGCTGTCCTGGTCCCGGTTGGCGCTGAGCATGACCTTGGTTGGACTGATCGGTTTGACCAGCAGTCTGCTGGCGCGCGGGCTGGCATGACCGTTCCGCTGCTGACCGTTCGCGGCGTCGACTATGCCTATCCAGGCGGAGTCATGGCGCTGCGCAATCTGAATCTGACCGTTGAGAAAGGCCAAAAACTGGCAATCCTCGGCCCCAACGGCTCCGGCAAAACCACCCTGCTGCTGCATCTTAACGGCGCTTTTCAGCCGACATGCGGCGAAATCCGGCTGGAGGATCGGCCAGCAGGCTATGACCGCCGTTCCCTGACCGATTGGCGGCGGCGGGTCGGTCTGGTGTTGCAGGAGCCGGATGATCAATTGTTCGCCGCTACCGTGGGTCAGGATGTGTCGTTCGGGCCGCTGAATCTGGGCCTGACCGCGGTGGAAACCCGGGAGCGGGTCGGCGAGGCGCTGGCGGCGTTGCGGATTGATCATTTGGCGGATCGGGCGACGCATACCCTCAGTTTCGGCCAGAAGAAGCGGGTGGCGATGGCCGGGGTTCTGGCGATGCGTCCGGAGATTCTGGCGCTGGACGAACCGACCGCCGGACTGGACTCGCACGGCGTCGCCCATTTGCTCGATGCGTTGCAGCGCTTGCACGAGGCCGGAACGACCCTGGTGTTTTCGACCCACGATGTGGAACTGGCCTACGCCTGGGCCGATCAGGCCGCAATTTTTCAGGATGGAACGGTGCTGCGTCAGGGCGAAACCACCGCGGTGCTGGCGGATCGGGACCTGTTGCAGCAGGCGCGGCTGCGGCCGCCGCTGCTGCTGGAATTAGCGCAACTGCTGCCGGGGCCGCTGCTGCGATCCAGAGAGGCTGTGCTGGCGCAGTTGCAGGAGCGCTTGCAAGGTTGAAGAGGCCGCGTCAGGCGCGATAGAGCGCCCATTGCGCCATAACTGGCTATCATTCCGGGCTACTTCACGATGGTAGGTTGCCTTCCATGCGCTACGACATCCAACTGTTGCCCATCCCGGCCTTCGCCGACGCATTGCAACAACAATCGGTGGATGACCTTAAAAAAATCGCGGCACAGATCAGCGATGAAAAGAACAGACTGGTTCGCAAGGCGGATTTGGTGAACTTCATTCGGCAACAGCTCAGCATTGATCCAGGCCGGTTACGCCAGGTTGAGAATGACCCATTGCAAGGCTTCTGGCGCAAGCTCGACTCCTTGCAGCAGGCGGCCATCGCTGAAGTCGCGCATGGCCCTAATCCTTGGTTTGACCCGGATCGCTTTGAAGCCAAGCACGGCCAGTCGCCGAACTGGGGCCAGCGCGACCACTGCTACAACCTTACCCCTTCGTTGTTGGGCGTGTTCTTCTTCAACGGGGTTATGCCCGACGATCTGCGCCGCCGCTTCAAATCCTTTGCGCCAAAACCCGAACCGGTGCGACTCTCGCCGTTATCCGAACTGCCGGCGGAATGGGTGCTGACTGATGAGAAATTGGATCCGAAAACCCGCGCTACGACGGTGGTGCAGAAGCCGGTCCCGATCACGATCCGACTGACCGATCGGGCGGCGATTCACGATCTCAAGGCGATATTGCGACTGATTGACGCCGGCAAACTGGCGGTCAGCGACAAGACCAGCCAGCCTGGAATTGCGGCGGTGCGAACCGTGGACGCTTTATTGCTGGGCGGCGATTTCTATGACGACAGCGACTACCCGGAAGAGCAGAAGATCGGCCCGATCAGAGCCTTTGCCTGGCCGATGCTGGCGCAGGGCGGCAAACTGGCGGTACTGAGCGGCAAGATCCTGCAATTGACCAAGGCCGGGCAGAAGGCGCTCACCGATCCAGTCGAAAAAACCCTGGCGCAGATGTGGCGGCACTGGCTGAAAACCACGGTGTTCGATGAGTTTCTGCGGATCGACCTGATCAAGGGCCAGACCGGTAAAGGCAAACGCGGCTTGACCGCGCCGTCCGGGCGGCGGGCGGCGCTGCATCAGGCGTTGCGCGGCTGCCCGCCGGGGCAATGGATCGGTGTCAACGACCTGTTTCGCCAGATGTGGGCCAATGGCGCAGGGTTCGAGATCACCCGCGATCCCTATAACCTCTACGTTAGCCAGCCCGGCTACGATCTGGGTTCCGAGGATTATCGGCACTGGCGACTGCTCCAGGCCCGTTATGCGCTCTGCGTCCTGTTTGAATACGCCGCCACCTTGGGTCTGATCGATGTCGCCTATATCCCGCCGCAGGGCGCCCGCCGCGATTATGGCGAACTGTGGCGGATCGCCCGTTGGCCGTTTGTCAGCCGCTATGACGGCCTGCTCTATCTCCGGGTCAACCCGCTGGGCGCGTACTGCCTGGAACTGACCGGTCATTACCAGCCCTCCGCCCCGGAGATCGCCTCGACGCCGCTGGTGAGGGTATTGCCGAATCTGGAAATCGCCGCCATTGGCCCCCACCTGGAACCGGCGGACGCCATGCTGCTGGATAGTTATGCCGAGAAGATCTCCGACGCGGTCTGGAAACTGGATCAGGATCGCCTGATTGAAGCGCTGGAAAACGGTCATGAACTGACGGCGCTGGCGGAATTGCTGGTGTCGTTGAGCGGTCAGCCGTTGCCGGAAACGGTTGAGCGGTTTCTGACCGATATGAACCACCGCGCCCGCAGCCTGCAAGCACAGGGAACCGCCAAGCTGATCGAATGCGCTGATGCGATGCTGGCGACCTTGATCGCCAATGACAGTCGCACCAAACCGTTTTGCCTGCTGGCGGGGGAACGGCATCTGGCGGTGCCAGTTGAGGGCGAAACCCGATTCCGCAGCGCCCTCCGTAAACTGGGTTATGGTCTCCCCCGATGAGTGATTACGTTCCTGATAATCCATTGATCGTGCAAAGCGATCAAACCGTGCTGCTGGAAGTGCATTCCCCGCGCAGCGAAGCGGCTCGCGAGGCGATTGTGCCGTTTGCGGAATTGCTCAAAAGTCCCGAACACATCCACACCTACCGCATCACTCCACTGAGCATCTGGAACGCCCGCGCCTCCGGCCTGAGTACCGCGGCGATGGTGGCGACTCTGCGCGAGTACGCCAAATACCCGATCCCGGAAGGAGTCGCCCAGGAGATCGATGCGCTGGGTCGGCGCTACGGGCTGGCGGTCATTGACCGCGCTGCCGATCAGGGGCTGGTGCTGTGGGTAGCGGATCCGGCGCTGGCGGAACTGCTGGCCCGCGACCGGCAGGTGGCGCCGCTGTTGAGCGAGCGGCTGGGCGACCTGCAATTCCGGATCAAGCTCGGGGTGCGCGGCTTGCTCAAGCAGGCGCTGGTCGCTATTGGCTATCCGGCGGACGATCTGGCCGGCTACAGCGAGGGCCAGGAATTGCCGCTGCGCCTGCGCGAAATCTGCGCCAGTGGTGGGCCGTTCCGGGTCCGTGAATACCAGTGGGAAGCGGCGGAAGCGTTCTATCAGGACGGCCAGGCCCGGGGCGGCAGTGGAGTGATTGTGCTGCCGTGCGGGGCGGGAAAAACCATTGTCGGGATGGCGGTCATGGCGCTGGCGCAGGAAAACACCCTGATTCTGACCACCAGCCAGACCTCAATGGAACAATGGCGGCGGGAGCTGCTGGACAAGACCGACCTGCCGGCGGACGCCATCGCCGAATACAGCGGGCAGCGCAAGGATACCGGCGCGGTGACCGTGGCGACTTATCAGATGCTCACCTACCGCGCCAGCAAGGACGGCGAGTTTGTCCATTTCGGCCTGTTCCACGCCCGCGCCTGGGGATTGATCATTTATGACGAGGTGCATCTGTTGCCCGCGCCGGTGTTTCGCATCACCGCCGAACTGCAATCGCGCCGCCGGTTAGGATTGACGGCGACCCTGATTCGGGAAGACGGGCTGGAGAAAGATGTCTTTGCGCTGATCGGCCCGAAACGCTATGACGCGCCATGGCGGGAACTGGAAGGGCAGGGCTGGATCGCCGCCGCTGATTGCGTCGAGTTCCGGCTGCGGCAAACCCCGGAGCGGGATATGGAATACGCCCTGGCTCCCCGCCGCAACCAGTTTCGGATTGCTGCGGAAAATCCCCGCAAGCGTCTGGTGGTCAAGGAATTGCTGCAACGGGAAGCCGGGCATCGGATTCTGGTGATCGGCGAATATCTGGACCAGTTGGCGGCGCTGGCGACGGACACCGGCTTTCCGTTGCTGACTGGCAAGACCCCGCAGCTGGAGCGGGAGAAGCTGTATCAGGCGTTCCGGGCGCGGAGCGTCCCAGGGCTGGTGCTGTCGCGGGTGGGTAATTTTGCAGTGGATTTGCCCGATGCCGATGTGCTAATTCAGGTATCCGGCAAGTACGGCTCGCGGCAGGAGGAAGCGCAACGGCTGGGGCGGGTGCTGCGGCCCAAAGCGGACGGGCGACGGGCGCGGTTTTATACCCTGGTCAGCCTGCGGACCTGTGAGGAGGATTTCGCCCGTCACCGGCAACTGTTTCTGACCGAGCAGGGCTATAGCTACCGAATTGAAGGGGAACGCTGAGGCTGGCTATGAACCCGTGTCTGATGAACCCGCGTCCATGCTCTGGCAGTGATTGAATTTGTTGATGGTGCGCTGCACAATATGATGCGTTGCATCATAGAAAATCCTTGCTGTTGACTGCGCGGCCCGCAACCGCCAACCCTGACCTCACTGGACTCTGGCGGACTTAAAAAAAGATGACCCATCCCCAACGCCTGCTGATTGTCGATGACGAACCCGACTTCGGCGAATTTGCCCGGCACGTTGCCCAAGGCCTTGATTATGAGGTGGTGGTGGCGACCAACAGCCGCTCTTTCCAGAAAAGCTATGCGGAGTTTCAGCCGACCCTAATCATGCTCGACATGGTGATGCCGGACATGGATGGAAATGAACTGTTGCTCTGGCTCCTGCAACAGGGCTACGCCGCCGGCCTGATTATCACCACTGGCTACAGTCCGGATTATGCCCAGGAAGCCAAGACTCTCGCCGAATTCAACGGCTTGCATACCGTGATCACGCTGACCAAACCGGTGCGGCTGGCCGATCTGCGCGCCGTCCTGACCCAAACCGCATAATCGCCGCCGATTGCCTATGTCGCCCCTGTTCAAAATTCCCGTCCTGATCCTACTCGGTCTGCTGCTGAATCCCGCAGTCGCCCAGGAGGAGAGTGCGCCGCCCGCCGCGCCTGCCGAATCCGCCGCGACTATCACCCTGCGGATGACCGGCTTTGCGCAAGACCTGGACCTGTTGCGGCGCTTCATGGGAATGCCTGAAATCCCCGCAATCGATCTTAGGATTCGAAGCGACCTGCCCCGCGATCTGTACTTTCAGGCGCTGAACCTGTGGCAAAGGGCCGACCGGTTACTGTTCGAAATCCGCCGCACCCACGGCAGTCCGCCACAACCGCCCGCCGGCGCCATTGATCTGGTCGATGTCTTGCCGCCGTTGCGCGATGCCCACGAAACCCTCCGGCAGGTGATGCGGGAGTTGCAAATCACCCCGGTCACTCTGACCCAGGAAGCGCTGCCCCGGACCGAAAACCGCCAGGCGTTGTTCGTGCTCCTGCTGACGCTCAACCGCCAGCTTGACGCGCTGCTGGAACGCCATTTCGCCCCCCGGGACGTGTACATGGAGATTATGCTGGCGACCGCCTACGCCAGCCGTCTGCTGAGTCGCTATCCCGAGGTTGACGCGATGCCGATGGATCCGCCGTTTGAACCCTATCGCCAGCCCGCCGATGTTTATGTGCGTCTGATGGATTGTCTGGAGCGCATCACCCGGATTTTCCACCGCCTTAATCTTCCGGTGCTGGAGATTGATGACCCTCGGGCTGCCCCGGATCGGCTAACCCCGGGCGATGTCTTCGCGGTGGCCTCGCTGATCGTCTCCCAGCTCGATTTTCTCTACCAACAGCTTGGCATCGTCCTCCCCCCACCTCAGCCGGTTTATCCAGGGCTGAAATTCCCGGCGCACAGCGTTCAGCGGGTCGGCATCCTGCAAGCGCAACTGGAGCAGTTGGAACGGCAGATCCTGGCCCGCCCCTCTGGAGACGTCGGTCATGAATCCCCCCACCCAACCCGCTGAACGTCCCCGGCGCCAGCGTTCGCTCAGCCGGCAGTTGCTGCGATCCCATCTGTTGGTTGCGGCGGTGGGGCTGGCCATGCTGTGCATCGCGCTGATCGCCACGTTTGAACTGCGCACGCGAATCATCCTCCTGACCCGCGAGGGCGCGCCGCTGATGCAGGCCTCATCGCAGATGCTCGTCGGCATCCAGCGCTCTCAAGCCAGTCTGCGCGGCTGGGTGAGCCTCGGCGACCGGAAGTTTCTGGACGACTGGCGCTCCGCCTGGAGCGACGATATTCAACCGGCGCTGAAGCTGATCAATCAGGAATGTCCTGACGTATTCGAACAGGCCTGCGATCGGCAAGGCTTGCGCCAAATTAAAGCGCTGCTGGCCGAGTTGCGGGAGTCGCAATGGCGGGTGCAGGATGTGGCCCGCACTCCGGGCAACGAACCGGCGCGCGTGGTTTATCTGCTTGAAGCCGGACCGAGCGCTGATGAAGTCAATTCCATCATTGCCGGACTGCTCCAGAAAGAAGTCGAGCAGGACGGCGGCGCTGAACGTAAAGCCTTGCTGGCGCGACTGGCGGAACTGCAAAACGCCTTTTCCGCCACTCACCTGCTGCTGAGGGAAATTCTGGGCGGCAATGGCCTGAGCTATGAAGAGCAATTCCATCAGCAACTGGAGCGCACCATGGTCATGGTCGCGCAACTCAGCGGCAGCCCGTCACCGACCGCCGAGCAGTATCGGCTGCTGAGTCTGCTGCGGACGGAATTACACACCTTCGCCCAGTTGGCCGAGACCGTGATCCGGAACCGCCGTTCCCCGGACTGGAATATCGCCATTTACACCCTGGCTCAGGAAACCGATCCACTGGCTCATCAGGTGCTTGGATTGACCTCGGCGCTGGCGGCCCGCGCCAAGACTCGTCTTGAACAGGAAGCCGAAGCGGCCCAAGCCGCCAGCTCGATTACGATCTGGAATCTGGCGGTGATGATCTCGATCATGCTGGTGGTCGCCTATGTCCTGTCCAAGCGCCGCGCTGATGCCCTCGCCCGCCCGCTGATCGCGCTGGCCCGGGCAACGCAACGGCTGGCAGATGGCCGGTTGCACGACGATCTGCCCGTCAGCGATGACGAACTCGGCGATCTCACCCACGCCTTTAATACCATGCGTACTTCGCTGCAACAGGCGCAGGACGAATTGCGCGAAGCTAACGCCCTGCTGGAACGGCGGGTCGCTGAACGGACCGTGGCGCTGGAAGCGCTCAACAACACCCTAAATCTGGAAATTGCCGGTCACAACCAGACGGAAAAGGCGTTGCGGGAAAGCGAGGCGCGGCTGCTGGCCATGACCAAAGCCATTCCCGATCTGGTGTTCGTCGTCGATGAAGACGGCTATTACCGGGAAATTCTGGCCGCCCGAACCGATGCGGTCGCCATCGGCCCGCTGCGGGGAAAACGCTTGCACGAAGTGCATTCGCCGGACATGGCCGACTATTTTCTGGAGATCATCCGCCGGGCGTTGACCACCCAGCATATTCAGGTCGCGGAATACGAACTGCATACGGCAGCGGGGCTGCGCTGGTTCGAGTCGCGCAGCGCCCCGCTGGATGTCGAGTTCGACGCCAAAGCCGCGGCGATCGTGGTGGCCCGCGATATTACCCAGCGCAAGCAGACCGAAACCCAGCTTCGTCAGGCGCAAAAGATGCAGGCGATTGGGCAACTCACCGGCGGCATCGCCCATGATTTCAATAATCTGCTGGCGATTATCATGGGCAATCTGGAACTGCTGCATGAGCAGCTGACCGCGCAGCCCCGGTTGCTGGACCTGGCCCAGCAGGCGCTCAAGGCGGTGGATCGGGGCGCTAATCTCAGCCGGCGCTTGTTGGTCTTCGCCCGGCGGCAGCCGCTGCTGACGCAACCGACCGACCTGAATAAACTGGCGCAGAGCATGCTGGATTTAATGCGCCGCACCCTGGGCGCCACCATTCAGGTCGACACGGCGCTGGCGGCGGATCTGCACCAGACCCTGGTTGATCCCGGGCAATTCGAGACGGCGTTGCTCAATCTGGTGATTAACGCCCGCGACGCCATGCCGCACAGCGGCAAACTGATTCTGGAAACCGCCAACGTCATTCTCGACCGCGAGCATCTCGTCGCCCACCCGGACGTGCGGCCCGGGCCTTATGTAATGCTCTCGGTCAGCGATTCCGGGGTCGGAATGACGCCCGATATGCTGGAACACGCCTTTGAGCCGTTTTTCACCACCAAGGAAGCCAGCAAAGGCAGCGGGCTGGGCTTGAGCATGGTGTATGGATTGGTCAAGCAGTCGGGCGGGCATATCGCCATGTACAGCGAACCGGGTCATGGCACCACGGTCCGGCTCTATCTGCCGCCGTTGCTGCGCCCGGTGCAGGCCTTGCCGGAAGCGCCCATCATCGAAGCCATTCCCCAAGGTCAGGGCGAGACGGTGCTGGTGGTCGAGGACGATCCTGATGTGCGCCTGTTCGCGGTCAGCGCGTTACGGAGCCTGGGCTATGACAGCCGGCAGGCAGGCGATGCCGAAACCGCGTTGCAGGTGCTGGAAGCAACGCCGGAAATCGCCCTGCTGTTCACCGACATCGTCTTGCCGGGCGGGATGGACGGCGTGGGGCTGGCGACTGAAGTCCAGCGCCTTCGTCCCGGTCTGCCGATTCTGTTCACGTCCGGTTATACCGAACATACCCTCGTCGGCGGTGGCCAGTTGATGGATGGAGTCGAGGTGTTGACCAAGCCCTATCGCAAGGTGGAACTGGCCGGCAAATTGCGCACGATGCTGAGTCGGCGGCGCGAGACCAAGTCCCGGTAATACCCATTTTCGGCAGGTTTTCGTACTTCCAAGAAGCGGGTAGCCTCCACCCCGAGGCTGGTGAATCGGCTGCCTGGTGGCCCGGTACTGGTCGGCGTAGCAGCGATCCTTGATCTGCTGCCCTGCGGTTATTTTGCAGTCAGCTTGACCCGGGTGGTCAAGTCACCGGTCTGTACCCGCTACCAGTAAAAATTCACCAGCGGATCGTCAGAGTAACGGGAACGCAAGCGGGCGAACCGATGGGTGGCCAAGGAATCTTCAGCGGTTAACAGCGCATAGGCCTCGGCGTATTTCTCCATCAGATCGTCCAGCAGGCTATAAGCGGCCAGCGGGTTGAACACCGACAATGCTTCCTGCTTGCCCTTGACCACCACCTGCCCCATCGGCCGAAACCACATGGATTCAGTAGCTCGGATGCCGGGTTTTGGCGTAGTCTCTCGAGGGTCTAATAGCTTTCAGCCCCATCACCAGGGATTCACCCCATGCATGCTGAACTGGAGCAACGCCTGCGTTTTTGCGGCAACCTGCCGAGTCTGCCTGCGGTCGCTTTGCAAGTCATCGATCTCGCCAATAACCCGGATGTGCAATTGAATGACCTGGCCAAGGCGATCGAACTGGACCCGGCGCTGGTCACTAAATTGTTCCGGGCCGCCAATTCGCCATTGTACGGAACGCGTCGCCAGGCCACTAACCTGCGGCAAGTCCTGAACCTGCTGGGCTTGCAGGGAACGCTGGTGCTGGCGCTCGGGTTTTCGCTGATGGCAAGTTCGCCCACCGCCACGACTAAGCTGCTGGATACCGAACAGTTCTGGCGGCGTTCGCTGCTGACCGCCACTGCCTGTCGCATTCTAGGTGAGCAGCTGGCGCTGAAAACTACAGACGAACTGTTTCTGGCCGGGTTGCTACACGGGATCGGGATTCTGGTGCTGACGCTGATGATGCCGGAGGACTATAGCCGGCTGTTACGTCAGGCTACCGATCCCCAGGAAAAGAGGCCGGCGATTCTGGACTGCGGACGGCTGGCCGGGCTGGAGCGCGAACAACTGGACGCCGATCACGCCGAGGTTGGCGCCTGGTTATTGCGCTATTGGCAATTGCCGGAATCGATCTGCCATGCGGTGGCCGGTAGTCTGGACCCGACCAGCGCTACCGGATCTGAAACTCAGCAACGCCAGGCCCAGTGCGTCGCGTTGGCGATCCGGATCGCCGATATCTGGATCCGGCCCAGCGATTGGCAGCTTTCACCCCAGATTGCGGCTCTGGCTCAACAGTGGTTCGGGCTGGGCGAAGACGATTACATGGCGGTGCTGGAGGCGATGGGCGAGAAATTTCCCGAAATCGCCAACCTGTTCCAAATTTGCTCCCTCGATGCGCTCGAAATCGCCGGGATTCTCGATCAGGCCCGCGAGGTGCTGGCGATTCGCAACGCTGCCCAGCACCAGTCTAGCGCCAGTCCACGCGCACTGCCTGATGGCTCGGTACAACCGGCGCTGTCGCCGCCCCGTCCGACGCCGGCCACCACGGGTAGCGCCACTCACTCCGTGCGCAGCGCCGCCTCCACGTTCGGGCTACGGCATTATTCGTTCGATGCCTTGACCGGACTGTTCAACCGCCAGAGCCTGGATGATTGTCTGCGCCAGGAACTGGCCAGCGCCCGTAGTCGCGGCTGGCCGCTCAGTCTGGCCCTGATCGATCTGGACGGTTGCGCGCAGATCAATGACACCTATGGCCATGCGGTCAGCGATCAGTTGCTAATCGCGCTGGCGGGGCTTCTGGGCGGCAGCATCCGCCGCCAGGACCTGGTGACCCGTTATGACGAGGATGGGTTTGCACTGCTGCTGCCGGCCAGCGGGCTAAAAGTGGCTCGACCGCTGCTTGATCGGTTGCTGGCGCTGATTCGGAGCTGGCGACCGGATCAGTCCAGCCGGCGCAGCGCTGCTCTGAACAATGAGAGTTTGAACCGGGTGCGCCTGAGGGTTTCGGTAGGGCTGGCCACCTATTCGGAAACCGATCTAACCGAATGCGATTCCGCTGATCAGTTGCTGGAAGCGGTTGAATACGCCCTGAATCAGGCCAAAGCAGAAGGCGGCGACCGGCTGGTGGTGTATGGCGAATGACGGGCGGGTCAGCGGCGACGATGGCCAAACCAGGCATCGCCGCTATACAGCGCCAGCGCCAGCCAGATGCAGCCGAACGCCGCCAGATGTACTCCGGTGAACCGTTCGTGATAGACGACCACCGCCAGCAGGAATTGCAGGGTGGGCGTCAGGTACTGGATCAGACCCACCGTGGACAGCCGCAGGCGCTGGCCGGCCTCGAGAAACAGCAACAGCGGCGCAACCGTGATCGGCCCTGCCGCTAACAGCAGCAGATCGGTGCGCCGGTCGATCATGCCCAACGCGCCGCCGCCCAGCGCCGCCAGGAATAGCAGGGCGACTGGGGCCAGCAATAGCGTTTCCACCGCCAGCCCCAGGGTGGGGTTGAGGCCGGCTTTCTTGCGCAACATCCCGTAGCTGCCGAAGCTGAACGCCAGGGTCAGGGCGATCCAGGGAAAGACCCCGTGACCGATGACCAGCGTCAACACGCCGACCCCAGCGAGCGCGACTGCCAGCCATTGGCGCGGATTCAGCCGTTCGTGCAGGAACAGCACCCCCAGCAGAACGTTGACCAGCGGATTGATGTAATAGCCGAAGCTGGCGTCCAGAATCCGGCCTTGCTGCACCGCCCAGATGTACAGCAGCCAGTTGCCGGAAATCAGCAGCGTAGTCAGCAGATAAAAGCGCAGCCGCCGCCCATCGCGGAATTCGCCCCACAGCGCCGGCCAGCGGCCCTGCAGCCCGATCAACGCCAGCAGCACCAGCGCCGACCCCAGAATCCGGTGCGACACCACTTCCAGCGGCGGAACCTGTTCCAGCAGCTTGAAGTAGATCGGAAACAGCCCCCAGAAGCTGAAACAGCCCAGGGCGCTGAGTACCCCGGTCAGGACCTGATTGGCGGGTTGGCGGGTCATGCGGATCCATCGCGCCATCAGTAGCGCAATTCCAGATCCGCCGGGAACTGGCCCAGCGTGATGACGTTCGCGGTGAAGGTGGTGATGGGCAAGCGATTGACGAGGACTTCCCGCAGCGGTCGATCCAGCGGCGAGTGCAGAATAATCCCGCCCGGCGGCACGGTGACATCGCCCGCCAGTTGCATCCGTAAGGTATCCGAGCCGGCCATCGCCATCCGGTAATTCAAGGTTCCATGCCAGGTCGGCATCCGCTTAATCGCGACTCCTTCAGTGTTTTCCACCCAGGCGGCAGGAATGCCGGCCCCAATCACCAGCGCCTGATCAGCTTCGCGTTCGTAGACGAACAGGCTACGGGCGGCGCGAATGAAATCCGAACCGACCCAGGTGTGCGGCATATCGCCGATAAAGCGCGGAATCCGGGGATCGCTCCAAACCACCTCCGCCCACTGGTTCCAGCCCGCTGGCCGCTGGCCCTCGAAAAAGAACGCCAGCGCCTCCAGCGCCAGATCGCGCCGGCCCAGCCGGATCAGCGACCCCACGATTCGCCATTCATAAGGGGTGTACGCCTTGGAGATTTGCTCAACGCGGCGCTTGTGGAAGAACTCGGCGTAACGCTCGAAAGTGCGATCCAGCGCCGGTTGCGGGAGCAGGCCCAGTTCGCCGCCCGGATCCAGCGCGACCGTGGTCGAGGTCGGGTCAAAGTCGCCCAATTCGACTGCGCCGGGAATGTAGTCGATCCGGCGCAGTTGCATGGTCGCCAGGATCGAGGCGTACAAATCCTTGCGGAAGGCGTCGCGGATCGTGGCGAACCGTCGCGCCTGCTGATCTTCGCCCAGAATGGCGGCCATGGCGGTGGCGTCCTTCAAGCCCCGCAGGATGAAAAAGTTATCCCAGTAGGAATGGCGCGGTTTGTTGGAATAGCCTTCATGGCTGATCGATTCGGGAACCAGCCCGCAGTAGGCGCATGAATCCAGATTCAGGTAAGCCTCGGTCAGGCGTTGCTGACGCAAGGTCTCGATATAGTCCGCCGCCTTGATCGCATAGGGCCACATTTCGCGCAGAAAGCCGACATCGCGGGTGTAGCGGTAGTACTCCATCACCGCGTAAATCAACTGGCCGTGGCTGTCGTGTTCCACCGTCGGGTCGGCCCCGCGCGCATCGACACAGCACGGGACCTTGCCATCCGGGAACTGGTAAGGCGCGTACCATTGTA
Organism: Gammaproteobacteria bacterium; assembly: GCA_020846135.1. Taxonomy (GTDB): domain Bacteria; phylum Pseudomonadota; class Gammaproteobacteria; order Competibacterales; family Competibacteraceae; genus RXIV01. The sequence continues at coordinate 47,273 of JADLEK010000004.1, forward strand.
GGAATTGCCGCACTTCCTCGGTGTAGCCCATGCCGAGCAGCGCCGCTGAGGTTAATGCGCCGTCGCGGATCCAGGACCGGGCATAGGCGCGGGAGCCGGGTTGCAGGGCCGGACCATCGCGGTTGATGAGAATGTAGGCCAGGGTGGTTTTGATGCTGTTGGCCAGGGGCCGGGCGACCGGCGGCAGCTCCAGCCCGACCCGATCCAGGCGCGCCGCCCAGGCGCGGCGGGTTTTTTCCAGCAGTTGCTCGACCTCAGCAGCAGCGTCAGCCTCGGTTGGCTCCCCCTCGCTGCTGGTTCCGCGCGCCTTGAGCGAAATCGGCGCGGGCGCAGCGGCGTGAAACGGGATTTGCAGGTAGACGGTGCGGGCTTCGCCGGGCCGCAAATCCCAGCCGTACTCTAGCGCCCCGGAGGCGTAACCAAAACTGTCGTCCACTGCCCGGGTCCGGTCCGGCAGCTTGCCCAACGCCAGGCTGTTGATCAGCAGTCCTTGATCAAAGCTGGCGGCGCGAAATCGATCCGGCGCATTCAGCACCGCAATCTGTTTGCCGGCGGGCGTCACCCGGACGATCTGATCGGCATAGTCCAGTTCGCGGATCGGCGAAACGCCGCCGACCATATTCAGCGATTGCCAGGGCGGGTTGACCTGAAACGGCCGCACTGCCAGAAATAGGGTGACGTGGCGGGTTTCATCGCTCAGGTTTTCCACCCGATAGCGGGCATATAGCGCCGATTCGCCCGGTTTGCCCGCAGCAAACGCGGTAATGCCGAGCCAGACATGCTGGTGTTCCCAGCGCACGGTGGGAATCGGCAAATAATCGTCGGCCAGACTTTGCGCCGGCTCCACATCGGCCCAGGTGATCAGGTGGCCGTCGGTGAACAGAAACGGCTCGATGGTGAAACTGCCCCGGTCGACTTCCAGCGCGCCGTCTTCACTGAACAGCGCCTCCTTGCTGTCGCCGTCACCGGCTCCGACCACAGTCCAGTAACCCTGTTCGCCCTGGAAATAGCGCGGGTAATAGCCACGCGGCGCGTCATGGGCGATCGCTTCAAAAAACCGGTTCGGTGAGGCGGAAAATTCGTAGGACTGGACCTGGACCCGACCCATGGCATAACCCCGGCTCCGGCTGCTGCGTTGCAGATTCAGCCGCAAATAGCGGGATTCGGCGTCGTGCAAATACAGATAATCCCGCCGGCCATTGCCTTCGCGCACCGTGTAGAGGGTTCGCCAGCGTTCGCCATCATTGGAAATCTGCGCCTGGTAATCGCTGGCGTAGTCCTCGGCGTCCCAGTCAATCACCAGGCCGCCGTATTCGCGGGGCCTGAGAAAATCCAGCAGCAACCATTGCTCCTCGGCCAGCGAACCGCTGCGCCACTGGGTAGCGGGGTCGGGATCCAGCACTGCTTCCGGCGGCTGGCCCTCCACCGTGGTCGAGGCGCGAACTGCCGGAGTCAGGGTGTAATCCGGGGCCGGGTCGCGCTCTTCAAAGCTCAGATCATCGATCCATACCGATCCCTTGCCCAGCGTTCCGGCAGACAAGGCCAATTCGAGGACGACCACATCGTCCATCGTTCCGCCCGGCCCCCAGGCCAGGCTGAGGTGGCGCTTCTTGATGATGGTCGGCTGCCAGTCGCCGGGAAATTCGTAATCGCGCTGTTTAAACCACCAGACGCTTTGGCGGGAGTCGACCAGCTTGAATTCGAGATCGGTGCGGGGAGCGTCGCCGCGCATCTGGAAGCGGAAGGCGAAATTCTCCGGCAGACGCAGCGGCAGCGCCCGGCGGGCGACCACATAACCGGCGCCATCCTTAAACTCGAAGTCCAGGCGCATGGCCCGGCCGTTCAGTCCGGCATCCTGGGCGATTTCCAGCCGGGCGCTGGGCGAGGTGGCGATGCTCCAGCCGTTGAGATCCTCGAAATCATCCAGCAGGAACGCCGGGCGGGGGATCGCTGGACCGGAAACCACCGGCGCAGCGGTAGTGAGTGCTTCTTCCGGCGCTGCCGCCAGCAGCGGCGGGGCGTACATCAACAGGAGCATGGCGAAAATCAATGCTGCAACTACGCTGAATTGACCAACAGAAGTAGGGCGGATCAGCATAGCGCATCCGCCAAACCGGGCCGCTAGCGGATGCGGCGCAAGCGCCTTATCCGCTCTACCCATCCTGACGTCATTTAAGGTTGATTGGGACACTAGCAGCGCGGTTCGGACAGGCAAGGACAGCATGAATATGGACACTCGTTGGCAGAATGTACGGTTTCAAGGACAGTGACCGGGACGTCAATGTATTGACGATTGACCCGATTCCTTGAGCGTCTCTCTCTAAGTCAATATATTGACGGAACTAAAATAGAGATATAGATTGATCTATAAATTCTTTATTGAATGGCACTGGTTTTGCTTAAAGCCATATTGCCATCCTGCCGCCAGCAACGCGCTCCAAGCGGCGGGACTCGGAAGCCTTTGGAGGGCCGGGTTAAGGCTGAAGGTTCGAGAGCGAATCACTGCACACACCATGAAGAATAACGGCAAAGGCAATCAAAATGGAAACCAACCTGATGCGCTTTTTTGATCTGTCCGTGAAAACCTTCGCCTTGGCAGGCGTCTGGCGCGGCGCTTCAGCAATGGTCGCGAATGGCGCGATGACCGAACCTCTGGGGCTGTTGCAGACGCTTGAGCCGTTCACGATCCCGGCTACCCTGCTGGCGGTGATCGGTTCGGTAGCGGCCACCCAGATCGGCATTCGCAGTTGGCGGAGATTTCGCCGGGTGCTGGGCAAGGAAGGGCGGGTTGCCCGGCCGCAGCCAGCCCGCGAGTGGTCGCCGGCTGACCACCGTGACCAGTTGATTGCGGATTTACAGAATCAGGTCATCGAACTGCACCAGGAAAAAGAACACCTGAGCCGCATCCTTGCGGAAAAGAGCGCCAGCCTGCGACGGGACCCGCTGACCGGCATCGCGAACCGACTGGCCTATGAAGAGCGGTTGCAACAGGAGTTTCTGCGCTGGAAGCGGTTTGGCCATCCGTTGACCCTGCTGGTTTGGGACATCGATCACTTCAAGCAGGTCAACGATAATCACGGTCACGCGGTCGGCGATGCGGTGTTGCGCAAGGTCGCCCAGCAACTGGCGAGTTATCTGCGGATTACCGATTTTGTCGCCCGCTTTGGTGGCGAAGAATTTGTAATGCTGTTGCCGGGCGCTGATACCGGCGCCGCGCTGCATCTGGCCGAGCAGATTCGCCGCCAGATCGCTGCATCGGGTGCTGACCAAAGTCATGAGTATGTGCCGGTGACGATTTCCTGCGGCGTGTCCCGCTTTGAACCGGACGATTCGCTGCAAAGCGTGTTTAAGCGCGCCGATCAGGCCCTCTATCAGGCCAAGCGAGACGGGCGGAATTGCTGCCGGGTGGGTCGAAATGATACCCGTTTTGGTGTTCACACCAGCTAAACCTAAGGATATTAGCCACGGAATAACACGGAAACACACTGAAAAAGAAAAATTTTCCGCGTTATTCCGTGTTATTCCGTGGCTGGTTTCCGGGATGGTGATCGACGCTCGGTATGGTTCCCGCGCCGAACTCCGGCAGCAGCCGTTCATACTCGGCGATCGCTTGCGCTCCCAGCAGGATAATGATGCCAATGGCGTCCAGGGTCATCAGTACGATCACGACGCCGGCCAGCGATCCGTACACCACGTTCACCGCCGACAGATTGGCGAGATACCACACCAGCCCGGTGCGCACCCCCTCCCACAGCAGCCCGGCAATCACCCCACCGAGCAGCGCATGTCGCCACGGTAGCCGGCCCACCGGCATCACCTGATAAATCAGGGTTAGCGCTGCGATCTGGCTCGATAACCCGACGGCGTACAGCGCGAATGCCTGTAACCCGCTCAATGACCATGCCCAGCCGAACCACCGAATCTCGCCGGCAATCACGCCTTGCAACAAGCCGATCAGCAGGGTCATCGCCAGCAGGCCGAATCCCAGCAGCAGCACCGCCAGGTAGGGTAACAGCAGCGAAATCAGCCAGTTCCGTTGATGGATGACATGGCGGTGGGAAAAAATGACGGTCATGGCGTTTTGCAGCGCGCCAAAGGCGGCGGCACTGAAAAACAATAGGGTTCCGACCATCGTCCAGCCCAACACCCGGCGTTGCCCAAGAAACTGGGCGACCTGGTTCAAAATCAGGTCGGATTCGCCGGGAACCAGCTGCTCCAGATAACGGTGAATAAAATCAATCAATTGCGCCTCATTGATCACCTGAGACAGAGCGACCAGCAACAGGATCGCTAGCGGAACCAGCGCCAGCAGGGCGTAGTAGGCAATGGCTGCGGCCAGCAACAAACCCTGGTTGGTTTGAAACTTGCGCAGCGCCTGGAGGGCGAACACGAACGGATGGCGGAGTACAAAACGGACGGGGGACGAACAAGTCATGGCGGGAGGCGCTCGCGGGGAAAATCAGTCAATCATGCCAAAGTAAGCCGGTTTTAACATGACATTCAGTACTGATTTATTGTTATGTGAAGCCCGTATTCACCATCGATCTGGCGCATTGTCCTACTTTCTACCGCTGCGACGACCAGCCCATGAACTCTAATAAAAAAGCCTTGCGGCGTTGCGAAGACGCCTTGGCCCACGCGACCGATTACGCCACCTGGAGCGCAGCCGCGCAGGAACATGACCGGCTGACCGGCGCGGTAGAGTGGCAGGAACAGGATGCGTCGCCGGATTACGATTACCGGTTGGTGCAAGCTCGCCTCGAAGAATTGCGTGAATTGCGCCGGCATGGCGAAGTGGCCCGACTGGTGTTTTGCCTCCATGAAGGCCTGCACGGCAACCTCGGCAACATCGCCAACCCGACGCTCTATGGGTATTGCCGGTTTGGGACCAAGCGATTATTGACCGCTTATCTCGACGAGATCGCCGCTGCGCTCGACTATCTCTGCGATTACGAAACCCCGGCATTCCCACTGCCCGACAAATTGCGCTTCTTTGAACGCACCGCCCAGAGTTTTGGCCGCTCGGCGCTGATGTTGAGCGGCGGCGCAACCCTCGGTCTGTTCCATTTGGGCGTGATCAAGGCGCTGTGGTCGGAAAGCCTGTTGCCGCGAGTCGTATCCGGCTCCAGTTCCGGCTCCATCGTCGCGGCGACCCTGGGTACACATACCGATGCCGAACTGGCGCGGGTATTTGATCCAAATCTGTTTACGGTCGAGGCGTGGCGCAGTCTGGGCTTCAAGAGTCTGCTCAAGGGCAGTTCGCTGATGGACAGCCGGCAACTGGAGCGCTGCATCGACCATAACGTCCGCGCCCTGACCTTCGAGGAAGCCTTTGATCGCACCGGGCGGATCGTCAGCATTCCGGTGTCGCCGGCCCGGGCGCACCAGCACTCGCGGTTGCTGAACTATCTGAGCGCCCCAAATGTGCTGATTCGCCGGGCAGCGCTGGCCTCCTGTGCGATTCCCGGCGTCTTTCCAGCGGTGATGCTGGAGGCGCGGGATTTCAATGGCGTCACCGTTCCCTACATGCCCGGCGACAAGTGGGTGGACGGCACCTTGAACAGCGATTTGCCGATGCTGCGGGTGGCGCGAATGCACAACGTCAATCATTACATCGTCAGTCAGACCAACCCGCACATCGTCCCCTTCATCGGCGATCCCAAACCCCATGAGAAAGGACTGCTGTCGTTTACTCGGGACATCGTCAGTTCCACTTTCCAGCTTTACCTCAAACACTTGCTGGACCTGGCCCGCCAGAATGTCGATTCCCATACGTTGGGGTTGTTGCTGGACAAGGCTTATTCAGTGGCCGACCAGAGTTACAGTGGTGATATCACCATCGTGCCGCCGACCTGGCTGAACAACCTGCTGGATATTTTTTCCAACCCCCGCCCGGAACGGATCGCCGAGTTTATCCTGACCGGCGAACGGGCAACCTGGCCAAAGCTGGAACGAATCCGTAACGCTACCCGGATCAGCCGCGCTTTTGAAACCTGCCTGGAACGGCTGCGGACCCGGTTGGCGTTCCCGGTTGCTGCCGATGAACCCGCCGGTCGCACCAGCGCCTGAATGCCCCGCCACTCCGTTTTCTGTCGACTTCCTCCGGATCGCCGATCCAGGGGAAGCGGTATTGTTGTTAATACATAACATAAGGTTGATTTTTGAGCCGAAATTAACCATGCTTAACGCTCAATGAGTTAAGCGCAGCGCCGCATTTAAGGTATGGGCTGCCGATTACGGTATTCCGTGTGTCGCATGGGAACCAGAAACGAGGGCCAGATCGATGCAGCCTTTGATCAATGGCAATAAAGATAACCCGATGGGCCTCAGACGATGGCTGGTCGGAGCCGCCGTATTATGGAGCGTGCTGATCGCGACGTCGCTGTTCTCCCCTCTGGGCGGGATACCCTGGTCGCTGGCGCATGGCTTGATCTGGGTCTTGGGTCTGATGGGTTTGGTCGGCGCTGTTCGCTATTTTCGACACCAGGATCAGAAGCGGGCGCACATTGAGGCGCTGCTGCGAGACAGCGAAGCCAAATACCGCATGGTGGCCGATTTCACCTATGACTGGGAATACTGGATCGACCACGGTCGCCTGCTCTATGTCTCCCCGGCCTGCGAACTGATCACCGGTTACCGCCCTGACGAGTTCATCGCCGATCCCGGTTTGTTGCAGGGTATTGTCCATCCCGAAGATCGCCCCGCTGTTGTTGAACACTTCGGTTTTTATTCCCAACCCATTGATGAAGCCTCAGCCAATTTCGATTTCCGCATCATCACTCGGCAAGGCGAAACTCGCTGGATGAGCCATCGCTGTCTGCCGGTCTTTGAGGAAGGAAGTTACCGGGGACGCCGCGTCAGCAACCGCGACATTACCCAGCGTAAACAAACTGAGGCCGATTTGCAGCGAACGACGGGCTTGCTGAAAGCAGTGCGCAGGGTGCAGGCGCTTTACCTGAGCGAAGCTGATTCCCAACAGGTTTTTAAAGAACTGCTGAACGTCCTGGTCAGCATTACCGATAGCGAATTCGGCTTTCTGGACGAAGTGCTCCGGGATGAAAAAGGGACTTACAAACTCAGTCCCGCCCTTTCCGATATTTCCTGGAATGAGTCTTCGCGGCAGTTGTACGCCAATCTGGTGGCCCGCAACCTGGAATTCCGCAATCTGAACAACCTGGCGGACGCACCGGTCACCACCGGAAAGCGGGTCATTGCCAACGATGCGCTGCACGATCCACGTTCCGGCGGACTGCCGCCCGATCATCCGCCGCTGTATAACTATCTGGGAATGCCCATCTACTTCGGCAGCGAACTGATTGGCGTGGCGGGCGTCGCCAACCGTCCAGGCGGCTACGATGACGAACTGGCCGACTGGCTGGAGCCGTTTCTAAGCACTTGCGCCGGCATCCTCCACGCGATGCATCTGGAACAGGGTCGGCGGCAGACTGAACAAGCCTTCCGAAACAGCACCGACTCGATGACCGCGATTCTAAACGCCCTGCCGGAATCGGCGTTTTTAATGGATCGCGATGGAACCATACTCGGCGTCAACGAAACCATGACGCGGCGCCTGGGGCATCCCGTTTCAGCCATGCTGGGAGCCAATGCCTATGCGCTGATTCTCTCCGATCTGGCGTCATCCCGTCGGCAACAGATTGAAGCGATGTTTGAAACCGCCGAGCCGATCCAGTTCGAGGATATGCGCGAGGGCCAACTTATTGACAACTCCATTTATCCGGTGGTGGATGAGCGGGGCAAGGTCAGCCGGGTCGTGGTTTTCAGCGTAGACATCACCGAACGCCGGCAAGTGGAAGAGGCGCTCTGGATGGCTAATCTCTACAACCGTAATTTACTGGAAGCCAGCCTGGATTCGCTGATGGTCATCGATCCGGACGAGCGGTTCAGCGATGTCAATGCTGCGACCGAGCAAGTGACCGGTTATCCGCGTGAAGAACTGGTGGGAGCCGATTTCTCCGCGTACTTTACTGATCCAGAGCGAGCGCGGGCCGGATGCCAACAGACTTTTGCCCAAGGCGAGGTGCATGATTACGAACTGGCGATTCGCCACCGTGAAGGGCGGGTAACGCCGGTGTTGTACAACGCTGCGGTCTGCCGGGACGAAAGCGGCGAAATCATCGGAGTATTCGCCGCCGCCCGCGACATCACCGATCGCAAGCAGATGACGGATTTGATACAGGCCCGACTGCGGCTCATCCAGTTTGCCGCGACCCACTCGCTGGAGGAATTGCTCCAGGCGACTTTGGACGAAGCCGGCATCCTGACCGACAGTCCCATCGGCTTCTATCACTTTCTCGAAGCCGATCAGCAGACCCTGCATCTCCAAGCCTGGTCCACCCAGACCGTGCAGCTATTTTGCAAAGCCGTGGGCAAAAGCCGGCATTACGACCTGGAGGAAGCCGGAGTCTGGGCAGACTGTGTGCGCGAACGCCGCCCGATCATTCACAACGATTATGTCGCTCTGCCACAGCGCCGGGATTTGCCGCCTGGACATGCCACAGTGATCCGTGAACTGGTGATTCCTGTATTCCGAGGCGAGCGCATCGTCGCGGTTCTTGGGGTCGGCAACCGCCCGTATGACTATGGCGAGCAGGACATTGACACCGTGGCGACTCTGGCTGATCTGGCCTGGGACATTGCCGAGCGCAAGCAGGCTGAGGAAGCGCTACGGCAGAGCGAGGCGCGTTATCGCCGGATCGTTGAGACCGCCAATGAAGGCATCTGGGCGATGGACGAGGATTATCTGACTACTTTCATCAACCCACGGATGGCGGCGCTGCTGGGCTATACGATGGACGAGATACTGGGCCAGCCAGTGACCGCGTTCCTGTTTGAAGCAGACTTGGCGGACCACCGGGAAAAAATGCGCATCCGACAACAGGGTGGCGATGCCCGATACGAGCGCCGGTTCCGGCGTAAGGATGGTAGCGAACTGTGGACACTGGTGTCGGCGGTCGCGCTTAGCGATGACCACCTCCGGTTTGGTGGCTCGTTCGCCATGTTTACCGACATCACCCTGCTGAAGGAGCAGCAACAGCGTCTGGAACAAATGGCGCACTATGACGCACTGACCCAGTTGCCCAATCGGGTGTTGCTGGCGGATCGGTTGCGGATTGCGCTGGCGCTGGCGCGGCGCGAGGATCGGCTGCTGGCGATTTGCTATCTGGATCTGGATGGCTTCAAGCCGATCAATGACACGCTCGGTCACGAGGTCGGCGACCGGTTGCTGGCCGCCGTGGCCGGACGACTGCAACAGTGCCTGCGCGAGGGCGACACGGTAGCGCGGATGGGCGGCGATGAATTCGTGCTGTTGCTCGGCGGGTTAAGCGATGTTGCGGAAGGGGAGCGGGCGTTGCACCGCCTGCTGGCGGCGATAGCGGAACCGTATGCCCTTGGCGACGGGTTATTACCGGTCAGCATATCCGCCAGCGTTGGCGTCACCCTGTTTCCGCTGGATCACACCGAACCGGACATTCTGCTGCGTCATGCTGATCAGGCCATGTACCAGGCCAAGCACACCGGGCGTAACCGCTACTGCCGGTTTTCGGAAAGGCCGGAATTAGCGATGAGTGATTAGCGATCCGATCAGATGCTAGCCTAACCCAGACCGGGCCAGGTCCTCCAGCAGTAACTGAATTTCCACCGCATATTGATAATGCAGGTTGGGATCCATGGCCAGTGACAGATTGCGTTCGCCCGCCAAAATCGCCTGAAGTTTCTTAATCAACAGCTTGCCATCTTCGGGAACATTGGGACTGGCCATGATTTGCGCCATTTTAGCGATCATCGCCTCGGTATCGCCGGCCCGGATCGCCTGACCAATCTGGGTGCACAACTTGGCTCCGGCATTTGCGTTCTCGCCGCCCACCCGTCGATAAGCCAGATACTTTTGAATCGCCTGCTGTCGAGCCTGATCGGTGACGCTGGGATTTTGCACCGTCTGGCTCACATCACGCAGACCGCGCCGGATCGCCCAGTTGCGGGCGGTAGGGCTTTCCGGCAGGTTGCACTCGCTGGCCCGGTACAACTCCTGCCGGGCTTCGTCAGGCCGCCGCAATTGAATCAGCACGTTAGCCAGGCGGTTGCGGCTGGTCTCCTCGCCGCGCCCATCGCCCAGTTGCTGATAGATCTCGGCCATGCGCCGGTAAGCCAGCACCGATTCTTCAAGTTGATTCAGCACCTGATGCAAGTGGGCGAGTTCACCCAGCACTTCAGCGACTCCGGCGCGGTTGCGCTGCTGTTCGTACAGGTATAGCGCCTGCTGGGCGGCATTCAGCGCCATTTCCATTTGCCCGCCCAGCTTGCGGGCTACGCCCAGTTGCCGCCAGGCCTGGGCCGCGCCTTCCGGTTCGCCCAGTTTTTCAAACGCTTGCCGGGCCGCTTCATACAACAGCGCCGCTTCGGCGTAGCAACCCTGCCGCTGTCGCACCAGCCCCAGCTGCATTTTGTTGGCGGCGATGGCCGGACTGACCGCATTGGGATCGGTCTGAGCCAGCGCCGTTTCATAAGCCGCCGCTGCTTCCTGCAACCGCCGCAGATAGCTCAGACAATCGCCGATTTCAGCCCCGGCCACCGCAGCCATCCGCCCGGCGCTGGCATTGCCGGCATCGGCCAAGGTCTGGAACTGCTGCCGGGCCGCCTCCAGTTCCCGCGCCGCTGGTTCAGCCGCACCGGCCAGTTTCAGCAATTTGCCCAGATCAAACCCGGCCCGGGCCAGATCATAGGCTGCGCCGGGATAAGCATCGACCTCCGCCACCTGACAGCGGCGCTGCAATTGCCGGGCGGATTGCAGCGCATCCTCCAGCGATCCAGCCTCGCGCAACCGTTCGATCCGCAGCCGTTCGTTTTCAAACCGGGCGCGATTCCAGTCCTGCAAGGCCAGTCCAGCCCGTTCACGGGCGGCGACCACTTCCACCAGCGCAGCGGGAACGCCCAGTCCGGCGAGTAACTGCTCCAGTTGTCCCGCCAGCCGGGCCCGCGCCTCCGCAGTGGCGTTTTGCTGGCTGTCGCGCAGCAGCGCCAGCAGGTTCGGCAATTCCAGCCGCAGCAACCGGCTGGTCCGGGCGCCATCCTTGAAATACTGGGGGTAGACGACCGCCAGAAGCTGGATCATGCCGGCGCGCCAGCGGTCCAGCCAAACCGCCTGTTGGTCTGGCTCCAGCCCCTTGGCCAGATGATGGGCCAGCGCCGGATCGAAACGCAGGTGGCCATAACCTCGGTCCTCGACCAGGCCTAGTCCGATCAGCCGATCAACCAGCGCATTGATCGCCGATGGTTCCAGCGCCAGGGCATAGCTCAAAGCGAGCCGGTTGACTCCCTGCCGGAAAAACGCCAGCACTGCCAGGCGTTCCCGATCATGGTCAGGCAACCGGCGCAAGAGCAGTTCCAACCGAAGGTACAACGGCCATTGCGAATCATCACCGTGCCGGGACAGCAGTTCGCTGTGCAATGGCCGCACCAGCGCCAAGGTCGCCTTGACCCCGCGCGCGCCCATTTCATGGGCCAGTCGGCGGAGCGCCCCGGGATGACCCCCGGCCAGATCCGCCAGTTCGCATAAGAGTTGAAAACCATCCCCACTATCAGCGGCAGGCGGCGCTTCGTGGGTGGCTAACAGGGTTTGCTTGAGCAGGGCTATTGCATCATTTTCATCGAGGGGACCCAGTTTCATTTCGGTCCAGGGCCGGGCGAAGGCAGGCGGTCCCAGTCGCCCCAGTCCCAACAACCGCAACCCCGGCCAGTCATCCAGCCATTGTTTCCAGAACTGATCGAACAATTCCTCGTGTTCCGCCGGCCATTGCTCCAACTGATCCAGCACGATCAGCGCCGGCTGGGCGCGCAGGGTCTGGCGCAGATCGTCCAGCGCCTGCCAGACGGTCGGATAACGCTCCACCGACCAGTGGCCACCATCAGGAAGCAACTGCCGACCCAGGATCCCCAGCAGCGGAGTCAGTTCCCCGGCATCGCCGGCATGGACATACGCAATCCGGCGGAAACGCCGGTTGCTCTCCAGCCACCTCGCCAGGGCGGCGGCGGCGGTGGTTTTGCCACTGCCGCCGCCGCCCTGCAGAAAGACGGTGGTCCGATCTTCAAGCAGTCGTTCCAGTCTGAGCAGATCACGACTGCGCCCGATGAAGCCGGTGGCGGGAGCTTCGGGGAGCAGGCCCAGCGAACTGGCTCGCGGCTGATTGCTCAACCGACGCCACAGTTCCAGCGGCGGGCGCAGCATCAGCCGGGGATCGCGCTCACCCAGATACAGCGCACTGATGAACTCGTCCTGCAGGTGGACCCCGCCACCGCCCAGGCCTGGCATCCGGTAGCTGTCGCTGGTTAGCCGGCGTTGTCCGACGAACAGCGCTTGGCCGATCCGGACGCCCCGCAACAGTTCTTCGTAGAAGGCATTCCAAAACCGGCGCAAGGTTTCCGCCGGCGCATCGGGGTGAATCGTCAGCACCGCCGCGATTCCGGCGTTCAGCAGCAGGGCGGCCAGACGGACCGCGATGCTCCCGGCGCAGATGATCGCAACCAGATGGAGGTGATAGGTGGCCAGCAGCGCCACCAGCGCTGACCCGGCTACAAAGTGGGCATCGCGGCAGGTCGGCGCCAGCGCGTTGCTGACCGCCTCAAACCCAAAACGGAGGCCATCGCCGTCAGAATCGGCGCACAGGTAGCCATCCAGATGCAGCGCCGTGAAGGGCCGACCCGCCGCCCAGGCGTCATTCAACCGTTTTTCCAGCGCTGCGAGGCTGGGAGGAGTCAGCGCGGTGAATTCCACCAGTTCGCCGAGTACGCCCAGCGCCTCGGCCAGCGGCAAGGCGCTGCGTCGGTAGTCAGCATGACCGGTGGGTTCGGTATCGGGACGCGGGCTGATAGTCAGGATGCGCAAGGGCGGCGGCGCGGGCGGAAAGGGGTCGCCACCGCCAGGCAGCCGGCGCTGGATTTGAATCGGCTGTTTGCCATGACTCAGGAAACCGGCGCCATCGTGCAGGAGTTCCCAGGGCAGCGCGAACAGGTCGAGTGCAGGAGACGCGGCTTCAGCCTGCACCGTCAAGCGCTGTTCGCCGGGCGCATCGCGCCAGGTGGCGATCAAACCCTGTGAGTCGGGCGCGCCGAGCGTGATTCGGTGCAGATTCTGGCCCCAGGCGGCCAGCCAGGCATCGGTTTGGCGGACGACCCGCCGGACTGCATCGGTTGGCCAAAGCGGCAGATCCAGCCAGTAACCGCGCAGAATCCGGGCGGCGGGCGGCGGGGGCAATGGCCCAATCACGGTCGTGATTTCAGCGGTCGGCTTGGTTCCGGGGCCACGATTCAGGCGGGTGGTCATCCGCCAACGCCCGACTGACGTCGCGGCTTCAGGGCTAAAGGTCAGCGTCAGGTTGGCCAAGGGCGGCGGGTTGCGCTCGGAAGCTGATTCGGTGGGCAGCGATTCACCCAAAGCGGTCAGCAGCTTCGGCAAGGCTGCCCCCAGACCGCCATCGGTCAGCCGGATCGGGGCGACCCGGGGCGGCGCAGAGAACCAGGCCACCAGCGTCGCATGATCGACGCCCGGCAACAACAGCGGGATCACCCGATAGCTATTAGCCTGACGCCGCTCCACATCCTGGGCCACTTCGATTTCCCGGCGCAACCAGGCCGGATCGCCGGTATTGAGGCCGACCACCACGATCACTTGTCGCGCCTGTTCAATCGCCCAGCGCACGTCGGTGGTGAGCCGCTCGCTACCGCGCAACTTGCGCTGATCGCGCCAGACGCTAAGCCGGAAGGTTTCCAGCGCAACCGCCAAATCCCGGGCGAAGGCGTCCTCAGTGAACGCATGACAGATAAAGACGGAAGCAGCGGTCATGGATGGGTTCCGGCGGTGGGGGGAAGGTCAAGGCTTTTAGTAGCTTAGCTCAAAAAAACCTGGGCGGGGGACTTGAAAATCAGGAGAGCGGCCCCAATTAAGTAGTCATCTAGGGGCGTTCACTGAACGCCGAAATCCAAACCACGAGGAGATGCCATCATGACACTGATGCGTTATGAACCTTTCAATCTGTTGAACCAGTTGCAGCGGGAAGTCAACCGGCTGTTTGACACCAACCGGTTCGGCGATGAAGAAACCGGCCATGCGCTGGCGGATTGGGCGCCGGCGGTGGACATTAAGGAAGAAGCCAACCAGTTCATCATCCACGCCGACCTGCCGGGCGTCGAGGTTAAGGATATCGATATTTCGCTGGAGAACGGCGTATTGACCCTGAAAGGCCAGCGCTCGATTGAGCAAAAGGAGGAAACTGATAAATATCGGCGGGTCGAGCGGGTGCGCGGTTCGTTCCTGCGGCGGTTCTCGCTGCCGGATGCGGTGGATGCAGAGAAAGTCTCCGCCAAATGCCGGGATGGCGTACTGGAATTGCTGGTGCCGAAACGGGAAGCAGCGCAACCTCGCCGGATCGCGATTGAAAGCTGAGGTTTCAACCCGGGACTTTCGCCGGTAGTCTTTTAATTCGTCATACCCGCGAATGCGGGTATCCAGTCTTTTCAGCCACTGACTGGATTCTCGCAGACGCGGGTATGACGGCAAGCGAAAGTCCCATCGCCACTCAACCCGAATTCCCATAGCTGATCCTGTGGCAAAGAACGCCGGGTGCATCCCGGCTCAGTTCGGCCATCACCGTTGGCAGATCGGCAAACCGGCTTTCGCCGCTGATCAGCGCATCCAGCGCCGGATCATTCAGCAAGTCCATTACCGTGGCCATCCGCCGCTGATAGTTCCAGCGGCTGCGTTGTGCAGTCGCGATCTGCCCCACCTGTGAACTGCGAATGCACAGCCGCTGGGCGTGAAAATCCGCGCCCAGCGGCAAACTCACCGGCTGGGTTCCGAACCAGCTTGCTTCGATCACCGTCGCTTCAAACCCAGCCAGACTCAACGCTAACGCCAGTCCGGCAGGCGAACCGCTGGCGTGAATCAGCACATCCTGACCGTCTTGCGCCTGCTCTGGCGCGGCGAAGTCAACGCCCAGTCGGGTCGCAATCGCCGCTTTGCCTGCATCCACATCCAGCAGTTGCACCCGACAACCCGGCAGTTTTCCCGCCAGCCAGGCGATCAGGCACCCAACCACGCCGGCTCCGATCACCGTAATCCGGTCGCCCAACCGGGGCGTGGCGTCCCACAAGACATTCAGCGCGGTTTCCAGATTGGCGGCCAGCACCGCCCGACCCGGCGGCACGGCGGCGGGAACCAAGGTGATTGCCGTGGCCGGAACCACATAGCGATCCTGATGCGGATAGAGGCAGAACCCGATTTGTCCCCGCCAGGGTTCCGGGCCGGCTTCGACGATGCCGACACTGCAATAGCCGTACTTGACCGGCGCGGGAAATTCGCCCTGCTGGAAGGGGGCGCGCATGGCCTGATACTGGCTGGGCGGCACTTCGCCGCGAAATACCCGGCTTTCGGTGCCGCGACTGATCGCGGTATACAGCGTCCGGATCAGCACCTCGCCGGGGCCGGGCGGCGTTAACCGCTCGCTACGAAGTTCGCCCTGACCGGGCGCGATCAGCCAGAAGGCCCGCGTTGTCAACTCAGCATCTACCATTAACGATCCCTCCTGTTGCCGAATCGGATTATCGCCATGCTTCTTGCCATTTCTTCGCTCCCACCGTTAATGGTCAGCGCCTTGCGCAACGTGGGGGCCGCGCTGCTGCTGATCGCTGGAGTCGCCGCCGGGATCGCCGGGATTTTTCAATTGCCCGCCGGCTATGTTGCTCAGGTTCTGGCGGTCTTCTGCGGCTTGCTGCTGGCGCTGAGTCCGTTCCTGCCGCACCACCAGCCGCTGACCCGGTTCGGTCCGGCCAATCGCGTTACCCTGCTGCGGGCCGGAATCGGGGCGCTGTTGGCCGGGCTGGTGGGCAGAGCCGTTCCGGAACCGGGATTGGCTTGGCTACTGGCGGCGCTGGCTGGCTTGGCGCTGCTGCTCGATGGAGTGGACGGCTGGCTGGCGCGGCGCGGCGGTTGGGAAAGCAAGTTCGGGGCGCGGTTTGATCTGGAAATTGACGCCTTTTTCATTCTGACCCTGGCCGCGCTGGTCTGGCAATCCGGCAAGGCCGGGAGTTGGGTGCTGCTGTCGGGTGGACTGCGTTATGGCTTTGTCGCCCTCGGCCAGATTTTGCCCTGGCTGAACCGGCCTCTGCCGCCGCGCCGTCGTCGGCAAACCGTGTGCGTCATTCAGACCGTGGCCTTGGCGATCTGCCTGATTCCGCCGCTGGTTCCACCGTGGCCGACGCTGCTGGCCGCTGGCGCTCTGGTCGCCCTGATCGGGTCATTTGCGGTCGATACCGTCTGGCTGGCGCGCCATGCCGGTCGGGAATCAGCGCCTTCATGAGTCAACCGGGGATCAACGGCTATCGGACCTGGCGAAAGGCTGAAAACCAATCCCTTATTGTAGTAACGTACCATACATTATAGGGTGGGGAGCCGCAAAATGACGATCACCAAACTTTCCAGCCGGGAATTTAACCAGGATGCCGGCAGGGCAAAAAAAGCCGCCAGAAATGGTCCAGTGTTCATCACTGATCGGGGTCGGCCTGCACATGTGCTGTTGACCATCGAGGAGTACCAGCGAATCACCGGTGATCAGACCAGCATCGTCGAGCGGCTCGCCATGCCTGCTGACGTTGACCTGGAGTTCGAAGCCCCCCGTTTACAGGGCGAGTGGCACCGGCTGGCGGATCTCTCCTGATGTATTTGCTGGATACCAACGTCGTTTCCGAACTGCGCAAGGCTAAAACCGGCAAAGCAGACCCAAACGTCAGGCTTTGGGCTGAGCGCGTTTCCGCCCTGGACCTGTTTCTCTCCGCTATCACCATTCTGGAACTGGAAACCGGCATTCTGCTGATCGAGCGGCGCGATCCCTCTCAGGGGGCGCTGCTGCGCTCCTGGCTGGATCATCAGGTTTTACCGGCATTTTCCGAACGCATTCTTGCCGTCGATACGGCGGTAGCGCAGCGCTGTGCCAGGCTGCATGTCCCTGACCGCCGCTCGGATCGAGACGCCCTGATGGCGGCGACTGCGCTGGTTCATGACCTGATCATCGTGACCCGGAATGTGGCTGACTTTGCGCCGACTGGCGTACCGATCCTTAACCCGTGGACCGCGCCGAACGGTTTTCTGAAAAGATGATCCGCAAATAGCTCGATGATTTCCTGGTTCGTCATACCCGCGAAAGCGGGTATCCAGCTTTTCAGCGGCTGACTGGATTCCCACCTGCGCGGGAATAACGGAAAGCCAAGTCAGGGCGTTATTGGTCTGGTATTTTCTTGGTCCGAAGTCGCCTAAGAAGTTTGTTGACCTCAATATCGCAATTTTTCAATCCCTGATCACCCTGATTCAAAAAACCGGAGGCTCCCTGTCCACAGTTATGAAAGCAGCAATTTGGACGGTCATCGGGCAGTTTCAGGATCAGGCGATCGTCAGCGTCGAGCCGTTTCAGGAGATCGGGCTGGAGCTGGGCGCGTTGTGGGAACCCGCCGAGGATTGATCAGGATTATCCGCCATGCCCCTGTCCTGGAATGAGATTAAAGACCGCGCCCTGGCGTTTTCCCGCGAGTATGCCGGGGAGACCTCGGAGGATGGCGAAGCCAAGACCTTCTGGGATGACTTCTTCCACATTTTCGGGGTGACGCGGCGACGGGTGGCGTCGTTTGAAGCTCCAGTGAAAAAGGCTGATGGCCGGGGCGGGTTTATCGACCTGCTCTGGCGAGGCGTGTTGCTGGTCGAACACAAGTCGCGGGGCAAGGACCTCGACCGGGCCATGCAGCAGGCGCTGGACTATTTTCCGGGACTGAAAGAGCGGGATTTGCCGCGCTATGTGCTGGTGTCGGATTTCGCCCGGTTCCGACTCTACGATCTGGACGAGTCCCAGACCCATGAATTTCCGCTGGCGGATCTGGTTCAGCAGGTCCAGTTGTTTGGCTTCATGGCGGGGTATCAGACCCGCAGTTTCGGCCAGCAGGACCCGGTCAATATCGCGGCGGCGGAGCGGCTGGGTCGGCTGCATGATGGGCTGAAAGCGGCCGGTTATGATGGCCATCCGCTGGAGGTGTTGCTGGTGCGGCTGCTGTTCTGCCTGTTCGCCGAGAACACTGCGATTTTCGAGCGCCGGCAGTTTCAGGATGACCTTGAGTTGCGGACGGCGGAGGATGGCTCGGATCTGGGGCCGCACCTGGCGCACCTGTTCCAGATTTTGAACACCCCGCCCGAGCGGCGCTTGCGGAATCTGGATGAGCAACTGGCGGCGTTTCCTTACGTCAATGGCCGGCTGTTTGCCGAGCTGTTGCCGATGGCATCCTTTGATCGGGGCCTGCGGGAACGGGTTTTAGACGCCTGCGCCTTGGACTGGAGCCGGATTTCCCCGGCGATTTTCGGCTCGCTGTTTCAATCGATCATGGATGCGCCGGCCCGCCGGCATCTGGGGGCGCATTACACCAGTGAGCAGCACATCCTCAAGGCGCTGCAACCGCTGTTTCTCGACCGGCTACGGGCCGAGTTTGCCCAGGCGCGGCGTAATCCCCGGCGGTTGCTGGAGTTTCAACGCAAGCTGGCGACGGTGCGGGCGCTGGACCCGGCCTGCGGCTGCGGCAATTTTCTGGTGGTGGCTTATCGGGAATTGCGGTTGCTGGAGCTGGAGACGCTGCGGGAACTGCATCAGGCCCGCGCCAGCGATTTCCTCGATGTCAGCCAGATCGTCGGCGTCGATGTGGATCAGTGCTACGGCATTGAGTTGGAAGAGTTCCCGGCGCAGATCGCCCAGGTGGCGCTGTGGCTGACCGATCATCAGATGAATCTGCGGGTATCGGAGGAATTCGGCCAATACTTCGTCCGCCTGCCGCTGGTAAAAGCGCCGCAGATTATCCACGGCAACGCCCTGACCCTGGACTGGCGAGCAATCGTGAAACCAGCGGATTTAACCGTCATCGTCGGCAATCCGCCGTTTGTCGGCGCGAAGTTCATGAATCCGACCCAGCGGGCCGAAGTTGCCGCGATCTTTGCCGGAACCCGCAACGCCGGCCTGCTGGATTATGTGGCCTGCTGGTATCGGAAAGCGGTCGATTACCTGGCCGGGAATCCGGCGATTCGCGCAGCCTTTGTCTCGACCAATTCCATCACCCAGGGCGAACAGGCCGGGGTGTTGTGGCCCGACCTGTTCCAACGCGGGGCGCGGATCAATTTCGCTCATCGCACCTTCCAATGGACTTCCGAGGCGCGCGGGCAGGCAGCGGTGCATTGCGTGATCGTCGGCTTTGCACTTCAGGATGACCCGGCCAAGTGGCTGTTTGACTACGCCACGCCGAAAGCGGAACCGCAGGCGATCCCGGCCCGTCAGATCAATCCCTATCTGGTCGATGCGCCGAGTGTGGCGCTGGTCAACCGGCAACAGCCGATTTGCGCCGTGCCGGAGATTGGGATTGGCAACAAGCCGATTGACGGCGGGCATTACCTGTTCACGGGGGAAGAGAAAGCGGCGTTTCTGGCGAAGGAACCGCAGGCGGAACCATGGTTTCGGCGCTGGCTGGGGGCGGATGAGTTTCTGAATGGCTACGAACGCTGGTGTTTATGGCTGGGGCCGTGTCCGCCGGAGCAGTTGCGGAAAATGCCGGAGGCGCTGAAGCGGGTAGAGGCGGTGCGGCAAGTTCGGTTGGCGAGTCCTTCCGCGCCGACCCGCAAACTGGCCGAAGCGCCGACCCGGTTTCATGTTGAGAATCAGCCGGATTCGACCTATCTGGTGATTCCCGAAGTCTCGTCGGAGCGGCGGTTTTACATCCCGATTGGCTTTTTGTCGCCAGATACCCTGTGCAGCAATCTGGTCAAGATCATTCCCCACGCCACGCTCTACCACTTCGGCATACTCTCATCGACCATGCACATGGCCTGGGTGCGGGCAGTGTGCGGGCGTTTGGAAAGTCGCTACCGCTATTCCGCCGGCATCGTCTACAACAACTTTCCGTGGCCGGAACGTCCGGGTGGAGCGGGGATCGAAACTGCCGCCCAGACCATTCTCGACGCTCGCACCCGCTTTCCCAAGGCCACACTGGCCGATCTCTACGATCCGTTGACCATGCCGCCGGAATTGCTCAAGGCGCATCGGGCGCTCGACCGGGCGGTAGATGCCGCATACCGTCAAATCGGCTTCGCCAATGAAGCGGAACGAGTGGCGTTTCTGTTTGAACGCTATCAGACGCTCACTTCCCTGTTGCCGGAAGAACGTCCGAGACTCCGAAAAACGCGAAAATCACGATGAAAAAACTCCCGATTGGTCTGCAAAACCTGCGCGAAATGCGCACCCAGGGCTATGTCTATGTTGATAAAACTCCACACATCGCCCGCCTGGTCGAACAGGGGAAGTATTACTTCCTGGCCCGGCCCCGGCGGTTCGGTAAAAGCCTGCTGGTCGATACCTTAGCTGAGGCGTTCGCCGGCAGTCGGGAACTGTTCGAGGGCCTTTATCTGGAACAGCATTGGGACTGGAGCCGGCAGTACCCGGTGCTGCGCTTTGATTTTAGTCCGGGCGTTTTGCGGTCCCGAATGGAACTGGATCAGCGAACCACCGCACAACTGGATGAACAGGCCGCCCGTTATGGCCTGGCCCTGCATCGGACGGATATTCCCAGCCGCTTTGAGGAGCTGGCTCTGCGCCTGAATCAGGCTACCGGCCAACCAGTGGCGCTGTTGGTGGACGAATATGACAAGCCGATTCTCGACAATCTGCAAACGCCCGAGTCGGCGCGGGTGATGCGCGAAGGCTTGCGCAATCTCTGATCTCAATAATTTAAAAGACATGACCCTTGATCATCGCACGGCAACCGTCTGCGGTTATACCGAAAGCGAATTGGCTGGAGCAGATCAAAACCCAGGGTTATTTCCAACGCTACGCGGGCCAGCCGGTAACGCTGATCGGCATCGACTTCAGCCCCAAGGAACGCAACCTGTCCGGGTTTGCCTGGGAGCGGGGATAGAACGGATACCCATTCTCAACAGCTTTCCGTCATTCTCGCTTGCGCGGGAATAACGGAAAGCAAAAGTCTTAAAATTGACCCAAGATCAACGGCTATCCAGCGTGTCCAGCAACACCGGCCCCAGCCGCTCGATCCCACCCAGCGCCGTCGGTCCCGGCTGTATCCCCGGCTGAAATCCCGCCGCCGTGAATCGGGCCAGCAGCGCCGGATCGCGGGAGAACAGATGCACCGGCACCTGCCAGGGTAAATTCCGCCCGCCGACCACCGCCGGGGGCTGATGATCGCCCAGCGCCAGCACCAGCGCCTCCGGCGGCGCGTACTGGCGCAGATAGCCGCTGAGAACCGCCAGGTTGTAGCGGACGCTGCGCAGATAGGCCGCCGCCAGTTCCGCGCCGGCCAGCGGCTCCTCGGGAATCACGGTGGTAGCGGAGTCATCAGCAAGCGCATCGAAACTGCGCCAATCCGGCTCATAGGGCGGCAGCGGCGCAAACGGAATATGGCTGCTGATGGTCGGAAAAAAAACCAACAGTGGTGCCCGGTTGGCCGGTTCCACTTCGCTGCGGTGAATCCGGTACAGGCTGTACTGGTCGGGAATCGCCCACCAGCCATAGGCCGGGCCGTGATAGGCCAACTGCTCCGGCTGATAGATCTGGGCAAAGTCGTAGAACTGCCCCTCCGGCCACGGAAATTTCAGGCCCGGCACCACCGCGATCGGGCGATAGCCGGCGGCGGCGAACCGGTGAGCCAGGGTGGGCCGATCCGTGGTCAACAGTGTCTGATAATCGCCCTGATCGGCGATTTTCACCCCGGACAGCAGGCTGGAATGCGCCAGCCACGACCCGCCGCCGAAGGTGCTGGATTCGGCCCGCGCCGAGGCGACCTGCCAGCCGGCGGCGTTCAATTCACGTTCCATGGTGGCAAAATCGGCGGCCAACGGTTTAGCGAAGCGCGGATCATCAAAGGTCAGCGCTCCGTAGGATTCAAAAAAGATCACGAACAGATCGCCGCGTTGTAACCGACCCAGGTCTGATTCCGGCAACAGTGGCTCGGACTGGAAGCGGTCATGACGGCTAAACAGGGTTGCGTTCAGGGTCAGCCGGGTCTGTTCGACCAGCATGGCGCTGACCGGCAAGGCGAAACCGTGTTCGGTCGGCAGGCGCAGACTCCACCGACCGGCGGCGTACAGGATCAGCAGCGCCGCCGCCAGGGCGCTGATCACCCGGCGCTCCACGGGCCGGGCCAGCGCCGCCAACACCGTGTTCAGCGCCCAGCGCAACAACGCGATCAGGGTGACGAACAGCGCCAGCAGCGCCAGTCCACCCAGCAGCAATGCGCCATAGCTCAACCGGGCGGTAAACATCGCCAGCACATTCGGCAAATGCTGGCTGTCCCAGTAGAGATGGACGGCGCGACCCATCAGCGCCGGCGCGGTGACATCGACATAGCGTCCCAGCACGAGGATGAAGTAAATGCCAAGAATCGCCCACCGCATCGCCCGGCCCGGCGGACCCCGCCAGGCGATCAGCAAAGCCAGCGCCAGCAGCAAGCCGAGCAGATCCAGCGATCCTTCCAGCGTCCAGCGCACCCCGATCGTCGGCCAGTAGTTCTGGAAGGTGAGCGTCGAATTAAGCAGAATCAGCGCCAATAGCAGTTTAAACAGGCTTGAGGGCAAACGGTTTTGACTCCTTGATATAGAAAGATCGAGCCATGCAAGCAGTGGTTGCCGCGCCGAGCCTTCACATCCTTGTGACTGGATTCCGGCATCCATGCCGGAATGACGAACCCGGCTCTGACTGGCGAACCGCCGGCGATTGCCTTATGCTTTCCAGCCGGTTTTGGTTTGCATCTCATCCCGCCATCGACCCGGATCACAGGAGACAACCGCCATGAGCCGATTAGACGAAGAACTGGCGCTTCCGGGCGAAAACGACCTTCCGCCAACCAGCGAACAGCCCAGTCCGGAAATGCAGCGCTGCCTCGATGAAGTCGTGGGCGTACTGCGCAAGTACGATATTGGCGTCACCCTCTGTCTGGCCAGCGACCGCGAATCGGTGTTGATGTACCGGATTCCCGACTGGTGCGCGGTGGTGCTGAGTGACGGCGGGCCGGAGATCCATTCGGAAAATCTCTGGCAAACCGACGACATGGAAAATTTGCTGTTCCGTACCTACCGGCTCGCCAATGCCCTGCGCCAGATGAACGAACGCCTGCAAAGCGAATCGGTGCGGCTGGAGGACTTTATCGGCGAACTGGGCCAGCATCTGCTCGACCCCAACCGCAAGAGTCACTGATACCGGCTCCAAGGTTGCCGTTAGTTAAGTTTGGCGCTGCCCGGATGCGCTGAGCGCCACTGATTCGCCAGTTGTTGGGCCTGCTTTCGTTCATCTTCGGTCAACTGAGCGGCGACCGCCGCCAGCGCCGGCTTTGCCCCCGCGTAACCGCTCGCCGCCGCCAGATCCAGCCATTGATGCGCCCTGATCCCATCCGGGATGACGCCCTGGCCGTTGTTGTACAGCATTCCCAGCCCATATTGCGCCAGCGGCAAGCCCTCGTTGGCGGCTTTCTCGAACTGGATAAATGCCTCCCGGTCATCGCGGGATACTCCACGCCCGGTGGCGTAACGCACTCCCAGCAACACCTGCGCCAGCGGCCAGCCCTGATCGGCGGCCTTGCGATACCATTCCAGCGCCTTCGCTTCGTCTTTGGGCAAACCGCCCTGACCTTCAGCATAGAGCAGACCCAGCGCCAATTGCGCCGCTGGCAAACCTCGCTCCGCCGCCTTGCGATACCAGCCAGCCGCCTGGGTCAGGTCGCGCGGCGTCCCCCGGCCAGTCGCGTACAGAGCGCCGACATTGAATTCCGCCTCGGCAGTACCGGCTTTTGCCGCTTCCCGAAACCATTGCAGCGCTTGCCGGTCGTCTTGCGACACCCCAACGCCGGTGGTGTACAGGATCGCCAAGGTCAGTTGCGCCGGGGCCAGCCCCGACTCGGCGGCCTTGCGATACCACTGGGCGGCCTGGCTGTCATCGCGCCCAACCCCTTCGCCTCTGGCGTAAGCCGTCGCCAGCCGGTAGCACGCCTCGACGTTGTTCTGTTCCGCCGCCTTGCGCAACCAGTCCAGGCTGATCCGGGGATCGCGGGCAACGCCCCGCCCCGCGAAATAGTGTTCGGCCAGCCGCAACTGCGCTTCGGGATGGCCACCCTGAGCCGCTTGCTCCAGCAACTGCGTCCCCTTGGCTTCGTCCAGCACGACCCCCCGCCCTTCCAGATAGCGGTTGGCCAGCTCCAGTTGCGCCAGCGCCAGATTCTGTTCGGCGGCGCGGCGGAACCATTGCAGCGCCTCCCGATCATCGCGGGCGATGCCCCGCCCTTCGGCATACAGCCGCCCCAGATAATATTGGGCCAGCGGCAAGTTGCGCTCCGCGGCGCGGCGTTGCCACTGCACGGCTTCAACATCGTTGCGAGCGGTGCCCTGACCATCGGCGTACATCTTCCCGACATTCATTTGGGCCAGTCCCAGCCCCTGCTCAGCAGATTTACGGAACCAGCGAAACGCCTCCTGCTGGTTTGCTGCGACACCACGCCCGCTTAGATAACGCAGCGCTAGGTTGTACTGGGCTTCGGCATGGCCCTGTTCCGCCGCCTTGCGATACCACTGGGTCGCATCCGATTCGCTGGCGGTGACGCCCCGCCCGGCGGCGTACATCGCCCCCAGGCTGAACTGGGCGTCAGCCTGGCCCTGATCGGCGGCCTTGCGATACCACTGGGCGGCCTCTTTGTCATTGCGCGACACCCCACGCCCGCTGGCGTAGAGATTGGCCAGTTCCAACTGTGCGCCGGGATGGCCCTGCTGCGCCGCCTGCTGATAGCCGTTGGCGGCCTCCCGGTCGTCCTTGGTCACGCCGCCCTGTCCGGTCGCATATCGTCTGGCCAGCAGATATTGCGCTTCAGCATTGCCGCGCCCCGCCGCCTTGCGCAGCCACAGCAGGGCTTCCTTTTCGCTGGGCGCCAGGCCGGGGTTGGCGGCGTACAGCATCGCCAGTTGCAGTTGCGCCTCAACGTTATTCTGCATCGCTGCCCGCCGGAACCACTCAATAGCGTTGGTCTGGCTTGAGCCGATCCCCTCGCCGCGCAAGTACATTTGCCCGATCATGGTCTGCGCCTTGGGATCGCCCTGCTTGGCCCAGACCATATACTCCCGGAACGCCACGACATAATCGCCGCGCCGGTAAGCATCGGCGGCCGTATTAGTGGCGCTGTCGGGCGCGGCGGGCCGGGCGTCGCCGTAATGCCAGACGCCTTGTTCATCCTGCCATTTCTTGACATTGGCGTCCGGGGCCGGGGCCGCCAGCGCCGCACCCGCTACGACCACCGCCGCTAACCACCATGCTCTCTTGCGCATCGCTGCCTCCATTCGGGGAATTCTGGCTCCCCCTTGAATTTTCACTATCGATCTCAATTTCAGGTCCACAGAACTTTCGCAGGCAATCCTCAAAAGTCGTCATACCCGCGAACGCGGGTATCCAGGCTTTTCAGCGGCTCACTGGATTCCCGCATCCGCGGGAATGACGAGTAGTGAAAATCCTGGTCCATTCAGCCATCGTTGCCGTCAGCCCGGCGTTTTGCCATGATGACCATCCAAACTGTAGAAAATTTTGGCCGGAACCGTTCACTCGTCGATGATAATCCGGCCTTCACCGCCAAATATGAGGAAATCCGCATGGCCATCAATCTGCAAAAAGGACAGCGCATCAGCCTGGAGAAAGAAGCGGGACGCGGACTGAACCGGGTCGTCATGGGGCTGGGCTGGGGCATGAAACAGGTGCAGTCCAAGGGTTTCCTGGGGATTGGCGCCGGTTCCCGGCAAAAAGCCGTCGATCTGGACGCCTCCTGCCTGCTGTTCGACGCCGCCGGCGCCCTGATCGACACCGTCTGGTTCCGGCAACTGGCCAGCCACTGTGGTTCCATTCAGCACAGCGGCGATGATCGGTCCGGCGGCGGCGAAACCGGAACCGAAAACGAGCGGATCAGCCTTGAGCTGGGCCGGATTCCGACAGCGGCGCAAACCCTGGTTTTCACCGTCAACAGCTTCTCCGGCGAGAGTTTCACCGGGATTCCCAACGCCTTCTGCCGGCTGGTGGACGAGGCCGGCGGCGAAATCGCCCGGTTCGACCTGACGCTCGAAGGTGGGGACTACACCGGGCTGATCATGAGCAAGCTGTACCGCCATAATAGCGAATGGAAGATGCAGGCGATCGGCGAACATGCCGAGGGCCGTACTTTCCACGATCTGCTACCCGCGCTCAAGCCCTATCTGTAGCCGCGAGGACCCGGTCATGGATCTGCAACCCGGCCAGAATTTCTCGATTTCCAAACACAGTCCGGCCCCGGCGGCGGTTGACATCGCGCTGAGCTGGGAGCCAGCCAGCACCCCGTTGACGATTGACGCCAACGCCTTTGCGCTGACCGCAGCGGGCAAGGTGCGCAGCGATGACGATTTCATCTTTTACAACCAGCTCACCCTGGCCGGCGGCGGCATTGAGCGGGCCAGCGACGGTCGCCAGTTTACCGTTCGCTTCGCCCAGTTGCCGGCAGCGATTGAAAAAATCGCCATTGCCCTGACCATTGACCAGGGCCGGCGGCGCGGTCAGTCCTTTGGCCAGTTGAGTCAGGTGCGAGCCGAGATCAGCGACGCCGAGAGCAAGGCCAGCCTGGCGGTATTTCCGCTGGCCACCAAAATGATGGCGGAAACCGCGCTGATTATCGGTGAGTTGTACCTGCGCAACGGTGAATGGAAATTCCGCGCCCTGGGACAGGGCTTTGTCGGCGGACTGGGGCCATTGGCGCGGCAATACGGGGTGGACGTTGACGAAGATCCCGATGCCGCTCCCGCCGCACAGCCGGTTTCAACTCCGCCGCTCGCCCCGCCCCGGCCCGCCACTCCGGCTGCCGAACCGCCATCCGCCCCGGCCAAGCCGATCCGGCTGGAAAAAGTAACGCTGGAGAAGAAGGGCAGCAGCATTTCGCTGGAGAAGAAAGGCCAGGGTTTTGAAGAGCTGGTGATCAACCTGAACTGGAATCAGGGTGGCGGCGGCAAGGGCTTCTTTGGCCGGCTGACCAGCCGCAAGATCGATCTGGACCTGGGTTGTCTGTTCAAGCTGCGCGATGGCCGGGCCGGCGCGGTGCAGGCGCTGGGCGACAGTTTTGGCAGTTTGCAACAACCGCCCTATGTTCAGCTCATGGGCGATGACCGCTCGGGGGCCAGCGCCGCCGGCGAATTTATGCGGATCAATGGCCGCCAGTGGGATCAACTGGATCGGATCGTGATCTTTGCGCTGATCTACGAGGGTGCGCCCAACTGGGCCGAAACCGATGCCGTGGTCACGATCCAGACCCCCGGCCAGCCCACCCTGGAAATCCGCATCGACAGCCACCGTAATGACCAGCGGATGTGCGCCCTGGCAATGTTGGAGAATCAGGGCGGCAACATTAAAGTCACCAAACTGGTCGAATATTTCCTGGACCACCGTTTCCTGGATCAGGCTTATGGCTTTGGCCTGCGCTGGGTGGCCGGTTCCAAGGATTAGTCCCGTTGCTCTTTCCCGTTTTCCACAACTCTGAGGAATTCACGCATGGCTCTCGAATGGTTGAAACAGCGTTTCAATGAAGTGTCCACCGGTCTGAAAACCGAAGTTTCCAAGATCAAGAACAAGAGTTTTCTGGAGTCGGTGGTGGCCGGTTGTGCGCTGGTGGCTCACGCTGATGGCGTGGTCCGGCCCGAAGAAAAGCAGAAAATGATGGGCTTTCTGCGCAATTCCGAGGTCCTGTCGGTTTACAGCACCGAAGAAGTCATCAGCATTTTCGACAAGTATTCCCGGCAGTTCGAGTTTGATTACCAGATCGGCCAGGCCAGCGCTTTGCAGGCGGTGGCCAAGGTCAAGAATAACGAGGCCGAGGCGCGGCTGATGGTGAGGGTCTGCTGCGCGATCGGCGCCGCCGACGGCAATTTCGATGATCAGGAGAAAGCCATTGTCCGCAAAATCTGCGCGGAACTGGGCCTGAATCCTAAAGACTTCGACCTGGTCTGAGAGGCGGCATGGAACAGCATCTTGGTTTTCCGCTGGAAACCATCGCCATTTTTGCAGCGGTGGTGATCTTTGCGGTGTGGCTGGATTTGCGGCTGCATCGGGATAGCGAGGACATCAGCATTCCCAATGCGGTGGCCTGGTCGCTGTTCTGGATCTTCCTGTCCATCGCCTTTTTCTTCTACCTGAAGGTGCGTCACGGCGATGACTTCGCCGATCTGTTCCTGGCCGGCTACATTCTGGAAAAGTCGCTGTCAGTGGACAATCTGATGGTGTTCGTGGCCATTTTCGCCTCGTTCGGAATCAAGGGCGCATTACAGCACCGGATTCTGTACTTCGGCATCCTGGGCGCAGTGGTGTTCCGCATGATCTTCATCGCGTTCGGCACCAGCCTGTTTGGACTGAGTGTCTGGATCGAGTTTGTCTTCGCCGCGATTGTGGCCTGGACCGGCTGGAAAATGCTGGCCGGGGTGGGTGGGGACGACGAGATCGAGGACTACTCGGATCACTGGTCAGTGCGCCTGACCCAGAAGCTGGTGCCGATTTTCCCCCGGCTGCACGGTCACCATTTCATTGTCGATCACGGCCATGTGCAAACCATGATCCAGCAGGATTCCAGCCTGTCGGTGGCCCGCGAGGGCGCGGTTTATGCGACCCCGATGCTGCTGTGCCTGGTCTGCATTGAGGTGTCGGACGTGATCTTCGCGTTTGACTCGGTGCCGGCGGTGATCGCGGTGACCCGCGAACCGTTGCTGGTCTATTCGGCGGTGATCTTTGCCATTCTCGGCTTGCGTTCGCTGTATTTCGTCCTGGCGGCGGCGCAAAAATACCTGGTGCATCTGGATAAGGCGGTCGCGGCGCTGCTGTTCTTTGTGGCTTTCAAGCTGGCGCTGCAAGCGGCTATTCATCGTGGCTGGGTGAGTGCGGAGTGGGGTATTTCCGCCAACGTCAGCCTGATGATCATTCTCGGAACGCTGGCGGTGGGCGTGATCGCCTCGCTGCTGCTCCCCGAAAAGGAGGACGCTGATAAGGCGGCGTCCTAGACTCCAACCTCTCCTCAACCCCCCTTTCCCGTCAGCGGGCGAGGGGAGTCAATGGCGTTTTCAACCTGATATTTGATTGCAATCCACTAACCCCGTATTGAAACCAAGCGAGGATCAAGCTCATGGGTATTTCTCTCAACAAAGGCGGCCGGCTGTCGCTGGACAAGGAAGCGCCCGGTCTCAAGAAAGTCCTGATCGGGCTGGGCTGGGATGCCCGGGCGACCGATGGCGCAGCTTTCGACCTGGATGCTTCAGCCTTCATGCTGAACGCTGACGGCAAGGTTCGCTCGGAGGCGGATTTCATCTTTTACAACCAGTTGAAGTCTGCTTGCGGCTCGGTGCAGCACACCGGCGATAATCAGACTGGGGCCGGTGAAGGCGATGATGAATCGATCATGATCGATCTGGGCCGGGTGCCGGCGGATGTGCAGAAGGTCTCCTTCACCGTCACCATCCATGAAGCCGAGGCGCGCAAGCAGAACTTCGGTCAGGTCAACAACGCCTACATCCGGCTGGTCAATGCCGAAACCAATGTCGAAGTGGCTCGCTACGATCTGGCCGAAGACGCCTCGACCGAAACCGCGATGATCTTCGGCGAGCTTTACCGGCACAGCGGCGAATGGCGCTTTACCGCGGTCGGGCAGGGCTATGCCGGTGGGCTGGCGGCCATGTGCCGGCAGTATGGAATGAATCTCTAACCCATCCATTTTTCCAGAGGAGGATTCAACATGGCGGTTTCCTTGCAGAAAGGGCAGAACGTTTCACTGAGCAAACAAGCGCCGGGGATCAAGAAAGCCCGGTTTGGCCTGGGCTGGGACTTGCGCAAGACCGACGGCAGCGCCTTTGATCTGGACGCCTCGGCGTTTGTGCTGGACGCAGGCGGCAAGGTGCTGAGCGATCAGCATTTCGTGTTCTACAACAACGCCCAGGATCCGTCGGGCGCGGTTCGGCACCAGGGCGACAACCGGACCGGTGAAGGTACGGGTGATGATGAGGCGATTGAGATCGAACTTGGCCTGATGACGCCCAATGCCGCCAAGGTGTCCTTTGTCGTGACGATCCATGATGCCGAGGCGCGCAAGCAAAATTTCGGTCAGGTGCAAAACGCTTACATTCGGGCGTTGAACACTGACGGCGATCAGGAAATCGCCCGTTACGACCTGTCCGAGGATGCCTCGACCGAAACCGCCATGATCTTCGGTGAACTTTATCGCAACAATGATGAGTGGAAGTTCAAGGCGATTGGTCAGGGCTACGCGGGTGGGCTGGCGGCGGTCGCCAGCGATTTCGGCGTCAGTCTCGGCTGATTAACGGAGTGCGGGCAGAGCCGGGTAGGGTGGGCATCGCCCACCTTCCCCCAATCGCCTATTAGTAAGGTGGGCGATGCCCACCTTACAACTTAGATTCGATCCGCTAAAGTCTGCTTAAATCTGGCCGATAAGTTTGACGTATCTTGAATGAACTCACGGGGATTGCCACCATGACTATGAATGTTAGCGGAATCGGAAATCAGCCCTCGCCCGTGCGCAATGTCGATCGGCCTGCTTCAGTCAAATCGGAATCTGCGCCAAGCGGCGTATCGGGCAACCCGGGGAGCGACGCGGTTCAGTTGACGCTGGGTTCCCAGACCTTAATCCAGATGGAAACCGACCGGGAACCACCGGTTGACGACGCCAAGGTCGCAGCCTTGCGTAACGCTATCGCCAAGGGTGAGTACCAGGTTGACTCACAGCGGGTCGCGAAAAAAATGTTCGGCCTTGAAATGGCCTTGTCTACCTAAGCCGCCCGATCATGCTGACCACCCGACTGCAGGAAGAGCTGGCGACTGTCGATGCGTTGTTGCGGCTGCTGCAACGCGAATACGAGGTTCTAAAAGCCCGCGATCTACCTGGTCTGCAACAGCTTACCCTTGAAAAGCAGGCTTGCGCCGACCGCCTGCAAAGCCAGATCGCCAGTCGGCTGGGTGAGTTGCACAAACAGGGTTTCGCCACCGATGCGCAAGGCATGGCGGACTGGATGAAGGGTTTAGCGCCAGCAGAGCGGGCTGCTGCGAGCAAGCTGTGGGCTAAACTGGAACCAGCAGCGGAACAGTTGCACGCTCAGAATCAGGTCAACGGCGCGGTGATCGCCGCCAGCCGTAATCATATTGATCAGTCGCTGGCGATTTTGCGCGGACGCGATTCGCTGGATGTTCTCTACGATCAGGGCAGCCGCAAGGTGTTCAGCGGTGGTCGATGCGGCGGTACTCTCGCCAAAGCCTGATTCGCCGGCTGTCATTCTGCGCCCCGTGGTTCTCTCCCCGTTCCGTGTCAAACAGCGCTCATTGCTGCCACCGCTTTAGGGGATTTCCCGAAAAATGATACCCACTTTGGTGTTCGCTCCGACCAAACCTAAGGATATTAGCCACGGAAGAACACGAAAATACACTGAAAAATAAAAATTTTCCGTGTATTTTCGTGGCTGGTTTCTGGAATGATGATCGATGCCCGGTATGGCCTTTATGATAAATCACCTTACTTGATCGCAGTATCGACCTTGATTTCGCCGGCAATGATCTTCTGCTCAGCCATGGCTACCCGCTGCTTGACCTCCTCCGGGGTCGCCTGATCGTAAATCGGGTTGCGCGCCAAACTGACTCCGCCTTCCGCGAGACCCAGGGTCTCCGCCTGACCATACGGGAGCTGACCCGCCTGATGCAGCGCCAATGCCCGGACCACGGACTGGTCGATGTCTTTCACCATCGAAGTCAGGATGCGCTGCGCCAAGGTCGGGTCGGTTGCGAGAAGCATCATTGCCTGGTCGGAATCCACCCCGATCGCGTACTTGCCCTCTTCCGCCGCTGCGGCGAATACACCCTGGCCGGCGCCACCGGCGATCTGGAAGATCAGGTCAGCGCCCTGACGGTACTGGTCCTTGGCCAATGCTTTACCCTTGGCCGGGTCATGCCAACTGTAGGCAAACTCGCGCAACACGATGACCTGGGAATTCGTATCCCTGGCGCCTTGCTCGTAGCCCACCATGAAATCCAGAATGACCGGGTTTTCCTGGCCACCCACCGAACCGATCATCGGTTCCGGGTTCATCCCAGGCAGCGGCTGCGTCGTCATGGCTGCCGCGTAGACGCCTGCCAGGTAAGCGCCCTCATTCTGCTTGTAACTCATTGAATAGACGTTGACGCACTGATTGGCGCACTTGGCAGGGTCGACAGCGCCGTCAAAGAAGATGAATTTCACGTTGGGGTAGACCGGGGCCAGCGTCTCCAGGCGGGACGTCATGTCTTGGGTGCCGAGAACGACAACGTCGTAGCGGTTTTGGTTCAAGGCATCGCTGAGTCTTGGCTCCCACAGGCTTGAATCGTAACCGGCCTCGATCGTTTCCGCTGTAATGTCCATCTCTTGTTCAGCGTTGAGAACGCCGCGCTGGGCCGAGTCGAAGAAAGACTGGTCGCCGAGATCGCCGTTGACGAACAAAAGCACCCGGGTGGTCGGCGTGTCGGAATCGGAGTCACACGCTATCGTCAACAGCGTCACCGCAGCCAAGGCCAGAACAGCGTTCAATGTTCGGAATGACATGATTGTTTCCCCTGAAAACTGGATACCCGCTTTCGCGGGGTTGACGAATTGAGTGGTTTTGACCTGAAGAAGATAAGACCTGTCGGTAAACGCTATCACAGGCAATTTCTTAGTACATTGATTAAATTGGGTTTTTAAAAAGATCAGGAAGTGCTGGATTCTTTGTTACTCGCGCTCGCTTCAGGCGATCATGAAGCGTAGGACTGAAACGGTCACTTGAGCCGACAGAGGAGCGGCCATGAGAGTGCAAACGATGTTGGGAACCGCGCTGCTGGCGTGATCACGATGGCAGTCGCAACCGATAAACCATTAATGGTAGGCCAGTTCTCTGCTGGCGATTTGAAAGACTGGCAGACTGCCCCGGACAAATCCGGGTGTAATGCGCCACCGCATGGCTGGTCAGTGGGCGCTAATCCATCTTCCCTTCCAGCGCCTTGATGACGTAATCGCCCATCCGCACCTTCAACCCGTCGAAGCTGACCGATTCCGGCGGCGCATAGACCACCGGCGGCACCAGATAGCCCTGTTCGATCCGTTCCAGCACCGAAGGAGCCGTCACCAAGGTATCGAAATAACCGCCAACGCTGATCCCCAGCCCTTTGCCGTCCAGCCGGCACGGGGTCGCTGTCACGCCCAGCAGCTTGGCGGTAGCCTGGTTGGTTAACGGTTAAGGAAGCCGAGCGATTACTGACTGCCGCCCGAAACAATCCCCGCACGCCACTGGCTAGTGGACGCGATTGAACTGGCGCTCATGACAGGAATGCGCAAAGGCGAGTTGTCGGGTCTGGAATGGGCGCGGGTCGATCTGCGGCAGCGGCTGGTGTATTTTTCCAGGCGCATCAGCAGAAAAACCGCAAGCTGGGCAGTCTCCCGCTGAATGACCAGGCGCGGCAGGTCCTGTTGCGCCGCACCAATTTCCGCGCCAGTCCGCACCAGTCATTGTCCAGATGCGCCTTGGGTATTTTCCGACCAGGGCGGCGAGCAGATTGTACGGATTGATCGCAGTTTCCAGAGCGCCTGTCAGGCGGCAGGGATTGTGGATTTCTATCTCACGATCTGCGCCATACCTGCACGGCCTGGCTGGTGCCGGTCGGTACCCCATTGCTGGAAGTGTCGCAGGTCCTACGCCATGCCAGCATTGTCATGACGCAATGGTACGCACATCTGGTGCCCCATCATGCCCGGTCGGCGCTGGATCGGCTGGCGACCCTTGGCGACAATGCCGGGTTCAGTTGAAAGCAAGGAACGTATAAGCATTGATTTGATGGTGGGCGATGCTGGGTTCGAACCAGCGACCCCTGCCGTGTGAAGGCATACAACCGAGATAATAATCGTCAATATCAACAAGTTGCGCGCCACCGCAACCAACAACGACAACAGAAAATGACAGCCCGCGACAGAAAGCGTCGGGAGTTAGTCATAATCTGGTCATAGGCACTAACGCCTCACACGGCATCTCATCACCCTCCCGATCCAAGCCGGTCAGCGCGCACTTGAGATCGCGTTTTGCTTCATCGCACAACGACAATCCTCATGCTCATACTCGGTTGCCAAGGCCGGAAATTAGACATAACGGCAGTTCTGTTTTGATGGGATTGCGAATCGTTTAGCCACGGTATGCGCCCAGCGCTCCGTAAGTATGGCGTTCCAGAACGACCCGCATATATTCACCGACCGTCCGGCTATCCGCGCGGGCCAGTTGGGCTAAATCGTCATAGAGGGCTTCGGGGAGATGCAACTTCACGTCACGGTCGCACTTGGCGCGGGCGCGTTTTTCAGCAGTGGCGGACGCCAGGCGTAGAGGACCATAAACGGCAGGATGTGCGGACATGGCGGCGGTTTCCGTACAACACCGCGCAGAGTGAGGGCGGCGTGGTCTCAACTAACCGCTTAAAGTCGGTTTGGGGTTATTCGTGTGCGGCAAGCCGCGCCTTAGTTCTCCCTATCGACCACGCCTTTGGGAAAGGCTTCGACTCGCGCCCACACGCCCAAAAATAAGGACGCCCAAACGCGAGCCGCCGCAATTGACGGAGCGTGGCCGCTTTAAGTAAGTTAGTAGCATTACCGTATTGAAAAGACAGGCGGGTGTCAATCAGGTCTCAGGTTTGCCGCAGCCCGGCGGTTCTTACGGAAGTCGTGCGGCCTTCCCTTTAACCATTGGGCCGAGGGCGCGCTTTTCTCCGCATGGCCCCTCAGCAGCAAGCGGTTCTAGCGATCCCGCCGCACTCATTACCATCGGCGCCCCGCGCCTCCACCTGCTGATTCCTGACCACCTTGCCCGTAACGATCAGCAGCAGGGACAACACTAGCCAAACCCCCGATGCCGCTGGCGGGCCGGCGCACTTGGATATGCCCGCTTTGTCCCAGTTCGTCGAATTCGCTTTCCATGTCGCGAGCCAGTTGGCGCAGGGCGGGAGCAGGTTCGGAAACGATCAGGGTGATGAAGGCTTCGCGGGCAAGCCGGTGATGGCGTCGCGCAGGTCAGGCGCGTGGCCGTAGGTTTTGAAAGCGTCGAGAACGTAGTCGAGTAGATCGAGGGTCATCGCCTATCTCCCGCTGCGCTTTCCACGACATACCAGTCATAGGTGGTTTTGAGGCCGGTGGGCAGGTCGATCTGCGCGCGCCAGCCCAGGTCGGCCAGACGCGACACCTCCAGCAATTTTTGCGGCGTGCCGTCGGGTTTCGTCGCGTCGAAAACAATCTCGCCATCGTAACCGACGACCCGGGCAATCTGTTCAGCCAGTTCGCGAATGGTCACATCCGCGCCGATGCCGATATTGACCAGGGCGGTGGAATCGGTGTGCAACCCGATGTGAAGGCAGGCGGCGGCCATATCGTCCACATACAGGAATTCGCGCCGGGGCGCACCGGTGCCCCAGAGCAGAACGCAGGGCGCGGTGGGCGGATACGGGGGAATACCGAGACTTTGCTGGAGATCGGCGGGGATCGGGCCAAAGCGGGCAACATCTTCAGCGATGCCGGCCCAGTCGCCGGCTTGCGCCCGTTTCGCCAGGTGGAATTTGCGGATCAGCGCCGGCAGGACATGGGAGTTTTGCAGGTCGAAATTGTCGCCCGTTCCGTAGAGATTGGTTGGCATGACCGGGACAAACGAGGTTCCGTATTGCCGGTTGTAGGCGTCGCACATTTCCACCCCGGCGATCTTGGCGATGGCGTAGGGCGCATTGGTCGGCTCCAGCGGTCCGGTGAGCAGGGCGTCTTCGCGGATCGGCTGGGGAGCCAGTTGCGGGTAAATGCACGAACTGCCGAGAAAGATCAGCCGCTGGACGCCGGCGAGATACGCCTGTTGGAAAACATTGACCTGCATCGTCAGGTTTTCGTAAATGAACTGAGCGCGATAGACATTGTTGGCGTGGATACCGCCGACTTTAGCGGCGGCCAGGAACACGACAGCGGGGCGTTCCTCGGCGAAGAAGCGGGCGGTGGCGGCCTGATCGAGCAGATCCAGTTCGGCGTGGGTGCGCAACACCAGGTTCGTGTAGTTCTGGGCGCGCAGGGTGCGCACCAGGGCGGAGCCGACCAGGCCGCCATGGCCGGCGACGTAGATTTTAGCGTCGTGAGAAATGCTCATAGCGCTTACCTTAAGCCTTATTCTTCAGGGCGATGGATTTCGAACCCGTGGGTTTGGCACAACTGATCGCGTTGGGCTTCCTGGAGGTCGGCCTCGACCATGGTTTTCACCAGTTCCGGGAAGCACATCTGCGGTTCCCAGCCGAGGATATTTTTCGCCTTGGTCGGGTCGCCGAGCAGAAATTCTACTTCAGTGGGCCGGAAGTAGCGCGGGTCAATGCGCACCAGCACTTGCCCGGTGCGGGCGTCCCGGCCCACTTCATCGACGCCGGTTCCGCTCCATTCCAGCGGGTAGTGCAGTTCCTGAAAGGCCCGTTCGACGAATTCGCGCACGGTGCGGGTTTCCCCGGTGGCGATCACATAGTCGTCGGGGGCGTCCTGTTGCAGCATCAACCACATCGCGCGGACAAAATCCCGGGCGTAGCCCCAATCGCGTTTCGAGTCGAGGTTCCCCAGATACAGAGCCTGTTGTGTGCCGAGGTAGATGCGGGCGACGGCGCGGGTGATCTTGCGGGTGACGAAGGTTTCGCCGCGCAGGGGCGATTCATGGTTGAACAGAATGCCGTTGCTGGCGTGCATTCCGTAGGCTTCGCGGTAGTTGACGGTGATCCAGTAGCCGTAGACCTTGGCCGCGCCGTAGGGGCTGCGCGGGTAGAAGGGGGTGGTTTCCTTCTGCGGAATTTCCCGGACCTGACCGAACATTTCACTGGTGGAGGCCTGGTAGAAACGGGTTTTCTGTTCCAGGCCGAGAATGCGGATGCCTTCCAGAATGCGCAGGGTACCGAGGGCGTCGGAATTGGCGGTGTATTCGGGCGCTTCGAAGGAGACGGCGACGTGGCTTTGCGCGGCGAGGTTATAGAGTTCGTCGGGCTGAACCTGTTGCAGGATGCGGACCAGGCTGGTGGTGTCGGTCAGGTCGCCATGATGGAGGATGAACCGGCGGTCGGTCTCGTGCGGGTCCTGGTAGAGATGGTCGATCCGCTGGGTGTTGAACAAGGAGGAGCGGCGTTTAACGCCGTGGACGGTGTAGCCTTTGTTCAGCAGGAATTCGGCGAGATACGCGCCGTCCTGGCCGGTGATGCCGGTGATCAGTGCGGTTTTGCTCATTCAACTTTTCCCTTTAAATCTGGCAAGAAAGAATTGGGGTGCTTTAGACAGGTTTTTCCAGGCCAGCGCACCGAGTCCGCCGATCTGATTGGCGCGCAGCGCCTGATAATCCTCCCGGGACTTGCGCAGGATATGGCGCAAGGAGCGGTTGCTGATGCCGCCTAGGCGCATCCGCACCAGCACCTGCGGCAGATACACCACCCGGCCGGTCAGTCGGCTCAGCACCCGCAACATCAGGTCATAATCGGCGGCGATCCGGTAGCGCAGATCGAAAACCCCGTGGCGTTCATACAGCGCACGGCGCAGGTACAGGGTTGGGTGCGGTGGCATCCAGCCCCAATGCAGCCGGGCCGGTTGGTATGCGCCAGCGCGCCAGTAGCGGATCACCCGGTCGGTATCGG
>JADLEK010000005.1 GCA_020846135.1 Gammaproteobacteria bacterium
GCGCTTCGCGTTGCTCAATCTTCTCCAAGAGCTGCTTGACTAGCGCCTTGAGGAGGTTCGGGGCGTCGGGTAAGTTTGACATTCGCTGAGTTTAACGTTTTTTAAGGCAGGTGTAGTAGGTAGTTACAAATTAACAATGGTTCGGACAGTTTTGACGGGTCTACAGCAAGAACTTGGCTTCTGTAGCCCCTATTAAATCCAACTTAGGGATTTTCCTGAGTTCGATTTAATGAGCAATATATTGATTTATAATAATTTTATTGATATTTAACCCCGAACCCTTGGCTTTTCAAGGAGTTTCGCAGCCTGATCCAAAACGGCAAACTCTCTTCTGCCTGATCTGCTTAGGTTTTTGAAAAATCAAAACTGTCCCAACCATTGATTAAATGGCTTACAAAAAAATGAGCGAAAGTACGGCTATAAGCCGTACATAGGCAATTTTCAAACTGAAACCGTAACCCAATCAACCTGATCCGCCAAAGTCCGGGCATTGCTCAACGCCGCGCAATACGCCCGCTCTGACTGGAGATGGGTCGCCGCAACCCGTTTCAGATCGTCCAGGGTGACATTGAGAATCCGTTGCCGGTAAGCGCGACGGTGCTGCGGGGTACGGCCAAACAGGCTGCCGAAAAAGGCGCTGATCGCCTCGCCCGCCGGCGATCCGGGCTTATCAATTCCCGCCACCACGCCGAGAATCGCCTCTTCCAAAGTACGCGCCGGATGATCATGGCTTTGCAGCCAGTCCAGCGCCCGATCGAAATCGGCCAGGGTATCGGTTAGCCGGGGATCGCGGTAGGAATGGAAGCGGAATGCGCCGCTGTCGGGGTGATAGCCCGCCCCGCCGCCGTAAGCGCCGCCCTGTTCACGGATGGCGCGATGCAGGTAGCCGTTGCGGAGAAAGTCGCCAAGGACATGCAAAGCTGCCGCATCGGGATGATTGGGCGCAACAGTCGGATAGGCTTTGGCGCAGAAATTGACTTGGGTGTTGACGCTGAAACCCTGCCGGACCGGGCGCGGTTCCGGGGCGGCGAGGCTGAATGGCTCCACCGGCGCCCCCTGATGCCGCCAATGAGTCGCCAGCGCTTCGGCGATGGCCTCCTGCCGTTCGGCTTCGCTGACGATCAGCAGTTGCCGGGGCGTGTTTTGCAACCTGTCCCGTAATTGCTCCAGTTGGGTGGCGAATGCGGCCAGCGCCTCGGCCTCATTCAGCGCATCGTCCAGCGCCTTGAGCCGTTGCAGCCCGTTCAGCCCATCCCAGCGCTGGTTCAGCGCCGCGACCGGACTCAGCCCGGCGGTCGCTGCGGCCAGCGCCAGGGCATGACCGTGATTGGTGATCGATTCTTCACGGTGGGAGCGCATTTGGGCGACCAGTTCGCGTAACCGGGGCAGCTCGTCAAAGCGGGGGCTGCTCCAGGTTTCCCACAGCACCTCGACCAGCGCCGCCTGATTACGGGCCAGCGCCTTGCCGCCCAGGCTCAGAACGCCCTTGACCTGCTGCACATTGTCCACCCTGCCGCGCACCGCAGCGCGGGCGCTGATCCCGCCGGTCACCGCCGCTTGCCGGGCCTGAGTCGTTCGATAATCGCGTCCGGCGCTGCCCACTTCGCTCAGACAGGCGCAGAACAGCGGGAGCAGATCCAGCTCTTCGGCAGTCAGGGCGGGCAGGTCAAAAATGGCTTGCAGGTAGACCATGCCGTTGGTGCCCTGGGCGTACCACGCAGCAGGCAGATCGCCCACCGGGCGGCTGACGCTCTCGGCGATGGGCAACTCGTCCGGCACATCCTCCAGCCCAACCTTGGGCAACCATTCCGGATCGTCCTGTTGCTGTTGCCGCTCGGCCAGAATGCAGGCCTGTTCGACAATGCGGGCTTGATCGGCAGCGCTTAATCCATTGTGAATCGCCGCCAGCCGTTCCCGCTCCGCCGCTGCCTGGTTCTGGCTTAAGTGCGGATCGGGAGCCATGACTAGGCGCACCCGGTGTGGATTATCCAGCAGCAGTTGTCGCGTGAGTCGCGGAATGAAATCCGGGTTGCGACTTTCCTTCCGTAATTGCTCCAGGAGCGGATCGCTGTCCAGCGCTGACAGCGGATCGCCGCCGTGAATCGCCGGGGTCAAGGCTTCCATCAGCAACCGCAAGCCGTAAGGAAAACCGTCGCCGGTAATTTCCCGCTCGCTTAATTCGAGTTGATGCAGGGCGGAATCTACGGCTTCCTGGCTAATACCGTCAGCCGCGACTTGTTTTAGCACCGCGAAAATCAGTTGTTCCACCGCTTCGGCGGATTCAGGATTGGAGCCTTCCAGTCCACAGC
This sequence comes from Gammaproteobacteria bacterium, assembly GCA_020846135.1. Classification (GTDB taxonomy): domain Bacteria; phylum Pseudomonadota; class Gammaproteobacteria; order Competibacterales; family Competibacteraceae; genus RXIV01. The sequence continues at coordinate 2,310 of JADLEK010000005.1, forward strand.
TAAAGGTCGCTTCCCGGGTGGAGGCGTCAAAGCCGCATAATGGCGACGGCGCAGCACCGTATTCCGAGGTTTCGAGCGCATGACGCAAGGGCGAACTGCTGTTATCCAGCAAGACGTCGCTTAATAGCCGCGCGCGAAGCGAAGCCATGGGATCGGTAATCGGCCCCAATAGCCAGCTCAGGACAATGTGAGTTTTATCGCGGCAATCCTCATTCCCATCCAATGGGTAATAAACCAGATCAGTGATCGGCGTGGCGTAACGCTGCTCATTGGGAATCGCCAAATCCAGGGTTAACTCCTGAAAATTTTCCAGTGCTTTGGCTTCAAAATGGGCCTGATGTTCTGCTGCGGGAATATCGCCATAGGTGAGAAAAATAGCGTTGGACGGGTGGTAATGGCGGGAATGAAACGCCTGTAGTTGTGAGTGAGTCAGGTCGGGAATGACTTCCGGATCGCCGCCGCTATTGTGATGATAGGTCGTGGTCGGGAACATCCGTTGCTGCAACGCCTGTCCGAGTCGTTGCACCGGCGAACTGAGCGCACCTTTCATCTCATTAAATACCACGCCTTTAAAAACCAGTTCCGAATCCGGATCGGTTGGTGTAGCAAACTCCAGCCGGTGGCCTTCCTGGGCAAAATCGCGTTCATCCAGCAATGGAAAAAAGGTTGCGTCCAGATAAACATCCAGCAGGTTGTTAAAATCCTTTTTATTCTGGCTGGCGAATGGATATGCGGTCCAGTCGCTGCTGGTAAAGGCGTTCATGAAGGTATTCAATGAGCGCCGGATCATCATGAAAAATGGGTCGCGCACCGGATAACGCTGACTGCCGCACAACGAGGTATGTTCGAGAATATGGGCGACGCCGGTGGAATCCTGCGGTACGGTTAAAAAGGCGACCATAAAGGCATTATGCGGATCATCAGCGGCCAGATGCAAGTGCCGGGCGCCAGTAACAATATGGCGATATTCCTGAAACTCCAGGCGCAGAGCCGGAACCGGATAGGTGCGTAGGTGCTGAAAAGCGGAATGGGTCATGGAAGCAGATTTGGTCACTGAGTTCTATGCAGTTTCTTGGGAAGTAGTGGCATGGTCTTGCAAATACCAGTCTACGGTTTTGGCAATGCCGGTCTGAAAAGTTTCCTGTGGCTGCCAGCCGAGTTCGCGTTCCATCTTGCTAGCGTCAATCGCATAACGCCAATCGTGGCCGGGCCGGTCGGTGACAAAAGTAATGAGTTGCTCATGCGGGGCCTGTGCGGGCCAGCGTTCGTCCATCAGTGTGCAAATCAGCCGGGTAATATTCAGATTCGACCATTCATTGCAACCGCCGATATTGTAAGTCTCGCCCAATTGACCTTGACGAATCACGGTTTCAATTCCCCGGCAATGATCCTCGACATACAGCCAGTCGCGGATATTGCTGCCATCGCCATAAACCGGAATCGGCTGTTGCAATAAGCAGGAACGAATCACCGTAGGAATAAATTTTTCGCCGTGCTGAAATGGACCGTAATTGTTGGAGCAATTAGTGGTCACCACCGGCAGGCCGTAAGTGTGAAAATAGGCTCGCACCAGATGATCGGAACCGGCTTTGGAGGCGGAATAGGGGGAATTGGGCGCGTAGGGTGTCGTTTCGCTGAATGGCGGATCGTCGGATTGCAGCGTACCGTACACTTCGTCGGTCGAAATATGATGGAAGCGGCAATGTTCGGCAGTTTTTCCGCCATTCAGCCAGGCTTGGCGGGCGGCTTCCAGGAGTGTGAAAGTGCCGACCAGATTGGTTTGCACAAACGCGGCAGGACCGGTAATGGAGCGATCAACATGACTCTCAGCCGCAAAGTGAACCACCGTGTCAATGGAATGATCGCGCAACAACTGATCGACTAATGGCCGGTCGCAAATATCGCCCTGAATAAAGGTATGGCGGGCCGGATCAGGCAAGTTGAGCAGATTGTCCAGCGAACCGGCGTAAGTCAGCAGGTCGAGATTAACGATGCGGATTCGGGCATCGGTAGCCAGCAGATGACGGACGAAATTGCAACCGATAAAGCCAGCGCCGCCGGTGGTCAGGATATTGCGGGGATGATGGTTCATGGTCGGGGGTCAGAAGTCCTATTGAATTGGGCAACAACGGGCGCATGATCGGACGGGCGCTCGAACCGACGCGGAGCTTGGTCTACCTCGCAGCTTTCGCAAACTGCCGCCAGCGCCGGGCTGATCAAAATGTGGTCAATGCGCAGGCCGAGATTGCGCCGGAATGCGGCGGCGCGGTAATCCCACCAGCTAAAGGTTTTTTCCTCGTGCGGGAACAGTCGGAAAGCATCCTGCAAACCCAAGTCCAGCAAGCGCCGGAACGCGGCCCGCTCCACGGCGCTGCACAGCACCTGCCCGGTCCACGCCGCAGGATCATAAACGTCGCGGTCTTCCGGCGCGATGTTGAAATCACCCAGCACGATCAGGCGGGGATAGCGGGCCAGTTCGGTTTCCAGCCACGCCGCCAGTTGATCCAGCCAGGCCAGTTTATAGGCGTATTTGTCGGAACCGACCGCCTGACCATTGGGAACATAGACATTCACCACCCGCAGCCCGCCGATGGTTGCGCCCAGCACACGCCGTTGCGGATCATCCAGGCCGGGGATGTCGGTCACCAACTCGCTGGCGGGCAGGCGACTGAGGATCGCGACGCCATTATAGGTTTTCTGCCCGGAGAACACGGATTGATAACCGGCGTTGGCAATATCCAGCGTCGGAAAATCAGCGTCAACCAGCTTGGTTTCCTGGAGCGCCAGAATATCTACTGGCTGCTCGCGCAACCAGTCCAGCACTTGCGGCAGGCGCACATTCAGCGAGTTGACATTCCAGGAAGCGACTTTGAATTGCATGTTGTCAGATTTCGGCCCATAGGCTAAAAAAACAATAAATTTAATTAGTTAAGCGATTATTATAAGACATGGCCGGGCCAAAAGGAATCTCTTTATGATTTCCCGGATAAAATCATTCGTTGATCTGCAATCCTGCGGCGAAAATTTGCAGGGCTATGGACAAATCGCCGGATCGCGCTGTCAATCTGCTTGAAAGCCGCGCTCCGTTCGCTTACGCCCAATGCCGTTCTTTGACGATGGATGGCGTCTTTTCAACAGCACAATCACGCTTAAGGCCTTAACATGGCGACGCGGCAACGCACCTGGCGATAACGCGGAGGACTAATAATGCCCAATCGTCAACATCATCGCAGCCTGGGAGAGGATTTCGTGGATCTATCCGGAGACGACGACGTGTGGAACTTCATGAAAATGGATCTGGGTGAAGAAGATCTGGAATTCGGCGATGAGGCAGAAGCTTTGCTGGATGACCTGGCTCATCTCAGTCCCGACTATCCGGTAGTACGGCGGCGCTGGGTGCTGCGCGCCTGGCGCGGAGTGCGTCCGGAACGGGTCAAGGGTTATTTGCAGCACAATCGCCAGAACCGGCTCCTGAGCGCGCTCGGTATCAACTTGCGCGGCGCGGTGGATGCCGCCCTGCAGCGGCAATTGATCAAGCTGGAAGAGGACCGGCGCGCTCGCGATAACCGGCCGCCGTTCGGCAATGCCGCCGCCATCGCCGCCGCCCTGGGTCTGGCGCCACTCGAGCGCGAACTGCTGTTGCTGGTCGCCATGATGCATCTCGATCCAACCCTGTATGTCGCCCTCAAGCCGCTGGGAGAATTTACCCGCCGGGGTGCCTGCGCGGCGTTGGCGACGATCCTGGGGGCACGGCCCGATGCGGTATACCGGGCCTTATTGCCTAACGGCCTGCTGGCGAACACCGGCCTGATTCGGGTCGACGACAGCCACAGCTACCACCTTAAAGCCAAGCTGGACATTCTGGACCGCCTGCCACAACTGCTGCTCGGCGAGCGGCTGGATACCGCCACCCTGTTCCACCGCTATGTAGCTCCCGCCCGCGCCTCCACGCTCGCCGCCTGTGATTTCGCGCACCTGGCGGCCGATTTTGAACTGGCCCGCCGCTTGCTGAACCGGGCGGCGGAAACCGGCGCAACGGGGGTCAATGTCCTGCTGTATGGTCTGCCGGGCGTGGGCAAAACCGAACTGGCCCTGACCTTAGCCGAAGCGGCCGGCGTGGCGCTGTTCGCCGTGCAGGCCAGCGACGAGGACGAAGATCCGCTCGATGCCCGCAAGCGCCTGTCCCGCTACTCCCTGGCTCAGCACTTGCTGGCGCGGCGTCGGCGCTGCGCCCTGCTGTTCGATGAGGCCGGCGACACGCTTTCCGAAGGCGGCGAGATCGATTTGCCGCTGTTCATGTCCACCCGCGATAGTGGCATTAACAAGGCCTGGCTGAACGGGGTGCTGGAGCAGAATCAGGCGCCGGCGATCTGGATCGTCAACCGAATTGACACCATCGATGAAGCCTTCCTGCGCCGCTTTGATTTGCACATCGGCCTGCACATCCCGCCCCGGCCAGTGCGGGAACGGATCATCCGGCGTCATCTGGGCGAACTGGCGGTCAGTCCGCGCTGGCTCAGCGCCCTGGCGGAAAATCCCCAGCTCAGTCCAGCGCTGGTGCAAAAAGCCGCACGCTTGGCGCGACTGCTACCGGATGTCTTCGCTGAACAGGGTGAGGCATTATTAAGCCGAGTGCTGGATAACGCCCTGATCGCAACCCATCACGGCGAATTGCCGCCACCCGCCCCGGCAGTGGTCGAAAACTATGATCCCAACCTGATTAACTGCGATTGCGATTTATCCAGTATGGTCAAAGGCTTAAATCGGCAGGGCCAGGGGCGGATCTGCCTGTACGGCCCCTCTGGCACCGGCAAGACCGCGTTCGCCGCCTGGCTGGCGCGGACCCTGGATCGTCCGCTGTTGCTAAAATCCGCCTCCGACCTGCTCAACCCTCTGGTGGGTGTTACCGAAGAACGGATCGCCCACATGTTTCAGGAAGCCCGCCAGGCCGGAGCCGTGCTGCTGATCGATGAAGCCGATTCCTTTCTGCGCGGTCGGCAACATGCCCATCAGAGTTGGGAAGTGACTCAGGTCAACGAGTTGCTGGTGCGGATGGAGCAATTCGACGGCATTCTGCTTTGCGCCACTAACCGGGTCAGCGACCTTGATCCGGCAGTGCGACGGCGCTTCGACCTCAAGGTGCGGTTCTGGCCGCTGGCCGCCGAGCAATCCGAACAGTGTTTCCGCCAGGCTTTGCATGAGGCGGAAAATCTGCCGGCGGAGGGGTTGACCGAGGAGGTTCTCACCCGGTTGTGGGGATTAGGGGCGCTGACCGTGGGCGATTTCGCCACGGTTCGCCGCCGCGCGGGGTTGCTCGGCCAAGGGTTGACTGCGGAATTGCTACTGGCGGCGCTGGCGGAAGAAGCAGAGTTGCGCCGCCAGCTGGAGGAGTAATGGAATGCGTGGCGCCGAGTTGATTCTGGATTCGGCGCTGTTGCAAACCCGCTCCGAATCCGAGGATACCCGGACTGCGCAATGCCGGTTATAAAAGTAAGAGGGATATAATGTGATCTGCCGGGTCGATTCAACATTTTCTACTCTGCAACGTCACACATTGAAGGAGAACGCTCATGGGTATCCTGCAAACCCTGGAAGATATGCTGTTCGGCGGAAAGCCGACCCGATGGACTCAACAACAGTGGGATGTATTCTGTGAAAATTATGCCAAAATGGAGAAAGAGGTCTTTTCCTGGGGTGATTTCAAGCCTCCCACCAGTTTGCCCGCACTTGCTGCAACCTTGATTACGCTAAGCCTGAAGAGTTTGATCAAAGGGGGCAACCGGGCGCGGTTTGCTCAGCATGTCGATAAACTTAATCTGTACTACCTCGACGGCGGCAATACGCGCGACCGTTACGAAGACTACTGGACCCAGTATACGGCTCTTGGTTATAACAATGACCAGGTTTTCATCATTACCCTGGCGCTCCACGATCGGGTTTTCCCGGGGGCGCGTCGCGATAATTAGCCGAATCGGGACTCCTGAACGCCCGCAACTCCCCGTCTCAATCCCGGCTATTCAGCGCCGCCGCCAATAGCCGGGCGGTCACATCTACGACTGGAATCACCCGGTCGTAAGCCATCCGGGTTGGCCCGATCACCCCGAGTACGCCTAAAACCTGTCCTTCAACGGTATAAGGCGCAGTCACTACGCTACAGCCTTTCAGCGCCTCAAAGCCGGATTCCTCGCCGATAAAAATTTGCACCCCATCGGCGTGTAGCGATTGATCGAACAGATGCAGCAAATCCCGCTTGTGATTGAAGGCGTCGAATAACTGCCGCAGTTTGTCGAGATCAGACAGGTCAGTGCATTGCATCAGATGAGTCTGTCCAGCCACCACATAGTCTTCACTGTTCGCCTCGACTTCAAAGGTCTGTTCCGCCATCTCCACCACGGTCTGCATGAGTCGGTCGAGACTGTCGCGGGTTTCGCGCAAATCGCAGAGCAAGACGTCCCGGACTTGCTGGAGATTTTTACCGGCAAACTGGGCATTCAGATAATTCGCGGCCTGTTGCAATTCAGTCGCGTTATAGGGCCGACGGGTCTGGATAATCCGGTTCTGCACTTCCTGATTGTTCAGCACCAGAATCACCAGCACCCGGTTTTCGGATAGCGGCAGAAATTCGACATGGCGCAGGGTAATCACGTTGCGCCGCGGCAGCATGACCACACCGGCCAGATGGGTGACCCCGGAGAGCAGATCGGAAACCGAGCGCGCCAGTTCAGCGCTGTTCTGCACCGGTTGATCAATCCGCCGCCGCAGGGTTTCAATGGCCTGTTCGTCCAGGGGCCGCAGATTCAGCAAGGCGTCGATGAAAAACCGGTAGCCGCGCGCGGTCGGCACCCGTCCGGCGGATGTATGCGGGGCGCGGAGATAGCCAAATTCCTCCAGATCCGCCATTACGTTACGCACCGTAGCCGGACTCAAATCCAGGCCAGCATCCCGCGCCAGGGTTCGCGATCCGACTGGCTGGCCGTCGCGGATATAACGCTCCACCAGCGCCTTTAATAGATGCTGAGTCCGCTCATTGAGGGCGGGATGCTTCGCTGGCGTCGCTTCGGTACTGGACATCGCGTAGATTCTCCCGATTCAGCCTGTTGGATCGCCGCGCAACTCCAGATGTTCCGCCACCATCCCGCGCGGGGTTTCGAGCGCCTGAGGATAGGCAAACCCATTGATTTGCCGCCCCAGAATCCTGACCATCTCGCCCGATGCGGTCCGCAGCGCCGGCGTGGCCTCCAGAAAAACCTCATTGGTCTGGATGTCGTCCTTAGCCAACAGCGCTTCCAGCCGGACCACCACAGCCTGCGCCGAGGGCCAGCCAATCACCGCCGGGGCAGCCGCAACAGGCGACGAGACGGCATCGAGCAGCGCGTCCTCGTCCGGCAGCCACTTCAGCAGGGTAGAGAACAAGGCTTCGGGATCAACCGGTTTGCCGATGCGCTCATGCAGGGCAGAGAAGCGGGTCGGGCGTCTGAGCAGATGCGCCAGGTCAAGAATAGCGTTGAGCGGGGTGCGAATCTCATGGCTCATGTTAGCCAGGAACACGCTCTTGGCGCGATTGGCCCCTTGGCGGCGGGTTCGGCAGTGCGCTGACTCACCTGCTCTTCCAGCCGCTCCTGGTGGGTTTCCAGCGCCCGTTGCGTCTCGCACAGTTTGGCGACGTCGGTCAGCATGACCAGCAAGTGCCGCCGGTCACTGATATCAATCGATTCAGCCAAGTACTGGACATCGATAATCTCGCCGGATTTGCGCTGCATTTGCAGGTCGTAGCTTTCGATCTGCACGCCCTAGCGCAGCAGGACCCGGTTGAGATGCTGAATCTCCCGGGCCTGGCTGGCGTTGGGCAACCGTCTGGCGGGGTTGTAGCAACTGACCCAGCATCGCCAGATTCTCCGGGCGTTCATCCACGATGCGGATGGTTTGACTGGAGCTTGCAGAATCGAAAGTAGCCATGCGTTTTCTCTACCGGCATCGACATCATTACCGACCCTTGACAATGGCATTTTACACAACTGCACCGGTTGCGGCGTTGCCCTCTTTACCCTTTACCCTTTACCCTTTCATCCTTCCTGAGTTCAACCAGTACAAAACGATGTCCAACCCGGTTTTTCACACCATCGGCCTGATCGGCAAATTTGGCGATCCGCACTTCTCCGGCACGCTGAGCCAGATCGCCGATCATCTGCGGCAGCGCCAGTTGCGGGTGCTGATTGACGAAAGTTCGGCCCGGCAGATTTCCGACAATGGTCTGGAGGTTGTCAGCCGCACCATCATGGGCCAACAGTGCGATCTGGTGATCGTCCTCGGCGGCGATGGCACCATGCTCAATGCCGCCCGCTCGCTGGTCAATTACGAGGTGCCCATTCTGGGGGTCAATCTGGGACGACTCGGCTTTCTGGCCGATGTGTCGCCCAGCGAAATCCCCCACAGTCTCGACGAGGTGCTGGCCGGACAGTTTCGCGAGGCCCGCCGCTCGCTGTTGCACGCCCAGGTGCTGCGTGACGGACAGATGGTCAGCGAGGCCGACGCCCTCAACGATGTGGTGGTCCACAAGCGGGAAGTCGCCCGCATCATCGAAGTTGAAGCCTTCGTTGACGGGCGCTTTCTCAATGCCTACCGGGCCGACGGCCTGATCATCTCGACCCCGACCGGCTCGACCGCTTACGCCCTAGCCGGGGGCGGGCCGATCATCCATCCGGGCCTGGAAGCTGTGGTGCTGGTGCCGATCTGCCCGCATACCCTGACCAATCGGCCGATCGTGGTCAAGGCCGACAGCCTCATTGAGGTAGTGCTGAACGCCGCAAATACCACCGATATCCTGGTCACCTGCGATGGCCAGGTCAGTTTGACCATCGAACCGGGTGACCGGATCGTGATCCGCAAGAAAGAGATCAAGATGCGGCTGATCCATCCCGTCAATCATGACTATTTCAAACTACTGCGGGCCAAACTGCGCTGGGGCCTTGGCCCGGAAGCCTCGCCGTTTACCTGAACCCGAGACGTTCAAGCTCAAGCTCAGGCACACTCTTTTCTCCATGCTGATTCAACTCCGTATCCGTGATTTCGCCATTGTCGAGGCGCTGGAATTGGAGCTGGCGACCGGAATGACCGCGGTCACCGGCGAAACCGGGGCTGGCAAGTCGATCCTGGTCGATGCTATCGGCCTGTTGCTGGGCGATCGCGCCGACAGCGGGGTGATCCGCCACGGTGCGGAACGGGCCGATCTCAGCGCCGCCTTTGATCTCGAACAGTTGCCAGCGGCGCGGGCCTGGCTGGCCGAGCGCGATCTCGACCGCGACCGGGAATGCCATTTGCGCCGGGTGGTGGTCGCCGGCAATGGCCGCTCCCGCAACTACATCAATGGCGTGCCGCAACCGGCGCAGGCGCTGCGGGAACTGGGCGAACTGCTGGTGGATATTCACGGCCAGCATGAACATCAATCGCTACTGCGGCGCGACGCCCAGCGGCAACTGCTCGACGATTACGCCGGCCATCAGGCGCTGGCGGCGACCGTCGCCGAGCAGTACCGGAGCTGGAGCCGGCTACGCCAGGAGTTGCGGCAGTTACAGCAGATCAGCAGTGAACGCGATGCCCGGCTGGACATTCTGCGTCACCATTTGCGGGAGCTGGCGGCGCTGAATCTGGCCAAGGGCGAGGTGGTGGAACTGGAATCTGAGCAGCGCCGGTTGGCCCACGCCAGTCAATTACTGGACACCGGGCAACAACTGCTCAATATCCTGACTGAAGGCGATGACAACGCCATTGCCGACCGGTTGACCCACAGCCTGCGCGAACTGGATGGCCTGATCCGGCTGGATGTGCGGCTCACGCCGGTCAGTGAACTGCTCAACGCCGCGTTGATTCAGCTTCAGGAAGCGGGTAGCGAGTTGCGCGACTATGTGCAAGCCCTCGATCTCGATCCGGCGCATCTGGCGCGGGTCGAACAGCGGATGACCGCCGCCCATCATCTGGCCCGCAAGCATCGGCTGGCGGCGGAAGATCTGCCGGGCTTGCGGAACCGGTTCGAAGCGGAGCTGGATACCCTCGAACACAGCGAAACCCGGCTGGAGGATTTGCAACAGGCGGTGCAGGAGACGCTGGCCGGCTATCGGACCAGCGCCGGGCAGTTGAGCGAACAGCGGGCGGCGGCGGCGCGGGACCTGGCTGAACGGATCAGCCAGACGCTGGCCGGGCTGGGGATGCCGGGCGGACGGCTCAGTATCGCGCTGGAACCGCTGGACAAGCCGACGCCGGGCGGACTGGAAACAGTGGAGTTTCTGGTCAGCGCCAATCCCGGCCAGCCGTTGCGGCCCCTGGCGAAAGTGGTGTCCGGCGGCGAACTGTCGCGGATCAGTCTGGCGATTCAGGTGATTACCGCCCATGCCGCTCGGATTCCCACCCTGATTTTCGACGAAGTGGATACCGGGATTGGCGGCGGGGTGGCCGAAGTGGTGGGCCGGGAACTGCGGGCGCTGGGCGGTAATCGGCAAGTGCTGTGCGTGACCCATTTGCCGCAAGTCGCTGCGCAGGCGCATCAGCAGTTCAAGGTTGAAAAGCAGATCGACGGTGAAAGCACCCATACCCAGGTGTTGGCGCTGGCGGCGGATGAACGGATTACGGAAATCGCCCGGATGCTGGGCGGGCTGGAGTTGACCGCGAATACGTTGGCCCATGCGCGGGAGATGGTGGAGGGGGCGTTAGCAATGGCTACCGGAGGAAAACGATGAACTGGCAGCAGGTTTGCGTACTGCCACCTTCATCCGCACTCCTCACTGATCTGCGCGGCGGTCTGGTGGCCGCCGCCGTGATATTGCCCCAAGCCACCGCGTTCGGCGTAACCGTATTCGCTCCCTGGCTGGGAACCGCACCGGGAGCGTTGGCCGGATTGATCGGGGCCATTGTATTGCTGCTGATCTGCGGAGCCGGCGGCGGTGCGATGGGTCTGATCAGCGGCCCGACCGGTCCCAGTATGGCCTTGCTGGCCGGTACCGCCGTGGTGTTGACCGGGGCGGGGGTTACGCCCGCCGCCATCGTCCCTGCTCTGCTGGCAGTCACCGTCCTGGCCGGCTTGATTCAGGGATTGATCGCGCTGGTCGGCGGCGGTCGGCTGATGAAATTTATCCCCTACCCGGTTGTTGCGGGCCTGACGACGGGCACTGGCTTGTTGATGATCAAGTCTCAGTTCAAGCCGCTGTTGGGCATCGCCCATGATGGATTCTGGAGTTACTGGCACTGGCTACCGGTCGTGATCGCCACAACCGCCTTCGCGATCACTCGCTATGCCCCGCGCCTGCTGCCGGGTCTGCCCGGTTCTATCGCCGGACTAATCGGCGGCGCAGCGCTGTTTCAGATGATTCTCTATCTCACCGGCCAGTCTGCCCAGAGCCATTGGGTGATCGGCGCTCTGCCGGGCCTGGCGGGACTGGAGTTACCCCTGCGCCAATTTGCCGGTTGGACGCAACTGCCCTGGCCGCTACTTCTGCAAGCCGCATTCGCGCTGGCGGTGCTGTCTTCGCTGAATACCCTGTTGACCGCAGTGCTGGCGGACACGATGACCGGCCAGCGTCACCATGCCCGCCGTGAGTTGCTTGCCCAGAGCCTCGGCCAAATCGCGGTCGGACTGACCGGCGGAATGGCCGGATCGGCCAGCATGGGCAGCACGGTCACTGCCGTTCAGGCCGGCGCCCGCCGCTGGGCCGCGCTGACCGCCGGCATCCTGCTGCTGTTCCTGCTGCTGTTCACCGGTCAAGTCGGGCAATGGCTGCCCACCAGCGCTCTGGCCGGAATCATCGTGGCTTCGGGTCTCAATCTGCTGGCAAAGGACATCGTGGCCTGGGCGCGACGGCGGCGCACCCGGCTGGATGCGGCAGTTGCTCTGCTGGTTACCGCCGCCACCGTTGGCTACGACCTGATGATCGCGGTGCTAATCGGTCTGGCGATTGCCATCGTGCTGTTTATCCGCGACCAAAGCCGGGTGTCGGTGATTCACCGCCGCTTGACCGTGATCGATCGGCCCTCGGTGCGGCAACGCCCAGTGGAACAGGCCGAACTGTTGGCTCGGCATGGCGACCGGATTGTGATGTATCAGTTGCGAGGCACTCTGTTTTTTGCCAAGACCGATCAACTGTTTGAGGAGATGCTGCCCGATCTGGATCGACCCGCTTGGGTGATCCTGCACTTGCGCCGGGTGATTCAGATCGATTTGTCCAGTGTGCGTCTGTTGCAACAGATCGCTGCCCGGCTGAATACGCAGGGCGGCGAGCTACTGTTTTGCGAGGTCCGCGAGGATCTGGGGTTGGGCCGGGATGTGGAACGCGCTCTGCGCCGACTCAGTCTGCAATCCGGGCCGCTGTTGAACGTCAAAACTTTCACCGCCGCCGATCAGGCGCTGGAATACGCCGAGAATGCGCTGCTTAATGCTCTGGGCGTCGTTTCCACCCTGCTGGATCGGCGGATTTTACTGGAAAATCTGGATCTGTGCCGCGACCTGCAACCCGCCGATATTGCGGCGCTGACTGCGGTGCTGCAACCGCGCTTGCTGGACAGTGGGGAACGGTTGTTTGCCGCCGGCGATCCCGGCGCCGAGCTGTATCTGGTGCTGCGGGGCCGGGTGGATATCCGCCTGCCCGCCGCCGGGGAGCGCTACAAGCGGCTGGCGATTTACGGCTCGGGTACCGTGTTCGGCGATATTGCTTTTCTGGATCCGGGACCCCGCGCCGCCGAAGCGGTGGCGGTTCGACCCAGTGAATTGCTGGTGTTGACCCGGACCGATTTCAACCGGTTGCGGGAGAGCCATCCAGAGGTAGCGATTGCTCTGTTGTTGGCGCTGGGCCGGTTGCAAAGCCGCACCCTGCGCTGGAGCGCTCACGAAATTCAGCGACTGATTCAGTGGTGACGCTGCCTTATACCAATGCTCATACTGTTTCCCGATAGGTTTTGTCTTTTCAAAGGCCAAAAATCACCCTGTTCGTCAGCGGGTATCCAGTGGTTCAGCGGCTGCTTGGATTCCCGCATCTGCGGGAATGATGGAAAGCAAAGTCAGGCGGTTATTGGTCTGGTATTTTCCTTTGTCCAAAGTCGCCTTATTTCGGGATCTCCACCCGGAAATAAGCCTCGCGCCCCGGTAGTTCTACCCCAGTCAGCCGCAACGGCAACCCGCTATCCAGCAGTACGCTCTCGCCGGCCTTAATCCGTGTTTCCATTCCCAGTTCAGGAATCAGCACCACGCTGCGCGGTTGCCGCTTCTCGACCAGAATGCCCTCGCCTTGCCACTGCGGATGCTGCTGGAGATAAACCATCGTCCAGTGTTCACGGGACAAGCGCTCGGCCCGACGGACGCCCGTCGCGACCGTTTCCGCCGCCCCGATCCGTTCAATCACCCCTTGGGCGTCGAGCGGTTCGCCGCCGCGCAGCAGGGTTCGCAATTGCTGGTGGGCGACCAGATCGAGATAGCGGCGCAGCGGACTGGTGATCTGGGTATACACGTCCAGACCCAGGCCACCATGCGGTCCCGGCAGACTGCGGTACTGGCGGGGGCGCAGGCTGCGGCGCAGGGCGTACATGGCCGCCAGGCTGGCGGGCGCCCGGTCGGAAATGTCGGCCGCTGCCTCCTGGGTGGTGAATGGAAAGGGCAGGTTCCGGGCCAGCGCGAACCGGGCCGCTGCTTCGCCGGCCATCACCATCGCCTCCGCCACCAGCATCCGGCTGCGTAGCCGGGGCACCGGTTTGATGCTGACCTGACCGGTGCTGACCGTCATTTTCACTTCCGGCAGATCGATGAAGATCGCGCCATTGGCGCGGCGGCGGGCCTGGTGACGTTCAGCTAGTTCATACAGGCCACGAAACGGCGCTTCCTCCAGGCGCAGTTCCACCGCCTCATAACTCAAGCGCTGTACCCGCACCCAGCTCGGGGTGATTTCGACATCGACGACCACCCCCTCCGCATCCAGGCTCAGGCCAAAGGACAGCGCCGGCGAGATGTCGAGCAAGCCCAGTCCCAGCCGGGGAATGGCCACCGCCGGCAGCATTGGGATGGTGGTCTCCGGCAGATACAGGGTCGCGCCCCGCGCCCGCGCTTCCTGATCAATCAGACTATCCGGGGTAATGAGCGCGGCGGCATCGGCGACATGCACCCACAACCGGTCGCCGTCCAGACTGAGCGCATCGTCCGGATCAAGATTGCCTTCGTCATCGATGGCAAAGGCCGGCAGGCCAGTCAAATCCCGGCGCGGCTCTTCCGGCAAGTCAGGCAACTCCAGCATCGGCAGCGTCAAGGTCGCTCCGACCCGGCGCGGCCAGGGATTCATCGCGCCATCCCAGTGTTTGAGTCGCAACAGCAAGGCGTGGGCGCTGTCGGGAGTCTGATTGACCTCCAGCGCCTGCAAGACCCGGCTCTGCTCGCGCTCGCCCCAGGCGACTTCTTCAATTTCCTGCAACCAGGGCGCATCCTGCGCCGCGCAGCGCCCGGCCCGCGCCCGTTGCAAAAAGCTATTCCAGGCCTCCCGCTCCGCCGCTTTCGCCGCCCGCAGCGCCTGCTCCCGGGCCACATCAGCCAGAAATCGGGCGGTGATCGCCTCGGGGGTCCCATGGAAATACAAGCCCTCATCGACCAGACGCCAGGTCGCCCAGGCTGTGACTGGCGTATAGTGGCCATACACCAGTTCGGCCAGCTCGGCTAGAGTGGTCTGGCCACCGTCCAGCAATTCACAGGCGGCCTCGGCCTCACCGACGGGAGCATCCGCGACTTCACGCAGATTGCGTACCGGGCCGGGATGCAGCAGCACAATGTCTTTGGGCCGAACCCGCAGCGCCCGGCCATCCTCCAGCTCAATGTCCAGTTTGTCGCCGAGCGCGACCACCCGGGCCGGACCGTTCTTGTACAGCGCCAGACTGTGTGGCTGGATATTCATCGGCACGGGTCAGATCAGGTAATCACCGTCGGCTGATCCCGTCCGGTGCGCTCCCGAATGCCGGCCAGGCGGTTGGCGATCCCGATCAGTTCGCCCAGCGCCAACTGCGTGTCGAGTTCATGTTTGGCCGGATCGGGTTCATAAGCCTCGATGTAAACCCGCAGCGTTGCGCCTTCGGTGCCGGTGCCCGACAACCGGTAGACGATCCGCGAGCCGTCCTTGAAGCCGATGCGGATGCCTTGTTTGTCGCTCACGCTCTCATCGACCGGATCGCTGTAGCAGAAATCATCGGCATAGGCCACGGTGTACGCGCCGAAAACCTGTCCTGGCAGCGTCGGACTCATCGCCCGCAGCGCGTCCACCAGGCCATTGGCGGCAGCGCTATCCACCGCTTCGTAATCATGGCGGGTGTAGTAGTTGCGCCCGTAAATCCGCCAGTGTTCACGCACGATCTCGCCCACCGATTGCCGGCGCGCCGCGAGAATGTTCAGCCAGAACAGCACCGCCCACAGTCCATCCTTCTCGCGCACATGATCGGAGCCGGTGCCGAAGCTCTCTTCACCGCACAGGGTGATTTTGCCGGCGTCGAGCAGATTGCCGAAGAATTTCCAGCCGGTCGGGGTTTCATAACAGTCCATCCCCAGTTTGGCCGCCACCCGATCCGCCGCCTGACTGGTCGGCATCGATCGGGCCACGCCGCTCAGACTGGTGCGATAACCAGGGACCAGCTTGGCATTGGCCACCATCACCGCCAGGCTGTCACTCGGGGTGACGAAGAAGTGCCGGCCCAGCACCATGTTGCGGTCGCCGTCCCCGTCCGAGGCCGCGCCGAAGTCAGGGGCGTCGGGGCCAAACAAGTAATCGGCCAGGTCTTTGGCGTAAACCAGATTCGGGTCAGGATGACCGTGGCCAAAATCTTCCAGCGGGATGCCGTTCACCACTGTCCCTTTGGGAGCGCCAAGCTGGTTTTCCAAAATTTCGTGGGCGTAGGGGCCAGTGACGGCATGCATGGCGTCAAACCGCATCCGGAAGCCGGATTGGAACAGCGCGCGAATCTGATCGAAATCAAACAATTGATCCATCAGATCGGCGTAGTCGCTGACCGGATCGACAATATCCACCTGCATATCGCCGACGTGCGCAGTGCCGAGCGCATCCAGATCGATGTCCGGGGTTTCCAAGAGGTGATAGCGGTTAATATGCAGGGTGGCCATGTAAATAGCCTCGGTGACTTTTTCCGGGGCCGGACCGCCATTGGGGGTATTGAACTTGATGCCGAAATCCTCATCCGGCCCGCCGGGATTGTGACTGGCCGAGAGAATGATGCCGCCTCGGGCCTGATGCTTGCGAATCAGGTGGGAAGCCGCCGGGGTGGAGAGAATGCCGCCCTGGCCCAGAACCACCCGCGCACAGCCGTTGGCGGCGGCAATCCGCAGAATGGTCTGAATCGCCTGGCGGTTGTAGTAACGACCATCGCCGCCGACTACCAATGGCGCGCCTTGTTGATCGCGCTGAGTGTCGAAAATGCACTGTACGAAGTTTTCCAGGTAATGCGGTTTCTCGAACACCTTGACTTTCTTGCGCAGGCCCGAAGTGCCAGGCTTTTGATCGGTAAACGGCTGGGTGGTGATGGTTTCGACGCTCATGTTCAACGCTCTCCTTTGGAGATTTTTCCAGGGATTTTTTCTGAGGATACTGAAAACTATTATGCGCTTGTCGGCAACAGGATAGAACCAAAGAGCAATGGCGCTGCTCGGCGAACCGTGATCTGCTGCGGTCAACGGTTAAGACCCTGCAAGGCTCCCGCAATTTGAGATTGGACAGGCCAGCTTGATCGACTCGCTGACTGCAATGTCCACCGTTCGCAACTCGTGGAACGGGGTCTCGGTCGGTATTTCCCTCGGCCAGCTTTTGGGCGGTAATGTCCTCAATCGGTTATGACCCGATTCCGCCCTTGTTCCTTGGCCAGATACAAGGCCGCGTCGGCCCGACCCAGCAAGGCGGCGGCATCCACCTCCTGCTCCCCAGCGGCGGCAACGCCAATCGAAACCGTGATCGCCGGCAAATCCTCGCCTTGATAAAGCACCTGCATGGCCATGATCGCTTGCCGCAGACTATCCAGCCGCGTCTGGGCGTCGGCGAGGGGCGAACCGGGCATAATCATGGTCAACTCCTCGCCGCCATAGCGGCAGGCGATGTCGCCGGTCCGCAAGGACCGCTTGAGCAAACCGCCAATCGCCCGCAGCACGTTGTCGCCAGCTTCGTGGCCATAATTGTCGTTGAAGCGTTTGAAATGATCGATATCAAGCATCGCCGCCGCCAGTGGTTCACCCTGACGCTGGCAGCGGTGCAGTTCACGCCGCAGGGTTTCATCCAGATAACGACGATTAAACAGGCCGGTGAGCGGATCGCGAATCGCTTGTTCGCGCAGGGCTTCCCGCAACTTGAGATTGGATAGCGCCAGTTTGGCAGCCTCGCTGATCGCAATGGCCAGGGTGCGCAACTCCTGAAATTGTTCCTTGGTCTGGGCGGCGCCGATGCTGACATGCAACAGACCGTGAGTTTCTCCACGCACAGTCAATGGGATACAGAGATAAGTCGATGGCGGCTGGTCAGCGAAATGCTGACATTGGGCGCTCTGCGCGGAATCAGTGACTTGATGGAGTTCTCCCCGCTGCAATGCCCAACACTGACCCGGTGGGAAGGTCGCCGGAAGAGCGTTGGAATCGCCCCAAGTGGCCACGACCTGGAATTCCAGCGGGTCGTCCTGCTCACCGCCCAGCATCGCCAGTCCGCCGCTGCACCAGGTGAGTAACCGCCCGGCGCTGCGGGCGATGACCGCGTAAGCTTCCTCGCGGGTTTCACAGGACAGCAACAGATCATTCATCCGGTTGAGGCCGATCATCCGGGCGTCATGCCGCTGGACCTCGACCAGGCTGGCGCGCAGGGTTTCTTCCATGCTCCGGCGCTCGGTGACATCGGTGTGGGTGCCGGCCATCCGCAGCGGCTGGCCATCGGTGTCGCGGGCGGTGACTTTGCCGCGATCCAGAATCCAGCGCCATTCCCCGTTTTTGGCCAGCATCCGGTATTCGCACTGGTAGCGCGGCGCTTCCCCGGCAAAATGCGCTTGCAGCGCGGTCTGGCATTGCCGCATATCGTCAGGGTGGACCAGGGTTTCCCAAGTGCGGATATGCGGATCGATTTCGATCAGGTCATAGCCCAGCATCTCCGCCCAACGTGGACTGAACAGCGCTTCGCCCGTGACGACGTTCCAGTCCCAGAACCCGTCGTTTGCGCCTTCCAGCACCTGTTGCAGGCGTTGCTCACTGTCGCGTAGCGCGTCCTCGATGGCTTTTTGTGCGGTGACATTTTCCTTGACGCCCAGATAATGAGTGATCCGGCCCTGTTCGTCACAGATCGGCGAGATTTGCGCTAGCTCCCAATATAACTCGCCGTTCTTTTTCCGGTTATGGAACAGCCCTCGCCAAGTTTGTCCATGCCTGATGGCATTCCAGAGCGCTGTGTATTCTTCAGGCGGAGTTTCGCCGGATTTCAGCACCCGGGGATTCTGGCCAAGGACTTCTTCCAGCGCATAACCGGTGGTCTGGAGAAATTGGCGATTGACATATTCGATGCGCCCCTCAGGGTCGGTGATCACAATGGAAGCCGGACTTTGTTCGACCGCCTGGGACAATTTGTGGCGCTCGGTCTGAAGCCGACGCCGATCGGTGACATCGTGAATGATCGAATACAGCAGTGAGCGACCGTCGAGTTCCAGCGGCCCGGAGTGAACTTCAACATCGCGCACTTCGCTGTTGGCCAGGCGGTGTCGGAAATGAAAATGGGAGCGCTTCTCTTGGGCGGCCTGGCGCATTTCCTCAGCGATCTGGTCCGGAGTGAGGACATTAATGGCGCTGATCTTCATGCGGCAAAGCTGATCCACCGGGTAACCGTAATAGTCGCCCGCGGCGGTGTTGGCATCGACAATGTCGCCAGTACCGGGATCAATCAGCAGCATCGTGACCTTGGCCGCCGAGAAGAGGGTGCGGAAGCGCAATTCGCTGTGTTGCAGCGCGGACTCGGCGGCTTTGCGGGCAGTGATATCCAGCACCGTCGCCAGCAGCAACCGTTGGTTTTCGCGGTGAATCAAGTCAAGATGGATACCGACCTCGCAGAGTTCGCCATTGACCCGCCGATGCCGGGTCTGGTATTCGCTCGTTAGGTCGATCTGTCCCGCTTTGAGATCGGTAAACCACGCCATTAGTTGCTTGCAGGACATGGCGCTCAGTTCCCACGCATAGCGTTGTCGCAGGTTGTCGCGGGATTCGCCATAAAACTCGGCGGCGGCCCGATTGGCGTCGACAATCCGCCCGTCATCCGGATCGACCAGAATCTTGATGACATCCCGGCTCTCGAAAATGGCGCGATACAGGTCAGCAGCGTCTTGCAGCGCCTGCCGCGCCCGTCGCCGCTCGCTCACGTCTTCCATAATCCAGATCGAGCCTTCCGCTGGTTGCCCTGGCGTCAGCGCCTGGCCGCGCAGCAGACACCAGAACCGGCTGCCGTCCTTGCGGACTATTTCCATGTCGCGGGCAAAAATTTCGCCCCGGTTGAGCAGCGGATAGGCGCTTTCGCCCAGCGCCAGAAAGGCGGCCCGATCGGGGTAAAGCGCCTCGGTCGGGACGCCATTCAGTTCGCCGGGCGCATAGCCGAACAGGGTTTCAGCCAGGTGGTTGGCGCGGAGGATGCGGCGGTCCTTAACCAGGAAAATCCCGACAAAGGCGCTATCCAGCAAGAGCTGGTTTTCGCGGAGCAGGATGCGGGCTTGTTCCTGATTACGGGTCAGCAACTGTTCTGATTGGAGCAAGCGGCGGTATGGCTCGTCCAGCGCCCGGGTATAGACGGCCCAGAACACGAAACCGTCGCCCCAAGTCTTGAAAATATGGCCGAGCAGGTTATGAAGATCCGTGACCGTGGCGTAGAAAGTCAGAGCGAGTTCGCCCAGCAGCAGAATCCAGAGGCCGGTTATCAGTAACGCCCGGAAGCGGTCATGCTCTCTTTGCCATTCCCGGATCAACAGGGCCATAGCGATGCCGCACACCATCGATACGGCATATTCAACCCCGATCTTGAAGGGAGTCAATCCTTCGCCGGCAATGAAGGTGCGCGGCGCAGTATCGGGGAAGAACAGGCCCAGCATGATGATCACGCTGATCAGGGTCAGCGTCGCGGCCAACGCCAACCAGCGGATCGGCCAGCTTAGTGAAGTTTCTGGCGACAGCAGCGCGACCATCAGCAGGGCCAGAGCGCTGATCATGCGCGCGGGCAGCCAGAAGTTAATGGCTTTTTCGATGGAGCTGGGTGTGATCAGATCAGGCATGCCGAGATAGGAAAGGGTATGAACGAAATCGAGCAGCGCTACCGCCAGAAAGGCGCAAGCTAGGATCTGAAAGCGCGCCCCGCGCTCGTGACTGAACGAAAACCAGCCGACCGTGAAGATCATCAGCGCGGCGGCGATTGACAGAAATTCCAGGGTGATATGCAGCGGTAAATAAGGACGTGGATCGTTGAACAAAGGCAGAGGCGGCAGTAAAGCAGCCAGGATGAACAGACCCAGCGCCAAGCTGCCTTGAGCCAGCAAAGCGGTCGAAAACGACCGGGATACAGTAGGCGGCGTTTCAGGGAGCAGGTTGGGCGACTGTGTATTCATTGTGAAAGGCGGCGAAACAGTGGTGGCAACAGCGGCTGGTTGTTTTTGCAATCATGCCGCAATCAGGCGATCAATTCAGCCGGATTGATCGATTAACGGATTGTTCTCACAGGTTCCGGGTACGCCGCCCAGAAACCGCCCGGTGGTTTTCCCGACCAGGGAAGTGGTATAGATTTACCCCTCTCCCTGACCCTCTCCCCCATGAAGGGAGGAGAGGGAACTGAATTCCCTACCTGCTTGACTGGCAAAGCCCCCGCAAATTTATGAGCAAGACCTCTCTCGACAAAAGCCGCATCAAGATTCTCCTGCTGGAAGGCGTTCACGCCAGCGCAGTCGCCGTATTCCAGGCCGATGGCTACTCCAACATCGTCACCCATGCCAAGGCGTTGCCGGAACCGCAATTACTGGAAGCGGTGAGCGACGCCTATTTCATCGGGATTCGTTCCGCCACCCAACTGACGGCGGCGGTGCTGGAACGCGCCCCCCGGCTGATCGGGATCGGCTGCTTCTGCATCGGCACCAACCAGGTCGATCTGGACACGGCCCAACTACGCGGCGTTCCCGTGTTCAATGCGCCGTTCTCCAATACCCGCAGCGTGGCCGAACTGGCGCTGGCCGAGATCATTTTCCTGTTGCGCGGCATTCCCCAGCGCAATGCCGCTGCCCATCGCGGCGGCTGGATCAAGACTGCCACCGGCTCCCATGAAGCGCGGGGTAAATGCCTGGGCATTGTCGGTTACGGCCATATCGGCACCCAGGTCGGAGTTCTGGCCGAGGCGCTGGGGATGCGGGTGGTGTTTTACGACATCGAAACCAAGCTGGCGCTGGGCAATGCCCAACCGCTGCCCACCTTGGATGCGTTATTGGAATGCGCTGATGTCGTGACGCTGCACGTCCCGGAAACCCCGCAGACCTTCCATCTGATCGGTGCGGCGCAACTGGCGCGGATGAAGCCGGGCGCAGCGCTGATCAACGCCGCGCGCGGCACGGTGGTCGAGGTGGCGGCGTTGACGCAGGCGCTGGAATCAAAACATCTGGCCGGCGCGGCGATTGACGTGTTTCCCGAAGAACCCAAGGCCAATGAGGATGAATTCGTGTCGCCGTTGCGCCGCTTCGACAACGTGCTGCTAACCCCGCACGTCGGCGGCAGCACCGAGGAGGCGCAGCAGAACATCGGGTTGGAAGTGGCCGGCAAGCTGCTGAAATACAGTAATAACGGCTCAACCCTGGGTTCGGTCAACTTCCCGGAAGTGTCCTTGCCGGAGCATCCCGGCAAGCACCGGCTGCTGCACATTCACCGCAACCAGCCCGGCGTTCTGTCGGCCATCAATGCCGTGTTTTCCGAACAGCAGATCAATATCGCCGGCCAGTATCTGCAAACCAATCCCCGGATCGGCTATGTAGTGATCGACGTGGACGGCGACGAGCGGGCTGAGACTTTGCAACTGAAAAAGCGGCTCGATCAGGTTCCCGGCACCATTCGCACCCGGGCGCTGTATTGAAACTAGGGCTTTTGCGGGCGGCTATGCCTGCGTAAGCGGGAATCCAGGAAATGCGCTGAACAGGTTGGATTAGCAAGCAGTGAGCGCCGACCGGACTGGATTTTATCGCTGCAATCCTGTTGATGGGGAGTTGTTTGAGGATCGCCATGATTCCAATTAGGAGTATCGCCAATGACCGACAACATTGAAAGCCTTACCCTTGAGCAGTTGCGCCTGATCCGAAGCCGTCTCGATCAGATTAGCGACGACATGACCGATATGCGGTTGCGTATGGGGTCAATCGAAACCGCCATTTTCACTATCAAACGCGATAGCGGTTCCAGAGATGAAGTCGATCTACGCCAGCAAGCCTCAATCGACAAGCTGGCTTTCGACTCGAAAAGCTAGAACGGCAATTAGCGAAAGCGGAATAAATTTGGCCAATCCGACAGTGCTTCCTGATAACTTTTCCCGTAACTATCAAATCCATTTTTTCATCTTTAGGTGTCGCCGAAACTCGGATTTGCCCGGCCATCGATCCAGAGTATTTATGGTCGGGCAACCTCTTGAAATGAGATGAACGTCCACCACATCATGTCCACCGTGATCCCCCGCATTTTCCTGATCGGCCCGATGGGCGCTGGGAAAACCACCATCGGCCGCCGGCTGGCGCAAACCCTGCGCTGGGACTTTATCGACAGCGACCAGCACATCGAACAGCGCGCCGGCGCCAGCATCCCGCTGATCTTTGAACTGGAAGGCGAACCCGGCTTCCGCGCCCGCGAAAAAGCCGCGATTGCCGAACTCACCCAGCGCCCGGATACGGTGCTGGCCACCGGCGGCGGTGCGGTACTCGACCCGGACAACTGCCGCTGTCTGGCCGGACGCGGCTTCGTCGTCTACCTGTGCGCTTCGGTCGAGGAACAACTCCGCCGGACTCGCCTGGATAATCAGCGCCCACTGCTGCAAACCGCTGATCCGGGGGCGAAACTGGCGCAATTATTCGCTCAGCGCGATCCGCTCTATCGGGCCATTGCCGACTGCGTGATCGCCACCGAAGGCTACACCCCCGGCCAGGTGGTTCGGGATCTCATGCGACAATGGGAAAATCGCCCATCCTGACCCGCCTTGGAATCCTGTTATGCCCACTCTTCACGTTGAACTCGGCGACCGCCGCTACCCGATCCACATCGGCCCCGGCCTGCTCAACCAACCTGATCTGCTGCGCTCGCATCTGTCCGGCCAGCAAGCGCTGGTGGTCACCAATACCACCGTGGCCCCGCTCTACCTGGACCGGGTTCGCGCTGCACTGACCGGCGTGCGCCATGAAGCGCTGATCCTGCCCGATGGTGAATCGTACAAAACCCTGGACATGTTGAATCAGGTCTTCACCGCCCTGCTCAACCACCGCTTTGACCGCCATTGCACGATCATCGCCTTGGGCGGCGGCGTGATTGGCGATCTGGCTGGCTTTGCCGCCGCCTGCTACCAGCGCGGCGTCGCCTTCGTCCAGTTGCCCACGACCCTGCTGGCTCAGGTGGATTCCTCGGTCGGCGGTAAAACCGCCGTCAACCATCCGCTCGGCAAGAACATGATCGGCGCGTTCTATCAACCGCTTTGCGTTATCGCCGACACCGACACCCTTAACACCTTGCCCGATCGGGAACTCAGCGCCGGTCTGGCGGAGGTGATCAAATACGGCTTGATCCGCGATCTGCCATTTCTGGACTGGCTGGACAGTCACCTGGACGCGCTGCTCAACCGCGACCCCGCCGCCCTGAGTCAAGCCATCGAGCGCTCCTGCCGCAACAAGGCCGGCATCGTCGCTGCGGATGAACGGGAAACCGGCGAGCGGGCGCTGCTCAATCTGGGCCACACCTTCGGCCACGCCATAGAAACCGGCATGGGTTATGGCGTCTGGCTGCACGGCGAAGCGGTGGCGACCGGGATGGTCATGGCGGCGGATCTGTCAGCGCGGCTGGGCTGGTTGCATCCGGCCCAGGTGGAGCGGGTGAGAAGGCTGCTGGCCCGCGCCGGTCTGCCGCTGGCCCCACCGCCGGAACTGACGCCCGACGATTTTCTGCGGCTGATGGCGGTAGATAAAAAGGTGCAGGACGGACGGTTGCGGCTGGTGTTACTACGGGACTTGGGGCTGGGGGTTATTGCTGAACAGGTCGATGCCCGGTTGTTGCGGGAAACGCTGGCGGCCCAGCGGTAGCTGCAGTGCGGTCGGTCAAAGCCTGATTGCCGAGTCTCATACTTTCCGTCATTCCCGCGAATGCGGGAATCCAGGCAGCCGCTGAACCACTGGATACCCGCTTACGCGAGTATGACGACGTAGGGATTTTCCGGGGAAGTCCTGATTTCAATCAATCACCGCCGCCGCAGGGGCCGGGCGATGATCCCGTCGGTCCATTCCAGAATCGCCCGCACCCGTGGGGTCAGCAAGCTCCACGCCTCGGTGCGGTCCACCCAGCGAAACTCACTGTGTTCGGGCCGGCCCAGCTCCGGGTTCATCGGTAGCCCCACCTCGGTACTCGCCGCTTCGGCGATGTAATACCGGGCCACCTTGCAGCCCTGATTGTAGGGATGAGTCTCCCGGTAGATATCGCCCCAGCGAAACCGCAGGTTAGTCAGCGTGGTTTCTTCTTCCACCTCGCGAATCGCGGCTTGCAACGGCGCTTCATCCGCCTCGACCACGCCCTTGGGAAAATCCCAGTAGTTGTAGGCGCGCAGCAGCAAGTACTCGTAATGATTGAGGCTCCAGTGGATTACCACCACCCCGGCGGACAGAATTCGGGGCGTAGCCAGCCTAGGCGCAGACAGGCCGCTCATGCATTACCGCCCGGCAACCGGGACCCGCTCAGTTCATGCACCGCCGCGACCAGCGTCGCCACCCGGTCCGGATCAACGCCGGGCTGGACGCCATGACCGAGATTGAAGATATGACCCGGCCCGGCCCCAAAGTCCGTCAGCACCTGCGCCGCCTGCTCCCGGATTCGTTCCGGGGCGGCGTATAACGCCGCCGGATCGAGATTGCCCTGCAACGCCACGCGCGCCCCAACCCGCTGGCGGGCTTCGCCGAGATCGACGGTCCAGTCCACCCCCACTGCATCGCAACCGGTCGCGGCAAGATCTTCCAGCCAGGCCCCGCCGCCCTTGGTGAACAGAATGATCGGCACCCGCCGCTGTTCCGCCTCGCGGGTCAGGCCCGCCACGATTTGCGCCAGGTAGGCCAGCGAAAACTCCCGATAGGCGCGGGGGGCGAGGATTCCGCCCCAGGTGTCAAAGACCATTGCCACCTGCGCCCCGGCGGCAATTTGCCCATTCAGATAGATCGTAACCGCCTGGGCAACGACGTTCAGCAGGCGATGCAGCAGGCTGGGCTGGTCGTACAACAGCGCCTTAATCCGGGCGTAATCCTTGCTGGAGCCGCCTTCCACCATGTAGGTCGCCAAAGTCCACGGGCTGCCGGCAAAGCCGATCAGCGGGACCCGTCCGGCCAGTTCACGCCGAATCAGGCGCACCGCGTCCAGCACATAGCGCAGTTCTACTTCCGGATCGGGAACCGCCAACCGGGCAATGTCCGCTGCCGAGCGTAATGGCCGGGCGAACTGCGGGCCTTCGCCCTCGCTGAACGACAGGCCCAGGCCCATCGCATCCGGCACGGTCAGAATGTCGGAAAACAGGATGGCGGCGTCCAGCGGAAAGCGGACCAGCGGTTGCAGGGTGACTTCGCAGGCGCGTTCCGGGGTCTGGCACAGCGCCATGAAACTGCCGGCGCGAGCGCGAGCGGTGCGGTATTCCGGCAGATAGCGTCCGGCCTGACGCATCAGCCAAATCGGGGTGACATCGACCGGTTGCCGCAGCAGAGCGCGCAGCAGTCGGTCGTTGTGGAGTACGGCGTTCATAAATTCTCGAGGGTTTGCCTGAAGGCGATGGCCATTCGATGCCGACATTCTATGTCAAAAACCGGCCAAGGTTCCGAAATGACCTCCATGCGCCGCAATTCGCAATAGTAGGCGTCAATAAAGGCCATACCGTGCCTCGATCATCATTCCAGCAACCGGCCACGGAAAAACACGGAACACGCTGAAAACCGTGATTGCGTACCTCCTCTCAAATAACATATTGATTTTTAAATTTATTGTGTTTTGCAACCTTTGTTGGCATGAAAATTAACGCGAAAATAATCAAAATCTTACGGAGGGGTGAGCAAAGTCA
>JADLEK010000006.1 GCA_020846135.1 Gammaproteobacteria bacterium
CCATGGACGACGCGGTTTCTTCCAGCGCGGAAGCCTGCTCTTCAGTGCGTTGTGACAGATCGGCGCTGCCCTGGGCAATCTGCCCGGCGGCGGCGCTGACCTGATCGGTGGCTTGCGTGACTTTGCCCACCATATCCTTGAGCTGTACCGCCATCTCATCCAGGGCATGGGACAGATCGCCGATTTCATCGCCGCGCTGCAGATACTGCGGGTCAATGCGCTGAGTGAGATCGCCGCCGGCGATGGTTTTGGCGAAGTCAACGCCGTAGATCAGCGGGCGGGAGATCATGTTCGCGAGGATGACGCCGATCAACAAGCCCAGCACCACTGCGACCACCAGCCCGATGCCGATCATCGAATTGCTCTGGGTTTCGGTGCCGATCATGCTTTTGGCGGTGTCTGCTGCTGCGGTTTGCGCCAATTCAGTGACCTTGTCACCAGCCTCACCTATTTTAGGAATTATTTCGTCGGTTAGCCTAGTGTCATTCTCAATCCAAAGCGCTGCCGCTTTGAAGTAATCATCGGTTGCTTTCCGGGCCTGATTGAGCTTGTCGTCTTTTCCAGACGCGTCGAGTTCATTGTAAAAGCGGTTCAGGTCAGTACGCAGAGTAAGCATTAACTTGTATTTCTCATGGGTCTTGTTAATGCGCTCTTCCTTCTCTGCCCGCATGATCTTCAGCACAGTAATGTTGACGCCTAGCGCCGCTTCGTTTTTGGTGCTCTGGTAGTATTCTTCCGCTAGCTTCTCGACTAGAACTCCTTCGGTAATCATCGTTTTTACTGCAGCAGCGTTGGCTTTCCGTTCCGCAATCTCGCTTTCAAAGGCTTTGCGGTAGGCTTGCGCTGCAACACGCAACTCTTTTGATTGCTGCAACAGCGTCACGTCCGTTGATATTTTATCAATGGTATCCAGTGCGCTGAATATTTCATCAATATCTTTAAGCACTCGGGCGGAGTATTCATCAGTTCCGTAAATCCGATAGTTTCGGACATTGGATCGGGCATTCAGTGAACCCCGCTCAACTTTAGTTGCCTCCAAAAGGCCATCAAACTTGGCGCGAATGGTATTAAGATTAAAAATGGCAGCAACCCCAAGAGCCAACAAAATAATCAGTATCAGGGAAACGCCGGTCAGGATCTTGAGACGAATATTCATTCGCATCGGTTACACCTCTAAGTCATTAGGTCAATAGACGACAGCAGGTAATTCTGAGAAAACCACTCCATAGTGTTAGCCCAACACACAGACATGAGGAATTAGGATGAAGTAGTTTTTTATTAATAGCTGAACAATGTCAGAATCAAGTAAATATAAAATTGAAGGTTCATCGCGGGTTGTTGTGGAATTTGCCCTGTAGCGCGGGATTTGCCGCGTCATGGTGGCTGAAAATTCGCCCTGAAATCTTCCCAAACAACAGGTTAACTGGATCGCCATCGCTTTGGATGGACTGGCTCCACAACAACCCACAATGAACCTTTATTTTCTTCTTCTTTAATTAACGGAACCCACGGTTGAGTGATTGTTTAAAAAATAGTATTCATGTTTTCACCTTACCTGCTTATCCGGGGTTCTTCAGCGCTTCGGACGCACCATTGACCCGAATCATAGGTTTCCCAGCCACACGGTGATAGCTTGGAGAAACAACTTTCCCGATGTAGGCAACGACGCATGATTCAAATTTAAAAACAATATGTTACAGTGTTGTCAATTTCCATACCGAACAGTGTTGGGTGCGGCCTGCAACCAGAACGTCACCGGCCCGTCATTGACCAGGCTGACCTGCATGTGCGCTCCGAACTGGCCGGTTGCTACTGGCGCGTACTGCTGGCGCGCTTGATCCAGCAGGTAACCGAACAGTCGCCGCCCCTGATCTGGCGGCGCTGCCGGGGTGAAACTGGGCCGCATGCCTTTGCCGGTATCCGCCGCCAGGGTGAATTGTGGAACCAGTAGCAACCCGCCATTGATATCGCGCACGCTTAAATTCATCTTGCCCTCGACGTCGGCGAAGACTCGATAGCCGAGCAACCGCTCCAGCAATCGTTCAGCCTGGCGCTCGCCATCGCCGCGTTCGACGCCGATCAGAACCAGCAAGCCCACGCCGATTTCCCCGACCACCACGCCATCCACCACTACCCGGGCTTCGCTGACCCGTTGCAGCAATCCGATCATGCCAGCCGGTCGGCGAAATACTGGGTGGCGGTAATCAGCGCATCAACGATGCCGGGTTCGCTGGCCGCATGACCCGCCGGCCTCACGATCCGCAATTCCGCTTCCGGCCAGACCTGATGCAGCGCCCAAGCGTTATCCAGCGGACACACGACATCATAACGGCCATGCACGATCACCCCGGGAATACCGCGCAACCGGTAAGCGTCACGCAACAGTTGATCAGGTTCCAGAAAGCAATGATTCATGAAGTAGTGGCACTCGATGCGAGCCAGACTGAGCGCTCGACGGGCTTCGCCAAACTGATCGACCGTCGCAGGGCTGCTCTCCAACGTCAGCGTGGAGCCTTCCCACACCGCCCAGGCTTTCGCGGCCCGCAGTCGCTCCAGTTCATTGGCGCTGGTCAGCCGCCGGTAATAGGCCGGAACCAACTCATGGCGCTCCGCGGCTGGAATCGGAGCGATGAAGTACTCCCACAAGTCCGGGAACAGTCGGTTGGCGCCCGCTTGGTAGAACCAGTGAAGATCCTGATCGCGGCACAGGAAAACGCCGCGCAGAATCAGGGCCAGCACCCGCTCCGGGTGAGTTTCGGCGTAGGCCAGCGCCAGCGTCGATCCCCAAGAGCCGCCAAAGACCACCCACTGGTTGATCTTCAGGTGTTCGCGCAACCGTTCAATGTCGGCCACCAGCCGCCAAGTGTCGTTGTCATGCAACTCGGCATGGGGCGTGGATTGGCCGCAGCCGCGCTGATCAAACAGCACGATGCGATAACGCAATGGATCGAAGAATCGCCGGTGCATTGGTTCGCAACCAGCGCCCGGGCCACCATGCAGAAACAGGACCGGCAGACCATCAGGAATGCCGCATTCCTCAACCTGCAGGGTGTGCAGGTCATCGACCGCCAAGCGCTGGATCGCGTAGGGTTTGATATCGGGAAACAGGACACGCATAAAATAAGCACTCCGAGGTGGGCGCAGATAGGGCGATTCAGAGAATGTAGTCGACCACTGCATCGAGATCGTCAAATACCCGGCCACCGTTCAGTTCAACCTGAGCCTCATCGCCAGGGCGGTATTTGCCGGTGCGCACCAGGACACCCTGCAGTCCGGCCGCCAGTGCGCCGCGCACATCCATTTCTGCATCGTCGCCGACCATAACCACATCCTGTGGCGGCAAATCGAGACTGTTGACCGCCGCCAGGAAAAATTCAATCGATGGCTTGCCCAGCACGATCGCTTCCATTTCCGCAGCATATTCCAGCGCCGCCATAAACGGCCCGGCATCCAGATTCAGGCCGCTCTGGTCACGGAAGTAGCGGTTGGATCCCATCGCCAGCAAGGGCAGACCCTCCAGCAACAACCGAAAACACTGATTGAGCGTTTCGTAAGTGAAGCCGGGGCCAGCATCGCCCAGCAGCACTGCCCCTGGCGGCGACCCGAGCAGATCGGCGAACTCGCTCTGAATATCCGGATGAACCAGCAGGTGCGGCGTCAAGTTGCGGGAAATCAGGTAATGGCGGGCAGCGACAACCGGCGTGAACAGATGCTGGATCGGCGCCTCCAGACCCATACGCGCCAGCCGGTTGGCGACGGCGTTGCGGGTGAGTCGGGTGCTGTTGGTCACAAAGCGCATCGGGATACCCGCCGCGCGCAGGCTGAGCAACGCCTCGCGGGTCCCTGGCAAGGGATAGCCGCTGACGTATAACACACCTTCCAGATCAAGGAGAACGCCGTGGATCATGTTGCTCACTGAGGTCGGTTTCGGGACCGGGCTACGCCGTGAATCGGCAGCAGCGGTGATTGCCTGCGGGTGATGACTGTTTCAGTGAGTATAGAAGGCCGTTGGGCAAAGAAGGGGGAGTCTTTGCCCGAGTCAGGCCGCGATCCGATCCCGCCCTTCTCGTTTGGCGCGGTACATGAGCTGATCGGCGCGCCGCAACCAGCCCGGCACATCATCCTGAGTACTCAGTTCAGCGATGCCAATCGACGCGGTAATACTCAAGGTCTGGTCTTCACAGGGGACGCGCAGCCCCCGGATCGCCTGCTGTAAGCGCTCGGCTAGGGTTTTGGCCGACTCCATGGTGGTTTCCTGGAGAATGATGGCGAATTCCTCCCCGCCATAGCGGGCCACAAAATCGCTGCGGCGCGGAAAGGTCTGCACACAACAGTCCGCGAATTTTTTCAGCATGCTATCGCCGACCGGATGGCCAAAGCGATCATTGATACTTTTAAAGAGATCCAGATCAGCCATCAACAGGCAGGCCGGCTGGGCAGATAGTCGGTGTAGCTCGAAGGTGTTAAGCAGTTGCTGGTCAAAGGCTTTGCGATTGAACAACTGGGTCAGGGGATCCAGTTCCATCTCCTGGCGGGCGGCGCTGAGTTCCTCGCGCATGATCCTAATCCGGCCCGTCAGGTTTTCGAGCAAGCTGCGGTGGGTTTGCTGCCGCACCTCAACGATGTGTCCAACCGCGCCGATGACCTGCATTGCTTCACGCTTGATAGCATCCAGGGAAGCGTTGCTCTCGATGACGTTTTTGAGGTAACTGAGGCGGTCAGCGATTTGCTCCTGATCGTCATCATCCTCGGCAATAGCTTTGCCCAGAGTATCAATGAAATTGCCCAGAACCTGGCGAATATTCTTGAAATTGCTGGTGACGTAGGCGTTTTCACTGCGGCGGATCTGGGTGACGAAATCGCGCAATCCCTGCCAATTGCGGTCGGCCTGCCCGCTGCGGTCGGCGTTGTTGCCCTCGGCGCCCGGGTAGGGGGCGGCGATCAGAATATGCCGCGCCCACTGTTCGTACTGTTCACTGATGGCTTTGGCCCCGATCTGGTCCAGATCAAAAGCGTATTTGCCCAGGATGCGGAGGATCGCGCCGGTCGCATCCAGCGCCGGATCGCTGGCGACCGGAGGTATCGGATCGATCGGCTGAACGCCGGACTTCTTGTCGCCTTTTTTAGTCCAGAGCATAGGGTAGCTCTCCTTGAGGTCCAGCGCATGAAAAAACGACCTTGGATTCTGTCACTTCCGCCGGTCGCGTTGTCGCCTTGGCGAGTGAGGCGAAGCATCGTTACTATATCGAATCCATGATGATTAACGTACTGATAGCGGAGCAACCCATGTCCGGAATTCTGCGGGTTGAGCGGTGGTCCGGAGCGGCGATCAAGGCCGTTCTGCCCAAACTGGCGAAATTGCGGATTGCGGTGTTCCGTGAGTTTCCCTACTTGTACGAAGGCGATACCGCCTATGAGGAACAGTATCTCAAGACTTATATGAACATTGCTGACAGCGTAATGGCGCTGGTCAAGGATGGAGAGCGGGTCGTGGGCGCATCCAGCGGTCTGCCGCTGAGCGCTGAACCGCCAAATGTGATCGAACCGTTTACCACCCACGGCTACGATCCGCACCGGATTTTCTATTACGGCGAGTCGGTGTTGCTGCCCGAGTATCGGGGACGAGGATTGGGCAAGCGCTTTTTTATAGAACGCGAGGCGCACGTTCGCGGGTTGAGCCGGTTTGAAATCGCCTGTTTCTGCGCGGTAGAGCGGCCCCCGGATCATCCACTCCGTCCGGGGAACTACCGGCCGCCGAATGGTCTCTGGAACCAGCATGGCTTTGTCCGGCATCCAGAATTAAACACTACATTCTCATGGCGAGATGTGGGCGAATCGACTGAATCCGCGAAGCCCATGGTGTTCTGGCTGAAGACGCTTACTTCCAAAGCCATGTAGTACCTGCATGATAAAGTAGATTAAGTCCCAATAATCAGAAAATCCAGCGCGGCAACAATCCGGTCGCGATGCGGGGACCAGTCAGCGACCGGTTCGCCTAAATCCCGTTCAGAAACTCCGCAGCCCTTCACTGAATACGCCGTGTTCAACCATACCGTCGTTATAAGCGTTAATTGCATCTTGGTTATCCGCCAGCCAGCGATCTCGCCGCTGCTGTGTCACCCGCTCGATCGGCGCCTGTTCTAGAACCGCTGACAAATTGAGATCAAACTCCCGCACCTGCTTTAACAGATCGACGCTGATGCTGAGATTGGTTAGCTTTTTGATGGGCATGATAAATACTCTGGCGCTCAAACTTGGGCGAAGTAGCCGCGCAGAAACTCATCGAATGACGCCGCATCCCCTGACTCGATCTCCTGCTGCGCCCGCAAAGACCATTCCGCCGCTTCGGTGAAAAAGCGCTCCTGATGTTCAGCCAGGGGTCGCCCCTCAAAATGGCGGCGGTGTTGCTCGGATAAGCGCCGGGCGTAGCGGAAAAAATTCTCGCCGCTGGCCTGCATTTCCGCCAGGATCCGGGCGGATGGAGCGCACTCGGGATTCGCCAGGATTTCACGCTGTTCCGCCAGCGCCGCTGCATACGGTCGCCCGCTTTCACCGATGTCCAGTAACTCGCAGATGGGCGCCAACTGGTCCAGAATTTCCCCGGCCCAGACTCGTAACGGCACGGGCGGATCACGGCGGCGGTTTAAAACCAGCGCCGGATCGCGGCCCGTCAACGCGACCGCCATCTGATTGTCATCAATCATTCCCCGTTCCTCGGCATCCAGCGGCGGGGACTTGCTCAGCAGGCAGAACAGCAGGAAAACTTCCAGAAAGCGCAGTTGCGGCGCGTTGACGCCCAGTGGCTCCAGCGGATTGATGTCCACCGAGCGCAATTCAACGTACTGCACGCCGCGTCGCTGCAAGGCCAGCGTCGGTTTTTCATTGCCGAGCGGCGGCTGTTTGGGTCGCATGGAGGCGTAATACTCGTTCTCGATTTGCAAAACATTAGCATTCAGTTGCCGGTATTCGCCATTCACCTGGACGCCGATCTGTTCATAAGGCGGCCACGGGGTTAGCGTCGCCTGGGTCAGGCTGGCGATGTATTCGGGCAGCGAGTTGTAGCAGACGTTGACGCCGCTCTTTTTCTCGGTGCGGTTGGTGTAGCCGACATTGCTCATCCGTAGCGAGGTCGCGTAAGGTCCGTAGCAGGTGTGGTCGTCAAATTCCGGCAGCGTGGTGGCCTTGCCGTCGAGAAAGGATTTACACACCGCCGGCGAAGCGCCAAACAGATACAGCATCAGCCAGCCGAATCGTTGCAGATTGCGAATCAGCCCAAAATAGGATTCAGAGCGGAAATCCTGGAGTGAACCGCTGTCGTTTTCGAGTTCCTGAAACGTCGTCCAGAACTGATCCGGCAATGAGAAATTGAAATGAATCCCGGCGATGACCTGCATGATCCGCCCATAGCGCCAGGCCAAACCGCGCCGGTAAACATGTTTCATCCTGCCCAGATTGGACCGGCCATATTCGGCAATCGGAATGCTGGCTTCGCCGGCCAGAATGCAGGGCATACTGGCCGACCACAGCAGTTCATCGCCAATCCGGGGGTAGACAAAGCGATGCGCGTCGTCCAGAAAGCGCAGGGCGGCGTCGGGCGAGGGCAGCGGCGGAGTGATCAATTCCAGCAGCGCCTCGGAATAATCGGTGGTGATATAGGGATGAGTCAGCGCTGAACCGAGCGTGGACGGATGCGGAATTTGCGAAATGTGGCCGTCCGGCGCAACCCGCAGCGCCTCCCGTTCCAGACCGAGCAGCCG
Source organism: Gammaproteobacteria bacterium (assembly GCA_020846135.1). Classification (GTDB taxonomy): domain Bacteria; phylum Pseudomonadota; class Gammaproteobacteria; order Competibacterales; family Competibacteraceae; genus RXIV01. Next base: position 7,758 of record JADLEK010000006.1, read on the forward strand.
GTCTTTGAACAGCGAGCGCGGCTGGGCATCCAACAGCCGGGTCAAACGCGAGTCGAGGATTCGGTACACGGTGCGGTTCTCACAGGTTGGAAATGAAACGCCCAAATTTTGCGCTTTTGACCGCTGAAAAGCATGGAATAGCGGTCATAAAACCCCTTTTTACCTTTCACTACTGCTTAAAGAGGTCCCGATGAATCCTGGTTTACTCGCCAACCGCGCGCCCGATTGCATTCCTGTCATCCCCGTTATCAAAGGTGAATTCGGCGCGTGGCTGGAGCGGCAGGACGAGCCGCTGCGCCGTTGGTTAACCGCTACCGGCTTCAAAGGCCACGCCGGCAAGTTCAGCCTGGTTCCTGGCGCGGACGGGCGATTGCGGACGGTGATCGCCGTGATCGAAAATGCCGATGATTCCTGGGCGCTGGGCGATCTGCCCAGTGGTTTGCCGGAAGGCGACTATGCGCTTGAGACCCACTTTAGCCCCGGACAACTGGAGCGCTTGGTGCTGGGCTGGGCGCTGGGCGCGTACCAGTTCACCCGCTACCGGACGCCCAAACGGGCCATGGCGCGGCTGGCGCTCGATCCACGCTGCAACGGCGACCGCATTGGCCACCAAGCCGACGCGGTCGCGCTGGTCCGCGATCTGATCAATACCCCGGCTGAAGACCTGATGCCAGAGCAGTTGGCGGAAGCAGCGCAGGCGCTGGGTCAGGAATTTGGGGCGACGTTCGAACAAACTGTCGGGACTGATCTGCTGGCGTGCAACTTTCCGGTCATTCACGCGGTGGGCAGGGCCAGCGTTCACCCGCCGCGGTTGCTCGATTTGCGCTGGGGCAATCCGGAGCACCCGAAAATAACGCTGCTTGGCAAGGGCGTCTGCTTCGACAGCGGTGGGCTGGACTTGAAACCCTCCAGCGGGATGCGGCTGATGAAAAAGGATATGGGCGGCGCCGCTACCGCGTTAGGACTGGCGCGGCTGATTATGAGCGCCGGGTTGCAGGTGCGGCTGCGGGTGCTGATCCCCGCCGTGGATAATGCGCTGGCGGGCAACGCCTTCCGTCCGGGCGATGTGATTCGCTCGCGGCAAGGCTTGACCATTGAAATTCACAACACCGACGCCGAGGGTCGGCTGGTGCTGTGCGATGCGCTGGCGGAAGCAGGAACCGAACGGCCAGAGGTCCTGCTGGATTTTGCGACCTTGACCGGCGCAGCGCGCACCGCCCTCGGGACGGAACTGCCGGCGCTGTTCTGCAATGACGAACCACTGGCGGCAGGGTTGCTGGCGGCGGCGGAGCGGGAGCAGGACCCGGTCTGGCGTCTGCCGTTGCATCAACCCTATCGGAAAATGCTGGACAGCAAGATCGCTGACCTGACCAACGCCGCTGAATCCGCCTACGCCGGGGCGATTACCGCTGCGCTATTTCTCAAGGAGTTTGTGCCGGAGGGGATTGCCTGGGCGCATTTCGATCTGATGGCCTGGAATCTCAAGGCCAGGTCCGGTCGTCCCGAAGGCGGCGAGGCCATGGCGATGCGGGCGGTGTTTGGCTGGCTGGAACAGCGCTACGGCCAAAGCTGATTCGGTTGAAGGCGGGACGCCGGCCATGGAGCCGGGGTCCCATTCAGCCCTTGATCGGTTCCAGTACTGCATCCAGATTCAGTTCATCGCAAAAATCCAGGAACTCCTCGCGCAGCATGGCGATATGCATGTTGGCGGGAATGCCAATCGCCAGGTTGACCGAAAACATCGGGGTGCCGGTATGAGGGGCGCTGTAGCTGCGGGTCACCATATCCTCAATGTTGATCGAGCGGCTGGCGAAAAAGCTGGCCAGATGGTGGACGATGCCGGGCTGGCTCACCGCGACCACCTCTACCGCATAGGGCAGGGTATCGCCGGTTGGAGTACGGTGTTCGGTGCGCTTGGCGACGATGGTCATGCCCAGCGCCTGCTCCAGGCGCTTGAAGTGCATTTCCAGCTTGGTCAGGGTATTCCAGTTGCCCTGCACCAGCAGCAGGATGGCGAACTCGCCGCCGAGAACCGTCATACGGCTGTCGAGAATCGTGCAATCACAGTCCAGGATGACGCGGGACAGTTCGTTGACCAGACCGGGACGGTCTTCGCCCAAGGCGGAAATAACCAGACAGTTTTTCATCGGGCGGAGCTTCCTGAAGGCGGGGGGACAAAGGATCATGCCCAACAGTGTATCAAGGAACCGGCGTGGGTGAAAACCGCATCGGGCGGCGCTTGTCAAGCCCGCCTGGTCTTCGTACCATGCGGTGATTACAGAATAACCGGGAGCAGCAGACTATGTTTCGTGGCAGCATGGTGGCGGTCGTGACGCCGATGCAGGCGGATGGCGCCCTGGATTTCGAGGCGCTGGCGCGATTGGTGGAATTTCACATCGAAAACGGCACCGACGCGATCATCGCGGTCGGCACCACCGGTGAATCGGCGACGCTCGATTTTGAAGAACACATCACTGTGGTTCGCAAGGTGGTGGAATGGGTCAAGGATCGGGTTCCGGTGATCGCCGGCACCGGCGCCAACTCCACCACTGAGGCGCTACACCTGACCCAGCGGTCGATGGCGGCGGGAGCGGATGCCTGCCTGCTGGTGACCCCTTACTACAACAAGCCGACCCAGGAAGGCTTGTACCGGCATTACAAGCTGATCGCCGACACCGTGCCGATTCCACAGATTCTTTATAACGTGCCGGGCCGCACCGCCTGCGACCTGAAGCCGGAAACGGTCGAGCGGCTGGCCGATGTGCCCAATATCGTCGGCATCAAGGAAGCCAGTACTCTGGAACGAATTCAAGAACTGGTGCGCCGCTGCGGCGACCGACTCGATATTTACAGTGGTGATGATGGTATTGCTGCTGAAGCGATTCTCAGCGGGGCCAAGGGCGTGATCTCGGTCACCGCCAACGTTGCGCCGCGTCTGATGCATGAGATGAGCATGGCGGCGCTGGCCGGCGACCGCGCCAAAGCCGAAGCGATCCATCAACAGTTGACGGTGCTGCATCAGGCGCTGTTCGTCGAATCCAACCCGATCCCGGTAAAATGGGCGGTCGGTCAACTCGGCCTGATTCCGTCGGGCATCCGTTTACCACTGACGCCGCTGTCCGAGTCGTTTCATCCGGCGGTGCGGGCAGCAATGCAGCAAGTGGGAGTGCTTTGAAAACCATGATCATTCAGCATTCGCTGTTCCCGGGGCGCAGGGCTGTGCTGTCTGCCGCCGTGTTGACGGCCCTGGTGGGCTGTTCCAAGAACTTTGATACCCTGGTGCCGGACCGGCGACCAGATTACCGGCAAAGCGCCATTGCACAACCGCTGGAAATCCCGCCGGATCTGACTTCATCGACCATCGATGACACCTTGATGGTGCCGGAAATCAATCCCGCCGGTTCGGCCAAAATGTCGGCTTACGCCCAGGAACGCGCTGGAGCGCAGCCACAAGCCAAAAAGGCGGAAACCGTGTTGCCGCCGCAACCGGGCGTTACCGTGTTGCAGGATGGCAACCAGCGCTGGCTGGTCGTGACTGCGCCGGCGGATCAGGTCTGGCCCAAGACCCGAGATTTCTGGCTCAGCACCGGTTTCAACCTGAAACGCGATGATCCAACCATCGGCATCATGGAAACCGACTGGGTGGAAAACCGGGCCGATATTCCCGAAGACGGCCTGCGCAATATCCTGAAAAAATACGCAGACATCCTGTATTCGGCTCCGACCCGCGACAAGTTCCGCACCCGGCTGGAACGATCGGCGGATGGCAACAACACTGAGATTTATGTGACCCATTACGGGGTTGAAGAAGTCGCAATCGGCGGGACCACCGCCAGTTCCAGCAACGCCTATATCTGGCAGCGCCGGCCTTCCAACCCGGAACTGGAAGCCGAAATGCTCAATCGGCTCACGGTCTATCTGGGCGCGGCGGAAAAACGGGCCGAGACCCAGCAGGCGAAAGCGGCGACAGCCGGACCACGCGTGCGGCTGGTTCAAACCGGCAGCGAGAGTCAGCTTGTGGTCAGCGAGGATTATTCCCGCGCCTGGCGGTTGGTGGGATTGGCGCTGGATGGCAGTAATTACGCGGTTGAGGAGCAGAATCGCAGCCAGGGCTTGTATGTGGTCGAATACCGCGATCCGGAGCTGGAAAATCAGAAATCGGGCGACGAAGGCTGGTTCTCCAAACTGGCGTTCTGGCGTGGCAAGCCGGAAGCGCCGCCGCCAGGAACCCGTTATCGGGTGCGACTGGCCGGCCAAGGCCAGCAGACCACGGTTGTAGTTCGCAATAGCAACGATAAGCCTGATGATTCCGCCGGCGCTAAACAGGTGCTGGATGCGCTGCAACAAACCATCAAGTAAGCTTCCCACAATCCCCCTCTCCTGCCCGATCTACAGGAGGGGGAGGCTATTCGCACTCTCAGAACTAGCGAGCCAGCATCCTGACATTCAGTGGGCGCGGTACTCCAAGCCCCGATGCCCAAAATGTTCACCCCTCCCCCTGAAACTTCTGGTTTCTGACCAGCTAGCGTCTGACCGGAAAGGGGTAGGGCAGGTTAGCAAAGCGTAACCCGCCATCACCTTCATCGGCCAACGGCGGGTTACGGCTAACGCCTAACCCGCCCTGCTTGGCTATCGTTGTGTGGTAGAGGTACTCACAACGCTAGCAAACCCCAATGGATCTTGCTCTGTTAAGGCGGTAACTTGGGTTAACTTAATGACAGTGGGTCAGCCGGGTCCATAGTCGCAGAATGCCCTTTCGTCATTCCGGCAGGGAAGCCGGAATCCAGTCACAAGGACGTGAAGAGCTGGATTCCTGCATTCGCGGGAACGACGATCAGCTGTTTACACTTAATTGATTTTTATACTTATTCTCAAGCCGTCGCTCGCAATTGCCCCAGCAATTCGCCCAGCCGCCGGTTCGCGGCGATATCGACTTCCGCGCCGTCGCGGGTCCGGGCATTGCGCTCGACCAAATCGAGAAAGGCGCGAACCCAGTCGGTGTAGTAGTCCTGATCATAGGTCGACGGCTCTTCGCCCAGTTGCGGACCGCCGCGCGGCACGGTTCGGGGCGGAAACACCGGACGCGGGCCGCTCTCCAGCGCCAATTGGGGCCGCTGCGCCAGCGGCAGCGCTTCATAGCCGAGAAAATCCACATAGCGGTTGAGCAGGTTAGCGGTCAGCCGGGCTGGCAATGCGACCGCATGTTCAAATTTCATCCGGAACCGGGTGGTTTCCCGCGCCAGGGTCACAATCTGCTCTTCCAGTTTCAAGCGTTGCGCTCCGTTGATCAGCTCCTTGACGAAATCGGCCATCGCGGTTTCCGGCACCCGGTAGTAGTCGCACAGCGCCTTGTTGCCGCCCAGGTCCTGCAAATCCCGCATCCATTCCGCCACAGCCTCGCGGGCGAACAGCGCGGCATCGTCCTGACGCGGTGTTTCGGCAGCGTCAGTCGCCGGCGTGCCCAATCCCAGCAGCGCCTTCATCCTGCGGGTATCCACCGCCGCACCGATGGTGGGGGCGCTCATCGCCCGCTTTTCGTCCGGCAGCCGGGTTTCGATCCGGAAATAAATGTCCTTCATCTCATCGCTGTCGACTTGCATGGCCCGCAGCAACTCGCCAAAACGCTGTTCGCCGGCGCAATCAATTAACGCGCTGGCAGCCTGTTGCGCGGCGATCCGGCGTTTTTCCAGCTCCAGTTCCGGGTTATCGGTGACGTAGTAGTGGGCCATGCGCTCGACCATCTGTTCACGCAGCCGGGTCGCCTGACCGGCCAGTTGTTGGCGCTTGAGTTCGGGATTGCACAGCGGGCGCAGGTTGGCGGCCAGATAGCTGACCCCGCCATCATTCAACGCGAAACCGGCAGCCCAGGCTTCCTCCGGGTTGCGGAAATGGGCGCTGGCGACAGCATCGCGCAGAAACGCCTGCTTGAACTGGTCGATGCGTTGCCGCTCGCTGGGCCGGATAGCGAGTTCAACATTGCCCTCATAATCAAACAGATTCTTAGCCTTGAAATTGGGATTGCGCAGCCAGTAGCTGTTGCGGAATGGGCCGCTGGCATCCCACTGGCGCGGCCATTCGTGCTGTTTGCCGAAGAAGTTCAGCAACGAGCTTTCCATCCGGGTGATCCAGCGGCTTTCCGGGGAGCGTTCGCCAGCCTTCTCCTCGAACTCCATATCGAACTTGGTCAGCACCAGAAACAGCGCGGTCGGTTGTTGCGAACGCTGTTGCGGGGTCGCGCCGTGGGTGGATTCGATCCAGTTAAACACCATTTCCGGCAGGGTCTTGACCTCCTGATTGCTGGGGCCGATGCACAGCAACATGCTGGTCAGTTCCTGCTCGGCGCAATACCGCTCGAACAGATAGGCGACCTTGCCGCGCAGAAACAGACTTTGCAGGGCGTCGGCTCCGGCCAGGAACTCCGGCAGGTCCTTGATCTGCTCGCGGGAACGGGCGCCGGGGAAATCCAGCAGGTCGGTATGTTCGAAGAAATCCCAGGGTTGCTCGCTGATCACGATCCGCAATTCCGCGATCAGCGCAGTGACTTCGCTACGCGGCAGCGTTACCCGCGCCCCGTTGGAACCGGTCAGGGTCAGCATTCCACCACCACCGCCGCCCAGGCCCTTGAGGGTCTGCACATCGATCAGGCTCTGTTCGCGGGGAATTAGCGCCTCCAGCCCGGCGTAGGCATCGGTGGCGAAATTCAGACCCTGCAAGCCGGCATACAGGCGCAGGTAAAGCTGATTGAACTGCGCGACTCCGCCCCAGATCACCCCGAACAGCTTGACCCGATCCGCAATCGGCAACCGGGGGGCCAGTTGCGCGGCCTGCTCCCAATAGCCAAGCCGCAGCAGCCGAATCCGCTCCTGCCCTTTGAAATAGCGCTCAAAATAGGCTTGCAGATCATAGACATCATCGACGGTGAGCGGATCGACGGGTTGCGCTTGCGCCGCAGTCGCCAGCCCGGCCAGCAGTTCGGTCAATTGTGGCTGAGTCAGCGGTTCATCGTCGCTGTGATCGCAATCGGCGTAATAGGTGTTGCCGATGATTTTGATCAGATCAGTCTGGGTCAGCAGCCGCATTTGCACCGGAGCGGCGGGCGCAGCCCCGGTGGCCGGTTGCAGGGTGAAACGGGTCACCAGCCCGGTCGATTCGCGCCCGCCTTCCGGGTTGATGTCGCGGATGAAATCAATCTCTTGACCGGCGAAATCGGCCATCAGCGGGGCTGAACCTTTGCGGGCCAGCGCCGAAATCAGATAGGACTTGCCGGACTGGCTGGGGCCAAAGACACCGGCGCACATCGGGCGTTGCGCAGCCTGATTCAGGCGGCGGGCTTGCGCGACCAAGCGGCGGAAATCCTTGGTCAACCCGGCTTTTTCCTGGCGGACCCGCTCCGGGTTGTCCTCCAGCCAAGTCAGAAAACCGCTGCCCGCCTGGTCGAGATTCTGGCATTGGGCGCGAAGCTGGGCATCGGTCACGAACATGGCGGCGGTTCCTGATGAAGTCCGAGTGGGCGCAGGAGTTGGAACCGGTAGGGCAACCGGTTCCGGGCGAGATTCAACCGGGGGTTTCGCTGGCGGCGGGGTTGCGACGGATTGCGACTTAACCGGAGATTCAGCCGGAGATTCAGCATCCGCACCAATCTCTACCCCGAAATGTCGGGCTAGCGCCGCCAGTCCGCCGGTGAAGCCCTGGCCGACCGCCTTGAATTTCCACTCGCTGCCGCGCCGGTACAACTCGCCGAGAATGATGGCGGTCTCGCTCATCCCGGTGGTGTCCTGGGCAAAGCGGGCGATCCCGGTCTGATCCTGCCCATCGCGCAGTTCCAGCCACACCTGACCCAAGCTTGCAAACGCTTCTCTGCTCTCGGTGGCTAGCGTCAGGGCAATCGCGATAGCGGCGATTTCGGCGGGCAGTTCCTGCAGATGGACGGTGAATTGCCGGCACTTTGCATCAAGTTGGAGACTGCCGCCGAGTAGCGCTGGCTGATTGTAGAAAACGAAGTCCTGATCACCGCGCACCTGGCCTTGATCGGTCAGCGCAAACGCGCCGGCGTCCAGCGTCCAGGGGCCATCCGCCGGTTCCCAGCCCAGTTCAATTTCGACGATCCGGATGCCTGGGGCTTGCTGATTTAACGATAGATTTTGACCGGCCTGGAAGGTCAGCACGGCGAGTTCTCCTAGGGTTACCTTGGAACAATTGTAGCGCAACCGGCTGGATGAGTTGCGGTAGCCGCTCGATGTCGGAATTCTGCGGCGGCAGGCACGGCTCACGGTCGTCGAGTTTTCACCAGGCTGCGGATTGAAAATTCACGCCGCTTAGTCGAGCATTGCCGGATTCACGCTTGGCCAACCCGGAACAGGCCTTCGCCATCATGGTTCCTTTTCGCCGCACCCCGATGATCAAAGCCCTTACCTTCGATCTGGACGATACCCTGTGGGATGTTTGGCCCGTGGTCGAACGCGCCGAACGGTTGCTCTACCAATGGCTGGCGACCCGCTACCCGCGTATCCCGGAACGATTCATGCCCCTGGAATTGCGGGAACTGTCCAGCGAAGTCATCGCGGCCCGCCCGGACCTGGCCCATGACCGGACCTGGTTGCGCAAGGCGGCGCTGCAACTAGCGGCGCGGCGGGCGGGTTATGCTGAGTTCGATGTTGAGGCGGCATTCGCGGTGTTCTTCGCCGCCCGCAATGCGGTGGAGCCGTTCGCCGAAGTCCGGCCTGCTCTGGAACGGCTGGCCCGGCGTTACCCGTTGGCGTCGCTCTCCAACGGTAATGCGGATCTGGGTCTGATCGGAATGGATGACCTGTTTGTCTTCTCGCTCAGCGCCATTGAGGTGGGCGCGGCCAAGCCGGATGCGCTGATGTTTGAAGAGGCCTGTCGGCGGCTCCAGGCGTTGCCGGAACAGATCGTCCATATCGGCGATGATCCGATCCACGATGTACAGGGCGGACTGGAGGCAGGCTTCCACACCGTGTGGGTGAATCGCGCTGGCCGCGATTGGCCGGGTGGAACGCGAGCCGACGCGGAAATCAGCAATCTGGCGGAACTGGAGCAGGTTCTGGAACGATGGGAAGGCGGGCAGGAGGCGGGTTCATTCCTGTCGGTGAAGCGATGAAGTCCCCGGCAATGAATAAATCATACGTTGTAAAATCTCCCACTCCGCAACCCTTCCGTCAATACGTCCCGCTGTTCCTGATTCAGCTTCTGATAAAACGACAGGGTCAGTATCTCGAATTCGTCAGCCGCATATTGATCACGGCAATCAATCCGGCGATCCGCCATAATGATTTCCTTCCGAAAGACCGTAGAAACCTGACGCAGGTTAATCAAATCAACCGGCTTACCCAGTAATCGCTCCAGGTTAAACACCAATGGCTCCAGCGCCAGAGAATCCGCTTTTCGCGCAATGACGGAGGCAGCAATAGCGCCATAGCCACATCGCTGTTCGACCATTCCTGTTCAGGATCGTAAGAACCGAACAGATAAATAGCCTGAACCTCCAGATAATGCGCCAGTACAACGTCAATGATGGGCTGATAAGCCCGCATCGCTATCCAGAAATCCGATCTGCGTCAGCGATCATTTTCATGAGGCGGCCACCGATCCCGGTGAACGTCGCCAACGGCGGAAACCCCAACTGCCCGAGTAGTAGCGCAGCAACAGGCCGGCGCTGAACAACAGGAACAGGCCATGCACCCACCACAGACCCAGTTCCGGGCCGACCACGCCATGACTCAGCCAGGATCGGCCAATGCCGATCAGATTGAAATCAATGGCATAGATCAATACTGCAGCGATGATCCGGCCATAACGCCCCTCGCGCGGCCTGGCGCGAGCCAGCAGCGGCGCCCACAAGGCGATCAGCAACACCTGAATCGGGCTGTTGAAACGCATCTGCAATTCAGCGACATGCGCCGGTTCCGGCGAACCCCACAACTGGCGCATGGGCAATGTTTCCCGGTGTTGCCAAGGCTGGGGCGGCGGGGCGCTATCGACCCGCACCATCGCCCGATCAAAGCGCAGCATTTCGTAATCGCCCTGACCAGGCGTTCCCCGATAACGATAGCCGTGATCGAGAACGACCTGCCGGGTTCCGTCCTCGCCTACCTGCTGCCGCCCCCGATCGCCGGTAGTGATGCTGAGCCGGCCATCCGGTTCGCGGGTCTGGATGAAAACATTGCGCAGTTCCCGCTCGTCGAGCGCGCCAATGTAGATCACATGGCGGCCATTCAGGATTTCGCGGAACGCGCCGGGGGTAAACATCGACACCTCGGCTTCTTTGCGGGCTTTGGCCAGCGCCTCGAACTGCAATTCCATAATGGCCGGGGTCAGGAACAAGGACAGGCCGGCGGTGGCCAGCGCCAGCGGCGCCGCCAGCAGAAAGATCGCCCGATAAACCGATAACGGCCCGTAACCGCAGGCCGCCAGCGCAGCCATTTCGTGATCCCGGTACAGCCGCCCCAGAACCAGCATGACGCTCAGCAGAAAGGCCGGCGGGATCAGTATGACCAGCAAATCGGCCATTTGCAGGATCAGCAACTGGAAAATGGCGTCCCGCGCCAGCAGGCCCGTCGCGGCCTTGCTCAGATAGCCGGCCAGACGGTGGCTGAGGATGATGGCCAGCAGCACCAGGGTGGTCCCCAGCAAAGTCAGGCCAATCTCGCGGCTCAGATAACGATCGATGATGGAAGGCAAACCCACGGCTGCTCCACAGTGTGCGTCCCTGTGAGACGCCATGATTTCGGGCTAAACTGGTTAAGTTTACGATGATTTACCCACGAATAAACCCACATCCCAACTGATGGCGTCCCTAATGGAATTTACGATCAAGAGCGGTAATCCCGAAAAGCAGCGCACGGCCTGTCTGGCGCTGGGCGTTTATGAATCCCGGCGCATGACCCGGGCTGCCGAGCTGTTTGATCGCGCCACCAATGGCTATCTGTCCAACCTGTTGCGCCGGGGCGATCTGGAAGGCAAGCCGGAGCAGTCGCTGCTGTTATTAAATGTCCCCGGATCGCTGGTGGAGCGGGTGTTACTGGTGGGCTGTGGCCGAGAACGCGATCTGGATGATCGGCGGTTCCGGCAGATCGCTGCTCATGCTGCCGCCGCGCTGCAGCAGACCGGGGCCACCGAGGCGTCGATCTATTTGGCCGAGCTGCCGGTCAAGGGCCGGGAAGTCCCCTGGAAAATCCGCCAACTGGTCGAGGCGGTCGAGACCTCGAGTTATCACTTCGATCAGTTCAAGAGCAAGCAGGATCCGCCGCGCCGGCCGTTACGGAAAATCATGCTCAATGTCCCCAGCCGGCGGGATCTGGCCAGCGGCGAGCAGGCGCTGCACGAAGGCGTCGCCATTGCCGGCGGCGTCAAACTGACCAAAGACCTCGGCAACGCGCCGCCCAATCTTTGCACCCCGACCTGGCTGGCCGAACAAGCGCAGACGCTGGCCAGCGAATTTCCGGCATTGCAGGTCACCGTGCTGGAAGAGGTTGATCTGGAGCAACTAGGCATGGGCGCGCTGCTGGCGGTCAGCCGGGGTAGCGCCCAGCCGGCCAAGCTGATCCGGCTGGATTACCGGCATGGAACGGCGGCGCAAAAACCGCATGTGCTGGTCGGCAAGGGCGTGACCTTTGACAGCGGCGGCATCTCGCTGAAACCGGGCGAGGGCATGGATGAAATGAAGTACGACATGTGCGGCGCAGCCAGCGTGTTCGGGGCGTTGCGGGCCTGTGCGGAATTGCAACTGCCACTGAACGTGATCGGGCTGATTCCCGCGGTCGAGAACATGCCCGGCGGACGGGCGACCCGGCCCGGCGACATCGTCACCAGCCTATCCGGCCAGACCGTGGAAATTCTCAATACCGACGCCGAGGGCCGGCTGATTCTCTGCGATGCGCTAACCTACATCGAGCGCGACTATCCAGCGACGGTGATCGACATCGCCACCCTGACCGGGGCTTGCATCATCGCTCTGGGCCGGCATCCGCACGGACTGTTCAGCAATCACCCGCCGCTCGCGCACGCCCTGGAAGCCGCCGGCCAGGCCGCCAGCGACCGGGTGTGGGAGTTGCCGCTGTGGGAGGATTACCAGGAGGGGCTGGACAGCAATTTCGCCGATATGGCCAACGTTGCCGGCAACCGCGACGGCGGCGCGATCATGGCGGCCTGTTTCCTGTCGCGTTTCGCCAAGAAGTTCCATTGGGCGCACCTGGACATCGCCGGCACCGCGTGGAAGACCGGCAAGACCAAGGGCGCGACCGGGCGTCCGGTGCCCCTGCTGGCGCAATATCTGCTGGATCGGGCGGTTGACGCGGGCTGGCGCTATGAATCCGCTGCGGATTGATTTCTATGTGCTGCCCGACCAGTCGGAGAACGGCCGGGCGTTGTTGGCCTGCCGGGTGACTGACAAAGCCTACAGTCTCGGCCATACGGTCTATCTATTCACCGCCTCGGAGGCGCAGGCGGCGATGCTGGATGATCTGTTGTGGACCTTCCGCCAGGACAGCTTTATCCCGCACGAGCGTTATCCGCTGGCGGGTTCCGAAGGGTCGCCGGTGCTGATCGGGACCGCTTCGCCGGCGGAGGTGGAAGCGCAGGTGTTGATCAATTTCACCCTCACCTTCCCTGATGGGTTCGAGCGGTTTGAGCGAGTGGTGGAGTTGGTCGATCAGCAGCCCGAGGTGTTGGTCAAATCGCGGGAGCGGTTCAGGCAGTACCGGGAGCGGGATTGTGCGCCGGAGACACATCGGCTGTAGGCGATGCCATCCCGGCGAATTGCCGCAGATACGCCAATCCGGCAATCGCCCGACTGCCATACCACGAGGTCATTTCGCCATCGATCAGCCGCAGTTTTTCCGGCGGGCAGGCGTAATCCTGGGCGAAGTCAACCAGATCGGTGGGCTGAAAGCGGTACGGCTCGCTGCTGAACAGGATCAGATCGGCGGCATCCAGCGAAGTCTGGTTCAGTTCCAATTCTGGATAGCGGGTCGCCGATTCCGCCGGCAGAGTTTCCCAACCGACCAGCGCCAGCATCCGGGCGATGTAGGTATCGCGGCTGACGCTCATCCACGGCTTGCGCCAGATCAGGTACAGCACTTGCCGACGTGGCCAGGTCTCCCGCCGCAGTTCCGCTAATCCCTGTTCAAACTGCGCCGCCAGCCGTTCAGCGGCCTCCACCCGGTTGAAAATGCCGCCTAGCAGGCGATACAGCGCCGGATTATCGTCCGGGGTCAGGGGATGAGTGACGATGATTCGCAGTCCGTCCGCCGCCAGCCGTTCAGCCAGTTCCCGAGGATTTTCGTCGATGTTGAAGATGACATGAGTCGGCTGGAGCGCCCGCAACCGGGCATGGTTGATCTTTTTCGTGCCGCCGACGCTGGGAATGGCGGCGACTGCTGGAGCGGGATGAATACAGTAATGGGTGCGCCCGACGATCTGATCGCCCAGACCCAGATCAAACAGTAGTTCAGTCAGGCTGGGCACCAATGAGACGATCCGTGTGGGACCATCGGCAGGCGGATGAGCGACGTCCAGGGCATCGCGGAAGGTCTGAATCCCGACGGGCAGTTTGTCGCGGGTCATGGCAGGGCCTCGGTAACAGGGTTTTTCCATAGTATCCGGCCAGCGTTCTGGTCGAGAAAGAGGGAAGCTATAATCGGGACAGTCATGCTATGCAACTGCATTTACCGAATGACTCTGGAGATTTGACGATGACGGTTACTGCCCAACAACTGGCCAAGTGGATGCCGGATGCCCACGAACTGCTGAATGACGAACCGGAAATGAAAAGCACCCAACACTACCAATAGCTGGCCTTGCTGGTCAGCCATCTGGAATGGCGCTGGCAGGATCGAGCCGACTTCTTTATCGGCGCCAATCTGAGCGTGTACTACGCCCATGAACAACTGAAGCGGCGGCAGTTTCACGGGCCGGATTTCTTTCTGGTGCGGGAAACCGATCCGCGCCCGCGCACCTCGTGGGTAGTGTGGGAAGAGGGTGGACGTTACCCGGATTAATCATTGAATTACTCTCCGATTCGACCGCCGAGGTGGATCGGACTGAAAAGAAGCGCCTGTACCAGACTATTTTCCATACTCCGGAGTATTGCTGGTTTTCGCCGATCACCGGGGAATTGGCCGGTTTCCGGCTGAACAGCGGCTGGCATCTGACGATCCCGGCGGATGAGCGGGGCTGGCGCTGGAGCAATATGCTGGAGCTATATTTGGGCGTGATAAACGGGCAACTGCGGTATTTTGAAACCGACGGAACGCTGGTTTTGGGGCCGGCGGAAGCGGCGCTCCAGGAACGGCAACAGGCTATGCCGGAGCGAGAACGGGCGGAGCAGGGACGAGAACGGGCTGAACAGGAGCGAGAACACGCGGAGCAGGAATGGCAGCGGACTAATCGAGAACAACAACGGGCTGATCGCATGGCGCAACGGCTGCGGGATTTGGGCGTCGATCCGGAGGGTTGAGAAGACGCCAACTCTTCGTTTTTCCGTCATTCCCGCAGATGCGGGCATCCAGCGACTCGCTGAACAACTGGGTACCCGCTTTCGCGGGTATGACGACCATCGAAAACAACCCGAACCCCGCCTGAGATCACCTTTTCGGGCAATCATCTTAAAATGGCGTTCCCATGCTTGAAGCATGGGAGCGCTAAACCGCTGCTAAAACGCCTCAGCTTTCAGCGTCATCAGCGAATCCGCCCCGGCCTGAATCTTGGCCAGATGACTCATGGTTTCCGGCAGCACCTTCTCCATGAAGAATTCGGCGCAGACCAGCTTGTTCAGATAGAACTGCCGGTCGAAGCTGTCATCGTCCGGATTGGAAAGCTGGTTTTCGCAAATCCGGGCAGTTTGCGCCCACTGATAGCCCAGCGTCACTAGCGCCATCATGTACAGATAATCCATCGACGCCGCGCCGCCGTTGTCGGGATTGGAAATGGCGTGCTGCATTAGCCACTGGGTGGCTTCCACCAACCGCTCCAGGGCTTCGGTCAGGGGTTTGACAAACGGCGACAATGCGGCGTTATCCTCATACTTCTCGCAGAACCCGCCGACCAGCGCAAAAAAGAGCTGAATCGCCCGGCCCTTGTTCGCCGGCAGCTTGCGCCCAATCAAATCCAGCGCCTGAATGCCGTTAGCTCCTTCGTAAATCTGGGTGATGCGGGCATCGCGCACAAACTGCTCCATCCCCCACTGGGCGATGTAGCCATGGCCGCCGAAGCATTGCAGACACAGATTCGCCGAGGTGAAGCCCATATCGGTGAAATAGGCTTTCATCACCGGAGTTAGCAGGCTCAGCAAGTCCTCGGCCTTGCGCCGGGTCTCCGGGTCGGGATGCTTGCGGATGATGTCCACCTGCAAGCCGGCCCAGTAGGCCAGCGACCGCGCGCCCTCCTGGAATACCCGCACCGTCATCAGCATCCGGCGGATGTCGGGATGGACGATGATCGGATCGGCGGGCTGTTCAGGGAACTTCGCGCCCCGCAACGACCGGCCTTGCACCCGATCCTTGCAGTAAGCCACCGCGTTCTGATAGGCGACTTCCGCCTGACTCAGTCCCTGCACCGCCACTCCCAACCGCGCCGCATTCATCATAATGAACATGGTGCGCAGGCCCTTGTGTGGCTCGCCGAGCAGATAGCCGACCGCGCCGTCGTAATTCATGACGCAGGTTGAGTTGCCGTGAATGCCCATTTTCTCTTCGAGCGCGCCGCAACTGACCGCATTGCGGTCGCCGAGGCTGGCGTCAGGATTGACCAGGAACTTGGGGACGACGAACAGTGAAATGCCCTTGACCCCGTCCGGGCCGCCGGGGATTTTGGCCAGCACCAGATGAATAATGTTCTCGGCCAGATCATGCTCGCCGGCCGAGATGAAAATCTTAGTCCCGGTGATCCGATAGCTACCATCGGCCTGCGGCTCGGCTTTGGTGCGCAGCAGCCCCAAGTCGGTGCCACAATGCGGTTCGGTCAGGTTCATGGTGCCGGTCCAATGGCCGCTGACCATCTTGGGCAGATACAGCGCCTTCTGTTCCTCGGTGCCGCCGATCTCAATGGCTTCCATCGCGCCGCTGGTCAGGCCGGGGTACATGGTGAACGCCATGTTGGCCGAGGCCATCATCTCGCTGACCGCCAGTCCCAGCACATAGGGCAAGCCCTGGCCGCCGTGATGGGGATCGCCGATCAGACCGGTCCAGCCGCCATCGATCACAGCGTCATAGGCGGCCTTGAACCCGACTGGGGTGGTGACCTTGCCGTTTTCCAACCGGCAGCCTTCATGGTCGCCCACCTGATTAAGCGGTTGCAGCACTTCCTGACTGAGCTGGGCCGCGCCTTCGAGAATGGCGGCGACGGTATCCGGCGTCGCGTCGGCGAAACCGGCCAGAACGTCGTTGTAACGGTCCATCTTGAGCAATTCGTGCAAAACGAACTGCATGTCACGGACTGGAGCGGTATAGCTGGGCATGGGCGTAATCCTGGGTTGCGTTGGGATTTCAACACGTTATGGGCGCGTCGCGCCATATTGCAAACGTAACCGCAAAAATTAGAATAAACACCCTAACTTTCAGAAAATAGCCAGATTATTCAAAATATTGCACTGCAATATCGGTTGAGCTGGGAGTAGCCTGAACATTCCAGAAAAACCAGGCGTTGACGAATGGCGGCGGTTGCGGTAGCAAGGCAGTTCTGTTCCATTGCTCCTCGGCTACCCTGCATGACTGTCCACGATCCCGACTTGTCTTCCCCTGAAACCCGCGCCGCCAATCCCTGCTGGAGTCCGGTAGTGCATCGGCTGACTCCGTATATCCCCGGCGAGCAGCCCAAACTCAGCCACCTGATCAAGCTCAACACCAACGAGAATCCCTATGGCCCATCGCCCCGGGTGCTGGAAGCGATTCAGGCCGAGTTGTCAGATGCGCTGCGGCTCTATCCCGATCCGAACGCTGAGCGGTTGAAGCAGGCCATTGCCGACTATTACGGTCTGACCCCGGCGCAGGTTTTCGTCGGCAATGGCTCCGATGAGGTGCTGGCGCATATTTTCCACGGCTTGTTCCAGCACCCGGCACCCCTGCTGTTTCCCGACATTACCTACAGCTTCTATCCGGTCTACTGCGGCCTGTACGGGATCGACTTTGCCGCCATACCGCTGGCTGATAATTTCACGTTGCGGATCCAGGATTATTTACGGCCCAATGGCGGCATCATTTTCCCGAACCCCAACGCCCCGACCGGTCGTTTGTTGCCGCTGGCCGACATCGACGAGGTGTTGCAACACAACCGGGATTCGGCGGTCGTGATTGATGAGGCCTACATCGACTTTGGCGGGGAGAGCGCCATTGCGCTGGTCAATCGCTATCCGAACCTGCTGGTGACGCAGACCCTGTCCAAGGCCCGGTCGCTGGCCGGGCTGCGGGTTGGCTTTGCGGTCGGTCATCCCGAACTGATCGAGGCGCTGGAGCGGATCAAGAACAGCTTCAATTCCTATCCGCTGGACCGGCTGGCCATCGCCGGGGCGGTTGCCGCCTTCGAGGATCGCGACTATTTCGAGCGTACCCGCCAGGCGGTGATCGCGAGTCGGGAAGCCCTGATCGCGACGCTGCAAACCCTGGATTTTGAAGTGTTGCCCTCGGCGGCCAACTTCATCTTCGTCCGCCTGCCGGCATGGGACGCTGCCGCGCTGGCTGCCGCTTTGCGTGAGCAGCGAGTCATCGTCCGTCATTTCCGGCAGCCGCGCATCGAGCAATTCCTGCGGATTACGGTCGGCGACCCGGCGCAGAATGCCGCATTGATCGCCGCGCTCCGGCAGATTCTGGCGGGAGGTTGAACTCATGCAGCTCAGCGAACTGGTCGTCTATACCGACCGCCTGCTAGCGGTGGAAACCTTCAGCGATTATTGCCCGAATGGCTTGCAGGTGCAGGGTCGGGCGGAAGTTCAGACTCTTATCGGCGGCGTAACTGCCAGCCAGGCGTTGCTGGACGCGGCGGTTGAGCTGAACGCCGATGCGGTGCTGGTTCATCATGGCTGGTTCTGGAAGGGCGAAAATCCGCGCATTACCGGGATGAAGCGTCGGCGACTCGCAACGCTGATCCGGCACGATCTCAACCTGCTGGCCTATCACCTGCCGCTGGACACGCACCCGGAACTGGGTAATAACGCGCAACTGGCCCAGCGTCTGAATCTGACCATCACCGGCGCGGCGGGCGGCAACGGGCGGACGCCGGGGCTGGTGCTGCTGGGCGAGCCGGCCACGCCGATCAACGGCGCGGATTTCGCGGTGTTGCTGGCCGACCGGCTGGGCCGGGTACCGCTGCATATTCCCGGCGCTGACCGGCTAATTCGCCGGCTGGCCTGGTGTACCGGGGCCGCCCAGTCCTACATTGAGATCGCGCTCAACGCCGGCGCAGACGCCTTTCTGACCGGCGAAGCCTCGGAGCAAACCGTGCATATCGCCCGCGAGAATGGTCTGGATTTTTTCGCCGCCGGTCACCACGCCACCGAACGCTACGGGGTCCAGGCGCTGGGCCGTCATCTGGCGGAACGGTTTGGCCTGCGCTTCACCTTCGTTAATATTGATAACCCGGTTTGAACAATCCGCGAGAACTTCACCATGACCAACACTGCTTTGATCACCGGCGCTACTTCCGGCTTTGGCGCGGCCTGCGCTCGCCGCTTTGCCCAAGACGGCTGGCGGTTAATCCTCTGTGGCCGCCGCCTGGAACGCCTCAACGCCTTGCGCGACGAACTGGCCGCACTGGTTCCGGTTCATGCTTTCCCGCTGGATGTCCGCGATGAAGCCGCCGTCAACGCTGCCATCGCCGCTTTGCCCGCCGAGTTTGCCGAGATTGATCTGCTGCTCAACAACGCCGGTCTGGCGCTGGGACTGGAACCCGCCCACCGCTGCGACATGCAGGACTGGCAGACCATGATCGATACCAATATCAAGGGCTTGCTGTACTGCACCCGTGCCTTGTTGCCGGGGATGGTCAAGCGCCAGCGCGGCCATGTCATTAACATCGGTTCGGTGGCTGGCAACTACCCGTATCCGGGCGGCAATGTCTACGGCGGCACCAAAGCCTTCGTCAAGCAGTTCTCGCTCAACCTGCGGGCCGACCTGCTGGGAACGCGGGTGCGGGTGACCAATATCGAACCGGGGATGGCGGAAACCGAGTTTTCGCTGGTGCGATTCAAGGGCGACGATGGCAAGTCCGCTCAGGTCTACCAGAATGTCCAGCCGTTGCAGCCGGAAGATGTCGCCGAGACGGTGTTCTGGGCGGCAACCCGCCCGGAACACGTCAACATCAATCGCATTGAGTTAATGCCAGTGTGCCAAGCGTTTGCGCCATTCGCCGTCCGCCGCGAAGATTGAGCGGCGTTCAGCCTTCCACGATTCCCTTCAGGATCACCCCGTCCGCGCCGACGATGCGCAGCCTGGCACCGGCGGGACAATCCTGGTTGACCGCCACTTTCCAGGTGGAATCATCCACCCGGATTTTGCCATAACCATTAACCACCGGCGCTTCCAGGGTAAACACCCGCCCGACGTACTGATGACCACGGCGGTTAAGCAGCGAATCCTGGGTTTGGGTTGGATGCCGCCGCAGCCGTAACCGCCAGGCGACGATCGAGCCGACGGACAGCACCGCGAACAGCAGCACCTGATACGTCCAGGCCATCGGCAGCAGGGTCAGCAGCAAGCCGACCAGCAGCGCCGCAACGCCCATCCACAGGAAGAAAAAGCCGGGCGCAATGGCTTCAATCGCCATCAGCGCCACGCCCAGCAACCACCAGTTCCAGTAAGCCGGCTCCAGTAGCCACGCAGTCATGAGCGGGTTCCGGTCTTGCTTAATGCTTCCTGCGCCAGTTCCGCCACCCCGGCCAGGGTCCCCACCAGCCCCGAAACATCCAGTGGCATCAATAGCACCTTCTGATTCGGCGCTGACGCCAGTCTGGCAATGGCTTCAACGTATTTCTGGGCGACGAAATAGTTGATGGCCTGACCACCGCCTTTGCCAATCGCCTCGGACACCATCAGGGTCGCTCGGGCCTCGGCCTGGGCCAGTCGCTCGCGGGCTTCGGCATCACGGAACGCCGATTCCTTGCGCCCTTCCGCCTCCAGAATCACCGCCTGCTTTTTACCCTCGGCGGCCAGAATCGACCCCTGCCGCTCGCCTTCAGCGGTGAGGATCGTCGCCCGCTTGTCGCGCTCGGCTTTCATCTGCCGGGCCATCGAATCCACCAGATCCTTGGGCGGCGAAATGTCCTTGATCTCGATCCGGATCACTTTCAAGCCCCAGGGCGTGGTTGCCTCATCGACCACCATCAGCAGGCGGGCGTTGATTTCGTCGCGTTTCGACAGAAGCTCATCCAGATCCATCGACCCCATCACTGTCCGCAGGTTGGTCATGGTCAGGTTGAGAACGGCAAATTCCAGTTGATTGACTTCGTATGCGGCCTTGGCAGCATCCAGCACCTGATAGAACACCACGCCATCGACCTGGACAATGGCGTTGTCCTTGGTGATGATTTCCTGCGAAGGCACATCCAGAACCGTTTCCATCATGTTGATTTTGCGACCAATACGGTCAATGATCGGCACGATGAAATTCAGGCCCGGCGTCATGGTTTCGGTGTAGCGGCCAAAGCGTTCGATGGTGTATTCCATGCCCTGCGGCACCGACTTGACGCCCAGAAACACCAGAATGATCGCCAGAACGGCCAGTGCGATGACAAATGCGGAAAAACCTTCCAACATGACTTTCACTCCTCAGTAAATGGCTATGATCAAATGACCCGCGATGTTGAAAGCAGGAGGGTGTCGGGATCAAGTCTAGCGGAGTGGAACGAAGGATGAAGACTCCGCAGAATGTCATTCAGCGTGTTATGACTGGACGTTCCGCCCCTGTTCGGCCTTACTGGAGCCTGTTGACGCCGTCCTCGATTAAACCGGTCAGATGCTTCTGCAGCCGGTTCCGCAGGGCGTGGAGTTCAGCGAGCTTGATCAGCGTCTCGCGATTCTGGCCCTGGGCGTGGAGTTCCAGCAACTCCACCGCCAGCAGATGCACCTGCTGGTGCAACGTTGCGATCACCGCCAAGGCGAACTGCCGCATCCCACTGCAAACCAGACTCTCAGCCTCCAGCCACTGGCCGAAACGGCATTGGCGAGCATCAAGCGGCGGCGGGGCATCGCGCTGGCCCCGGACATGGTTTTCAACTGCGGTTACCCAAGCCCGATGTTCAACGCCGGCAAAGAGAATCGGCAAGTTGTTACGACTGACTGCCGAACGGGTAGTCCAGCGCGGATCAGGGTGCCAGGCGGCCAGCCAGCCGGGTACGGCGCGGGCTGGCATGGGCTGGGCGATGCCGTAGCCCTGGGCCAGTTCGCAACCTAATTGCAGCAACATTTCGCCGTGTTCGAGCGCCTCCACCCCCTGAGCGATGGCTTGGCGACGGAAGGCGGTCGCCAAATCGAGCATCCCGACCAGGATGGCTGGGCTATCCGGGTCGTCGAGCAAGTCGCGCACAAGGCTCTGGATGATCTTCAATCACCGACAGAAACGCCGCTGGGAGCAGGAGACCCTGTTCCGGCTGTTGCCGGCGGATCAGCGCCTCGGCACCGATCACCGTCCCGGTGCGCAGATTCACCTTGGGCTGGTAATACAGGACGAATTCCCACTGGGCCAGGGCGCGGCGGATGTATTCCCGGCTTTCATGATGACTACGAATATTGCGATCCTGTTCGGCGTCAAAAATGTGGTAGCCATTCTTGCAGGCCAGCTTGTGGCCTGATACATGGCCTGGTCGGCCTGGCGTTGCAGTTGATCGGCATCGATCTCTTCCGCCTGCGGGTAGAACGTGACGCCGAGGTAAACGGGACCGGTTGGGCGGCGGCATCCAGCAAGCGAGTTAGCAACGGACTATTGGCTTCAAGATCGGCCAGCAGGATGAAACCCAGCAAGAGCGTGCGCAGAACGCCACCAACCGTCCCGCCCAAGGTCAGCAGGCGCGCGAAGGCTTCATTTCTCGGCGCTGACCGTATCGTCCAATCGGTGCCGCTGCAATTGCCAGAGCAGCGCCCCCGCGCCACCGACCAGGATCGCCACGATAGCCGCCAGTGGCGGCAACAAGCGCCGCAGCACCGGCTTGGGCGCAGTCTCGGTTATGTTAGGCATCGCTGGCGATGGGTAATGTTCCAGTTGCTGAACATCAGCAACCGCTGCGCTCGATGATCAAACCGGTGCGTGCATTAATCACAACGTGCAAGGGCAGATCATTCGGGGTCCAGGCGACGACTTGCCAATGCGTGTGGCCCTCTTCATCGATATACAGTGAAGCTGAATCCGGTTCATTGCCTCCGACATCAACATTCAGTGCGGGCAACGCGGTCGGCAGGATCGTGTCGAGATCAGCTAGCCACGGTCCCAGCCGCAATGGCCGTTGCATTGACGTAGCGCCGGTTAGCTCAGCCCATTCCGCTTCATCTGTGGCCTGTTCAAATTCCCGGTCGATCGTAGTCACCGCCAGCAAACCGGCGCTCAGATCCAGCAGGATGTCAAAGCTGCGAAGCCGACGAATGCGACGCTGCGGCTGATCGCTGCATCCCCAGAAGGAATAGCGGAATTCAATGGGTACGGCCGTTCCCGTGGCATCGCGCTCCAGTTCCACTGTAACCGCCTCCAGCTCCGCCTTTGGGTCGGTCTGCTTGGCCACACACTGGGCATATTCATAGCCGGCGCATAGTGTTGCAATCGGCGCGGCTGGTTCCGGCAATGGGCGGCGGTCAACCACAATCGCAACGGCGGCTCCAGTAAAGGCAGCGACCGTGATCCCATGCCCGGCCAGCAACTGGCGAGAGCGGCGGTCGGCAGCCCGCAAATGCAACCCGGCCAGCGGCCAGGCCTGCTCCCAGACGCCCCGCACCGCACCCCGCCAGCTCAAGCGGATTTGATCGCCATCTGGCCGTAACCAGCCCTGCGCCAGCAGCGCCTGGATTTCACGCGCGTAGCTGTCACCCAGTAGCCGGGCCGGATCGCGAACCGCCTGATCGACTTTGACCAGACTCACCTCCTCTGGCAAGGCGGCGACCAGATCGCGGTGCAGAACGCCGAGCGCCCGTGGATCCCAGACGTCTTTTAACTGCACCCGCGCCAGATAGGTCGGGGCGGGCAGGCTGTAGGGCAGATCAAGATTATTGGTCGCCAATACCCGACCATCGATAAATTCGGTCGAAAACTCAATGAACTGTCGGGCGGGACGGGCGGCGCCGTTAAACTCGATATAGGCCGCCAGAGCGCCGATGCCCTGCTCCGGTTGCCCTAGCAGCCTCAGCCAGAGCGTTGCGCCCTGGATCAGTTCGTTGCAGCGGAAATCGCCATAATGGATAAACCCGTCAGCGGCCAGCGTTTCCGCAGCGTCGGTCAAGGCAATCCAGGCCGGATCAGGCAATTCGGTGTCCGGAAGCGGGATAAATCGTGGTTTTAACGGTTGCCGGACACGCAGCCACGCCAGCGGTGCGCCGACTGAGAGCTGGATCAGCAGAGCCAAAGGCGCGATCAGCCATTTGATCAGGCGGATCAGCAGCATCAGGGCATAGGAAGGGAGCAGGACCAAAACCCGCAGCAGGGACAGCAGCCGATCACGCATGGGTCAGATTCCGCAGTTACTCGTCATTATCGAGATCGAGCCGGCCAAGACTGAAGAACCGGCCCAGACTCCAGACGCCATAGTCGCGTCCTGCCGGCGTCGAGCGTTCTCCGCCGAGTTCGGCCAGTTCCACAAACACTGCCCGGCTGAGCAGGGCCAGCAACTGGCCGCGAATATGGATATAGGGCGAGGGTTCGCCATCGGGAGTCTGATAGACGACGGTCAGCGGATGATCAGGACCGGCGATGACGGTATCGCCAAGATTGGTGGTGAAGATCAGGGATTGATCGCGTCCGGAACCGACAGCATCAACCCGCACTGCCAGAAACGGGGCATCATCGACCTGGATCCGCCATTTTTCAACCGGCGTGACCAGATAATAATGACTGTCGTCGTCGCGGCGCAGGATCGAGGCAAAGAGTTTCACCAGGGCTTCGCGCTGAATGGGATCGCCGTTGTGCCGCCAAACGCCATCACGGGCAATGTGGAGATCCATATCACCGCTAAACGGCGGATTCCATCGCTCCACGGGCGGCAACGGTCGGTCGATGCCGGTGAACTGAGCTGCCAGGGTGGCAGGGTCGGGGGGAGACTGGCGCATGAGGGTTAGAACAACCGGTAGTGGGACTCATTAAGTTATTATGAGTCAGAAACCGGCGATTTGCGCATGATGCGGTTGCTGCTGTTGCTATGAGAGTCAGGCGTCCAGACAACCGGGGATATCAATCCCCGGTGTTGGCAAAATTCGCGTCCGGCATCAACCTTCGGTGGTTACCCGTTGCAGGTCACGGTAAATCCGCATGACCCGTTCGGGGAAGCGGGAGCGCGAGCTGAAACTGCCGTTGTAACCCAGCAATGCCCGGCGCAGGTTGCCGTCATGGTCATCGATGTAATTGACCAGAATCCGGGAACCGACATGGATATTTTTCGCCGGATCGAACAGCTGGTGGGAACCACCGATTTCGCTGACCTTGCCGCGGTGCGAACCGGGCATAACCTGCATTAGACCCCGTGCGCCGCGTCGGCTGACTGCCCGCTCCTTGAAGGTGGATTCAACGGCGATAATCGCCAGGATTAGTTCCGGCGCAATCTGATGGCGGGCGCCATTGTCGATAGCCTCACGGACAATCGCGTCAGCCCGATAGCCAGGAACCTGATAGCGGTCCTGGATGTACTGGGAAAGCCGTGCAACTTTCCGCTGATGGGCGGGGGGGGGTATGGTGGAGTCCATGTTGATGACAGTGTCGGCAGTGTTGGCAATGGCCACCGTCAGGATTTGGGCAGGTTCATCGTTGCCCGCTTTGGGTGATTGAGCCAGCGTTGCTACGGGCATCAACAGGACTGCCCCCAGCAGGACTGAATTAAGGGTCAAAACCAATTGATCCCTAATGCATCCCATAAATTCCATAAAGACCTCCGTCGTATCAGTACGAACAGTTAAGCGCTCGATGGGCCTGATCCCTGGGCGGCGATTCATCATTCCTGGATGAGGCCCGGATCGCTCCGGTTGCCGCAAGCCCGACCTAAGCAACTCCGGCAAGGGCCTGCCAGCCCGGCTCCGGTGTCGCCTGACGTTCCCGAGTCAGCGCTTCTGTCTGACTTATGGCAGGGAACATGCTGCAATACAGCACCTACCTATAAGAACACGGAGCGGAAATCATTTGCAAGTACTTAATTGCAAAATAAATCTTTTTGGGGGAATTGAGCGATGGGTTTTAATCAGTGATCTTTTAAATTTTTTAAATTTAAATCAAATAGTTAAATTAAAAATTTGTTTTTATGGCAAAAAAGTAAAAAGTTGTTTAAAAACAAAAAATTAAAAAACTTAATCCAATGAAAGCGGAAATTCTTCTCATTCATGGAAAAACCGCAAACAATATCCAGCATCGACTACAGGTTGCTATAAACATAATTATTTTAAATTCAAATAGTTAATCACTATCAATCAAAAAAACACAACAGATTGAAAAACAACAAGTTATTTAATTATTCCGCAAGTATGAACCAATAAGGCATTCTACTTGCGGCAACCCAGGGTGTGAGTTGCCAAAAATGACCGGGGAAAGACGCCCTGCCCCATCATGCGGAGTACAATTCCGACGATAGCGATGGTTTGCGTAAACCATCCCCAACGATCTGAACGGTCTGGCAATGAGGAGTGAAGATGGGTAACCGGCTTTCCAAAATTTATACCCGCACCGGCGATGCCGGCACCACCGGACTCGGTACTGGTGAACGGGTGGCCAAGGACTGCCTGCGGATTGAAGCGATTGGCGAAGTGGATGAGTTGAATTGCACGATTGGCCGGGTGCTGGCGCATGATCTGCGCGAAGCCATGCGAGCCTGCTTACAGAGCGTGCAGCACAAACTCTTTGATTTGGGTGGGGAGTTGAGCATTCCAGGCTACCAGGCGGTGCAACCCGGAGATGTTGAGATACTGGAAGCGGCGCTGAACGAGTTCAACGCCAACCTGCCGCCGCTTAAGGAGTTTATTTTGCCTGGCGGTGGGCGGGCGGCGGCGGATTGCCATATCGCCCGGGCGGTATGTCGCCGCGCCGAACGGCGGGTGGTGTCGCTGGCGCGGGAAGAGGAGGTTGGCGAGGCAGTGCAGGTCTATCTGAATCGGCTATCGGACTTGCTGTTTGTCCTGTGCCGGATTCTCGCCCGCGACGAGGGCGGCGTCGAAGTGCTGTGGCGCAACCCGGGGCGGGCAGGTGAAGAGGCTAAAGGCTAAAGGCTAAAGGCTAAAGGCTAAAGGCTAAAGGCTAAAGGCTAAAGGCTAAAGGCTAAAGGCTAAAGGCTAAAGGCTAAAGGCTAAAGGCTAAAGGTCGAATCTGGCCTTTAACCTTTCGGTCTTCTTCCGTGTCCTTCCGTGGCTCAAGATCTTCTCTGGCTTATCCCTCACGCACATACCGTCCCGGCGCCGGATCCAGCGGCGGATAAGCGGCATTGCCCATTGACGGCGGCGCTCCCAATGCTCCGCACCGTTCGCCCAGCCAGCGGGTCCAGTCGTCCCACCATGAACCGGGCGCTTTTTCAACCCGCTCTCGCCAAGCTTCCGGGTCCTTTGCGTCGGTGGCGTCGCCCACCCAGAACCGCCGCTTGGGCGGGGTCACTGGCGGATTGATGATGCCGAGAATGTGGCCGGAAGTCGCCAGCACATACCGCGCTGGGCCGCCGGTCAGCCCACACAGCCGGAAGGTCTGTTTCCACGGCGCAATATGATCCTGCTCCGCGCCGACCGCATATAACGGCTGGCTGATCGCGCTCAAGTCCAGCCGGCGGCCGCCAATCTCCAGCCTGCCTGGTTCGATCAGCCGGTTATTCAGATACAACTCCCGCAGGTAAAACTCGTGCATCGCTGCGGGCATCCGGGTCGAATCGCAGTTCCAGAACAGCACATCGCTCGGCGGCAAGTCTTCGCCGTATAGGTAGCTGTGGATGACGTAATGCCAGATCAGGCTGTTGGGACGCAGCAGTCGGAAAGCGCCGGCCATGTTGGCGCCATCCAGATAGCCCGCTTTGGCCATGCGTTGCCGCAGGAACTCGAAACTGCCTTCGCTGAGAAACACGCCAATCTCGCCCGGATCGCTGAAATCAGCCAGCGTGGTAAACGTCGTCCAGTGCGCAACCGGATGAGCGGCCCGGTCGGCAGCGTCCGCGTTCAGCCAGGCCAGCAGCATTGCGACCGCAGTGCCACCCAGACAATAACCGGTGGCGTGAATCTGTGGGACGCCGCAAATGGCGCGGGCGGCTTCAAAGGCCGGTCGGGCCCCCTTCAACAGGTAGTCATCCAGCGTCGTCGCCCGCGCTTCAGGACCGGGGTTCTTCCAACTGGTGACAAAGACCGTGAAGCCTTGGCCGACCAGATAGCGAATCAGACTGTTACGCGGACTCAAGTCCATGATATAGAACTTGTTGATCCACGGTGCGACCAGCACGATGGGGATGGCGTGAACCTGTTCGGTAGCGGGTGAATACTGAATCAGCTCTAGCAGTTCATTACGCAACACTACCTGGCCGGGAGTGGTCGCCAGATCGCGGCCAACCGTAAATGCATCCGGCTTGACCATCTGCACATCCTTGGCCGCAACGTCCTCCAGCCAGTGTTGCCAGCCTTGCAGCACGCTCAGCCCCTGACTGACGTGGGCGCGGTTCTGGGCCTCGGGATTGGTCCAGAAAAAGTTGGTCGGAGCGAGGGCGTCCAGCCATTGCCGAGTCCAGAATCCGGCCCGCCGGCGTTGTTGCGGATCAACGTCTTCGGTTGCGTAAATGGCGTCTTCCAGCCAGCGGCTGTAGAGCAGGTAGCTTTCCTTGAGATAGGCGAACCACGGTTGATCGGTCCAGGCTTGTTGCTGAAAGCGTTCATCGAACCGGACCGCCGCCACTTCCGGATCGCAGGGGGTACCGCAACCGGCGCGGGCCAGACGGCCCTGCACCCGAACGGCGTCCAGCGCCAAATCCTGCAAGGTAGCGGCGAGTCGTTCGGGTTGGCGCAGCCAGGCTTGTTGCACCGCCAGGCTGGAGCCGAAGATATCGAAGGGGTCGAACGGGGACTGGGGAACAGCAGCAGTCGTTGGTAAAACGGGCGTCGGAGAGTTCATTTTGATCCTCCTTTGCCACGCGGCCCAAAGGTCGTGGGCGAAGCTGTTTGCCACGGAACAGGCCCATTATAACCCTTTAGGGCCTCAAACTTTAGCCGCGGAAAAACACGGAAATCCATGGAAAAACACGGAAAAACGAATAGAATTTTTAGCCTTTAGCCTTCAATAACCAGCACTGATGAATCTTTGGATCGCGGGCAAAATCCGGCGGCAGGGTCTGCCGGCTCCAGTCCTCGATCTGTACCTCGGCCAGACTCTCTCGATCCAGCCGGAACCGGCGGTGATTGGTGGAAAAAACCAGCGTTCCGTCCGGGGTCAGCAGGCGCAACGCCTGCCGCAGCAACTCAACATGATCGCGCTGCACATCAAAGTCGCGCTCCAGCCGTTTGGAATTGGAGAAGGTCGGCGGGTCCACAAAAATCAGCCCGTAACGCTCCCGAACCCATACCAGCCATTGCCGGCAATCGGCCTGAATCAGTGGATGCTGCGGACCGCTGATGCCGTTCAACGCCAGATTGCGCCGCGCCCAGTCGAGATAGGTGGCGGATAAATCGACCGTCGTGGTGCTGATGGCCCCGCCTAATGCCGCATAGACGGTCGCCGCCCCGGTATAGCCAAACAGGTTGAGAAAACGCCGCCCATTCGCCATTTCACCCAAGCGCTGCCGGGTCAGCCGATGATCCAAAAATAGCCCGGTGTCGAGATAATCGGTGAAATTGACTAGAAACCGGGCAGGTCCCTCGTGGACTTCATGAAATTGGCCCTGTTGCGCCTGTTTCTGATACTGGCTGGGGCCACGTTGCCGTTGCCGGACTTTCAAAAACACATTTTCCGCCGGCAACTCCAGCGCCGCCGGCAAGGCCGCCATGACCTGCTCCAGCCGTTCGCGGGCGCGCTCGGCATCCACCGTCGCCGGCGGCGCGTATTCCTGAACATGCAGCCACTGTTCATAGCGGTCAATCGCGACCGCATATTCCGGCAAATCGGCGTCATACAACCGATAGCAGCTCACCCCTTCCCGGGTCGCCCAGCGGCTCAGATGGCGCAGGTTTTTGTGCAGGCGGTTGACAAAGCCTTCCGCCCCGCCCGCCACGGCCTGTTTCAAAGCGCGATTGCGGCTACGCTGATCCGCCGCCGCCCGATCTACGAAAAACTCCGGCTCCACCCGGAACCGCAACAACCGGCAATCCAGCGGCCCATTGTGGAAGCTGTGAACCTTTTCCGCCCGTAGCCCCATCCGCTTGCCCAGCTCAGGATTGCCGGTAAACAGCGCGGCTCGCCAGCCGACAAAGCGGGTTCTCAGCACCTCGCCGAATTGGGCATAAAACTCGGACAAATCCTCAGTGGTCCCCAGTCGTTCGCCGTAAGGCGGGTTGGCGATCAGCAGTCCTGACGGCCCCGGCTGTGGCTTAATTGCGCTGAACTCCCGGCGCTCGATGCGGATAAGGTCCACAACCCCGGCGCGATGCGCATTGGTCAGCGCCGCTCGCACCGCCCTGGGATCGTGGTCGCTCGCCAAAATCAGTGGAATCCACGCCCGTCGGGTTTTGCTCCGTTCCTGAGCCTCAGCCAGTAATCGCTTCCACAAGGCGGGAACATGGCCGAGCCAGCCGCTGAATCCCCAGCGTTCGCGCAGCAGCCCCGGCGCATGATCGCCGGCGATCCAGGCCGCTTCAATCGCCAGCGTCCCGGAACCACACAACGGGTCAAGCAGCGGTCCACCGGCAGCAGCCATCTCCGGCCAACCGGATTTCAGCAACAACGCGGCGGCCAGGGTTTCCTTGAGCGGCGCGATCACGGTCGCCTCTCGGTAGCCGCGCCGGTGCAGGCTGTCGCCGGACAAATCCAGGCTGACCGTCGCCTGCCCATCGCGCAGCAGCACATGAATCCGCAGGTCCGGCTGGTCCCGATCCACGTTAGGGCGCTGACCACACTGCTCGCGAAACCGGTCAACGATGGCATCCTTGACCCGCAGCGCGCCATAGTGACTATGGTCGATGCCGGAACCGGTGCCGGTGAACTCGACCGCCAGCGTTCCCGCCGGGGCCAGATGGTCTTCCCACGGCAGGGCATGAATCCCGGCATAGAGCGCATCAACTTCGGTTACCGGGAATTCCACCAGCGGTAATAACACCCGACTGGCGGTGCGCGACCACAGGCAGGCGCGATAGGCCAGCTCCAGCGGCCCTTGAAACCGGATGCCGCCGCGTACCGCTTTGGTTGTCGTTGCGCCCAGCGCCGCCAGTTCCGCTACCAGCAATGGCTCAATGCCTTCGGGCGCAGTCGCTATGAAAGTCTGCTCGTTCAAATCGATCAATCCTCTACTGCGACGTTGACCAGAGTGGGTTGTAGCAGGCGTTGCAGTTCAGTCGGCGGCAGACTGACCAGAAAGCCGCGTTTGCCGCCGTTAATGTAGATCAGCGGCAGGTCGAGAATGCTGGCTTCCATAAATACGGATATGACCTTGCGAACGCCAAACGGCGAAGTGCCGCCGATCAGATAGCCGGTGTGCTTGTTGGCGACTGCCGGATCGCAGGGATTCATGGTTTTCGCCCCTAGCACCCGCGCCAGTTCCCGGGTCGAGACCTTGCGGTCGCCATGCATCAGCGCGATCAAGGGTTGGCGACGATTATCTTCCAGCACCAGCGTCTTGATCACGGAATGCTCATCCACGTCCAGACAAGCGGCGCTGTGAGCGGTGCCGCCATGCTCTTCATAGCGGTAAAGATGCCCGGTGAACTCGATTTGATGCTCGCGCAGAAATCGGGTGGCGGGGGTGACCGGAAATTTTTCCTTGCTCATATTGTTGTATTTTTCACAGTTGTTGTTTTTTGGTAATTTAGTTGAAACTGTTGTTTTAAAGAAAATAAAATTTATAAAATAGATACAAAATAATGAAGTTATAAAAAAAATTTAAATAACTATATAAAAATAAAAAGATTTAATTTTAGACTTTACTGAATAGCACTCCAGATTAAAGTCTCTTTAAGTGAGATTATGGGTAGCCTTGGTCAGTAGCCGCAGTTTGACTCAATCTCTGTTGCGCAACAACAAAAGCATTTTGGTAAGTCTGATTCTTGCTTTGTCAAAGTTCATTTGTTTCAATACTTAAAGAAACCTTGATATTACATGATATTTACTAAAATCAAATAGTTAGGTAATCTACTTAATTTTGTGAAATTAATCGCTCGGTCATATTTATGCAACGGTTTGATACTTATGATAGTTTCATACAAGCAACAAGCTGGCGGTATTTTTGTTAAATTTTCTTTAATATTATAATCTTATGGTATTTCGACCAAAAACCCCCAAAGATTGCTGACATTTGTTGACTATTCCCGCCGTACTTGCAGCGGCGGATTCAACGCTGAGGAAATGCTTGACCTGTCAGGTTAGCTGTTTGGTAAACGCCAAACTTTTATTCTTACCCCAAGCGACGCACTCATGATGATTGAAATAGTGAAAGGGCGTCTTGGGTTACCGGGAGGATTTTGCGGAATGCGAAAGAACATAGCGCTTCAACCGGCCAGTACGCTGGAAAAAACTTCGTCCACGCCAACCCGGCGCGGGTTCCTGAAATGGGCGGCGGGCAGCGTCGGCTTTACCGCCTTGGCGCCTGACCTGCTCAAAGCCGCAGTGGCCCGCGAGCGTTATCTGTATTTCCACAATCCTAATACCAATGAGACCGTGAGGCGGGTGTACTGGACCCCTCGCGATGGTTATATCCGCGAGTCGATGAGCGAAATCAGTTGGGCGTTGCGCGATTATCACAATGATCAATTCAAGGCATTTGATCCCAGTGTGCTGGACCAGCTCTACGCCCTGCAAGTGCAGATGGGCCTGTGGCAACCGGTGAATGTGATCAGCGGCTATCGATCACCGGCCACTAACTGGGCGCTTTCCGAACGCAGTCGGGGAGTAGCCCGTAACAGTTTTCACATGCAGGCCATGGCGATGGACGTTCGGTTGCCGGGCGGCCGGGTTTCCGATCTATACCGGGCGGCTCGCGCTCTAGGGGCAGGCGGGGTCGGCTATTACCCCGGATCGAATTTCGTCCACATCGATAGCGGACCCGTGCGCTACTGGGGTTAAACCGGCGACCAGCGGGACTTGTCGAATAATAAAGGGTGGCCATCGCCACCCTCTTTTGGTCCAGTACGCGCCTTTCTACAAAACCCGTGCGTTTAGCACCCCCCGCACCTCGGCAATCTGCGCCACCACTTCGGCGGAAACCGGCGCGGCGGTATCAACCAGCGTGCAGGCGATCTCGCCCCGCGACTTGTTAAGCATGTCGAGGATGTTGATGCCGGCGGTGGAAATCGCCTTGGAAATCCGCTCGATCATGTGCGGCACATTGGCGTTGACAATCGCCAGGCGCGGCCCGCCATTGCGCGGCATGACTACCTCCGGGAAATTGACCGAGTTGTGGATAATCCCGTCCTCCAGATAATCCCGCACCTGATCGGCCACCATGATCGCGCAATTGTCCTCGGCCTCAGCGGTGGACGCGCCCAGATGCGGCAGCATGATCACCCGGGGCTGATCTTTCAGCCGGCTGGTGGGGAAGTCGCAGACATAGGCCCGCAGCTTGCCTGCCTGTAGCGCATCGAATAACGCTTCTTCATCCACCACCCCCTCGCGGGAAAAGTTGAGCAGGGTCAGGCCCGGCCGGCTGTTCTTCAGGAATTGAGCGCTGATCAACTGGCGGGTGGCGTCATTCAGCGGGACATGCAGGGTAATGAAATCAGCCTGCGCCGCCATCTCGTTGACGCTCAATACCTGCTCAACCTGCGAAGACAACTGCCAGGCGTTGTTGACTGTGATATGCGGGTCATAGCCGATCACCCGCATCCCCAGAGCGCGGGCGGCGTTGGCGACTTTCACCCCAATCGCGCCCAGCCCAATCACGCCCAAGGTGCGGTTGGGCAGTTCAATGCCGACAAACTGCTTCTTGCCGGATTCAACCTGCTTGGATAACTCCGCATCAGTGCCCTGCAACTGGCGGGTGTAGTCCCAGGCCGGACAGATATTGCGGGCGGCCAACAGCATCCCGGCGATCACCAGTTCCTTGACCGCATTGGCGTTAGCCCCGGGCGCGTTGAACACGCAAATGCCCTTGGCGGTCATCTCCGCCACCGGAATATTGTTGACGCCCGCCCCAGCCCGACCGATCGCTTTCAGGCTGGCGGGAACCGGCCAATTGTGCATGGCGTAGGAACGCAGCAGCACCGCATCGGGATGCTGAATTTCCGAGGCGATCTCATAGCGATCGCGGGGAAGGCGCTCCAGTCCCGAAGCACTGATGTTGTTCAGGGTGAGAATCTTGTACATGACGGGTCGCTACCTGAAAAAACACGGCCCCGGACGGCGAACAGTCCGGGGCGGGTTAATGGAAAAAGGATTTAGCCGCGCCGCTTCTGGAAATCGGCCATGAAATTGACCAGCGCCTGAATGCCCTCCAGGGGCACGGCGTTATAAATGCTGGCCCGCATCCCGCCGACCGAGCGGTGACCGGCCAGGGTCAGCAGGCCGGCGCTCTTGGCTTCGGCCAGAAACGGCTTGTCCAGCGCCTCATCGGGCAGGGTGAACGGCACGTTCATCCACGAGCGGTAGGCGGGATCGACCGGATTTTTGTAGAAACCGGATTCATCGATGGTCTTGTACAACAGATCGGCCTTGGCCCGGTTGCGCTCGCCGATGACTGCCAATCCGCCTTGCGCCTTCATCCATTGAAACACCAGCCCGGCGATATACCAGGCATAGGTCGGCGGGGTGTTGTACATCGACCCTTCCTTGGCCTGCACCGCGTAATCGAGCATGGTCGGGGTCCCGGCCACAGTCTGGCCGAGCAAATCTTCGCGGACGATCACGATGGTCAATCCGGCCGGGCCGATATTCTTCTGGGCGCCGGCGTAGATAATGCCGAATTTGTTCACATCAATCGGCCGCGACAGCAGGGTTGAGGAAAAATCGGCCGCCAACGGTACGCTCACTTCTGGAACAGTGTGCAGTTCGACGCCGCCAATGGTTTCATTGGGCGTGTAGTGCAGATAGGCAGCGTCCGGATCGCATTTCCAGCTCTCCCGGGCCGGGACCGTGGTGAAATTGACCGGTTCGGAACTGGCGACGACATTCACCTCGCAGAATTTCTTGGCTTCAGCGATGGCCTTCTTCGACCACATCCCGGTATTGAGATAATCGGTTTTGACCTTGCCGCGCAATAGGTTCATCGGGACGGCGGCGAACTGGCTGGACGCACCGCCTTGCAGGAACAGCGCCTTGTAGTTGGCCGGGATCGCCAGTAATTCCCGCAGATCGGCTTCAGCCTGTTCGGCGATCGAGACGTATTCCTTGCCGCGATGGCTCATTTCCATCACGGACATGCCGGAGCCACGCCAGTCGAGCATCTCGGCCTTGGCCTGTTCCAGAACCGCCTCGGGCAGCATGGCGGGACCTGCGCTAAAGTTATATGGACGTGGCATTCGGATCATCCTCGGAGTCGCGCCCGCCGCTTGACGGGCAGATAAAAAGCATCGCGTCAGAAAAAGGCGCGCATTCTAGCAGTTTCCAGTCCGCAAAGACCGGTCGATGATGGTGGTTATTCCAGCCCCAGTTTCTTCAACCGGTAGCGCAAGGCCCGAAAGGTGATGCCGAGTTTCTCAGCGGCGGCAGTCTTGTTGTAGCGGGTGGCTTCCAACGCCCGCTGGATCGCGGCTTTCTCCAGGTTTTCCAGATAACCTTCCAGATCATTGACCACTGGCGCCTCCAGACAGGGCAACGTCCTGGGTTCGGCATGGCCGGCGGACGGGGGCATTGGGGCCGCTTCAGCGTCGACCCCGGTCGCGGGTTGCCGGATTAAAATCGGTTCTCCATCCGGCAATAGCAAATCATCGGCCCGGATCACGCCGTTTTCACAGAGCGTAAACGCCCGTTCCAGAATATTCTCCAACTCACGGATATTGCCGGGAAACTGGTAGCGGCACAGCGCCGTCAGCGTCGTAGCCGCCAGCCTGGGCTTCGGCAGCCTGGACTGCTGGCTTAACCGGTCGAGAATTGCGTTAGCCAACTCGGGAATGTCATCGGGATGCTCGCGCAGACTCGGCAGCCGCAGGCCAATCACATTCAGCCGGTAGAACAAGTCCTGACGAAATGCGCCGTTCTGCACTAATGCCGCCAGGTTCTTGTGCGAGGCGCTGAGAATGCGCACATCCGTCAACGCTTCAGCTTGCGCCCCGACCGGTCGCACCGCCCGTTCCTGAATCGCCCGCAGTAACTTGACCTGCATCGAGATGGGCAATTCCGCCACTTCGTCCAGGAACAGCGTTCCACCGTTCGCCGCTTGAAACAGCCCAATCTTGTCCTGGCTGGCCCCGGTGAAGCTGCCTTTTTTGTAGCCGAAAAACTCGCTTTCCATCAGATGTTCAGGAATCGCTCCGCAATTCACCGGCACAAACGACTTGTCGGCGCGCGGCCCGGACAGGTGGATCAGCCGCGCCGCCAGTTCCTTGCCGGTGCCGGATTCGCCACTAATCATGATCGGGGCCTGGCTGCGGGCCAGCCTGGCGATCAGGTTGCGCACCCCGTCCATGATGGCCGATTGGCCGAGCAGCGCCGGGCGGTTCTCGCCGGGCCGACTATAGCTGCCGCAACTCAGCCGTAATGCAGTCGCCACCATGTTCCGCAGCACGGCCAGTTCAAACGGCTTGGACACAAAATCGAATGCGCCCAGTTTCAAGGCCTCCACTGCGCTTTCCACATTGCCATGCGCCGTGATTACAGCGACGGGCAGGTTAGGACAGTGTTTTTGAATGTGCGCGACCACATCCAGGCCATTGCCGTCCGGCAAGCGCAGGTCAGTGATGCAGAAATTGAAGGACTGGCGTTTGAGCAGAGTTCGCGCCTCGGTCACGGTCTCCGCCGGCAGGCAAACCACGCCCATCGGCAACAGGGTCATCTCGATCAACTCGCGGATGTCGGCTTCATCGTCCACGATCAAGGCAGTGCAAGCATCCATCAATCCATCTCCGATAAAGGACTCGCGGGAGCAAAAGTAATGCGGAAACAACAGCCACCGCCGGCATTAGGCAGATATTGTAGATGCGCCCGGTTAGCCTCGCACAGCTCGCGGGCCAGATACAGACCCAAGCCGGTACCCCTGGCGCGGGTGGTAAAAAACGGTTCAAACAGATGACTGATATGTTTAGCGGACACCCCAGGGCCAGCGTCACGCACATCCAGAATCGGCCGGCCCCGTCCAGATTCCAGGCAAGCACACAACTCAAGGTGGGGGATCGCGCCCGGTTTGACCCCATGTTGACAGGTATTGGCGCACAGATTCCACAGCACTTGCCGCAATTGGTGTGGATCAAAGCTCACCGCCAAATCGGCCGGATCTACCGTATGCCGCCAGTCGGGCGTCGGCCCATCCGGTCCGCGCAGAAACTCCAGACGGAAGGCTTCCAGCCATAGCCCCAAATCCAGTCGCTCCGGCTTGCCTCGGTCGCGCCGGGCCAGATCCAGCACATCGCCAATAATCCGGTTGGCGCGTTTGACGTTGTCATAAATGATGCGCGCTAACCGGCGGTTGTGGGCGCTAATATCATCCGCTTCCTCCAAGAGTTGGGCAGCGTGACCAATCGCCGCCAGTGGGTTGCGAATCTCATGGGCAATGCCGGCGGTCAACCGCCCCAGCGCCGCCAGCTTGATCTGTTGCAGGCGTTCAGCCACCTGATCCGAATCTTCCAGCAGAATGAGGACATTGGCGGCCTGACGACCGCTAAGCCGGGTAAAGCGCGGAATCAGCTCCGGGCGATGTTCAGCCGGGCGGAACGGGGGGCTTTCCAGACTGTTGCTCAGGCGCCAATCCTCCAGGCGTTGCGTCAATGGCGGCGACAATGCGGCCAGAGCCATCCCCGGCGATGTGGTCGGCGCATCGAGTAGAGTCTGAGCAGTATCATTCAGTAACTGGATTTGCCCGGCGGCATCTACCACCACCACGCCATTTTGCAGGTGGCGGATGATGCCCTGGTTCAATTCAGCCACTTCCAGCAATTCAATGCTGCGCTGCCGGACCAGCGCTTCGCTGCGGCGCGCCCGCTCAGCCAGGGTATGGGTCAACCCGGCGGCGATAAACAGCACCGCGCCGAGAATACCCAGCCGAACCCAGTCGTCGGTGGAGTTCTCAATCTGGTTGAGCAACCCGGTTGTCCAGTCGCTCGTCCCGCGCCCGGCTCGCGCCAACGCCTGGGCGGCTTGCCAACGGTCGACCAGCCAGGAGCCAGTGACCAGGAAAAAGCCCAGCGCCGCGCCCAATAACGCCGAACTGAGCGGTAACAAAATCCCGCTGGCGGCGACCGCAGCGATCAACAGGCTGTTGAGACTGCTGGTCAAACCGCCCGAGGCGTTGATCATCACGGTCAGCGCCGCCAGATCGGCCAGGAGTTGCAAATGGGCTTGGACCATCAACGGCGGTCGCCGCCAGAAACTGCCCGCGATCGCGATCAGCGCCAGCGCCATGTAGCTCGACGCTGCGCCCAGAAACAGCCGTGGGTCCTGTTTGCCGAACAGGCGATTCTGCTCATCAATGGCAAACGCCGCCAGCAACAGGGTCGCCAGCACCAACCGGTAAATGTTGGTGGCGCGGAACACCGGCCACAGGTGGCGGCGTTCCAGAAAATAGTCTGGATGGAGTCCAGCCAGCGGGTCAGCGAACGTCAGGGGTGCGGTTCCTTAACATTAAGGCGTGCATGTAAGCAGCTCCATTTTAAATGAATCAATGCAGAATTAAGTGATTTCCGATCGTGCCGCAGCAACGATTGCGCGCAAAAATGGAACGTGAAGATTAGGGTATTTCGGGATACAATCACGGCTCCACTGCACAAAAGGGGCTTTAAACAACATGAATCTGCACGAATACCAAGCAAAAGAACTCCTCCAGCAATTTGGCGTTGTGGTGCCCAAGGGCATCAAGGTCACTTCCCAGCAGGAAGCGGTCGAAGCGGCCAAGATGGTGAAGGAAGGGGGACCATGGGTGGTTAAGGCCCAAGTCCACGCTGGTGGACGCGGCAAGGCCGGTGGCGTCAAGTTTGTCCGCACCCTCCAGGATGTCGAAGAGGTTGCGGGTCGCCTGCTCGGCTCCACCCTGCACACCCACCAGACCGGTCCTGAAGGCGTCCCGATTCACGCCTTGCTGATTCAGGACGGGGTGGACATCGCCAAGGAATACTATTTAAGCTGCCTAGTCGATCGCAGCCAGAAGCGCGTCATTTTGATTGGCTCTTCCGAAGGAGGCATGGACATCGAAGAAGTCGCCGCCAAGACCCCGGAGAAAATTCTGACCCTGTCCATTGACCCGGTTACCGGTGTCCAGCCCTACCAGGCCCGCGATCTCGGCTTCAAGATGGGCATGGCTAAAAAAGAAGTGGAACAACTGGTTAAAGTCGTCACTGGCGTTTACAACCTGTTCGTCCAGAAAGACTGCAGCATGGTCGAGATCAATCCGCTGATCGTGACCGCTGATGGCCAGGTGCAGGCGCTGGACGCCAAGGTCAGTGTCGATGACAACGCCATGTACCGGCACAAGGACATCGCCGAAATGCGTGATCCATCCCAGGAAGACGAACGCGAGCATATCGCCCACGAAATCGGCCTGAACTATGTCGCGCTAGATGGCAATATCGGCTGCATGGTCAACGGCGCCGGTCTGGCGATGGCGACCATGGACGTTTGTCAGTTGCATGGCGGCGAACCGGCCAACTTTCTCGATGTTGGCGGTGGCGCCACTGCGGATCGGGTCGCGCGGGCGTTCAAGCTGATTCTGTCCTCCTCCAAGGTCAAAGCGATTCTGGTCAACATTTTCGGCGGCATCGTCCGCTGCGACACCATTGCCGAGGGCATCATTACGGCGGTCAAAGAAGTCGGGCTGGCGCTGCCGGTAGTGGTGCGGTTGCAAGGCACGAATGTCGAGGCCGGGCGCGAGATGCTGGCCAAGTCCGGCATGAATATCATGACTGCCGACGATCTGACCGACGCCGCTAAAATGGCCGTCGCCGCCGCCAAGTAAGCCTTCGCCCACTGTTTCGAGGAAATAACCCGCTATGAGTATTTTGATCGACAAGAACACCAAGGTGATTTGCCAGGGTTTCACTGGCTCGCAGGGCACCTTCCATTCCGAACAGGCGATTGCCTATGGCACCAATCTAGTGGGCGGCATCAGCCCCGGCAAGGGCGGCACGACCCATCTGGGTAAGCCGGTCTTCAACACCGTTTATGAAGCCGTCGCCGCCACCGGCGCTGACGCCACTATGATCTATGTGCCGGCCCCGTTCGCCGGCGATGCGATTCTGGAAGCCGCAGATGCGGGTATCAAAGTCATCGCCTGCATCACCGAAGGCATTCCAGTCATGGATATGCTCAAGGTCAAGGCCGTCTTACAGACCAACTATCCGAAGGTCTATCTGATCGGTCCCAACTGCCCCGGCGTGATCACTCCCGGTGCTTGCAAGATGGGGATCATGCCCGGTCATATTCACCTGCCCGGCAAGATCGGCATCGTCTCCCGCTCCGGCACCCTGACCTATGAAGCGGTCTACCAAACCACCCAAAGCGGTCTTGGCCAAAGCACCTGCGTCGGCATTGGCGGCGATCCGATTCATGGCATGAGCTTTATCGATGTGCTGACCCTGTTCAAGGATGACCCGCAGACCGAGGGCATCGTGATGGTCGGCGAGATCGGCGGCAGCGCTGAAGAAGAAGGCGCGGCCTACATCAAGGCCAACATCAAGAAGCCGGTAGTCGCCTACATCGCGGGCGTTACTGCTCCGCCTGGCAAGCGTATGGGCCATGCCGGCGCCATCATCATGGGCGGCAAGGGCACCGCTGCTGACAAGTTTGCAGCGCTGGAAGCCGCTGGCGCCAAGATCGTTCGTTCTCCCGCCGACATCGGCGCGGCCATGAAGTCGTTCTTCTGATTGACGCCGCAGTCTGAAAATCCTGCCCTTCCCCTATTGTGGGAGAGGGGCAGGAATTAAA
This sequence comes from Gammaproteobacteria bacterium, assembly GCA_020846135.1. Taxonomy (GTDB): domain Bacteria; phylum Pseudomonadota; class Gammaproteobacteria; order Competibacterales; family Competibacteraceae; genus RXIV01. The sequence continues at coordinate 48,039 of JADLEK010000006.1, forward strand.
GTTATACTCGCGCGCTATTCGCCTCCGCCTTGGTCCTCGGTTTATCTTTCCCCTTTAACTGTTCGCCTTTCACCTTCCTAGCGAGATCACGGCATGGCTGCTGACTCTTCCTCTCTCCGGGTTGTTATGGCCCAGCTTGACTTTCTGGTCGGCGACATTGCCGGCAATACCGATAAAATCATCGCTGCTGCTGCTGAAGCCCGCGATCAATTGCATGCCGATTTAATCGTTTTCCCGGAATTGACCCTGACCGGTTATCCGCCGGAAGATTTATTGCTGCGGCCCGGTTTTATCCGTCAGGTAGAACCCGCGCTACAGCGTCTGGCCCACGAAATTCAGGGCATCGCCACCATTGTCGGCTGCCCATTAGCGACACCCGGGGGATTGCGTAATGCCGCCGTGGCGCTGGCGGACAGCCAGATTCAGGCGACCTATTACAAGCAATGGCTGCCCAATTACAGCGTGTTCGATGAGAAACGCTATTTCTCCCCCGGTGAAGACCCGGCGGTAGTGACCGTGGTCGGGGCGCGGGTGGGAATCACCATCTGTGAAGATGTCTGGTTGCCGGGGCCGGTCGCACAGGCCGCCGAAGCCGGGGCGCAACTGCTGGTCAATCTCAACGCATCGCCTTATCACGCCGGCAAGGGGGGGCAGCGGCTGACAGTATTGCGGCACCGAGCGCGCGAGGGCCACATTCCGATGGTCTATGTCAACCTGCCCGGCGGCCAGGATGAGCTGGTCTTCGATGGCGGCTCGATGGTGGTCGGGGCTGATGGCGCATTGATCCAGCGTGCGCCATTTTTCGCAACAGGTTTGTATCCGGTCGATTTCCAAATTTCCGCTGCGGGCGCAATACCCGTTCCGGCTTCAGTCGCCGAGGAGCCGGGGCTGGAAGAGGGGATTTACCGAGCGCTGACCCTGGGCGTGCGGGATTATGTCGAAAAGAACGGCTTTGCCGGGGTGGTGCTGGGGCTGTCCGGCGGCATTGATTCGGCCCTGACCTTGGCGATTGCGGTCGATGCGCTGGGGCCGGAGCGGGTCGAGGCGGTATTGATGCCATCGCGCTATACCGCCGACATGAGCAATACCGACGCGGAGCTGGAGGCCAAAGCGCTAGGCGTCAGTTACCGCATCATGCCGATTGAACCGGCGTTTCGGACATTTCTGGACATTTTGCAGCCAGTGCTGGCCGGGCGAGCGGCGGACAGCGCCGAGGAAAATTTGCAGGCCCGGTGCCGGGGAGTGTTACTGATGGCGATCTCCAACAAGACCGGCAAGCTGGTCCTAACTACCGGCAACAAGAGCGAAACCGCGGTCGGCTACTCAACGCTCTATGGGGACATGGCCGGCGGTTTTGCGCCGATCAAGGATGTGCTGAAAACCATGGTTTACCGGCTGGCGGCCTGGCGCAATCAGCAATCCCCGGTGATTCCGCAGCGGGTGTTTGACCGACCGCCGTCTGCGGAACTGCGTCCTGATCAGACCGACCAGGACAGCTTACCGCCCTATGAGGTGCTGGACGCTATTCTGCACGGCTATGTCGAGGAAGATCGCTCAGTGGAGGAATTAATCGAAGTCGGGTTCGACCGGGTGACGGTGGAACGGGTGGCGCGACTGGTGATCGTCAATGAATACAAACGCCGCCAGGCTGCGCCGGGGGTGCGGATCACGCCCCGCGCATTCGGGCGGGACCGGCGTTATCCGATCACCTCCGGGTTTCGGCGTTAACCAGTTTCTACCTCCGGTAACCGCGCCAAATAGCGCCGCCAGGTCTTGGTGGTCACCTGCCGGTAAACCAGAAACAACGCCATGAAGCTGTAAAGCTGGGCAAATTCAGGCACATGCAACCGGTACGCCGCCATGCCGACTGCCCCGCTGATCAGTGCGCCAACCAGCAGCAGTGCGGTGACCTGCCCATCCGAGTACCCGCGATGCAGCAACAGATGGTGCAAGTGTTGGCGATCGGCCTTAAACGGATTCTGCCCGGCGCCAAGCCGGCGGATCATCACCGTGATTGTATCCAGCAATGGCGCTGCCAGAATCCACACTGCCGTCATCGGCGTCATTACCGCTTGGTGGCTCCCGCGATCCTGGGACAGGCTAACCAGAAACCAGCCTAGCGCGAAGCCCAGCATGGTGCTGCCGCTGTCGCCCATGAAAACGCTGGCGCGAACCCGCCAAGGGTGGCGCAGGTTGAAGCACAGAAACCCAGCAACGACCATTGCCAGCACTAACAACGCATCGCTCGCCAGGCTGTCAGGGACCGGCGCAGTCAGATTCAGCGTCAACAACCAGCCCATCGCAATCAGCGCCAGGCCCCCAGCCAGTCCATCAAGACCGTCCATCATGTTGAAGGCATTGATAACCCCAACCACTCCAAACAAGGTGAACGGGATCGCCATAGCTCCCAACGTGATATTGCCCCAGCCCAACAAATTACCCAGGCTCCTCAACTCCACGTCGCCACCCAGCGTCATGATCAGGACGGCCCCGATCTGAAACAGGAAGCGAGTCGATGGCTGAATCTGGCATAGATCATCGTAGACGCCGACCAAGGCCAGTAACACAACTCCAGCCAGCAATGGCAGATAAGTATTAGGCGTATCCAGCACCAGAGGCAGGCTCAGACAAAAAGCCATACACATCGCAATCCCGCCGGAGAGAGGCACCGGCTGAGTGTGGTGCTTGCGCTCGTCGGGCTGATCGACCCAACCCAACCGATCGGCCCATTTAATCGATACCATGATCAAGCCAATGCTGAGCAGTAGTGTGTAAAGCAGTAACCCATATTTTTCAGACGCCATACCTAGAAAACTACTCATGGTTTAACAATCCTCAGCATCAGCGATTCCATCAGCGAATAACTGTCAGGATAACCGGCAAAGTCAATTTGAACACGGCTATCAGTCCTGCGTCGATATTGATCAGAGCCAACGCAGATTAGCGCAATAGCAAAAAATAGGCCAACAATCCGCAATGGCCTTGCTCCTGCGGGACGATCAGTGCGTTTAGAGTATAAAACAAGTTGAAACATGAAGTCAATTCAGCGCTGTGAAATAGCAATCATTCCCTTATCCCTTATACTCTACGGAAAACAACCCGCATCAATATCTCGTGAAAAACCCTGCGCCCTGCTTCTCAACTTTACAAACCTCTGGAAGACATGATCGACCTGCATTGCCACCTGTTACCTGGCATCGACGACGGCGCTCCCGATCTCGCCACCTCCCTGGCTATGGCCCGGATCGCGGTCGACGATGGTATCACTGTCACTGCCTGCACCCCGCACATTTACCCCGGCTTGTATGAGAACACTGGTCCCGCCATCCGTCAGGCCGTCGCAGAACTTCAAATCCAGCTCGACGCCGCAGGCCTTGCGCTGCAAGTCACCAGCGGTGCTGATGCCCATATTGATCCCAATCTGGTCGATGGCCTGCGCAGCGGGCGGGTGCCGTCATTGCACAACACCCGCTACTTCCTGCTGGAGCCGCCGCACCATGTCGCGCCACCCCGGCTGGAAGAAACCGTATTCAATCTGCTGGCCGCCGGTTATATCCCGGTGGTGACTCATCCCGAGCGGTTGAGCTGGATTGAGGATCATTATGAAATTTTTGTGGAGCTGGTCAAAAAAGGCGCGTGGATGCAAGTCACTGCGGGCAGTCTGACCGGCCGTTTTGGCGCTGCCGCGCAGTATTGGGGAGAACGGATGCTGGACGAGGGCTGGGTTCACATCCTGGCCACCGATTCGCATGGCGTTACCCGCCGGCCACCGTTGCTGGCCGAAGGGCAGCGGGCTGCGGAACGCTGGGTGGGAGCCACAGAAGCCTTACATCTGGTAGAAACCCGCCCGCAAGGTATACTGAATAACGAGGAGCCTGACCAGTTGCCGGCGATTCCGGCGTTGTCCATAGCCAAACCCAGCCGCGCTCATCGATCCTGGTTCAGCCGCTGGTTTGGCGGTCAGTAAATCCACCGGTTTTCCCCTTCTCGCCCTTCCGCCTGAGGCAAGCTATCTTGTGGAATAGAACCCTTCGCATTGGCGCCCTGCTGTGGATCACTCTGCTCGGAGTCGTTGCCTGCGCCGGCAACCGTCCGCCTGCCGCTGCCCCCGCAGACGGATCGCCGACATTGAATAACCCGGCCTCCGCTGCGCCGGCGACATCTCCCCCTACGCCAGTCGGTACCCCCATGGTGGAAGACTACCGGATCGGTTCGCAGGATTTGCTCGAACTGCAGGTGTTTGGCATCGAGGCGCTCAACCGCACGGTGCGGGTCAACTCGCGTGGCTTTATTTCCTTGCCGCTAGTGGGTCTGGTGCCGGCCGCGGGTCTGACCAGTGAGCAACTCGAAGAAGCGCTGGCCGCCAAACTGGCCAAGGACTATTTGCAAAACCCGCAAGTCAGCGTGTTTATCAAGGAATTCACCAGCCAGCGGGTAACGGTCGAAGGCGCCGTCAAAAAGCCGGGCGTCTATCCGCTCAAGGGCCGGACCTCGCTGCTGCAAACGCTGGCGACTGCCGAAGGTCTGACCAGTGTCGCTGACACTAGCGTTCGGATTTTTCGCACCGATCCGGCCACGGGCAATCGCACCACCATGGAGTTCGATCTGGAACAGATTCGCGCTGGCGACATCCGCGATCCCGACATCCGCAATGACGATATCGTCCAGGTCCGGGAATCGCAGGGCAAGGCGGTCGCCAAGGAACTGATCGAGTTTATTTTGCCCTTCCGGCTACTGAGTCCTTTATGAGCAATCCCGCCTTCCTGACCCATTCCGATGGTGAAAACCCAGCGACGCCACCGCGTCAGGCGCTGACTGAACGGGCGGCCACCGCCATCGGTCCCGCTTTACCACCAGAGCTGCCACGCCCGACCGAATCCGAACCGGATGGCGACGAATTCGATCTACGGGAGTTGTGGCAGGTCATCGTCAAGCGCCGCTGGACCATCGCCATTTTCACCCTGATCGTGGTCGTCGCAGTAGTTACCGCGTCGTTTCTGATAACCCCGATCTACCGCGCCAGCCTGACCCTGCAAATCGACCGCGAAGATATCAAGATCGTCGATATCCAACAGGTGACGCCTGGTGAAGTCACATCCGGCAGCCAGGATTATTACCAGACCCAGTACGAATTGCTGAAAAGCCGCAGTCTGGCGCAGCGGGTCATCAATCAGTTGGGACTGGCTGACTTGCCGCCGCCGCCGCCATCGATTTTTGCCCAGATCAGCGGGCTGACCGGCTGGCTACCGCAAACCAGCAATGCCGGCGATGCTGACGCCAAACCGCTTTCTGAAAACGACCGGCTGGCGGGCGTTATCACCGCCTTTCTCGCCGACCTGACCGTGGAGCCGGTGCGCAATTCCCGACTGGTCAAGCTGCATTACGACAGTCCTGACGCCAGCCGGGCGGCCTTGATCCTCAATACCCTGGTCAAGAACTTCATCAACATGAACATGGAGCGACGCTTTGACGCCTCCACCTACGCCCGCAATTTTCTGCAGGAGCGCCTGCAGCAGGTCAAGGCCAAGCTGGAGGACTCCGAACGGGATCTGATCGGTTTCGCCCGTCAGGAGCAGATCATCAATGTCGATGACAAGCAGAATATTGTTTATCAGGACCTGTCGGCGACCAACACGGCGTTGGCCGAAGCTGAAAAGAAGCGGATCGCTGCCGAGGCCCAATACCGGCAGATGCTGGCGACCCGTGGTCAGGGGCTGAGCCAGATGCTGGACAGCAAGATCATCCAGACCCTGAAGGAAAGTCAGGCCAAGCAGGAAGCCCAGTATCAGGACAACCTCAGCATCTATAAACCGGCTTACCCGGCGATGGTGCAGCTCCGCAGCCAGATCAACCAGATCAACGCCATGATCAATCAGGAGATCAGCAATATCCGGGCGGCGATCACTGCCGACTACGAAGCCGCCAAAGCCACCGAGGCGTTGCTGCGAAGCCGGGTTCAGCAACTCAAGCAGGACGTGCTGGCGCTCCAGGATCGCAGCATCCAGTTCAACATCCTGCGCCGTGAAGTCGATACCAACCGCCAGCTTTACGACGGCCTGCTCCAGCGCTTCAAGGAGGTCGGGGTGTCCGCCGGCATTGGCACCAACAATATCTCGGTGGTGGATGAGGCCCGGGCGCCGGTCTTCCCCTACAAACCCAATCTGCGACTGAACGGGCTGCTGGCGCTGGTGCTGGGCCTGCTCGGCGGGGTCGGGCTGGCGTTCCTGTTCGAGCGCCTCGATGATACCTTCAAACGGCCTGAAGAACTGGAGAAGCTGCTGGGTCTGCCGGTGCTGGGCGTCATCCCCAAAACCCGGACGGAGCGCGGCGATCCGCGGCCCATGGCGCTGGCCGGTCACGACGACCCCCGTTCCGCCTTTGCCGAAGCCTACCGTTCGGTGCGCACCGCCCTGCAATTCTCAACCGCCAGCGGCGTCCCCCAGGTCCTGACCATCACCAGCGCAATGGCCAGCGAGGGCAAGAGCACCACGGTGCTGAGTCTGGCGATCCAGTTCGCCCAGGCCGGCAAGCGTACCCTGCTGATCGAAGCCGATCTGCGTAAACCGTCGCTGCATCGTTCCCTGAGCCTCGATAACCAGATCGGGCTGACCAACTATCTGGCCGGCGGCGGGGCGCAACCGATAGACATTGCCAAGCCCACCCACATCCCTAACCTGTTCGCCATTCCAGCGGGACCCTTGCCGCCCAATCCCGCCGAGCTGTTATCGTCGGCGCGCATGGTCGAATTGCTGACCCTGGCTGCGGAAAAATTCGACCAGGTGATCCTGGACAGCCCGCCGCTGCTGGGGCTGGCCGATGCGCTGATCATCAGCAACCTGTGCGAGGGAACCTTGCTGACTGTGGAAATGGGCAGCACCCCGCGCGGGTATGTGCTGGGTGCGTTCAAGCGACTGCGTGCGGCGCGGGTCCATGTACTGGGATCGATCCTGACCAAGCTGGAAGCCCGGGCCGGCGCTTACGGTTATTACCGCAGCTATTACTACTACCAAACCGACTACTATGGTGAAGCCCCAGCCAATGCCAAGAAACTGACGGCGACCTGAAAACGGCTGAACTTTGAAGGATCGCGACGTTGGATTGCGTTGACTTTGCCTTAGCCTGCTACCGCCAACCGCTGACCTATCAGGAACGGCTCTCGCTGGCGGCACCGCTGCCCGACGGCATGGATCAGTTGCTGTGGCTGGCCAATGGCTCGCCGGAAGCGGTGGAGACGGCAATGCTCCTGACCGGCGCCCGGCCCCAGGAATTGCAGGATGCCGCCCGATTCTGCGTCCAGCAGTTGTGTTTCGCCCGTGGGGCTGGGCCTTACCGCCTGCTGGGTCTCGAACCCGGCGCGACCCCGGCGCGGATCAAGGAGCATCACCGGCTGTTGATGCGGCTGTTTCATCCGGATCGGGCGGCGGGCCGGGAAACCTGGACCGAAAGCTATGCAGCCCGGGTCAATGAAGCCTGGACGACGTTGTCACGGACTCCCTCTCCTTTTGCACCAGACCGGCCGCTACCGCAATCCATACTGACCCTGGATGGTTTCAGCGCCGCACCCTCGCCTTTTGCCGATATCACTGATCTGCCCCTGCCCCCGCCGCCGGTGTTTGCAGAACCGGCCCGCCGCCGGCGAATCCGGGTGCCGCGCCAATGGCTGCCGGGTCTGGTATTGGCCGGGTTGGCGCTGGCGGTGACCGGGGTGCTGGGCGGCTGGTATCTGGACAAACGGAATCGATTAGCCATCCCGGCGACGATTCCAGCGAGCGCCGATAGCGTTGAGCCGGCAATCGATAGCGCAACGACTTCAACGTCGTCGGACCAACGCACTGCAATCACCGCCTTTCTGGCTGCGCCGGATTGGCAGACCCTGGAGCAGCGTGAACAACAGGCCCGGCAACAGGCGGATCGGGTTCAGGAGAACCGTCAACAGCTGGAGCAGAATCACCGCGAACAGATCATCGTGGAAGAGCTGGCGCTGGAACGAATGCGGGTCGAGCGCGCGCAGTTGGAAGAACAACTGAAAGCCGAACAGGCGCGGGTGCAACAGGTTAAGACCGAGCGAGTAGCGGTTGAACAGCAACGGCTGGATCGGTTAAAGGCCGAGCAAACGCGGTTAGAGCAGGCCAAAACCGAGCGGCTGGCTGCCGAACGGCGGCGGCTGGAGGAACTGCAAGCCGAACAGGCCAAGGCTGAACGGTTAGCCGAGGAACTGCGCAGCGAGCGACGACGACTGGAACAGACCAAGGCGGAGCAGGCGCGCAGCGAGCGGGCGAAAGCGGAATCGGCACGGGCGGAACCCCTCTCAGTGGCGGATCCACAGGAAGCCGAACGCGCCAGAACCGAACGGCTCCGGCTGGAAGCACAATTACAGGCCGAGCGCGCTAAAGCCGAGCAGGCGAACACGGAACGGCTGCGGCTGGAGACTCAATTGCAGGCCGAGCAGGCCAAGACCGAGCAGGCGAACACAGAACGGCTGCGGCTGGAGACTCAATTGCAGGCCGAGCAGGCCAGGGTTGAGCAAGTTCGGCTGAATGTCGTTACCCCAGATGACCAGGATCTGACCGTGCAGGATCTGGATGGACTGATAGAGCGCTACACCCAAGCCTACGAACGGGGCGATCTGGGCGACATTATGGCGTTGTTCGCCGCCAATGCACGGGGCAAGGGCGGGAACGACCGTAACCGCATTCGTCAGGATTATGCGACGCTTCTGAAGACCCACCAGGTGCGTCAGATGCGGCTGCAAAGTCTGCGCTGGGCTTATCAGGGTGAAACCGCCAGCGGCTCGGGCCGCTATCAGTTGCAATTGCAGCAGCGGGATAATGGCGCGCCAGCCCGGGTCGAGGGAAATATCCGCTTCAAGGTGCGAAAGCAGGGCCGGCAGGCGTTGATTGAGGCCATTGATTATGATTGGCAACCCCACTGAGTTTGAAATAGTTGGCAAAGACAAAGGCAAAGGCGCATGCATGTATTGATGAAGGCGCTCAAAGGCGGAGGGCTGTTGTTAATCGTCGGAATCCTGGCCTGGCGGGTGTTGGTGACCGGCCTGGCCAACTATTACGCCGGTCAGAAAACCCTGGAAGCGGATGCGGGCGCACGGCGCTGGCGCAGCGATCAACCAGAGGCGCTATCCCGCCAGGGGCAGGCGCTAATCGAGCGCGATCCGCCGGAAGCCGAGTCTTTGCTCCAGGAAGCCCTCTGGGCTAATCCGACTGACGCCATGACCTATCTGGCGCTGGCGGAGTTGTGGCAACAAGCCGGATTCACCGAAAAAGCCACCGGGCTGGTCGTGATCGCCGATCTGCTCGGCCCCATGCGCCCCCCGGGGTTGGCCCGCTCTGCGGCATTCTGGCTGCAACAGAACCGTCTGGATTTGACCTTGGCGCGCTGGAGTACCTTGCTACGAAACCGACCGGACAATTCCACCCGGATATACCCGGTGTTTTTGGAATTGGCGGAAAATTCGGCGACGCAGCCATCGCTGAAGTCATTTCTGGCCGATCCGCCGCCGTGGTGGGATGGATTTTTTGCTTACGCAGCGCAGACCGCGATGAAAACGGAGACCGTAGCGTTTCTGTACCAGAGTCGCACCCGGAACGGGGCCTTGCCGACTGTGGCTGAACAACAGATCTATCTGGCCCGTCTGTGGAAGGAGCAACGCTGGCTGGAAGCGTATCTGGTCTGGCTGAGCGGGCTGGATGAGCGCCGGCAGTCAGGCTTGGGCCATCTTTACAACGGCAGTTTTGATCTGCCGATCACGAATGCCGGTTTTGACTGGCGGGCGACGTCTCCGCGCGGCGCCATAGTCGAGACCATCGAGACTTACAACACCCGTGGCGGCAAGGCGCTGCACGTCAGTTTCAACGGTGAACGGGTTCGTTTTCAGCATCTCTACCAGTACCTCTATCTGGAGCCGGGTCATTACCAGCTTCAGGGCCGGGTGCGCGTCGATAGTTTGCGAGCGGAGCGGGGGTTGCGCTGGCGACTGCGTTGCGCCGATGCCAAGATCCCTCTGCTGGCTGAAAGCGAACCTTTTGTGGGATCGGATGACTGGCGGACTTTTAAAACCGGCTTCACCGTCCCGGATCAGGACTGTCCATTACAGTTATTGCGGCTGGAACTGGACGGGCGGGTAGAGCTGGAGTTTGAAGCACAGGGCGATGTCTGGTTCGACGATCTGTCCATCAGTCAACAAGATTAGTGGTTTCGAGGCGGATTTTTCGTGAACTCTGGACTTGACCCTGTTTTTTAATTAATCTTTATTATTAGAGAATAAACTTTATTAGGCCACAGACGGAGAAGATTCCAATGAGCAAGATGCGATTAGTGATGACCAGTTTGGCGATAGCCGTGGCGGGATATGCGGCTGGCGCCAGCGCTGCCGACCCCTCGGCAGTGCTACAGCAATCCACGGGCCGGGTCTTCGTCGGGCAGACGGCGACAATGATCAAGGCGCAACCGGGTATGCCGCTGTATGCCGGCAACCGGGTGGTCGCCGCCGCTGGCGGCGGGGCCAAAGTGATTTATCCGGATGGTTGCGCCGTGTCACTGCCAGAAAACAGCGCGCTGGCGGTTGGCAAACCGGATCAATGTAAAGCGGGTCAGGCCACGATTTACACGGTTGGCGGTTTCCAGAATGCGCGGATTGGTCAGGCCGGACCGGTGAATTCTGGGGAAGCCGTGGCGACTGTTGGCGAGATCAAGGGTAATGGGCTAGTCAATAAAACCGGGGCAACCCCGGGTATGAGCCTCTACAAGGGAAACCAGGTCACCGCTGGAGCGGACAGCCGGATTGTAGTGAGATACTTGAATGGCTGCGAAGTCGTCGTAGAGTCCGGTAAAAAAATGGTGGTTAATGAACAGCCGGTTTGCACTCCGGACCTTATGGTTGGCGGCGGCGGGGTCGTGGTGGGTAGTACGGCTGCTGGCGGGACTGCAACCGGTGTTGGAGCCGGCGTCGCCGGAGCTACGATCGGGGGGATCAGCACCGGCATGGTTGTTGGCGGACTTGCCCTCGCCAGCGCCGTAGCGTTAGGCGTGTCCAGCAGCAACGATAGCGATAATCCGCCTGCTTCGCCGCAAGCGCTGAGTAACTGACCATCTGTTGTTGATAGTCTATTATTATTTAGTGGAATTCCGTGACTTATAAGGAACCGGACCGCGTTGGCAATCCCGACGCGGTCCTTTTTTATGGTCTGGCCACGTTACTGATCTTTGCGCCGCTCTTTTGGGCAGGCTATCCGCCGTTGCCGCTGCTTGGATTGGAACTGCTGGCGCTGGCGTTGCTGGCCTGGCGGTTCTGGTCGCCGCCGACCGCAGGTTTGCCGCTCTCCCGCATGGCGTGGGGTTTTCTGGCTCTGCTGTTTTTGTTGCCGCTGACCCAATTGTTGCCCATCCCGATGACATTCTGGGCCAGTCTGCCTGGGCGGGCGTTCTACGCCGAAGCCTTGCACCAGGCCAGTGTGGTCGGTTTCGGCTTCGAGTGGCGCGCCATTTCGCTGATTCCTGCCGCTACTGAAACAGCCTGGCTGGCGCTGTTGCCGCCGCTGGCGGTCTTTCTGGCCGCAGTCAATCTCGATAGCCAACGCCTGTTCAAGCTGACGCTGGTGTTTTTGGGGATCGCGGTCGTTGAGGCATTGCTCGGACTGATCCAGTACGGCGATGGTCCAAACAGCCTGTTCCGACTGGGCAATACGCTGATGGGCGAGAGCGCCTCCGGCACCTACATCAACCGTAATCACCTGGCGGGTCTGCTGGAAATGGCGCTGCCCGTGAGTCTGGCGCTGCTGGCGGTGACGGTTGGTCAAGGCCGGCCCCAGCACTCCAGCAGCAGTCGCCGCCGCCGCACCTTCCGGCAATGGCTGGTCCGGTTCAGCGCCGCTCGCCTCAATCAGGCGGCGCTGTATGGCGCAGTGGCGCTGGCGATTCTGCTGGGGTTGATCTTCACCCGGTCCCGCACCGGAGTCGGCCTGGCGATGCTGGGCATCCTGCTAGCGACGCTGACGTTCTCGACCCGGCTGGGTGGACGCAATGTTTACGGGCTGATTGGCACTTTCACCGCGATTGGGATCAGCCTGGCCAGTCTGATCGGGTTGGCCCCGCTCTGGAGTCGGTTCACCCTGCAAGACCCGATGGAGGATGGACGCTGGCTGATTTTTGATGCCACCGTGCAGGCCGTCGGTAATTTTTTTCCGCTCGGCAGCGGCGCCGGGACCTTCGAGGATGTGCTGCAGCGCTTCCATCCGGCGGATTTTCCTGGGGTCACCATCAACCGCGCCCACAATGATTATCTGGAATGGCTGTTGGAATTCGGGCTGATCGCAGCGCTGTTGATCGCGCTCTGGCTGGCGTTCTATGTGCGCCAGTGGGCGCGAGTGTGGAAACGCGGGGAATGGTCGTCATTTCGATTCGCGCAGGCTGGAGCGGGGATTGCGCTGTTGTTGATGATGCTGCACTCGCTGGTCGACTTTAATCTGCGGACTCCGGCCAATGCCGTTTTCACCGCATTTTTAGCGGCGCTGTTTTTCCACCGCTCGCCTGAGGAAGAACGGCAGTCTTCGCGCCACCAGCGGAAAGCGGCCTCCGGGGATGGCGGTAGCGACAACCGCTCGAGTTCACCGCCGGTTTACACGATTCCCCCGGAAAACCAAGCTAATCCTTTTGCTTGATAGGGTGATGCAAGGAGCCAGGCATTAGCGCCCGCAGCGCCTGACGCACATAGGGCAAGTCGGCGATCGGTAACCGTCCGCTGATGCGCAACCCGGCGGCAAAACGATCCAGTTCGCACACCTGACAGCGCAACCCCATATCCAGCACCCAACGATCATCCACCAGCAACGCCGCGTGGGTGACCCGTAATGGCGGGCCTTCCACCAGCACATACTCCAGCCGTTCCGGAGCGTAGCCATGCTGGTGAGTGAGCCGATCCGCCTTGGCGACCGCGTAGGCTTTGCAATCCCAGTATTCCAGCCGGTCAAGATCATTCGGCGCTGGCCAGTCGTCCAAACAATAATCGTGCGGACAAACCGGACCTTGGCGGTTAACGGCGGCGTTGACCTGCGCCAGTTCCAGCGGTGGTGAAGGAACATCAAGGACTGGCGTCCGGCAACCGGTTACAGCAAGCATTAGCGCACCAAGGGCGGCGGCTTGTTGATGCCGCCGGGCGCTATTCAGATCCATCTGGATGCGCGTCGCGCCTGCGCGATGCCCGCAATTAGGGTATCCCGAATGTCCACCGTTCGCCCGGTCCGTTGCCGTTCCGCCGCCACCAGGGCGGCGTGGGCAGCAGCGGCGCTGTCGAGAGGTAGCACCCGGCTGTTGAGTTCTACTTCCAGTAGACGGGCAAAGGCGGTTTCCGGGGCGTGTCGGCGGCGTCCATCGGGTAGCAAAGATAGACCCAGGCGGGTTTCAAACAGCGTGATGGTGATCCAGATGGCATCCGCCGATTGTCGGTCGAGCCAGGCAACGATCACGGCTTCCGGCGGGTTACGTATCAACGCGAAAAGGACGTTGGTGTCGAGAACCATCACGGTTGAAAATCCGCCGGATGTGCGAGTTGGCCGTGTAGTTCAGGCAAATCTTCCGTTAAGCCCTCTGGGGCGAAGTAGGCGGCAATACGGGAACCCAGGCCTGGTCGGGATAAAATCTCATCGCGGATGGCCGTGCGGAGAATGCGCCGAATTTCTTCCAGGCTGCATCCGTGCCGGGCGGCGCGTTGCTTGAGACTGACTTTGACGTCTTCTTCAATATTGCGGACCGTGAATTGAGCCATGCAGAAGGCGCTCATGAAAACCAAGGTGATATCATGATAGCAAAACGGTTTAGCCGTTTCGGTCAGTCTATCCCGATCTCGTCCCCATGTCCGACAGACTCCTAGGATCGGAACAGCCGCGAATACTGGGTCTCGTGCAGCGCGCCGGCCAGCGCCAGACCGGGAGCGGATGCGCCGATGTCCTCATCAGTGATTGCCAACGCTTCGGCAACCGTGACCGTAATGACCGGGCCAGCCGCACTCAACAATCGTTGTGCTGCGGTCTGGCCGAGCGGAATCAGCCGGGCGGCGGCGATGATCTGGTTTTCCGCCCAAGTCCAAACATAGCCGGTTGCGGCTTCCGGCAGCGGAATCGCCCATTGCGCCGCCGCCAGACTGAATGATGTAGCGAAGCATCCTCGTGGTTCGGTGCGCCACGGCTCGGCTTCCACAATCCCCAAATCGGTCAATAACCGGGCCAGCGCCGCGCCCATCTGCTGATCTTCCCGTTGCAATTCCGCAGCCTCACGGGAAGCGTAAAGCCGGGCGTTCCATTGCCGGATCGTTGCCGCATCATCGTTAAGCCAAGCCGCATACAGCCGGGCGAACACCGGCAAATCCAGCCGGCGCTGGGTATGGCCGAGCAGGCCGAGAATCCACTGACCGGCGCTGGCCTCGTCCCGCACCCAGCCGCGATCGACTGCGCACTCCAGCCCTTGCGACCAGGCAAAAGCGCCGACCGGCAGGGTTGGACTGCATAATTGTAGCAACCGGGGCAGGCTGGACAGGCTAATGCTCATGATCAAACGAGCGATGGCCGCCGCCGTAAGCGCCGGCTTCCGGTTCAAACGGGGCCTGTTCGCTGACCACGCTTAACCCCAGGGCCTGCGCCAGCCCATCCAGCACATGATCATGGAGATAGCGCAACCAGCCAGGACCCAGTTGCAGGGCGACATGGCGATTGCCAAGGTGGTAGGCGGCCCGCGCCAGGCGCAGCGGATCATCGGTTCGGGCGGTAGAAACCGTTTCCGGCGCCGCCCGCACTTCAATGATCAGGCCGTTGACCGTGCGCAGCCGGTCGCCATCGCGCAGCACTGTCCCCCGCGCCAGGAACACTCCCACATCCTCCCCGCTATCCAGCCGGGTTCGCAGCCGACTTTTCTGGCGTAGTTCAAACGGCAGGGTCAGCGTCGCCTGGGCCGGCAAGGGTTCGGCCAACCGCTCAACGATTTGCAATTCCACAGGTTCAGCTTCGGAATCCATAGCAAGCCTCGGTATCGGGAGTTGAGCGCGATCGTCGGGATCATGGCAAAAACGCTCACGATTCAGCATAATCGCGCGGCTTTTCAGGCGAGTTAAGCACAAACTCATGGTTTCGGAAGCGTGGATCGCGGCAGGTCGCATCCCCTTCCAATCCTCTTCTGGATTCTAGCCTACTGGATTCAACATGACCGCAACTCCCCTGTTTCCGATACGCCGGCATCGTTACGGTCAGTTTCGTGTGCTGCTGTGGATAGCCCTGCTGGCGATCAACCCGGTCTGGGCCGGCGTATTCGAAGAGGGCGATACGCTGATGCTGCAAGCGGCGCCGGGCGTGATTCATTTCAATCCTTCCGACGAACACACCGACTATTCGTGGCTGGTTGGCCTGGAGTGGCAGTCCTCCTCGCGCTGGGTGGTCGGCGGCTCCTATTTGAATAACAGTTTCAACCAGAAATGCGAGTATCTCTACTTTGGCAAGTCCTGGCCGCTGGATTTCGTCAGCGACAGTACCCTGTTCCAGAACATGTACTTCAAACTGACCGGCGGTCTGCTGCTGGGCTATAAAGAGCCTTACGAAGACAAAATCCCGTTTAACCACGATGGGGTAGCGCCGGGCCTGGTGCCATCGCTGGGCTATCAGTACGGTGATTTCAATGTCCAGCTTAACCTGCTCGGCGGCGCCGGCATCATGTTCACTTTCGGCTACAATATCCTCAAGTAGCCGCTGAACATGAACCCGATAGAATCGCCATCAGCATCGCCCTCGCGCCGCCTTTCCCGCTTCTACCTGGTGGGTCTGCTGATCATTTTCAGCGCGGTCTGGTTCAGCAATCTGGAATACCGCAAGCTGGTCCGGCCCGACGAAGGGCGCTACGCTGAGATCGGGCGGGAAATGGCCCTGTCCGGCGACTGGCTCACCCCCCGGCTGAATGGCCTCAAGTATTTTGAAAAGCCGCCCTTGCAATACTGGGCAACGGCGGCGGCGTTCCGGCTGTTCGGCGATAGCCACTGGGGAGCGCGCTGGTGGCCAGCGACGACCACTTTCGCCTGTGTGCTGCTGATGTTCTGGACCGGCCGCCGGCTGTATGGCGAGGAGGTGGGTCTGTCGGCGGCGGCGGCGCTGGTCGGTTGCACCGGCTTTATCATTAATTCCCATATCAATACCCTTGATGGCGGGCTGGCGGCGTTTATGACCCTTGGGCTGCTGGGTTTCCTGCTAGCCCAGCATTCCGGCGCGACGCCGAAAGAAAATCGTAACTGGATGCTGGTGGTCTGGGCGGCGCTGGCGCTGGCGGTTCTGAGCAAGGGCCTGATCGGCGTGGTGCTGCCCGGTGCGGTGCTGACTCTTTATCTATTGATCCAGCGCGACTGGCCGATGCTGACCCGGCTGCATCTCGGCAAGGGACTGGCGCTGTTCCTGCTGATCGCCGCACCGTGGTTTATCGCCGTCTCACTGGTCAATGATGAATTCGCCCGGTTTTTCTTCATCCACGAACATTTTGATCGCTTTCTGACCAAGGGGCACAGCCGCGAAGGTCCCTGGCATTACTTCATTCCCATCCTGCTGTTTGGAATCATGCCGTGGCTGCCGTTTATCGCCGTCCGGTTGCGGGATGGCTGGCGACAAAATGGTGATCTGGGAACATTGCAACCCCTGCGCTTATTGCTGATTTGGGCGGTGTTTATTTTCCTGTTTTTCAGCGTGTCCAGTTCCAAACTGCCGTCCTACATTCTGCCGGTATTCCCGGCCTTGGCGCTGTTCGCCGCCATTGAAATGCAGCGGATGACCCCGGAACTGCTCAGCCGCCTGGCCTGGGGACTGGCGGCTATCGGCAGCGGCTTGTTGCTAGTGTTGCTGCTGGGCAGCGAACGCATCGCGCCATTGTTCGCGAAAGACACCTCGCCATTTGAGATCGTGCGTGATTACATCCCCTGGCTCCTGGCCTCGGTCGCGGCTTTCACCGCCGGGGCGGGAGCGGCGGCTGGTTTGTTCCGCACCTGTGCCTGTTCCACCGGGATGGCCGCGCTGGCGCTGGGCAGCCTGACCGCCGGAATTCTGGCGATGGACGGTCACGACACCCAGTCCCGGTTATCCTCGACCTATCATATTGTCCGTGAGATCGAGTCCGCGCAGGGACCGCTGGATCGGAGCCTGCCGTTTTACAGCGTCCGAATGCATGATCAAACTCTGCCGTTTTATCTCAAACGCCCAGTGACGCTGGTGCAATATATTGATGAATTTGCCTTGGGCCTGAATGTGGAACCGGAGAAAGGCATTGCCCAAGTTGAGGACTGGAAACCGCTCTGGATCGCTCTGGATCGGGGTTATGCGATCATGAATCCGGCCAATTACGAACGGTTCACCACCGAAGGTTTGCCGATGCGCGTTCTGGCCCGCGACCCGCGCCGGGTCATCGTGAGCCGGCAATGACGGCTTCCAGTTTTGCGCTGATTCTGACCGGGGTATTGCTGAATGCCGTCGCGCAATTATTACTGAAAGCAGGAACTAATGCGCTTGGGGTGATTACGCCTACCCTCGCTAACGCACTGCCACTGACGGGCGCAATTGCCACCAATCCGTATTTTCTGGGGGGCTTTGCTTGCTACGGTATCAGCGTTTTGGTCTGGATTCTGGCGCTGTCGCGGGTTCCCGTCAGCATTGCTTATCCCATGCTGTCCATTGGCTATGTCATCAATGCTTTCGCCGCTTGGCATTTATTCGGTGAAACCCTGAGCAGCGGGCGCTGGCTCGGTATTGGTTTTATCATTGTCGGCGTTTATCTGCTTGCGAGATCGTAATATGTCCACGCTGCCCTATCTGCCCTTTGCCCGCCCGACCCTGGATGAAGACACGATTAACGGCGTGACTGAAGTCTTGCGTTCTGGCTGGATCACGACCGGGCCGCAAGTGAAAAAATTTGAGGCGGCGCTCTCTGTTTATTTAGGGGATCGACCCGTCCGGGTACTCAATTCGGCGACGGCGGCGCTAGAGGTTGCCTTGCAATTGTGTGGAATTGGCCCCGGTGATGAAGTGATTACTCCGGCGCAAACGTTCTTTGCTGCACCGAACATGATCGCCAAGGTTGGAGCAAAGCCGGTCTTCGTCGATGTAGAACTGATCAGCCGCAATCTGGATTTTAATGCGGTCGAGCAAGCCATTACGCCACGCACCAAAGCGATTATGCCGACCCACTTTGGCGGATTGCCGGTAGACATGGATCGGTTGTACGCCATTGCCGGAAAATACGGACTACGGATGATTGAAGACGCGGCGCTGGCGATGGGTTCGAGTTGGCGCGGGCGGCGGATTGGCAGTTTTGGCGACCTGACTGTATTCAGTTTTCATCCCAATAAAAACATGACCAGCATTGAAGGCGGGGCGCTGGTCTTGGCGGATGAAGCCGAGGCGCTGGAAGTGGAAACCCTACGCTTTCATGGCATTACCCGCTTGCCCGATGGAACGCGGGACGTGGCGTTTCCCGGCGGCAAGTTCAATCTGCCCGATGTCAACGCCCGCATTGGCCTGGGTCAATTAGCGCGACTGGAAGAGTTCAATCATCGTCGTCGTGAATTAGTAGCTGATTATTTCCGGTTGTTGCAGACTGACCCGCCGTGTCTGTTGCCCCATCCCGGTTATCCCGGCGATGAATCAGGCCATAGCTGGAATCTGTTTGCGCCGCTATTGCCGCTGGATCAGTTGCGGATTGACCGTTCACAATTCCGGGCCGCATTGGAAAGTCGTGGTATCGGTACCGGGATTTCCTATGAGGCGGCGCATTTGACCACGCTGTTTCGTGGCTATGGCCACCGCGACGGCGAGTTGCCTAATACCGAGCGGATCGCCCGTGAAACGGTGACATTGCCATTGTTTCCGACCATGACCCGCGCTGATGTTGAGCGGGTTTGTGCGACAGTTAATGAGGTATTAGCAGAGGCGAAACGATGAATTCAGCCCTCCCCCCCGGCCCCTCTCCCACAGGTGGAGAGGGGAGTTTTAGCGATCCATTCCTGTCCGTAATCATTCCGGTTTACAACGAAGAAGCGATATTGCCGGCGCTGTTTTCCCGGCTTTATCCGGCGCTGGATGTGCTCAATATTGCTTATGAAGTTCTGTTTATTAACGATGGCAGTCGAGACCGTTCAGCGGCATTGCTGAAAGACCAGTTTCTGGCCCGGCCTGAGGTCACGCGAGTCATTCTGTTCAATGCCAATCACGGTCAGCATTTGGCGATTATGGCCGGCTTTGAGTATTGTCGAGGTGAGCGAGTCGTCACACTGGATGCTGATTTGCAGAATCCGCCAGAAGAGATCGGCAAACTGCTGACAGCGATGGATGGCGGTCATGATTATGTTGGCAGCATTCGCCAGACCCGCGAGGATAGTCTGTGGCGGCATATCGCTTCAAAGCTGATGAACCGGCTGCGCGAGCGGATTACCCATATCAAAATGACGGATCAAGGCTGCATGTTGCGGGCTTATAGTCGCAGTATCGTCAAGGCGGTGGTTGCGACTCGTGAAGTCAGCACTTATATCCCGGCGCTGGCTTATACCTTTGCCGCCAATCCGACCGAAGTGGTTGTTGAACACGCTGAACGGGTTGCCGGTGAATCCAAATATCCGCTATATAAGCTGATCCGGCTGAATTTCGATCTGGTGACCGGTTTTTCATTGGCCCCATTACAAATGTTTTCACTAGCCGGCATTGCGCTGGCATTAGCTTCAGCGGGATTCGTGATCTTTCTCCTGATTCGCCGGATTCTGGTTGGCCCGGAAGCAGAAGGACTTTTTACCCTGTTTGCCATCAACTTCTTTTTGATGGGGATTCTGCTATTCGGTATTGGTCTGTTGGGCGAATATATTGGACGGATTTATCAGCAGGTGCGCGAACGGCCGCGTTTTAATATCCAGGCCATTCTGGAACAGCGTGTCGAGGAAAATTAAAACCTATGACCCGTGCGGTTGTTTTTGCCTATCACAATGTTGGGGTGCGTTGCCTTAAAGTGCTGCTGGCGCAAGGCGTTGATATAGCCCTGATTTTCACCCATGACGATAACCCTGCCGAGCAAATCTGGTTTGACAGGGTTGCTGCGCTTGCCACTGATTATGGTATTCCCGCCATTACTCCTGATGATCCTAATACGCCGGAACTATTACAGCAAATTCGTGATTTAAAGCCTGATTTTCTGTTCTCATTTTATTACCGGAAAATGCTGTCGCTGGAATTGCTAGCAATAGCGCCGCAGGGTGCATTAAATATGCACGGTTCGTTATTGCCGAAATATCGGGGTCGGGTTCCAGTGAATTGGGCGATCATTCATGGCGAGACTGAAACCGGAGCAACCCTGCATTACATGGTTGAAAAGCCGGATGCCGGCGATACGGTCGGTCAGACCGCAGTGCCGATTTTGCCGGACGATATGGCAGGCGAGGTTTTCAATAAAGTAACTCTCGCGGCTGAACTCACTTTACACCGCATTTTACCCGCCTTAATCACCGGCAATGCGCCGCGCATTGTTCAGGATTTAAGCCAAGGCAGTTATTTCACCGGGCGTAAGCCGGAAGATGGCCGTATTGACTGGAACTGGCCGGTCCAGCGGATTCATAACCTGGTGCGGGCGGTCGCTCCACCGTATCCCGGCGCATTTACCACTGTCAATGGTCGTTTAGTGCGGATTCTGCGGAGCCGGATTATTGAATTAAATATGCAAACAAGAATAGCGCCACAACTTGAACTCATTGACGGTCACTTGATAGCTCATTGCGTCGGTGGCGGCTTATTGCAAATTCTGGCGCTGGATATAGCTGGCTCTTTGGTAATCCCCGCAGAATTAGCCGATTTGATTGGCCCAAGTCCGTGGCAGTTGGGCGATTAAATCCATAAATCCTTTAATGGAATCCTTCCCGCAATGAAAAAAATCCTGATTCTTGGCGTCAATGGCTTTATTGGTCATCATCTGTCCAACCGCATTCTGGCTGATACCGACTGGGAAATTTACGGTATGGACATGCAGGATGATCGCATTCGCGATTTAATCGGTTATCCGCGTTTTCATTTCTTTGAAGGCGATATCACCATCAATCGGGAGTGGATTGAATACCATGTCAAGAAGTGCGATGTGGTATTACCTCTGGTTGCGATCGCCACGCCTGCGACTTATGTGCGCGAACCATTGCGGGTGTTTGAGCTGGATTTTGAGGCCAATCTGCCCATCGTCCGCTCCTGCGTTAAGTACCAAAAACGCCTGGTTTTTCCTTCGACTTCCGAAGTCTATGGCATGTGCGCTGACGCGGAATTTGATCCAGAAAACTCGCCGCTGGTTTATGGGCCGATTAACAAGCCACGCTGGATTTATGCCTGCTCGAAACAAATGATGGATCGGGTCATTTCGGCCTATGGCATGGAACAGGGCTTGGATTTTACCCTGTTCCGGCCGTTTAACTGGATTGGCGCTGGACTGGATTCGATTAACACACCGAAAGAGGGCAGTTCGCGAGTTATTACTCAGTTCCTTGGTCAGATTGCCCGAGGTGAACCGATTAAGTTGGTAGATGGCGGCGAACAGCGCCGCTCATTTACCTATGTTGATGACGGCATTGCCGCCTTGATCAAGATTATCGCCAATGCGGACGGTATCACTACGGGCAAGATTTACAACATCGGTAATCCGCGCAATAACCTGTCGGTGCGGGAACTCGCCGTGCGAATGCTGGAACTGGCGGCGGAATATCCTGAATACCGTGATAATGCGGCGAGGGTTAAATTGATTGAAACGACTTCACTGGATTATTACGGCAAGGGTTATCAGGATGTACAACAACGGGTGCCAAAAATTGCCAATACCTGCGCCGATCTGGACTGGCAGCCGACGGTTAAGATGGATGACGCGCTGCGGCGGATTTTTGAAGCCTACCGCGCTCATGTCGCCGAAGCCGGCTATCTGGTGGACTGAAGATGTCAGCGCCGTTGATTGCGCTCAAGGTCGATGTTGATACCCTGCGCGGGACGCTGGAAGGTGTGCCGCGACTGCTGGAACTGTTCCGCCAGAAACAAACCGATGCGACCTTTTTATTCAGCCTTGGTCCCGATCATACTGGCTGGGCGATTCGGCGAGTCTTCCGGCGCGGATTTCTAGGCAAGGTCAAACGCACCTCGGTGATTGAACATTACGGGTTGAAAACCCTACTGTACGGAACGCTGTTGCCCAGCCCGGATATTGGCCGACGGGCGGGCGATATCATGCGGCAGGTGCGCGATGCCGGGTTTGAAACCGGGATTCATTGCTGGGATCATGTGCTTTGGCAGGATCAGGTCGCCAGGGCCGATGCAAAATGGACTGATCAGCAAAT
This sequence comes from Gammaproteobacteria bacterium, assembly GCA_020846135.1. Taxonomy (GTDB): domain Bacteria; phylum Pseudomonadota; class Gammaproteobacteria; order Competibacterales; family Competibacteraceae; genus RXIV01. The sequence goes on from JADLEK010000006.1 coordinate 70,405, forward strand.
GCGCAAAGCGGCGGATCGTTATGCGGAGATTTTTGGCGAACCGGCTATTGTGCATGGCGCAGCGGGCTGGCAAATGAATGATCACGCGCTGCGGATGACGGGCGAACTCGGCTTTCACTGGTGTTCTGATGCGCGGGGAACACATCCTTTTTTACCGGCGATTGATGGTGAAGCGCTTCACGTTCCGCAATTACCGACCACTTTGCCAACTCTCGATGAACTCATTGGCATTGATGGCATTACTACGGAAAATGTCGCGGATCGGATGCTGGAGCTGACTAAAATTCCGCCTGCAACCGGCCATGTCTTCACCCTTCATGCCGAACTGGAAGGGATGAAATTTTTACCGATTCTCGACCGCTTGTTGACCGGTTGGCGCAGTCAGGACTATGACTTGGGCGGATTAAGAACACTGGCCAAAACGATGGACTTCAACACCTTGCCCCGGCATGAAGTCATTAATGGGACTGTGCCGGGACGCAGTGGAAAATTGCTGGTTCAGGGGGGAGTGATCCCACTTTAATCAGGATGGAACCCTCGTCCATCCGTGGCCATCCGCGCCAGCAACTCCGCCGGCGCGAACCGTTCGCCCAATCGTTGCCGGTATCGCTCCAGTTTCTCAGCCAGCGTTGGAATACCGAGCGCATTGGCATAGCGGAACGGGCCACCCAGAAACGGCGGGAAGCCAATCCCGAAGATTGCGCCAATATCGCCATCGCGGGGACTGCGAATCACACCCTCATCCCAACACCGCGCCGCTTCATTGAGCATCGCTAGTATGCACCGCTCCACGATCTCATTAGCCTCCACGACTTTGTCACCGGTCACGCCCAGCACCGGATAGACGGTTTTATCCACCGGCTTTTCGCCCGGTTTCACGCCCTCGTAAAGGTAAAAACCCTTTTTGCTCTTGCGCCCATAGCGGCCATCCGCCAGCAGCTTATCGGCCACGCCCGCCGGTTTCATGCGCTCGCCAAACGCGGTACACAGAATTGGCCCAACCTTGGAGCCGACATCAATGCCGACTTCATCCAGCAAGGCGAACGGGCCAATCGGGAAACCAAATTGCATCAACGCCCGATCAATCGCGTCAATCGCCACGCCTTCACTCAGCAGATAACCGGCTTCATTCAGATACGGGGCGAGAATGCGATTGACATAGAACCCGGCGCAGTCCTGCACCACGATCACGGTTTTGCCCTGATTGCGGCCTAACTTGACAGCGGTCGCAATCACTTCCGGTGCGGTTTTTGAGGTCGCAATAATCTCCAGCAGCGGCATTTTCTCTACTGGCGAGAAGTAGTGCATCCCGATCACATTTTCCGGGCGCTGCGCTGCCTCAGCGATCTGGGCAATTGGCAGCGACGAGGTGTTGGTGGCGAAAATAGTGGTCGGCGAACAGTGCGCCTCGACTTCGCCGAGCAACCGCTGTTTAAGCGCCAGATCTTCAAACACCGCTTCAATCACCACATCCACATTCTGAAAACCGGAGAAATCCAGGGTCGGCGTGACCCGCCGCTGTTCCTGTCCCGCCTCGAACGCGGTGATTGAGCGCCGATGCAGGCGTTTCTGAATCAGCCGGTCGATATACGCCAGCCCGCGATTCAATCCGGCGACGTCCTGATCTTTCAACCGCACCGGCAGTTGCGCCTTGCTGGCGCTGACGTAGCTAATCCCGGCACCCATCAGCCCCGCGCCCAGGACTGCAATTTTCCGCACCGGGCGCGGTTGCACTGTGGGATCGGCCACGCCGCTGTCTTTCTTCAACGCCATGGTGGCAAAGTAGATGTTCATTAACTGCCGGGCTTGCGGAGCCATCGCCAGCTCGCCAAACCCGACCGCTTCCGCCTCCAGCCCTTTTTTGAAACCGTGATTAGCCCCGGTTTCCACACAATCAATAATCCGCAACGGCGCAGGATAGTGGCCTTTGGTTTTGCCCAACGCTTGCTCGCGGGCTTTCTGGAACAGTACCCGCCGCCCCAGTGGATTATCTTCCAGCGCCAGTTTGGTCAGGCCCTTGAGCGAAAACAGGCTACCGGTCTGACGGGGCGCAGCGCGGGAATGCTGGAGCTTTTTCACCAGCGTCATCGCCGCTTGCAGCAAGATCGGCGCGGGCGCGACATCGTCCACCAGACCCATCCGCCGCGCCTTCTGGGCGTTGAGATGCTTGCCGGTCAGCATTAGGCCGAGCGCGGCAGGAATGCCGATCAAGCGGGGCAGCCGTTGCGTCCCACCACTACCCGGTAACAGGCCCAGCATCACTTCCGGCAGACCCAGCGTCGTCTTCGGGCTGTCAGTGCAAACCCGGCCCTGACAGGCCAGCGCCAGTTCCAATCCGCCGCCCAGGCAGGCGCCGTCAATTGCCGCGACTACGGGTGCCTTGAAGTTCTCCAGTCGGTCGAAAAAGCGTTGCCCGACCAGGGAAAGTTCAGTGGCCTCGGCAGCAGTCCGGCAGGCTTGCAGCATCACGATGTCAGCCCCAGCGATGAACGAGCCGGGCTTGCCGCTGATCAGCACCACGCCTTGCACATTGGCATTCTGTTCCAGGCGATCCAGCAAGGCGTGAGCCTCGCTGACGAACTCCGCTTTGAGGGTATTCTGGCTCTCGCCGGGAACATTGATTGTCACGACGGCGATGCCATCTTCGCGCACTGCCGGGTGAAAAACGGTGAACTTCGTTTCAATGGTCATGGGTACGCCCTCTCACGCCGCTTCCAGAATCATCGCTGCGCCCAATCCGCCCGCCGCGCAAGCGGTGGCCAGTCCCAACCCGCCGCCGCGTCGCCGCAACTCGTTAAGGGTCTGCATGATCATTCGTCCGCCGGTCGCCGCAAACGGATGACCGTAAGCCAGCGATCCACCCAGCACATTGACCTTGTCCATATCGACTTCGCCAATCGGTTCATCCCGGCCCAGTTGCTCACGGGCGAATTGCCGCGACGGCCAGTTCCTGAAATTAGCCAGAGTTTGCGCAGCAAAGGCTTCGTGAATATCGATCAGCGCCAGATCGGCTAACTTGATTCCGGCCCGATCCAGCGCAATCGGCGTGGCGTAGGACGGCCCCATCAGCCCATCATTGAACGGGTCCAGCGCGGCGAACGCATAGGAACGGATGAAGCCCAGCGGTTCAAACCCCAGTTGCCGGGCGCGTTGTTCCTTCATCAGGATCAGCGAAGACGCGCCATCGGTCAGCGGGGTGGAATTGGCGGCGGTGACGGTGCCGTGCTTGCGGTCAAAAGCGGGCCGCAGTTTCGCCAGTTGCTCGAGGTTGGAATCGCCCCGGATGTTGTTATCGCGCTCCAACCCCTCCTTGAACGGCGGAATGAAGGCGCGCATCACTTCGCCCGCCAGTTTGCCCTCGTCCCAGGCCCGTTGGGCGAGCTGGTGCGAACGCAGGGTAAAGCGATCCTGCTCTTCGCGGCTGATGCCGTGGTTCTTGGCCATCTGTTCGGCGATGTCGCCCATGCCCAGATGGGTCGAGTAATCCTTGATCGCCGGCGATACCGGAATCAGGTCGGCGGGCCGGATCGCCTTGAACAGCGCCAGTTTTTCACTAAGGGATTTGGCCTTGCTGGAATGAATCAGCGCTCGCGACAGCTTTTTCGAGGTCTGAATCGGCAGCACTGAGGTGGAATCACAGCCGCCCGCCAAGCCAATTTCAATTTCGCCCAGCAAAATCGCCTGGGCAATCTCCACCACCGATTGGAAGCTGGTCGCGCAGGCGCGGGTCACGGTATAGGCATCGGTGCGCGGATTCATCCCCGCACCGAGCAGCACTTCGCGGGCGACATTCGGCGCTTCGGGAATCAGCCCGACGCAGCCATAAACCATCCGCTCGATCAGCGCCGGATCGAGGCTGATCCGGCTGAGCAGTTCATTAGTGACCAGTACGCCGAGATCAATAGCGTTGAGATCTTTGTAAGCGCTGAGTTGCCGGGCGAACGGGGTCCGCAAGCCGGCAACAATGGCGACGCGCGCGCCGGGGGTATTCATCGAATGGACGGTAGCCACGCAGTTCTCCTCCAGGTTCGGGGAGCGGGCGAAAACCCGCAGTGTGGCTGTATTTCATCAAAGATTTTAAGGATTTGCTTGTACGATATGGCGATGCGATCCATTCACGCTGAGGGCTAAACCGACCGGCTACTGGCCCGACGAAACGCCTCGCGCATCTCATCGAAGGTTCGCGCTACCGGGAATTGCGGAAATTCATCGATGACATTCTGGGGCGGGCGGAACAGGATGCCGGCCTCGGCTTCAGCCAGCATCGCGGTATCGTTGTAGGAATCGCCGGCGGCGATCACCCGGAAGTTGAGCGCATGAAACGCCCGCACCGCCTCACGCTTAGAATCAGCCTGACGCAGGGTATAACCCACCACCCGATCATCGGCCACCTCCAGCCGGTGGCAGAACAGCGCCGGCCAGCCCAGTTGCCGCATTAGCGGCATGGCGAATTCATAATAGGTATCCGACAGGATCACCACCTGAAACCGTTCGCGCAGCCAGTCCAGAAACTCGCGAGCGCCCTCCAGCGGCCCCATCCCAGCGATCACCCGCTGAATATCGGACAGTTTTAGGCCATGCTGATCCAGCAGCGCCAGCCGCCCTCGCATCAACTCATCGTAGTCAGGTACATCGCGGGTGGTCAACCGCAGCGCCGTAATCCCGGTGCGTTCGGCGACATTGATCCAGATTTCCGGAACCAGAACTCCTTCCAGGTCGAGGCAGGCAAGCTCCATCAAAGTTCTCCTGTGGGCAGCCGCATCGAGTATGCGGCAGGTGTAGATAGCCGTGATCGTTGTTAGTAAAAAGCCAGTGGCGACGCTAACCGGTTTGCCGCCCGCGCGGCAGTCCCGATCAGCGCAGCACGTCATCTTCCGTGATCAGTTCGGCCAATTGCTCGGTATTGAGCCGCAAGCGCAGGGCCAGCACATTGATCAGATCGATCGCGACCTTGGGATTCTGCTCTAGGAACGGCATGAAATCCCGGCGATGAATGACCAGCAGCTCGCAAGGAATCAACGTCGTCGCAGTTGCCGAGCGCCCCCGGCCATCCAGCATCGCCAGTTCGCCGACAATCTCCCCCGGCCCAATCGCACCCAGCACCACTTCCCGGCCATCGCGATTAGTGATGCTGATCTTCAACCGCCCGTTGAGGACCACGAACATTTCCTCACCGGTGGCGGCAGTCTCGAAGACCACCTGCTGGGCGGGCAGTAGCATGACCCGGGATAGGCTGACGATCTTTTCCAGATGAGCAGTGGACAGATTACGAAACAGAAAACTGTTGCCGAGTACTTCATATTTCTGCGAACGGATCGCCGACGTTTTCGGCTGGCCACTGGGCGGGGTCAGCACACTGTGGAGCTGACTGGCGATCAGCGGCCGCTTGATGCAGGCATAATCAGACGCAAACTGCGGAATAGCCGACGCCAGAATGACATGGGCGTCCGGCGTAGTCTGTCGGTAGTCATGCCACAAGCTCATCGCGACCGGATCGTCGGCATTGACGATGAGCGTATCGGCAATTTCGCCACTGCTGGTCGCCAGCAAATAGGTATAATCCTTGTTACTTGCAATCGATAGAATATTGCGAATCATCCGGCGATCCTTTTCCAGAAAGCCGATTGCATTGACCGTGATTGATCGTGCCGCCATGACTCCAGCCCCCGATGATGTGCCTGACAACCTGTAAACAATAACTATAACAGCAATAACCGCCACACTACGCTCGATGGCCGTCGCCTCTTTCCAAGGATTCCGGCATGGTCTAAAGTCTAAACAGCAAATCGCCAACCAACCTGGATTTTTTCAAGACCGCGCAAGCAATGGCTACTACCCCTAACAACGCCATCACCCAGCCCGGCAGCCAGTTGACCGGTCTCGCCAGGCAGTTGGTACTCAATCACCTTCTGGATGAACCCACGGCCATCAAGGCGCTGGAACAATCGCGCCGGGATAACCTGCCCTTTGTCGCCTATCTGGTCGATAGCAAACTGGCCCGCGACAAGGATATCGCCCGCCTGGTCGCCCGCAGCTTCAACTTGCCACTGTTCGATATTGAAGCGCTGGAGATCGACAAAGCCATCGTGCAACTGGTGGATGAAAAACTGTTGCGCCGGCACCATGCGCTGCCGCTGTTCAAGCGCGGGCGGCGGTTGTTTGTCGGCATCAGCGATCCGACCAATCAGCGGGTGCTGGAGGACATTAAATTTCAGACCCGGCTTGATATTGAACCGGTCATCGTCAGTGAATTGCAATGGGCCAAGGCGATCGAAGGGGCCATCGAGTCGCAGGCCTCAGCGATGGTCGATGCGGAGATCGGCGATCTGGATTTCAGCGCTGAAAGCGATGCCGGCTCCAAGATTGAAACCTTGTCCCAGTCCGATGCTGAAGATGCGCCGGTGGTGCGGTTCATTAACCAGGTCATCCTGCAAGCCATCAACCGCGGTGCGTCCGATATCCACTTTGAGCCTTATGAAAAAATCTACCGGGTGCGGTTTCGCCAGGACGGCATGCTGGATGAAGTCTACAAACCGCCGGTGACCATGGCTCCGCGGCTGGCCGCCCGCCTCAAGATCATGGCCCAACTGGATATCGCCGAGCGTCGGGTGCCGCAGGATGGCCGGATCAAGCTCTACCTGACCAAGCAGCGCGCCATCGACTTCCGGATGAATACCCTGCCGACGCTGTGGGGTGAAAAGGTAGTGCTGCGAATCCTCGACCCTACCAGCGCCCAGATGGGCATCGAAGCCCTGGGCTATGAAGATCATCAGCGGGAGCTGTTTCTCAAGGCCATCCACAAACCGCAGGGCATGGTGCTGGTCACCGGCCCCACCGGCAGCGGCAAAACCGTGTCGCTGTACACCGCGCTCAATATTCTTAATACCGCCGAGGTCAACATTTCCACTGCGGAAGATCCGGTTGAAATCAACTTGCCCGGGATCAACCAGGTCAACGTCAATGTCAAGGTCGGGATGACCTTTGCCAACGCCCTGCGTTCCTTCCTGCGTCAGGACCCGGATATCGTCATGGTCGGCGAAATTCGCGATCTGGAAACCGCTGAAATCGCCATCAAGGCTGCCCAGACCGGTCACATGGTCTTGTCCACCCTGCACACCAACAGCGCCCCGCAAACCCTCAACCGGCTGATGAATATGGGCGTGGCGGCCTATAACGTCGCCTCCAGCGTGACGCTGATCATTGCGCAACGCCTGGGGCGGCGGCTGTGCCCACATTGCAAGGAAGAGGTCAAGGTACCGCCCGAAGAACTGATCCATCAGGGCTTTCTCGAAAGTGAACTCAAGGACCTGACCATCTACAAGGCAGTCGGTTGTGACCAGTGTAACCGTGGCTACAAGGGCCGGGTGGGTATCTATGAAGTGATGCCGATTTCCGACGAAATCGGCCGGATCATCATGGAAAGCGGCAACGCCATGCAGATTGCCGATGAGGCGCGCCGGCAAGGCGTCAACGATCTGCGCCGGTCAGGCCTGAACAAGGTGCGCATGGGGCTGATCAGCCTTGAAGAAATCAACCGGGTAACGACGGACTAACGGACATGGCCAAACAACCAACGCTGAAGAAAACCAAGAAGGAAGAAGAGCCGACCTTCAAATGGGAAGGCACCGACAAACGGGGCGTCCGGGTCAAGGGCGAAATGCGTGGCCCCAACCAGAATCTGATCAAGGCTGAGCTGCGCCGGCAGGGCATTCTTCCACTGGTCGTCAAGAAAAAAGCCGCGCCACTGTTCACTTTTGGCGACACGATCGTCCCCAAGGACATCATGCTGTTCACCCGCCAGATCTGCACCATGCTGTCGTCCGGCATTGCCGTGGTGCAAGCCCTGGATATGGTGGGCAACAGCAATCGCAAACCGAAGGTCAAGGCCCTGATTCTTGACATCAAGTCCGAAGTGGAAAGCGGCATGGCCTTTTCGAAAGCGCTGGGCAAGCATCACCTGTACTTTAACGATCTGTATTGCAGCCTGGTCCATGCCGGCGAAGAAGCTGGCGTACTCGAGGTGTTGCTCGACAAGATCGCCACCTACCTGGAAAAATCCGAGGCGCTCAAGGCCAAGGTCAAGAAAGCGCTGACCTATCCGGTCATCGTGCTGGTATTCGCCTTCGTCGTTACCGCCATCCTGCTGCTGTTCGTCATCCCGACTTTTGAAGATCTGTTCAAGGGCTTCGGCGCAGAACTGCCGGCGTTGACCCGGATGGTGATCGATCTCTCGAAGGTCTTCCAAGAATACTGGTACCTCATTATCGGCGGGCCGGTGGTCGCGATTGTCGGGTTTATCGAAACGCGCAAGCGATCCCGTGCATTCGCTCAGTGGCTGGACCGGATGGTTCTGCAATTGCCGCTGATCGGCGATCTGGTTGCGTGTTCAGCCAACGCCCGATTCTCCCGCACCCTGTCCACCCTGTTCAGCGGTGGGGTGCCCCTGGTCGACGCTATGCTGAGCGTCGCGGGCGCTACCGGTAACTATGTCTACGAAAAGGCGGTGCTGGAAATGCGCGAATCGGTGTCGATCGGTCAGCAACTGAATTTCGCCATGCGCCAGACCAGTCTGTTCCCGGACATGGTGATCCAGATGATCGCGATTGGCGAGGAAGCCGGGTCGCTGGGCGACATGCTGGCCAAGGTGGCTGATTTCTACGAAGCTGAAGTCGATCAAAAGGTGGATCAGCTCACTACCATGATCGAACCGCTGCTGATGGCGTTCCTGGCCGGGGTGGTGGGTACCCTGGTCGTCGCCATGTACTTGCCAATCTTCAAGCTGGCTTCAGCAGTCTGATGGCCACCAGGTGATGATGCTGCTGGAACTGTTGGCCGGTTCGCCGGCGCTATTTGCGATCCTGGTGGGATTGCTGGGCTTGATCGTGGGCAGCTTTCTCAATGTTGTCATTTACCGCCTGCCGCTGATGATGGAGCGGGAATGGCGGAGCCAGTGCGCGGAACTGCTGAGTCAGCCCGAACCGGATGCCGATCAACCCGCGTTCAATCTGTGGACGCCACGGTCGCGTTGTCCCCACTGCAACCATCTGATTAGCGCTGCGGAAAACATTCCCCTGCTGAGTTTCATCCTGCAATGCGGGCGCTGCGCTCATTGCCAGGCCGGGATCAGTTGGCAATATCCAGTGGTGGAAGCGATCAGCGGAGTGCTGGCCGGGCTGGTCGCCTGGAAGCTCGGCTTCGGCTGGCCGGCGCTGGCGGCGCTGCTGTTCACCTGGACGCTGCTGGCTGCGAGTGTCATCGATTTCAAACGGCAGTTGCTGCCCGACGATTTGACCCTACCGCTGTTGTGGCTGGGGTTGGCGGTGGCGTTGTGGGGGCCGTTCACCGACTTGCCCAGTTCAGTCATCGGCGCGATGGCCGGGTATTTATCACTCTGGGCGGTCTATCAGGCGTTCCGGCTGTTGACCGGCAAGGAGGGCATGGGCCATGGCGATTTCAAGTTGCTGGCGGCGCTGGGAGCCTGGACCGGCTGGCAGTCGCTGGCGACGATTGTGTTGCTGTCCTCGCTGGTTGGCGCGGTGGTCGGACTGGCGCTGATCCTGTTCCGGGGCCGAGACCGGGGCGTTCCCATGCCGTTCGGCCCGTTCCTCGCCGCCGCAGGCTGGATCGTGTTGCTATGGGGCGAAGCGATCCACCACGCCTGGCTGCGCTGGCTGAGTCTGTGAACCATGCTGGTGATCGGCCTCACTGGTGGGATCGGCAGTGGCAAAACTGCGGTCAGCGACCGGTTTGCCTATTACGGCGTACCGATCATCGACACGGATGTGCTGGCTCGGGAGCTGGTTGAACTCGGGCAACCGGCGCTGACCGAGATTGCCGGCGCGTTCGGAACAGACTGTCTTGATCAGGTAGGCCGCCTGGATCGCGCCTGCTTGCGCAAACGGATATTTGCCGATGCCAACGGAAGGCAACAGTTGGAAGCGATCCTGCATCCCCGGATTCGGGTCTTGGCCCGGCAACGGATCGCCGGTCTGACTGCTCCTTACTGTCTGTTGGTCATTCCCCTGCTGGCGGAAACCGGCATGACTGACTTGGTCAACCGGGTGCTGGTCGTGGACGCGCCCGAGACTGAACAGTTGCGCCGGGTGATGGCGCGGGATCAGACCGATGAGGAACAGGCTCGCCGCATTCTGGCCGCACAAGCCAGCCGCGAACAGCGCTTGGCGCTGGCTCACGAGATCGTCGAAAATTCCGGGGATTTCGCTGATCTGGATCGCCAGATCGCCGCTCTGCATCAGCACTATTTAACGCTTGCTCGCGCCCGGTAACTCCGGTTTTGCCGGCCCAGCCCCGCTCCACAGCCATCCTTGCGAGGTTTTGCGTGCCGCCCCGAACCGTTTGCTACGAACAGCCGCTCAATGAACGCACCCGGGCGCTACTGCGGCTGGAGTTTCTGTTCCAGCAAGTCGAATACGCCACCGCGGGTTCAACCAACTGGGATAGCCGGTTGGCCTTGCAGGGGTTGTTCAACATTCTTGATCTGACTGGGCGCAATGAGTTCAAGGGCGAATTGCTCAAGGAACTGGAACGGCACGCCGCGACCCTGGGCCGATTACGGCAAACGCCTGGCGTGAATGCCGCAACCCTTGACCAGGTATTGGCGAAGATTGCCCAGGTCACGCAGCGTATTTATCGCAAACTGGATAATCCCCGCATCGATGCGGTGCGCCAGACTGATTTTCTCGGGGCCATCCACAAACGCCATCATGTTCCTGGCGGGACCTGCCGCTTTGACGTACCCGCTCTGCATCACTGGTTGCAACAGGACGGCGCGGTGCGCAACCGGCATATCCAGGAATGGCTGGAGCCGTTTGCGCCGATGCGGGAAGCGGTCATGCTGATTTTGCAGATGATCCGCGACAGCGCCACGCTGCGTGCGGAAACAGCGGTTCAAGGCTTTTTTCAGCGCGGGTTGGACAGCGCTGCCGCCAACCAGTTGATTCGAGTGCTGCTGCCGGTGGGCAACGATATTTTTCCGGAAATCAGCGCTGGTCAGCACCGCTTCACCATTCACTTCCTGGAACAATCCGATCCCAATCGGCGCGCTGTTCAGAGCCGGGCTGATATTCCGTTTGATCTGGCCTGTTGCGCGATTTAGAAACTGTCGAACAACTCCCCTCTCCCCGTGATTGTGCGCCTCATCTCAATAACATATTGATTTTTAAATTTATTACGTTTTAAAACCCGCCAGTACACCAGTATCGTCTTCCCAATAATGATTCGGACATGCTCACCGATCACTTTTAGCTTATTTATTTAATAACAACTGGTTATTGATTGGATGTGTCCGACTCTGTATTGGGACCACGATACGCCAGTACAATGGAGCGACTTTCAGAATGGGTTACGCAGGGCATAAAAAACGCCTTGCCGAAAACCGGTCAAGGCGTTGTTTTATTTGGCTCCCCAGCGCGGACTCGAACCACGGACCCGGTGATTAACAGTCACCTGCTCTACCAACTGAGCTACTGGGGAATAAATCAGTTTGAACTCCGGATTATAGGTAATCCAATTTTCCCATGTCAAGCATCTCGCTTTCCATGAATCATCAAGTCGCGCTGGTTACTGGCGGCGGTCGCGGCATCGGTGCGGCAACCGCTATGGCGCTGGCCCGTAAAGGCGCTCACGTCATTGTCGCCAGCCGCACTGGCTTTGAACTGGCGGATACCCTTACCCACTTGCAAACAGCCGGTCTGCGCGGGTCAGGATGGACGCTGGATGTCGCTGACGATGCGGCAGTGGCTGCGGTTTTTGCCCGCATCAAGGTGGAATTTGGCCGGCTGGATATCCTGATCAATAACGCTGCGGTGCTGCTGAGCGGTTCCTTTGCCGAAATGGCGATGCGCGACTGGGATCAGATCATGGCGGTCAATCTGCGGGGAGCGGTGTTGTGCGCGCAGCAAGCATTCCGGCTGATGCAGGAACGGGGCGGCGCCATCGTCAATGTGTCGTCGCTGGGCGGGGTGGCGAACACCGAAAAATTCCCCGGTTACGCTGCCTATACCGTCAGCAAATTCGCTCTGACCGGACTGACCGAAGCGCTGGCCGCCGAGGGCAAGGCGCAGAATATCCGGGTGAACGCGGTGGCGCCGGGGGCGGTGGATACGGCGATGCTCCGTCAGGCGGCTCCCCATCTGCGCACCCGCACGACCCCTGCCGATGTGGCTAAAATCATCGCTTTCCTGTGCGATCCGGCGGAATCCGGCTGCATGACCGGCGCGACCCTGGTGATTAACAGCAACCTGTAGCGGCTTGGAAACCGCACTGCCCGACTAAGGCGGTTTCATGCCGTACTTGCGGTAGATTTGCCGCAATTCATCCTTGGCTACCCGGATTTCCTGGGCGCGGCTGGCTGGAGTGCCAAAACTCGAGGACGAAAGCCGGCGGACCTCGCTGTTGAGGTTGTCAATCCGCGTCTGATCGGCATAGCCGATGTGGACCGGCTCATGCTTTTTGGAGCGAGCGGATCGGGAACGGTCGAGTTCATTGACCGGAACACCCCGATTGACGGCGCGCAGCTCACGCAACTGCTGGGTGGCCCGTTTCATCTGGCCGGTGTTATCCACTCCGCCCGCCGGGGTCGGTTGCGAGGGAATATCCAGGGTTTGCGGGATCTGGACGGTAGCGGGCGGCAGGGCGTTGCCGTAGTGAATCTGGCCGTCGGCATCAGTCCATTTATAAACCTGTGCCTGAACGGGCAGGCTCAACGCCAGCAGGATCATAAACCCGATTCGCGGCGGCATGATTCATCCCTCGCGCAGGCTGATAATCGACCAGCCCCGTTCCATTGCGTACTTCTCCAGGGCCGCATCGGGGTCTACCGCCACCGGATGGGTAACCCGGTGAAGCAGCGGCAAATCGTTGTGCGAGTCGCTGTAGAACCAGCTCCCGGCGAGATCATGGCCGGTTTCCGCCAGCCAGGCTTCCAACCGGGTGACTTTACCCTGCTGAAAACAGGGAATCCCCACCGAACGCCCGGTGTAGCGCCCGTCGCTGAATTCCGGCTCGGTCGCCAGCAGGTTGGCGACCCCCAGCAGTTCGGCAATCGGCCCGGTGATGAAGCGGTTGGTCGCAGTGATGATCAGCAGCACATCGCCTGCCGTGCGATGCTGATCGAGTAGCGCCGCCGCCTGGGGCAGCAGAATTGGACGAATTTTGGCCTCGATGAATTCCGCCCGCCACCGCAACAAATCAGCCAGAGGATGTTCCGCCAGCGGCTGGAGCATAAATGCCAGAAATTCGTGGATGTCCAGCGTCCCGGCCCGGTACTGGTCATAAAATCGCTGGTTTTCGCGCTCGTGGCGATCGCCATCGACAATCCCGCGCTCGGCCAGGAATTGCCCCCACAGGTAATCGCTATCATCGGCCAACAGAGTGTTGTCGAGATCGAAAATCGCCAGGCTCATTCACAATCCTCAAGGCCATACTGGCGCAGTTTCTTGCGCAACGTGCCACGATTCAGGCCAAGAATGGCGGCGGCCCTGGTTTGATTGCCGCCGGTGAATTGCATCACAACCTCCAGCAACGGCGCTTCAACCTCGCTCAAGACCAGATCGTACAGGTTGCTGGGCGCTTGACCGCCCAGGTTGTGAAAATAGATGCGCAGGCTTTCCTGAACCTGATCGCGCAGCGGGGTAGCGGGCAGCAGATCGACCGGTGCTTCGGGATGGGGGATGCTCATGCAGCCAAGCGCTCCTGGTTCGCCAGACGCTCGAAAAAATGGCGGACCAGCGCCAATTGCTCGCGGCTGTGTTCAACGACATTGACTTGCGCCCGGAATGCAGCGGCGTCCGGCCAGGATTGGCAGTACCCGATCAGATGTTTGCGCGCAATGCGAACGCCGGCAATTTCGCCATACAGTCGATACAAGCCGTGCAGGTGTTCCGCGACCCACTCGCTAACGATGGCGGGTTCCGGGGGGGGCAAGCGCTGGCCTGTCGTTAAATAATAGGCGATCTCACGGAAAATCCAGGGCCGTCCCTGAGCAGCGCGGCCAATCATGACTGCATCGGCGCCGGTGGCGTCAAGCACCCAGCGGGCCTGTTCGGGACTGGCAATGTCACCGTTGGCGATAACCGGGATGCGAACCGCCTGCTTGATGGCGCGAATGCTGGCGTAATCTACTGGCCCGGTGTAGCCGCAGGCGCGGGTGCGGCCATGCACGGTCAGCGCGGCTATCCCGGCCTGTTCCGCGATGCGCGCAATGGCGATGCCGTTGCGATGCGTCAAATCCCAACCAGTGCGGATTTTCAGCGTTACCGGGGCAGCTACCGCCTTGACGACGGCCTCCAGAATCCGCCCGACCAACGCTTCATCGCGCAACAGAGCCGCACCGGCTTGCGTCCCGCAGACCTTTTTGGCCGGACAGCCCATGTTGATATCGATGATCTGCGCGCCACAGTCGACATTGAACTGGGCGGCTTCAGCCATCGCTGCCGGGTCAGCGCCGACCATCTGGACGCTGCGCGGCTCCGGTTCCCCGGCGTGATCGCGACGCAACCGGGTTTTGCGGGTCTCCCGGAGGTGGCGATGAGTACTCACCATTTCCGAAACCGCTAGCCCCGCGCCCAGTCGCCGGCACAGTTGCCGGAACGGCTGATCGCTGATCCCGGCCATGGGGGCCAGAAATACCGGTGGAACCAGGGAGTAGGGGCCAAGCTGCATGAAGGGAAGGGCATTGCGCGACGGAAAGGGCAGTCATCATACCGGAATGCTGCCAAGCGATGAATCTGAATTTGGCCGGGTCTACCGCCGTATTCCGTCCAGCAGCACCCAGTCTTCGTGTTGCCGGCGGGGACCGAACCTGAAGTGCTGACAGAACGCAGCTTGCACGGCGTCAGCATGGGTTTCGAGAATCCCGGCGAGCGCCAACCGCCCGCCAGGCTTGACCCGGCTGGCCAGTTCCGGGGCCAGTCGCACCAGCACCCCAGCCAGGATGTTGGCAATCAGCATATCAACCGTCAGTGTCGCCGGCAGATCAGCGGGATCGGTCAGTTCCAGGCGATCCTCGACTTCGTTTTCAGCAGCGTTGTCATCGCTGGCCATTAAGGCTTGCGGGTCGATATCCACAGCCCAGACCCGTTGCGCACCGAGTTTGGCGGCGGCAATCGCCAGAATCCCGGAACCGCAACCGTAATCCAGCACGGTTTTTCCAGCCAATTCCACGCCATCCAGCCATTCCAGACACAACGCGGTGCTAGGATGCGCGCCAGTCCCGAACGCCAAGCCAGGATCGAGCCGGATGTTGATCGCTTCCGGATCCGGCGGGGTCTGGCAGGTCGGGCAAATCCACAGCCGCTGGCCAAAGCGCATCGGGTGAAAGTGATCGAGCCAGGCTCGCACCCAGTCGCGTTCTTCCAGAGCAGTCAGCCGGCATTCCGGTAAATCCGGGGTGTGCAGGAAGCGCCGCAACCTGCCCTTGATCACTTCGATGTCGGTTTGGGCGTCGAACAGCCCGGTGACGCAGGTATGAAGCCACAGCGGCGTTTCGCCGGGGGCTGGCTCCAACACGGGTTGATCTCCGGCATCTTCCAGCGTGACTGCCAGTGCGCCGGCTTGCAGCAGGGCATCTTCCAGTTGCTCGGAAGAATGGTCGATGGCTTCGAGAGTCAGTTGCAGCCAAGGTGCGGTGGTGTCGTTGCTCATTCCCATACCTTATTTTTAAATCCCAAACTCGCGGCATTTTCGGACACCGCATGTTTAATCGTTTCAGAAACGCCCTAGGGGAATTCGGCGCTGATCTCGACCGTGACTTTGAGGCTCGCCTCAAGGTCCGCAGCCAGAGAACGCTGATAATCTCTTCGGCGAGCTGCACCAGCGGTACTTTAGCCGAGTGCGGGTTTATAGCAACAGGCCCGTAGAAAGCCCGCAGGCGGGGGTTGACCACCGGCGTGGGCTGTGGAATTACCGGAGGTACTACTGGCGGGATGGGCGGGATAACCGGCGGATCAATCGGGTTTATCACCAAAAGGATCAGGCGACCGCTCCGTCACGACGTTTTGCAGATGGGCGGCATACCGCTGGGCTTCTCCCGGTTCGATCTTCAGCCGGCTCCAGAAAAGCAATTGCCTCAAAAAAGCACGCTGGATCGACCGACTCATCCGATCCAGCCACGTCCAGCGATCAGGTTGCCTGTCCGGGGTGGAATGCTTCCGAAGGCTCGCTCAAGGAGAGTAAAACGAAGAATAAGGACACAGAGATGCAAGGCGGTTAGGCGATCCATGGAGTTGATTATTCGCTGTTACGACGGATACTCAACCAGTATAGCGTAGTTGTGACGACCTATTTAGGTGTTGCCTTGGTTGGTTTTTAAATGTGACCAAAATTTACCAGATTACTTTATGATAGAGACAATAATCATCCATGATTAACACATTAACCGTGATTGCGTACCTCCTCTCAAATAACATATTGATTTTTAAATTTATTGTGTTTTGCAACCTTTGTTGGCATGAAAATTAACGCGAAAATAATCAAAATCTTACGGAGGGGTGAGCAAAGTCA
>JADLEK010000007.1 GCA_020846135.1 Gammaproteobacteria bacterium
GGCCATCGCGATAAAGGCAGTGATTGGCGATCTGTTTGCGTTGAAACAGGTCTTCGAACAGCGCGGCGTTATCCCGGCCCAGCGGACCAGTCACCGCGACGCTGATCCCGAAATCGGCCAGACAGGAAGCGACATTGATCGCCTTGCCGCCGACATCGACCTGCATTCGCTGGGCGCGATTGACCGCGCCGGGTTGCAGATTCGCCACTTCAATCGTGTGATCCAGCGCCGGATTCAGCGCGATGGTCACAACCTGCGGGAGTGTTGTCGTGAGTGGATTCATAGCGAGCGCACCTCATCGGCAGTACGAGCGCGTAAGGCTCGCCGGGCCAATTCCTGCATCGCGGTCCGCGATTCGCCGCGCAATGCCGCTTTAACCGGTGCAATGTCCTGGGCGCTCATGCTCAGTTCATCAACGCCCAGCCCGGTCAGAATCCGCGCCCCCAGAGGATCGCCGGCCAGACCGCCGCAGACGCCGACCCAACCGCCGCCGCTTGCCCGCCCGGCTTTCTGTGCGCCGCGCACCGTGGCGTCAATCAGGTTCAACACCGCCGGATGCAGGCTGTCAGCCTGCACTGCCAGTTCGGGATGTTGCCGATCCACCGCCAGCGTGTACTGGGTCAGGTCGTTGGTGCCGATGGAGAAAAAGTCCACCAGTGGCGCGAACTGATCGGCCAGCACAGCCACCGCCGGCACTTCTACCATGATCCCGAGCGGGACTTCCGGGCCTTGCACCTGCTCGCGGGCCAGATCGCAATGCCCGCGCAGCGCCTCAATCTCGCTGAGGTGCGTGACCATCGGGAACATGATCCACAGCGGGCCGTGCTGGGCAGCGCGATACAGCGCCCGCAACTGGGCATAAAGCAAATCCTGGCGGCGCAGCAGCAACCGCGCTCCGCGCACTCCCAGAAACGGGTTGTCCTCGTGCGGCAGATTCAAATACGGCACTTGCTTGTCGCCGCCAATATCCAGGGTGCGGATGATCAGCCGTCGCCCGGCCATCACCTCGACCATTTCCCGATATACCCGATATTGCTCCTCTTCGTCCGGGGCGCTGTTGCGTTCGAGGAACAGGAACTCGGTCCGCATCAGGCCGATACCTTCCGCTCCGGCTTCCAGCGCTGCCGCCGCCTGTTTGGGATTAGCGACGTTGGCGGCGATTTCGACGGTATGGCCGTCGGTAGTCGTAGCCGGCAAATGCCGGGTCGCCCGCAAACTGTCACGAGCGGCAGCCTGGCGGGCGATCACTTCAGCGACGCTGTTTTGATCGGCTTCGCTCAAATCGAGATACAGGCAACCCGCCCCGCCATCGACCACTGCGATCCCGCCATCGGGCACGGTCAACAAAGTCGGGCCAGCGGCGACAATCGCCGGCAACCCCAGCGTCCGGGCCAGAATTGCGGTATGCGAAGTCGGGCCGCCGACGCTGGTCACCAGGCCGACGACATGGCGGGTATCCATTTGCAAGGTATCGGACGGGGTCAGGTCTTCCGCCGCCAGAATCGACGGCTCGGTGAGGGTCAGCCGTTGCCGTTCGATGCCGAGCAATTGCGCCAGCACCTGTTCGCCGACATCGCGTAAATCCAGCGCGCGCGCGGCCAGCAGTGGATCAGCGAGTTGCTCCAGTTTTTCGATTCGCACCCGCAACGCCCGTTGCCAGGCCCAAGCGGCGCTATGCCCCTGCATGATGGTCGCCAGCGCCTCCCGCACCAGCGCCGGATCGGCCAGCAATTCGCGTTGCGCGGCGAAAATGGCGGCTTCAGCGGCGCTTAATCGCTGCCGGGTCCGCCCTTCCAGTTCTTCCCGATCCGCCCGCACCGCCAGCAACGCCTGCTCCAGCGCCTCGCCCTCGGCGATCACATCGCCCGGCTGATCGCTGATTTCAAAGCGTTGCGAAACATGCCGCACCAGCTTGCCGATAGCTAAACCGGGACTGGCCCCAATCCCGTACAGAGTTCGAGTCGCCCCGCCCGGGGTCCATTCCGGTGCAGTCTGGCGAGCGGCCAATGCAGCGCGGCGAGCGCGTTCGGCGTCAGCCTGTTCGACGGCGGAGAGTCCGCGCACGGTGTCATACAACGCATTCAAGGCCCGTTGTGCATCCGGACCCCGCGCCGCCAGCCGCAAGGTCGCGCCACAACTTACCCCCAGTGCCAGCAATTCGGTCAGCGCCTTGGCATCGGCAAACTCGGTGTCCTTGTAAATCCGCAATTCGCCGGGAAACCGCTTGGCAGTCTCGACCCAGCGGGTCGCCGGGCGGGCGTGCAATCCGTTCGGATAATCCACCGTCCAGGTGGTTTCAGCATCCGCCGGCCAGGCCGGCGCTGCCGGTTGCGACGCGGCGGACGGGATCGCGGCATCGTCGAGCGCGGCGATCAGCACCAGCGGATTGTCGGCCTGAATCAGCGCCTCCAGCGCCTCGGGCTGCTGCATCAGCCGGGTCAGGCGGCGCAGCAAGGCGATGTGTTCGTCGGACTGGGCGGCAATCGCCACGACCAGATGCACGATCTGACCGGGATTCCACTCCACCCCACCGCGCACCTGCAAAATGGCGATACCGGTATGGCGGATCAGGTGGCGGTCTTCGATCATCCCGTGCGGAATAGCCACGCCATTGCCGAGGAACGTGTTGGCGACCTGTTCGCGGCGCAACAGGCTGTCGATGTAGGTCGGGATGATGTAGCCAGCATCGGCCAGCAACTGCCCCGCCTGCTGGATCGCGGCGTCTTTCGTGGCGACTTTGGCGTCGAGCTGGATGCAGGATTTAGTAATCGTTTTCATCAATTTTTCCTCAGTGCCTTGGCGGTCTTGTTGCAAGTAATTTGTAATCGTTTACATAAAGGCTGTCAAGCGGAAATTTCGACGCTGGTTGCCATGCCAAACTTCACATCCTTAACGTGGTTACGAGATGTCGAAAGGATGTTCATGGAGTGACAGGAAAACATGGAATGGCATCGCCTCAAAGATTAAACTTCCGCCGCTTCCAAACGGGCGCATGACCCGGCGAAGCATGATCCGCGAAGTTCAATCCGCGATTCCAAGTCCCGATCAAGTAAGGAAATTCCCGTAATGTCTTCCTATATTCACGACACGATCAGCTACCTCAAGCAGTCCAGCCCGGCGCAAACCGAGTTCTACCAGGCCGCCGAAGAAGTGCTGTCTTCCCTCAAGCCGCTGCTGGATCGCAATCCCAAGTACCAGAAGCACAACATTATTCAGCGGGTCGTGGAGCCGGAGCGGCAGATTCTGTTCCGGGTCGCGTGGCTCGATGATCGTGGCAACGTCCAGGTCAATAAGGGCTACCGCATTCAATTCAATTCTGCGCTCGGCCCGTACAAAGGCGGACTGCGCTTTCATCCCAACGTCAACGCCGGGATCATCAAGTTCCTGGGCTTCGAGCAGATTTTCAAGAACTCGCTGACCGGCCTGCCGATTGGCGGGGCCAAGGGCGGCTCCAACTTCGATCCCAAGGGCAAGTCCGATAACGAAATCATGCGGTTCTGCCAGTCGTTCATGACCGAACTGTTCCGCCATGTCGGCGACACTATTGACGTCCCGGCGGGCGACATCGGCGTTGGCGGGCGTGAAATCGGCTATCTGTACGGTCAGTACAAGCGCCTGACCGGCCACTACGAAGGGGTATTGACCGGCAAAGGACTGAACTGGGGCGGCTCGCTGGTGCGCACCGAGGCCACCGGCTACGGCGCGGTCTATTTCGCCCAGAACATGCTGGCCGAACGCGGCGATTCGATGGAAGGCAAGGTCTGCACGGTGTCCGGTTCCGGCAACGTATCGATCTATACCATCGAGAAGCTCTATCAGGTCGGGGCCAAACCGGTGACCGCCAGCGACTCCAACGGCATGATTTACGACGAGCGCGGCATTGATCTGAACCTGCTCAAGCAGGTCAAGGAAGTGGATCGCGCCCGCCTGAGCCGCTATGCCGAACAACGGCCCGGCGCGGTTTATACCCCGGTTGAGAACTACCCAACGGGACGTAATGGAGTGTGGGCCGTCCCCTGCGATGCCGCTTTCCCCAGCGCCACGCAGAACGAAGTTAACGACGAAGACGCAGCAACCTTGTTAAAGAACGGCTGCATGTGCATTTCCGAGGGGGCCAATATGCCCTCCTCCGCCGGCGCGATTGACAAATTCCTGACGGCTGGCATTGCCTACGGTCCGGCCAAAGCGGCGAATGCCGGCGGCGTCGCCACCAGCCAGTTGGAAATGAGCCAGAACGCCGCCATGTTGCAATGGCCGTTTGAGGAAGTGGACGCCAAGCTCAAGCGGATCATGGCAAATATCTATAACACCGCCAGCGAAACCGCCAAGGAATTTGGCCAGCCCGGCAATCTGGTGCTGGGCGCGAATATCGCCGGCTTCCGCAAGGTCGCCGATGCGATGATCGATCAAGGCGTGGTCTAAGCCATGCAATACCGCTTCCAGCCGATTAAGCTGGACTGGAAGCGGGTTTTTCTTCCTGAAGTCAGTCCGTACCCTCCTTGCCATTCCCCCGTTTCGGTTTCAATCACTCGCGGTAAAAGAGCGCCATGCTGAATTACATCCATGACTACCGCCGCGAACTGGATGACGCCCAGCGAATTGCCGGATCAGTCAATGAGCAAAACGTATCCGGGGCGTTTGCCGGCCTACTGAAAGCCTGTGGGCGGGAACATAAGCTGATCCTGAAACCGGAGTATCCGTTTCGCGCTAAAACCGGCGCGGCATTGCGGGCTGATGGGGTTTTACTGGATCGGCTGCAACTGGTTCATGGCTGGTGGGAAGCCAAGGATTCCAGGGATGATCTGGATAAGGAAATTGCCGCCAAGCTGGCCAAAGGCTATCCCAGCGACAACATCATTTTTGAAAATACCGTGCAGGCGGTGTTATTGCAGAACGGTCAGGAAAGTCGGCGGGTGCTGTTGGCCGATGATGCGGGACTGGCCAAACTGCTGGAGCAGTTTTTTGCATTCAGGCCACCGGAAGTTGCGCAATTTGAACAGGCCGCTGCACAATTTCGGCAGCACTTGCCAACGGTATTAAAGAATCTGGCCGATTTAATCGATCAGCGCGAAGCCGATAATGCCCTGTTTCGGGAAAAGCTGGACAGCTTTCACGCACTTTGTGTTCGCGCTATCGGCAAGCGAGTCACCCGTCCTCATGTCCGGGAAATGCTGATTCAGCATATTTTAACCGAGCAAATTTTCCGTGATTTATTTCCGGCCAGTGCTTTTCATCAGGAAAATCATCTGGCTCGTGCCTTGTCCGAGGTTGAGCAGGTGTTTTTGCGTGGCGAAACCCGGAACAATCTGTTGCGCTATATGGAGCCGTATTATGTGGCGATTCGTCGGGCGGCAGCGAATGCGGTAGCGGCCACTGAAAAACAGGAGTTTTTAAAGGCAGTTTATGAGGATTTTTATACCGCGTATAACCCTAAAGATGCCGACCGTATGGGGATTGTTTATACCCCGGCGGAAGTGGTGCGATTCATTATTCAGGGTTGCGATACGCTGGCGCGGACTCATTTTCAGCGCGGGTTGGCTGATCCGGAAATGGATATTCTCGATCCCTGCACCGGTACCGGTACGTTTATTGTCGAATTGCTGGATTATTTGCGCGGCGACCGGAACGCCTTGATTCGCAAGTTTGCGGGTGAAATTCATGCTAATGAAATCTCGATTTTGCCTTATTATATTGCCTGCCTGAATATCGAACAGACCTTTGCCGATATTACTGGACAATGGCGGGAATTTACCGGAGCCTGTTTTGTCGATACGCTGGAAAACTGGGGCTTTGAGAAAACCTATAGCGGGGCGCAGGGCAGTCTACTTGGCACGATTACCGATGAAAATCAGCATCGGATTCAGGAGCAGAATGCTCGGCGGATTCCAGTCATTATCGGCAACCCGCCTTATAACGCTAATCAGCAGAATGAGAACGATAACAACAAGAATGTCGTGGCTCAGGAAGCCGATGAGCGGATTAAGGCGACTTATCTCAAAGCCAGTAATGCTCAGAAAACCAAGTTGTATGATCCCTATGTGCGGTTTATCCGCTGGGCGACGGATCGAATCGGGGAAGAAGGGATTATTGGCTTTGTTACTAATCGTTCCTATCTGGATGCGCGGGGTTTTGATGGATTCCGCAAAGTAGTTGCTGATGATTTTCAGGAAATCTGGATCATTGATTTACAAAGTGATGTGCGGCGTAATCCGAAAATTTCCGGTACTAAACACAATGTGTTCGGGATTCAGACCGGAGTAGCGATTGTCTTTTTTATCCGCAATCCCCGCTGTGATGGTTGCGAAATTTATTATCTGGCGGTTGATGATTTTCTGACGGCTACTGAAAAGCGGCGGTTTTTGGCAACTCATCCGTTGGTGGAATTAAAGAAACAGGGTGAATTTCAGAGAATAATACCTAATGCGGCGGGAGATTGGATTAACCAGCCTACTCAAGACTGGAGTAATTGGTTGGCTTTGGCTGACAAGGAAGTAAAGCGAGGCAACAAGAAAGAAGCTATTTTTAATCTTTATTCTCTAGGAATTTCTACTAATAGGGATGAATGGATATATGGCTTTGATACTAAGTCACTAGCCGATAAAATACGTTATTTTTCTAGCAGCTACACCGCTAATAGACAAGATATAAAGTGGTCTCGGAACCTGAAACGTCGTTTTGACAATAATCTTCATGAGCCATTTAATGAAAAAAGAATGCAACTATCAACATATCGCCCGTTCATAAAAGTTCTTTTATACAGATCACCCCTTCTGATTGATGAGATTGGTTCAGCCGATAAAATATTTACTTTGGGTAAAAAAAACTTGGTTATTGCTTTCTCTAACCCAACTTCACCAAAGCCATTTGTAGCTTTATCTGTTAATGCAATTACTGACTTGCATTGTATTGGAGATACAGCATTAGTGCCGTTAAAGCGATACGATCAAGGTGGTTCCTATTACGACAACATCACCCACTGGTCGCTTTCCCGCTTTCAAGATCACTACGCCGACCCCGCCATTACAAAACTCGCCATTTTCCACTATGTCTACGCCGTTCTGCACGATCCGGTTTACCGCGAAACCTACGCCCTGAATCTGAAGCGGGAATTTCCCCGCATTCCTTTTTATCCCGATTTCCGGCAATGGGCAGCGTGGGGCGAACAACTCATGACGCTGCATCTTGGATTCGAGAACGTCGAACCTTGGCCGTTGCGGCGCATTGAAAAACCCACACCCCCAACCCCTCTCCCGCAAGCGGGCGAGGGGAGAATCAAGCCGCGCCTCAAAGCCGATAAAACTGCTGGCCGTATTGAAATCGATCCGATCACTGAATTGGAAAATGTGCCAGCCGACGCCTGGGAATATCGCTTGGGCCACCGGTCAGCATTGGAATGGATTCTGGAGGAATATAAGGAAAGTACGCCCCGTGATCCCACCATCCGCGAAAAATTCAATACCTACCGCTTTGCGGATCACAAGGAAAAGGTGATTGATCTATTGACGCGGGTTTGTCGGGTTAGCGTCGAGACCGTACAAATTACCAAGGCCATGCGGGCAGTGTCTGAAAACTCACACACTGAGGCCAGATGATGAACACGGCGATTCAATCTCAATCGGCTAATCAACTGGGGCTTGCTGAGTTTATTGAATGGGAAAATCAGCAGGAAACCCGTCATGAATTACTCAATGGGGAAATTATCGCCATGACTGGCGGCACGGTTGCTCATGCCGGGTTAATCGTGGCGCTGGCAGCCCGACTGTTCAATCATCTACGCGGGACGCCTTACCGGGTATTCACCTCCGACCTGAAAGTACAGGCCGCGCAAAACGTGTTTTACCCCGACATCGTCGTGAGCTGCGAACCACAGGAAAATGATGGAGTGCTGTGTCGCCATCCCAAACTGATCATTGAAGTCCTGTCCAGTTCAACTTCGCGCAAAGACCGTCATCAAAAACGGCTCGCCTATCAGGACATCGTCAGTCTGGAAGAATATGTACTGGTCTCGCAGGAAGCAAAGCATATCGACGTTTACCGACGTGCTGACCAATGGCAACCAGCAACTTATATCGGCGGCGTTGTGGAATTACACTCGGTGAATATGGCGCTGGTGATTGATGAACTTTATGCGGATATGGATTGAAGAAGCAGGATACAAACGACAGGGACTACCACGCCTTGGGTCGAAACTGAGCATCATTGATAATCACCACATCATCACCGGATTGCGCCAGCACAAACAAACCCTGTCGTTCCGCGTAACGAGCCACGTTTTCTGGAATGACCATTGCCGCCACTGCACCCATCGCCCGCACATCGGCATACCGGGGCATCATCCGCTTGAATTTCGCCAGCCGCTCCAGATGATCGTTGACATCGCTATCTTTCAACTTGCTTTTTACTTCCACCAGCACCGCCTCGGTATCGTTCACCACCAGCAGATCAATCTCGATCCCGCCATCAGCCCGGCTGACCTCGACTTCGGGATAGAACTCAAGCACCTCGATCCCGCGTTCCCGAAAGAGCCGCACCACCGCCGGCTTCACCAGTCCTTCCACAAATTCCCCCAATCGGTTGCCAAGTTTGCCCAACTGATCGTTCACCTGCTTGAACCGCCGGTCAGTTTCCTGCCGCTGCGCTTTGAAAAAACGCTCGTTTTCTGCCCTTTCCTCCTGAAACTTGCGCTCGGCTTCCTCGGCCCTGCGTTTGTCTTCCAGCCATTGCTCCTCGGCCCTGCGTTTGTCTTCCAGCCGTTGCTCCTCGGCCCTGCGCTGGGCTTCCTGAGCCTTGCGCTCGTTTTCTTTTTGTATCTCAACAAGTTCACGTTGCGCCTCCAAGACCTCGTGTTGCGCCTTCGCTACTTCACCAAGCAAGGCCAATACGTCTTCATAAGTGGTTGCCATGAGAGAACCCTCCAGCCTGGTAATGATTCAAAAGTATAGGCTGCCGGGATTCCTGAGTCCGATCAGCCTGTCGCTATTCGATTAGACCGCTTTACCGGCCCGTAATCACCCCCGGATCGGTTGCGCGATCCGCAAGGGAGTCAGTAGTATGCGGCGCATTCGGATCAGACTGTCCACGTCGGGAAAGCCGCCCGCCGCTTATCGTTGAGGAATGATTTAATGAGCATTACCCACTTCCCCCCCGCCGAAGGTCTCTACGACCCACGCAATGAACACGACGCTTGCGGCATCGGCTTCGTCGTCGATATCAAAAACCGCAAAAGTCATCAGCCGATTCGCCAAGGGTTGGAAATCCTGAGCAATCTCAGTCATCGCGGCGCGGTCGGCGCTGATCCGCTGGCCGGCGACGGAGCCGGGATCCTGCTGCAAGTTCCCGACGGTTTTTTACGCACGGAATGCGCCGGTCTTGGCATAGAACTCCCCGCCCCCGGCGATTATGCGGTGGGCATGGTCTTTCTGCCCCGTGACCTGCACGCCCGCACTGAAAGCGAAATTGCCCTGCAACGGGCCATCGCCGCCGAAGGCCAAATTCTGCTCGGCTGGCGCGACGTGCCAACCGACAACTCCTGCCTCGGTCGCAGCGTTCGCCCCTCGGAACCGGTGATTCGCCAAATCTTCGTCAAGCGTGGCGCAAGCTGTCCTGACGGCGATGCCTTTGAGCGCAAGCTGTTCGTCATCCGCAAACAGACCCATATCGCCATCTGGAACCGGGATCTGATTGGCCGCCAGCAGTTCTATGTCGCCTCGCTATCGGCCCGGACCATCATTTACAAGGGCATGATTCTGGCCCGCAATATCGGCGTCTACTATCCCGAACTGCGCGATCCACAAATGGAATCGGCCTTGGCGCTGGTCCATCAGCGCTTCTCCACCAACACCTTTCCCACTTGGGCGCTGGCCCAGCCGTTCCGCTACCTCTGCCACAACGGCGAAATCAACACCCTGCGCGGCAATATCAACTGGATGCTGGCCCGTCGCCACAACATGACCTCAAAACTCATGGGCGCGGATCTGGACAAGCTGTGGCCGCTGATCGGCGATGGCGCGTCCGACTCGGCCACCTTTGATAACGCCCTGGAACTGCTGCTGGCTGGCGGCTACTCGCTGCCCCACGCCATGATGCTGATGGTGCCGGAAGCCTGGTCCGACAACCCGCTGATGGACCCGCAGCGCCGCGCCTTCTACGAATACCACGCCGCGTTGATGGAACCGTGGGACGGCCCTGCCGCGATTGCCTTCACCGACGGTCGCCGGATTGGCGCAACCCTGGATCGCAACGGCCTGCGCCCGGCTCGCTATCTGGTCACCAGCGACGATCAGGTGATCATGTCCTCGGAAATGGGCGTCCTGCCGATCCCGGAAGAAAAGATCGTCAAGAAATGGCGCTTGCAGCCAGGCCGGATGTTGCTGATCGACTTGGAACAGGGCCGGATCATCGACGACGGCGAAATCAAGGAACAACTGGCTTCCGCACACCCCTATCAAGCCTGGCTCGACGCTACCCAAATTCATTTGAAAGACCTGCCGGCCGAAGTCGGCCCGATGGCTCCCGATGCCCAAACCCTGCTGCACCGGCAACAAGCCTTCGGCTACACCCAGGAAGATGTCCGCCTGTTCCTGGCCCCGATGGCCTTGAGCAGCGAAGACCCGATTGGCTCGATGGGCCGCGACATTCCCCCAGCGGTGCTTTCCGACCGGCCCAAACTGCTCTACGACTACTTCAAGCAGAAATTCGCCCAGGTCACCAATCCGCCGATTGATCCGATCCGCGAAGAGCTGGTGATGTCGCTGGTGTCGTTCATCGGCCCGCGCCCCAATCTGCTCGATCTAGGTAGCGGCGGCGCTTACAAACGGCTGGAGGTCAAGCGCCCGATTCTCGACAACATCGATCTGGAGCGGATTCGTCGCATCGAATACCACGTCGATAAAGCCTTCCGCACCGCCACCCTCAGCATGTGCTACCCGGTGGATCGTGGCGCCGACGGTATGGCCCGGGCGCTGGAAAATCTGTGTCGTGAAGCCAATGATGTGGTGCGACGCGGCTACAACATCCTGATTCTGTCGGATCGCGCCCTCGATGCCGATTACATCGCCATTCCCGCCCTGCTTGCCACCGCCGCCGTGCATCATCATCTCAGCCGGGCCGGCCTCCGCACCGAAGTCGGGCTGGTGGTGGAAACCGGTGAGGTCAAGCGGGTTCACGATTTCTGCCTGCTGGCCGGTTACGGCGCGGAAGCGATTAACCCGTGGCTGGCGCTTGACACCCTGTCAGCTTCGCTCGCTCACCTGCCGCAGAAAATGACCGAAATCGAAGCCCATGAGCATTACACCAAGGCCATTGCCAAGGGTATTCTCAAGGTCATGTCCAAGATGGGCATTTCCACCTACCAGTCCTATTGTGGGGCGCAGATTTTCGAGGCGGTCGGCTTGGCCAGCGAATTTATTGATCGCTATTTCACCGGCACTCAGGGCGTGATCGAAGGCATCGGTCTGATTGAGGTCGCCCGCGAAACGGTGCGCCGGCATCAACAAGCCTTCGGCAACGCCCCGCTCTACCGCAACGCCCTTGATGTCGGCGGCGAACTGGCTTACCGGTTGCGCGGCGAGGAACACGCCTGGACTCCAGAAACCATTTCTCTGCTGCAACACGCGGTTCGCTCCGGTGATTATGAGCAGTTCAAAAACTACAGCCGGGCGATGAACGATCAGCGCGACCATCTCCGCAACCTGCGCGGCCTGTTCGAGTTCCGCTTTGCCGGTCAACCGCTGTCGCTGGATGAAGTAGAGCCGGCGGCGGAAATCGTCAAGCGGCTGGCGACCGGCGCAATGTCGTTCGGCTCGATTTCCTGGGAAGCGCACACCACCTTGGCCATTGCCATGAACCGGATGGGCGCACGCTCCAACACCGGTGAAGGCGGCGAAGACCCGGCCCGTTATATCCCGCTGGATAACGGTGATTCGATCCGATCGGCGATTAAGCAGGTCGCTTCCGGCCGCTTCGGGGTGACCACTGAATATCTGGTCAACGCCGACATGCTGCAAATCAAGATGGCCCAGGGCGCCAAACCCGGCGAAGGCGGCCAGTTGCCCGGCCACAAGGTCAATGACTGGATCGCCCGGGTGCGCCATTCCACCCCCGGCGTCGGTCTGATCTCGCCGCCACCGCACCATGACATTTATTCCATTGAAGACCTCGCGCAACTGATCTTCGATCTGAAAAACGCCAATCCCAAGGCGGAGATCAGCGTCAAGCTGGTTTCCGAAATCGGGGTCGGCACCGTTGCCGCCGGGGTCGCCAAGGCCCATGCTGATCACGTCACCATTTCCGGCGAAGATGGCGGCACTGGTGCCAGTCCGCTGACCTCGATTCAGAACGCCGGATCGCCGTGGGAAATCGGGCTGGCTGAAACCCATCAAACCCTGGTGCGCAACGCCTTGCGCGGGCGGATTGAAGTGCAGGTTGACGGCGGGCTAAGGACGGGCCGCGATGTGATCATTGGCGCATTGCTCGGCGCGGACAGCTTCGGCTTCGGCACCGGCGCATTGATCGCCGCCGGTTGCGTGATGATGCGGAAATGCCACCTCAACACCTGCCCGGTCGGGGTCGCCACCCAAGATGCCGAATTGCGGAAACGCTTCCCCGGTCAGCCGGCCCATGTCATCAACTTCTTCACTTTCCTGGTGCAGGAAGTCCGGGAGCTGATGGCGCAACTCGGTTTTCGCACCTTTGATGAAATGGTTGGCCGCACCGACCGGCTGGATATGCGCCGCGCCATTCACCACTGGAAAGCGCGGGGACTCGACTTCAGCCGGTTGCTGGCGATTCCGCCCGCCGCGCCCGGCGTCGCTCTCTACCACTGTGAAGAACAGAATCACGGTCTGGATGGCGTTCTCGATCATCACTTGATCGCTCAGGCCATGCCGGCTCTGGAATCCCGCCAGCCGGTGCGGATTGAAACCCCGATTCGTAACACCGACCGTACCACCGGCGCGATGCTGTCCGGCCAGATTGCCCGGCGCTACGGTCATGCCGGGCTGCCCGATGACACCATCTATATCCGCTTGAACGGCACCGCCGGCCAGAGCTTTGGCGCATTCCTGGCGCGGGGCGTGACGCTGGATTTAGCCGGTCAAGCTAATGATTACGTCGGCAAAGGACTGTCTGGCGGGCGGATCATCATTTACCCCGGCCCGGACAGCTGCTTGCGAGCCGAGGACAATATTATTGTCGGCAACACCGTCCTGTATGGCGCGATTGCCGGCGAATGCTATTTCCGGGGCGTCGCCGGCGAACGGTTCGGGGTGCGGAATTCCGGGGCGCTGGCGGTGGTCGAGGGTACCGGCGATCACGGCTGTGAATACATGACCGGCGGTGTGGTGGTGGTGCTGGGACTGATCGGGCGCAATTTTGCCGCCGGGATGAGTGGCGGCATCGCCTATGTGTTCGATGAAGCCGGCGACTTCGCCCGCCATGCCAATCGGGCGATGGTCGCGCTGGAACCGCTGAATGACATCGAGGAATCGCTGAAAGTCGTGGTATTGCGTGACGACTGGCGGGCGCTGGCCGAGAGGCCACTCCCTGACGACCTGTTGCGCCATGACGCCCTGCGCTTGCAGATTTTGGTGGCCCGCCACGCCGTTTATACCGGTAGTGAACCCGCCCAACGGGTGCTGGAACACTGGCGCGAACTGTTGCCGAAATTCGTCAAGATTATGCCGCTGGATTACCGGCGGGCGTTGCAGGATATGCAGAAGGCCAGTGCCGCGCAGAATGCTGAGAAAATCAGTGTTGCGGTGTGAATTCGGATTAAAGGCTAAAGGTTAAAGAGCAATGGGTAAGCCAACAGGTTTTCTGGAAATCACCCGTGATGATCACGGTTACGCCCCGGTCGAAGAGCGGGTTAAGCACTTCCGCGATTTTGTGGTTCCGCTGCCGGAACCGAAGATGCGCGAACAAGCTGCCCGCTGTATGGATTGCGGGATTCCTTACTGCCATCGCGGCTGTCCGGTGCATAACATCATCCCCGACTGGAATGATTTGGTTTACCGGGGTAATTGGCGTGAGGCGCTGGATGTGTTGCATTCCACCAATAACTTCCCAGAGTTTACCGGACGGATTTGTCCGGCGCCCTGTGAAGCTTCCTGCACGCTTAATTTCAACGATCAGCCGGTTACGATTAAGGACATTGAATGCGCGATCATTGATAAGGGCTGGGCGGAAGGCTGGGTCACGCCGCAGATTGCCAAGCATCGCACTGGTAAACGGGTGGCGGTAGTGGGTTCCGGTCCTGCGGGACTGGCTTGTGCGCAACAACTGGCGCGAGCGGGTCATCAGGTCGTGGTTTTCGAGAAAAATGACCGGATTGGCGGATTGCTGCGCTATGGCATTCCTGATTTTAAGCTGGAAACGGTGCTGATTGACCGGCGTCTGGCGCAAATGCAGGCTGAGGGTATCGAGTTTCGGCCTAATAATCACGTTGGCGTTGATATTTCCGCCCGCCAATTGCTGGCCGAGTTCAATGCCATTGTGCTGGCGGGGGGATCGGAACTACCACGCGATCTCAATGCACCCGGTCGGGAATTGCGCGGTATTCACTACGCGATGGACTTTCTGACCCAGCAAAATCGTCGGGTCGCCGGACAAAAAATTGCTCCGGATATCGAAATTCTGGCGACGGATAAACACGTTGTAGTAATTGGTGGTGGTGACACAGGTTCTGACTGTGTAGGAACCTCGATTCGGCAAGGCGCGTGTTCCGTAACTCAATTGGAAATCATGCCTAAGCCACCTCTGCATGAAAATAAGTTATTGAGTTGGCCGAACTGGCCGATGAAATTGCGTACCTCCTCATCCCATGAAGAAGGCTGTGAGCGCGATTGGGCAGTGACGACTAAAGCCTTTTTTGGAACTGACGGTCAAATTACCGCCATTCGGGTTTCCCGGTTGGAATGGCTGATGATTAATGGTCGGCAAACCATGATTGAGTCACCAGACAGCGAGTTTGAAATCAAAGCGGATTTGGTGTTGCTGGCGATGGGTTTTGTTCATCCAGTGCATGTAGGCATGTTGCAGGAGTTAGGTGTGGCGTTAGATGAGCGTGGCAATATCCGCGCCGGAACTAATGATTATCAGAGTTCGCTGAATAAGGTATTTAGTGCTGGCGATATGCGACGTGGCCAATCGCTGGTGGTCTGGGCGATTCGGGAAGGTCGGCAATGCGCTCGGGCAGTGGATGAATTCCTTATGGGTAGTTCGGAATTGCCGGTTTGAAATAAGGTTAAGGACCAAAGGTTAAAGGCTTGTGTTTCCTTTAACCTTTGGTTTAATCAGCGAGAGGTGGAAGCGATGAACTGGCTGGAAGTGTGTGAACATCCTGCTTTACAGAATTTACCCTTCAAGATCGAACTGGACGAGACCGGGAAGATTATTATGGTGCCAACCAAGGTTTATCACTCGATCTATCAGGGAGAAATTGCTTACCGGTTCGTACCCTTGCGCCAGACGGAAGAGCAATAGTCGAGTGCGCTATTACGACTCGGAAGGGGACAAAAGTCGCTGATGTTGCATGGGTATCTCCGGAGAGACTCGCTATTATCTGGTCTGAAGTGGAGTGTTCAATTGCGCCGGAGTTGTGTGTAGAAGTGCTTTCTTCGGCGAATACCGGGAAAGAAATGCAGACCAAGCGACAACTCTATTTTGAGCAAGGGGCGCGGGAAGTCTGGACGTGCGATGCGAATGGCAGCGTGGCTTTTTTTAGCCCCAATGGTCCATTAGTGCACTCGATTCTGTTCCCTGAGTTTCCTCTTCAATTGACGTAGGGTTTCACCAGTGCGCGTTGACTGAATGTTGCTTCGTCCAGCGCATACAGTGTATCCAGTAACGCGATCTGCAATGTTCCTGGACCAGGTGATCTTTCCGCAGCCAACTCTCCGGCAACGCCAAAGAATGTCAATGCCGTTACCGTTGCGGTAAAAGCGTTCGGTTCTACCGCCAGAAAAGCTCCGATAACTGCCGTGGCTGAACAACCCAGTCCGGTTACCCGCGTCATCAGTGGATGCCCATTGTGGATTTCCGCAACTTGTGTTCCATCAGTGACATAATCCACTGCACCAGTAACAGCGACAATTCCCTTGGTCAACTTCGCCAAGTGTTTCGCCGCATTAAGGGCAGTTTCCGAACCATGCAGGCTATCAACGCCCCTGCCCTCCCCTGCTTGTTGCGCCACGCTCAGAATTTCTGAGCCGTTGCCGCGAATCACGGTTGGTTTCAACTGGGCTAGGGCGCTCGCCGCAGTTTGGCGATAAGGCGTTGCTCCAGCTCCAACGGGATCGAGAATCCACGGTATACCGATATTACTCGCTTTAATCGCTGCCAGCTTACAAGCAGCAATCCATACAGAATCCAGCGTTCCAATATTGACTATCAGCGCTTGACTAATGGCAACAAAGTCTTCTACTTCATCAATGGCATGAATCATCGCTGGCGATGCGCCGATGGCCAGCAGCGCATTGGCGGTGTTGTTCATCACCACAAAATTGGTGATGTTATGAACAAGTGGCGATTTATCGCGCAGGGTTGTGATGATGGTATATAATCGCTTTACGTCGATGAACTCACATTGATTCTGTAGCATTATTAACCCTTTTTCTTTCGAAGAAACTACGTTAAAAGTTAAAGGTTCTGGTTTTAACCTTATAACCTTTAACTTTTAAAATTAAACTCGCCCGTACAGTTCCAGCCAATGCCGGTAACGTCCGGCAATGTCGGGTTTCACCTGATCCCAGTTAAACCGCCAACGCCAGCAACCATTAGCAACGCCTGGCTGATTCATTCGATGTTCGCCACCAAGCGCCAGCACATCCTGCAAAGGCACAACCGCTAACCGTGCTACTGAAGCAAATGCTGCCCGCACCAGTAATCCCGGCATTTGTTCCTGCCCACCACCCAGATAATCGAATAAATGAGCGCGAGTCGGCTGATCCAGCTCATTAAACCAGCCTAGCGTCGTATTGTTGTCATGGGTTCCGGTATAAACCACAGAATTGACGATATGGTTATGCGGCAGATAGGGATTATCGGCTCCACCGCCAAAGGCGAAATGCAACACCTTCATGCCCGGTAAACCATGATCATCGCGTAGTTTTTCGACTTCCGGAGTAATAATACCCAAATCTTCAGCTACCAGTGGCAATGCTCCAAATTCCGCAGTTAATGCCTGAAACAGCGCATCGCCCGGCGCGGGTTGCCAACGCCCTTTGACTGCAGTTTTAGCACTGGCTGGAATTTCCCAATAGGCTTCCAACCCCCGGAAATGATCAATTCGCAGTAAATCGAATTGCGTGAGCTGGGTACGAATCCGCTCCTTCCACCATTGAAAGCCGTCTTTTTTCATCCGCTCCCAGGCGTAATGCGGATTACCCCATAACTGACCATCGGCTGAAAAATAGTCAGGCGGTACTCCAGCCACGACTTCCCGTTGACCTTGCCGATCTAGCATAAATTCATCGCGCCGCGACCATACATCGGCGCTGTCATAGCCAACAAACAGCGGAATATCGCCAAACATGAGAATTCCGCGCTCATTAGCATATTGCTTAAGCGCTCCCCATTGTTGGTAAAACAGAAATTGTTCAAACTGGCACTGAGCCAAAGTTTCACTATATTGTCGCCGCGCTGTTGCTAATGCAGCTGGTTGTCGATCCCGTAGATCAGCCGGCCAGTCAAACCAGCCCCGCCGGCTATGGGCCATTCGGATCGCTTGATACAAGGCATAATCATCCAGCCAATATCCGTGTTGACGCTGGAAGTCCCGATAAACGGCTTGTTCAGCGCCTCCTCGTGCCTGAAAACCCCGTCGCGCCTCAACTAATCGCCGCTGCCGGTAAGTCCAGCCCTCCTCGCCATGGGTTAGTCCACCATCCTTTTGTAGCCAACCAGCTTCAATCAGTGGCTCCAATGCAATCAATCGGGGATTGCCTGCGTGAACCGACTGCGCTGAGTAGGGTGACAAATCATCATGCGGCGGTCCCAGTGGCAGCGTTTGCCAGACGCTAAAACCGCAAGTAGCTATAAAATCTACGAACCGGTAGGCATCCGCCCCCAGATCACCATTCCCGTAGCCACCTGGCAATGAAGTCGGATGCAATAGCATCCCGGTGCGTCGACGGGACAAGGGTGAAATTTCCTTCATGTAATACTCCAGATCAATGGTTAGTCAGAATTGTGAGGTAAAAA
This sequence comes from Gammaproteobacteria bacterium, assembly GCA_020846135.1. GTDB lineage: Bacteria > Pseudomonadota > Gammaproteobacteria > Competibacterales > Competibacteraceae > RXIV01. Next base: position 18,199 of record JADLEK010000007.1, read on the forward strand.
ATAACTGATTGAAAAATGGGTGATGCTTTATTCCAAGTTATCAAATTCTCCGCGAGATACCCCTGTTTTTAGGGTCTGGTCAACTTCAAGACTTGCTCTTACAAGCTTCACCATTTAGTGCGGGGTAGTTGACTTAGCTGCCATGGTGAAATTCTTGTCCCAGCATTTCCGGGGTTACCAGCACCACACCTTTTTCGGTGCGATGGAAACGTCGATCGTCTTCCTCAGGATCTTCGCCGATCACTGTCCCTGGGGGAATCACACAGCCTCGTTCCATGATAACCCGCCGTAACCGGCAAGAGCGGCCAATATCTGTTCCCGGTAAGACTACAGCATCACGCAGCTCGACATAGGAATGAACCTGTACTCTCTGAAACAACATGGAATGATTTACATAGCCTCCTGAAATAATACAGCCATCTGCAATCATTGAATCGACAGCCATTCCGCGTCGGTCATCGTCATCGAAGACGAATTTGGCAGGGGGCGCATGATCTTGATAAGTCCAGATTGGCCAGCGTTCATCATACAGATCCAGTTCCGGGTCAATTCCAACCAGTTCCATATTCGCTTCCCAAAAGGCATCTACAGTACCAACATCGCGCCAGTAGTTTTGCGCTTTGGTCTGCACATCATGGAATGGGTAAGCGAACACACGGTTTTTGCCAAGCAGTCGGGGTAGAATATCCCGTGCGAAGTCGTGCTGTGAGTCTTTCAGGTGGGCATCTTCGGCTAGTTGTTGGTATAGGAATTCGGTGCTAAACACATAAATTCCCATGGAGGCTAGTGAGATATTATCTCGTCTTGGCAGAGTTTCTGGATCCTGTGGCTTTTCTACTAGACCAGTGACTTCATCCTTATCATTTAGGGTTAATACTCCAAACTCGTGTGCGCGCTCCTTTGATACCTCTACACAGCCAATCGTTACATCGGCCTGATGCTCGACGTGGTGCGCTAACATGGGGCCATAGTCCATTTTATAAATATGATCGCCAGCTAGAATTAGTACAAATCGGGGATCATGACCGCGAATAATATCCAGATTTTGATAAACTGCATCAGCAGTGCCTTGATACCAGGATTCTTCATCCAACCGCTGCTGTGCCGGAAGCAGTTCTACAAACTCGCCAAACTCGCCGCGCAAAAACCCCCAGCCACGCTGAATATGTTTGATTAATGAATGTGCTTTATATTGGGTCAGGACGCAGACTCGCCGAATTCCTGAATTGATACAGTTTGAGAGTGGAAAGTCAATGATTCGGTATTTACCACCAAAGGGTGTCGCTGGCTTTGTTCGCCAAAGAGTCAACTGTTTCAACCGAGTTCCACGTCCCCCTGCCAGAATTAATGCCAAGGTGTCTCGGGTCAGGCGGCTGACAAATCGCGAAGTCATCACAGCGCTCATGCGTTTACTATCTCTCTTTGCTATGCTTCTCAGTTTATGGTTCGAGGTCATCCCGCTGGGTAGCGATTTCAACCTCGTATCCGGCTAGGTAGTCCAACACGAACTTTGAACAGCCGTTGGAAACTCCTATATAGTAGGTGTAATGCATTTTTTTGCCACCGGATTGTTAGATAACCGGGGAAAATCAACCTCCTCGATGAATTACTCCGATCATCATGAACTTCAAAATTCAGTTTGTTCAGCCGCTGCGCAATGATTGACGCCACCTTGCTACATGAGGGACGCCATCCCGATCCGTTTGCGCTGCTGGGTCGTCATGGTTGTGGCAACCAGGCGATTGTTCGGGTTTTCCTGCCCGGGGCTCAGTGTGCTTGGTTGATTGAGGTTGATCGACCCCTGCGCCGACTGGCCAATACGGATGTCTTCGAGTGGCAAGGTCCTGCCGAGATCTTGCCTACACATTATCGATTAGCTTGGGTTGATGCCACTGGTCAGAAATTCATCGTTCACGATCCTTATAGCTTTGCTCCACAGCTCAGCTTGTATGATTTGCATCTCTTTAATGAAGGCCGCCATCTGCACGCATATCGAGTGTTGGGTGCTCATGCGCGAGCTGTAAATGATATCACTGGCGTATTGTTTTCAGTGTGGGCGCCAAATGCCCATCGTGTTAGCGTGGTTGGAGATTTCAATGGTTGGGATAGGAGGCAGCATTTACTCCGGCGACGGGGTAGCGTCTGGGAACTGTTTATTCCCGGCGTAGCTATTGGGATGCGCTATCAGTTTGCAATTGATCCTCAGGAGTCCGGCGAATTCTTATGCAAGAGTGATCCTTATGGACGTTTTTTTGAGCGTCGGCCAGCGACGGCCTCGATTGTTGTTGATAATGCTGTTTATGTTTGGCGCGATGAAATTTGGATGGCTCGGCGTCGGCGACAGGATTGGACTCGGGTTCCGTTGACGGTCTACGAGGTACATTTAGGTTCTTGGCAGCGCGATGAGCAAGGTGGTTATTTGAGCTATGCTGATTTGGCCCAGCGTCTGGTCGCTTATGTGAGTGCATTGGGTTTTACTCATATTGAGTTGATGCCTATTACTGAACATCCGCTGGATGCGTCTTGGGGTTATCAGCCTACTGGGTATTTTGCTCCAACGAGTCGTCATGGCGCAGTGAGTGACTTTCGCTGTTTTGTGGATTATTGCCATCAAGCAGGCATTGGCGTCATCCTTGACTGGGTGCCCGGTCATTTTCCTAAGGATGATCATGGGTTAGCGCGGTTTGATGGTGCTTATCTTTATGAACACGAAGATCCTGCTCGTCGTGAACATCGAGGTTGGGGGACCTTAGTATTTAATTATGGTCGAAATCAGGTTAAAAATTTTTTATTAGCTAGCGCCTGTTTCTGGTTGGAAGAATGCCATTTAGATGGTTTACGGGTTGATGCAGTTGCTTCCATGCTTTATTTAGATTATGCCCGTGATTCTGGAGAGTGGGCGCCTAATCCTTTTGGGGGTAATGAGAATCTTGAGGCTATTGCTTTCCTGCGTGAACTCAATGAAATTATTCATCGTCGTCATCCTGGGGTATTAATGATTGCGGAAGAATCAACAGCTTGGCCATTAGTAACTCGACCTTCATGGATGGGGGGATTAGGCTTTGGTATGAAATGGAATATGGGTTGGATGCATGACACCTTGGAATATCTGTCTATTGATCCGGCACTGCGTCGCCATCATCATGAATTGCTAACTTTTGGTTTACTTTATGCTTTTACTGAAAACTTTATGTTGCCATTATCTCATGATGAGGTTGTTCATGGCAAAGGTTCTTTATTAACACGAATGCCTGGCGATCGTCCACAGCGTTTTGCTAATCTGCGGTTGCTCTATTTATATATGTGGACTTATCCTGGTAAGAAATTTTTATTTATGGGCAATGAGATTGCTCAGGAAAGAGAATGGGATCATGCTGGAATGTTAGACTGGGATTTACTGAGTCAGATTGAGCATCGTGGTATTCAGCGGTTAATTTGTGATTTGAATCATCTGTATCGATCTACTGCTAGTTTATATGAGCAAGAGTTTGTTCAAGAGGGTTTTCAATGGTTGGACTGTCATGATGCTGCTCAATCAGTTGCTGTTTACCTACGTCATGGTGGTAGTGAATCTAATCCAGTGATCGTTATTCTTAATTTTGCTGCAACTAGTCGTATTGGTTATCAGATTGGCGTACCAGTGCCTGGTCTTTATCATGAAGTTTTGAATTCCGATGCAAGTTGTTATGGTGGGGGCGGAATGGTCAATGAAGATCTATATGCGGCCCCGATTTTCTGTATGGGTCAACCTTGTTCTTTACTACTGGATTTGCCTCCGCTAACTGGAATTATGTTGATGCCGCATTGGAATTCTTATAGAGCAAAGTCATGTAGTTAAATCATGTTACTGAATAATTTCGGTTCATCGTGGTTTGTTGTGGAACCAATCCCACCTCAGCGAGGCGATCTAGATAACCTATTGATTGGCAATGTCCCAGTGTAAATTTCAACCCTCTTGATGGGGTAAAACCGGCTTTACAGGGCAAATTCCACAACAACCCGCGATGAACCATA
>JADLEK010000008.1 GCA_020846135.1 Gammaproteobacteria bacterium
GCTTCGCGTTGCTCAATCTTCTCCAAGAGCTGCTTGACTAGCGCCTTGAGGAGGTTCGGGGCGTCGGGTAAGTTTGACATTCGCTGAGTTTAACGTTTTTTAAGGCAGGTGTAGTAGGTAGTTACGTCGGCGTTTAACAAATTATCTAGCAACATGCGCACCATAATCGCGACATGATGATCCTTGACAAACCCCTCGAAGACTTCGCTAAATATTGGGAACACCTCGATAGTTTGGTAAAAATTTGTTTATTATATAATGCCTTATGGATGACCTTAAAAGGACTGGGCGCAAGCGCCTTATCCGCCCTACCTAGCTGTGAAGTCATTTGAGGTCGGTTCAAGCACTAGCTAGCCAAGGTAGGGTGGGCACGGCCCACCTTTAACAGAGGATTGGGGGAAGGTGGACCCGTACCTACCCTACGCCGGATGTCTGAGTAGTTCCCTTTTTCCGACCCTGCCGGTGCCTCACCGAGCGGCGGATGATGAGGATGACAACGGATAAACGGTCAAGCTTCGGAAGACGCCGCCTTCTCAACCATCACGTCAGCATGATCCAGCGCCCGTCGCGCCGCCTTGCGTCCCGACAGCCAGGTAAAGAACATCGGGATGAAAATCGTGGCGATGAAAGTCGCCGCCAGCATTCCCCCAAATACGCCGGTGCCCATTGACCGCCGGGCGGCAGAACCGGCGCCAGTGGAAATCACCAGCGGGAATACGCCCAGGATGAACGCCAGCGAGGTCATCACAATCGGGCGCAGTCGCAACCGGGCGCCTTCCAGCGCCGCGTCCAGGACGTTCATTCCCTCGGCCTGTTTCTGTGAGGCGAACTCCACGATCAAAATCGCGTTCTTGGACGCCAGCCCGATCAGCACCACCAGCCCGATCTGGAAATAGATGTCATTCGGCATTCCCCGGATCATGACTGCCGCCAATGCGCCCAGCAGGGCGAACGGCACCGCCAGAATTACCGCCAGCGGCAATGACCATTTCTCGTACTGGGCGGCCAGAATCAGAAACACCATCACGATGCCAAAGCCGAAAGCAATCGCCGAGGTCGAGCCGGTGCGCTTTTCCTGAAAAACCTGCCCGGTCCAGGCCAGCTCATAACCGGTCGGCAACACCTCTTTGGCCACATCCTCCACAATCTGAATCGCCTCGCCGGTGCTAATCCTGGGCAGGGAATTACCCAGCACCTTGGCCGCCAGAAAGCCGTTAAACCGCTCCAGTTGTTCCGGGCCGACCACTGATTGCACCGTGATCAGCGCCGAAACCGGAATCATCGCGCCCTTGGCGGAGCGCACATAGACCTGGCCCAAATCCTCCGGATCGGAGCGGAACGGCGCATCGGCCTGAAGTTGCACCCGGTAGGTGCGGCCATTGGTGAAGTTGAAATCATTGACGTACAGCGCACCCATCGTCGCCTGGAGGGTCTGGTACACATCGGCGACCGGAATGCCCAGGGCAATCGCTTTGGCTTCATCCACTTCCACATAGAGCTGCGGCGAGGTCGGGCGGAAAAAGGTATTGATCCCGACCAGTTCCGGGCGCTTTTTCAGCGCGTCCATGAAGGGCTGGATTACCTCTGCCAGTTTCCGGGGATCACTGTCGCCCCGGGCTTGAATATAAGCCTCAAAGCCGCCCGCCGCCCCCAGCCCGCGAATCGCCGGCGGGTTGAACACCAGCCCCAGACCATCCGGCAGCCGCATTCCCAAGCCCATGAATTTCTTGGCCAGATCACCGGCTACGGCGGTGCGTTCGTCCCAGTCCTTGAGCGGAATAAACACGGTGCCAGCGTTGGTTTTCTGCCCGCCGCCCACCAGGTCATTGCCCGAAATGACGAAAACCCGCGCCACTGCCGGGTCCTGAACGATCATCTCCTGAAATTGCTGGCCAGCCGCCTGAGTGCGTTGCAGGCTGGCTCCGTCCGGCAGCATCAGGGCGCTGATCAGATAGCCCTGATCTTCGGCGGGCACAAAACCGCCCGGCACGCTGCGAAACAGGAAGATGCAGCCGCCGATCACCAGGGTGAAAGCGACCGTGCCGATGATCCGATGGTGCAGGGTGAGATTCACCGTGCGGGTGTAGGAGCGGGTGAACCAGTCAAACAGGCGGTTAAACGGACGGAACAGCCGCGACTCTTCATGCTGGGTTTTGAGCAGCAGCGCACACAGGGCCGGGGTCAGGGTCAGCGCGACGATCCCGGATAGCACCACCGAAATCGCCACAGTCACAGCGAACTGTTGATAAAGCTTGCCGGCAATGCCGCCGAGAAAACTCACCGGGATGAACACCGCGCACAGCACCAGCACGATAGCTACCACTGCGCCGGACACTTCCCGCATTGCTTCAATCGCGGCTTCCATTGGCGGCATTTTCTGTTCCGACATCAGCCGCTCGACGTTTTCCAGCACCACAATCGCATCATCGACCACGATGCCAATCGCCAGCACCATCGCAAACAGGGTCAGGGTATTGATCGAAAAGCCGAACACCCACAGTCCGGCGAACGCGCCAATCAGCGATACCGGCACCGCAATCATCGGAATCAGGGTCGCCCGCCAGCTTTGCAGGAACAGGTAAACCACCGCGACGACCAGCAACAGCGCCTCGACTAGGGTGGTAAGAACTTCCCGGATCGAGGCGTCCACAAATTTGGTGGTGTCGAACGGCACCACATAATCTACGCCGGACGGGAATTTCTGTTTCAACTCATCCATCCGGGCGCGGATCGACTGGGCGACTTCGAGCGCATTGGCCCCGGACTGGAGAAAAATACCGATGCCAATCACCGGTTTGCCCAGCAGTCGGGTGGACGCATCGTAATTTTGCGCCCCCAGTTCAACCCGGGCGATGTCGCGCAGACGCAGCACCCCGCCGGGACCTTCAGCCCGGATGATGATGTCGCCGAACTGTTCGGGCGAAATGAGCCGACCTTTGGCGGTCACGGTGTAGACCAGTTGCTGACCTTCAGGCGCCGGTTCCTGGCCGATCTTGCCGGCGGCGTTCTGCTTGTTCTGGGCGGCGACCGCCTGGGCCACGTCGGTCGTGGTGATTTTCAACTGGGCCATTCGATCCGGTTTGAGCCAGACCCGCATTGAATAGTCCAGCGCCCCAAAAATCTGGGCATCGCCGACGCCGGGCAAGCGCTTGAGTTCATCCAGAACATTAGCCAGCGCGTAGTTGGACAGATACAGGGCGCTGCGGCTGCTGTCCGGCGAGGTGAGGGTGGTCACCATTAAAATATCGTTAGAGCGTTTCTGGACGCTGACGCCGTACTGGCGCACCACATCCGGCAGGCGGGGTTCGGCGATCTTGACCCGGTTATTCACATTCACCGTGGCCATATCGATATTTGTCCCCACCTCGAAGGTGACCGTGGTGACGAGCTGGCCGTTGGACGCTGCGGTGGAACTGAAATAGAGCAGCCGCTCGACCCCGGAAAGCTGTTCTTCAATCGGCGCGGCTACCGTCCGGATCAAGGTTTCGGCGGAAGCGCCCGGATAGGTAGCGGTCACGATGACCGTGGGTGGGGTAATGTCCGGGTACTGGGCGATGGGCAGCGCCCGAGCCGCCATCAGCCCGGCAATGACGATGATGATCGAGATGACCGCAGCGAAAATCGGGCGATGAATGAAAAATCGGGACATAGCGCGTTCCGTTTAACTTTTGCGTTCGGTGGGAGTGGCGCTCTTGCCATCCGGAGCGGCACCAGGCGGGGGTTGCGGTGGATGCGGTGCGACCAGCGCGCCGGGCCGTAATTTCATCAGATTATCCACAATCACCTGATCCCCGGCCTTGAGTCCGCCCAGAATCACCCAGTCCTTGCCTTGCCACGCGCCCGCCTGCACCGGACGGGGCGCGACCTTGTTTTCGGCATCGGCTAGGAACACCAGCGTCCCCTGTTCGGTTTGTGCGACCGCCGCCTGCGGCACCAGAAACACCCCTTCCCGTTCACCCGCCAGAATCCGGGCGCGAACAAACTGGCCGGGCAACAACGCGCCGTCCGGGTTTTCGAACTCGGCGCGAAACTGCTGGGTGCCGAGGGTCGGATCGATACTGCTGGCGAGGAAATTAAGCTGGCCGGTCAGGGGATAGACCGAGCCGTCCGGCAACTTCAATTCAACCCCGGTCACGGTCTGCTGGGTCAACCGGCCCCCCGGCAAGCGGGCCATGTCGCTTTCGGAGAGGCTGAAGCGCACCCACATCGGGTTGGATTGATGGATCGAGGTCAACAGGCTGTCGTCGCCGGTAGAAATCAGATTCCCTTCCGACTTCACAGCGCGGCTGGAAAGTCCCGCCACTGGCGCAACGACGGTGGTGTAGGACAGATCCAGCTCGGCTTTATGCACCGCCGCTTCCGCTGATTGCTGGACCGCCTTGGCCATCGCGCTGGCGGAGACCGCATCGTCATAGGACTTGCGGCTGATGTATTGCTTGGCCAGCAGTCCTTGGAGCCGCGCTTCTTCCCGGGCCGCCTGATCGACCTTGGCCCTGGCCTCGGCCAGGTTGGCGCGAGCTTGGGCCAGGGCGATGTCGTAGGGTTTTCGGTCGATCTGGAACAGCGGTTGCCTGGCTTTCACCGGCGCGCCTTCGTGATAGAGCTGCTTGGCCAGAATCCCGCCGACCTGGGCACGGACTTCGGTTTCCTTGGCGCCCTCGGTCTGCGCCATGACCTCGACGGTGATGGGCGCTCGGGTCGGTTGCACGGCGATGACCGTGACCGGCAGGGGCGGCGGCGCGGCAGGCGGTTTGGGCGTCTCCGACCCGGATTTCGAGCAGCCGGCGATTAGCGTCGCAACCAGGACCAGGCCATGAGGCAGAGGGCGTAGCGATCCAGGGCGACGGCGCGGCGGGATTTGAGTGCGAAACACGGCGATCTCCAAAATCGGCGAAAGTTGCATGATTATATACAATCGTGTATGTATATAAAAGGATTCGTTGCCCGGAAGAAAATGGTATGGCTCGAAAGACGAAAGAAGATGCGGAGCGCACCCGCCAGCAGATTATTCATGCCGCCCGCCTGGTGTTCCACGAGTGCGGAGTCAGTCGCACCTCGCTGGAAAAAATCGCGAAGGCGGCGGGCGTGACGCGCGGCGCGGTGTATTGGCATTTCGCCGATAAAGCGGATTTGTTCTTCGCCATGCGGGAACAGGTGTCATTGCCCCTGTTCAGCAGGCTCGACGATTTGTTGCTGGCGGAAGGGTTGACCGACCCGCTGGATGGCATCGAACAGGCGCTAAATGAGTTCTTTCATACCCTGGAGGAACGTCCCGAGGTGCGGCAGATTTTCGAGATCATGGCTTCCCGCTGCGAGTACGTTGACGAGTTCGCGACGGTGCAGGCTGAAATCAATAAACCGGCGCTGGATTTTCTGGGCAAGGTGGAGATCGCCTACCGCCGTGCTCAGGAACGAGGGACGCTGTGCGATGGTCTGGAACCCCAGACGGTCGCGCTGGATACCTGGGCGTTCGCTTGTGGGCTGTTTCATCATCTGCTGACCGGTGATCCCGACGCAGCCTGGCGGCGGCAAGTTCCTGTCATGATCGCCGCCCATGTCGCACTCCGACGGCCTGATTCCACATGACTTATCAGGTTATTAGTGCTATACTTCGCGGCGGTCAACTGACCGGAAAGAAACAAATCGCGGGGTATGCAGTCGTGAACATGAATTCCCCTCTTCTTCATCATCATGAACAGATCGAACGGCGGGCGGCAGCCCGTGCGGCTAATACAGTTCGTTGTCCCAATTGCTTTAGCCCACACGTTGAACAGGATGAACCCATCGAGTTTGGTCAGGCCCCGTTTGTATGGCACAACCCGGGGATGAAATACGCGGTCTACGCCTACACCTGCCAGACCTGCGGTGCGGAGTTTGTCACCGGATCCACCGAGTGCTATCACCGCCAGCATCACGAAGCCTCCGCTCCCGTTGTTCTCCATTAATCCCCCGCTTAACTCCCTGTCGAACGCGCCATCAACCGGCTTGCCGGGCGGCGCGTTCTGAAAATCGTTTGCCTTATTCTTTATGTCTGGTTTTAACGTACGGCTTAGAATGGCTTCACGCAAAGAATCTCCAGTCCGCAACCACCGACCAAGGCCAATGCGCGATCGATCGCCGCATCGATCCAATCTTTATCGTTGCCGAAAGCTCCACCACCCAAGCTGGTGATCAGCACCCGGTTGGAAACGCTGCGGCGGGCATTTAGAACACCTGCGAGCAACGTCGCCTCGTAGGCAGCTTCCAGCACCAGTTGTGCAATAGAGGACCAGGCGCTGACGGGTCGCACCCCATAGGCTACGGGCATCGCCGAGCAATAGGCTTGAGTTACTTGCGGGCCGGGAGCCGCCGCATCAGTCACTTCCACGTCCCAGTGCAGACCGATGCGCACAAGCCCACGCAGCCGCTCATGCTCAGCGACATCAGCAGCTTTGAGATGGGCATGAATGCGCGCAAGACCTTCAGACGTACACAGGGCATAGCCATTGCGCCAATCCCACAAGGGCGTTTCATCATGGCCCAGCGCCATCCCAAGGTCAGCCAGCGTATTAATTTGTCGTTCACGGGTCTGGCCGAAATCGCTATTCAGGGGAACCAGATAGTTGCGGTAGATCGTTCCAGCTCCAGCCGCTATTGCACAAGCCGGACCCTGGGTTGGATCGTAGACATAATCCGAGACGCCGTTCTCGGGAATAACATCCGGCCCTACCATTTCCAGCAAGTTGAACTGGGAAGCTACCTGGATCAGGGAGCTTTGCTGTTCCGGGGCCAGGTGCAGTTGGCGAATATCTCCTCGGAGCGTTCCCAATGTTGCCGGCACAGAGGAACGAGGCAACGGCCCGACTCGTTCGCGCAGGGTGGCTAATGAGATCACCTCCAGACAACCCATTCCGTAGCGTCGGCCTGTCTGGACATTGATCAGTTTGTCGCCCTCGACTTTCAAGTGAGCGCGCGTTTCGGCGTAAGAACGCTCTGCAAAGCCCGTAATTCGCTCAAACCAATCTGGTCTTATTTCCGAGTAGGAGGTTGGCATAGATTTTTTCACCCGTGTGTTATTCAACATTGAAACTAAACAGGAATCCCCATCGTTCACAGCAAGTAAGATGTCAATTCCCCCGACTGATCCACACCTCAGCGCTAGCCGTCTGACCGACCTGATCCAGCACCGTAATCCGCGCCAGACCTTCGCCATCCGGCAACCAGAATGCCTCCCGCCGCCAGCCCACTGCCGCCAGCGGCTGGCCGTTTACCAACCAGCGCAAGGGTTTAACTCCGCCTTTCGCCGCCAACGGCAATTCGGCCAGTGCGCCGCCCTGAGCGGGCAGTTCTACCGTTGAACCCGCCACCGGAAAGGTGATGCTCAGCGGCGGAACGCCGGCGACATGGAGCGCGACGCGGTTGGGGTGGAAATAGCGCAGTCGCTCCGGCAACTGTTCCCGACTGACCTGCAGGACGCCGGCAGGCGGCGCAGCGGATCGGCGAGCGACCGGCTCCGGCAGCAGATCGAAGACCCGGAATAGCAGCGGCGCGGCGGTATTGCGCCCGTAATGACCTGGACTGGGCGAACCATCCGGGCGACCGACCCAGATCCCGACCGTGTAATCGTCGTCAAAGCCCAGCGCCCAGGCATCGCGGAACCCGTAGGACGTGCCGGTTTTATAGGCAATGGCTCGGGGTCGGGCCAGGCTGCCGGCCGTCGGGATATTTTGCGGCGGTGGAGCGCTGCGCAGAATCTCGCTCAGATACCAGCAGGCCGTATCGCTTAACAAGGATCGGTCCGGCTCCTCCGGATCGTCGGGGCTAAATCGCAATGGCGCAATTTGGCCGCCGGTGGCGATGCCGGCATATAACGTGGTCAGCTCCTCCAGAGTCATCCCCACCCCACCCAGCACCAGCGGCAAGCCCGGTTGTGGATGAGATGCGCTCCAGTGCAGCGGCAGTCCGGCTTCGCGTAACCGCGCCGCAACCCGCCCCGGTCCCACCTGTTTCAGCACCGCCACCGCCGGGATATTCAATGACTGTTGCAACGCCTCGCGCACTGTCAGTTGTCCGGCAAAGGTGTTGTAAAAATTGGTGGGGCTGTAATGGCCAAACCGGGTGGGCGCATCGTCCAGCAAAGTTTCGGGATGAATCAGCAAATCGTCGAAGCCGAAACCGTATACCAGCGGCTTGAGCGCCGACCCCGGCGAGCGGATCGCCCGGGTCATATCGACCTGCCCGGCGCGGCGCGGATCGAAGAAATCGCTGGCCCCCAGATAAGCCAGCACCCGCCGGTCGCGATGGGCGACGACCAGCGCAGCCATGCTACTGTGCGGTTCCAGCCCGCTCTGCTGTTGCCGGGCCAGCGTTTCCAGATTCTGCTGCAAACTCCGGTCAATGAAAGTGCGATGGTCGGTCGCCTCCGGGCGCAGCTTGCGCAACCGGTCGGCCAGATGCGGGGCCAGAAAGGGCAGGGAATGCCGGCGCATCGGCAATGGCTCCTGACGGGCTTCGGCGACCTGCCGCTCGCTCAGTACGCCCAGTTGAGCCATTCGCGCCAGCACTTTGTCGCGGGCCGCCCGCGCCCGGTCGGGAAAGCGATCCGGACGCAGTCGGGAGGGCGCTTGGGGTAAAACCACCAATAGCGCTGCTTCCGCCGCAGTCAGCCGGATCGGTTCCTTGCCAAACCAGGCCAGCGCCGCCGCCCGCACCCCTTCCAGATTGCCGCCATAAGGGGCCAGGGTCAGGTAAAAATCGAGAATCTCGTCCTTGCTATGGCGCCGCTCCAGTTGCAGGGCGCGGAGCATTTCGCCGAACTTGCCGGCCAGAGTGCGCGGATGCGGCTCCAGCAGGCGGGCGGTCTGCATGGTCAGGGTCGAAGCGCCCGAAACGATCCGGCCGTGTGTCAGCCACTGTCCCAGCGCCCGGCTCACCGCCAGCGGATCAACGCCGGGATGGGTTGCAAAGCGCTGATCTTCATAGGCCAGTAGCATTTGCACATACAGCGGATCGACCTCAGCCACCCGCGCTGGCAACCGCCAGGTTCCCTGAGCGGTGCTGAAACCCCGCAGGATGCGACCCTGACTGTCCAGCGTCCGCGCCGAGGTGTGCTGGGCGCGATCCAGCAGCGGCTGGTTCAGGCGATCCAGCGCCAGCCTGGTCAGGATCAGTAGCCCGATCAAGGCCAACCCGATGTAGATTGACCGGCGATGGGCCGCGAATAAACCGGTTGAGAAAAGGTTCAGCATGAGAATTTTCGAAAGTGGACTTCGACTTGATGATTTTCCAACACGCAACTGTCTTTATCCGGCGTCCCGCTGACGACGGCAGCGCATGATAGCCGCGCATCCGCCACCAGTGGCAATCACCGCAGGAGGGTCTATCTTGAAATGGCCTTCAGGGAGGAAGGAACGGGTTAAAGGGCGGTCATCATCGCCTGCCCCCGGCCGGTGGCGGGTGGTTCGCCGGATTTCGTTTGCAGAATCACGATCACTGAGAAACAGCCGAGAAATAGCCGATGAAACGCAACATCTTTCGAGGGTGCTGGTACTGGCCGTGGCGTCCGTGGGTAACTCTGGCAGCGGCGTTGCTGTACGGTTTCAGTGCGCTGGCGCAAGCCACATCGCTGCCAGAGCCGGCGGCCTTGCAGCAGATCCTCCAGCAACCGCCCCAAACGGTCCAGGTGGTGGAACCGCATTTGAGTACGCAGGGGCAGCAAACCCGGGTGGACTATCGGGGCTGGCCCGCTGAACCGGTGCTGGATGCGGTATTGGGCCGGGACTGGCGCACTGCCGGCCAGGAGATCGAATTTCGGGCGCTGGATGGGTATGTGTCGCGCATCCCGGTTGAACGGTTCACGCGCTACCGGGCTTACCTGGTGTTCGAACGGATAGGGCAGCCGGCCTTCACCGTCGACAATCTGATCCAGAATCAGAAAAACGTGCCTTTGGGACCGTACTACCTGGTTTGGGACAATATCCAAGCGCCGGAATTGGTCGCTGATGGTGGGACTTATTGGCCGTATCAGGCGGCGCAAATCCGGCTATCGGTTCCTCGCCTGGAGGCGTTACTTCCCGGACCTCTGGCGGAACGCTACGCCCCGGCCGCGGCTGACGCGCAGAAGTATTGCCTGAGCTGTCACCAGATCAACGGGTTTGGCGGCGAGAAATGGCCGGGCAATTTAGCGCAGCAGGTCCAGGGACTTGAGGACCGCGATTTTCTGCGTTGGGTGCTGGAACCGAGCCGGGTGAAACCCGGTACGACCATGCCGCCCTTGCTGGAGGGTCAACCCCCGGCGAAGCGTGAGGCGCTGGCGAAGCGCTTGCTGGAATACTTGAAGGCGGTGCCGGTGGCTTCGCCCTCCGCTGAGGGCAAGACCAATTAACCGGATGACCGGATGAAGTGATTAAGCTGATCCGCTTAACAGGAGAGCGATGAATCCGCTTCCATTGCCGGGTTATACTTGAACCTTGATTTTACCGTCCGCTTTTGGAGGCGTCAGTGCGCGATGTGTCGACTTTCCAGGGTCTGATCCTGGCCTTGCAGACTTACTGGGCAGAACAGGGCTGCGTGCTGCTGCAACCCTACGATATGGAAGTGGGCGCGGGAACCTTTCATCCCGCGACGTTCCTCCGCTCCATCGGCCCCGAACCGTGGAGCGCCGCCTATGTGCAACCGTCGCGCCGTCCCACGGATGGCCGCTACGGCGACAATCCCAACCGCCTGCAACATTATTACCAGTATCAGGTGGTGATTAAGCCGTCGCCGCTGGACTTGCAGGAACTCTATCTCGGTTCGCTGAAATATCTCGGCCTCGATCCGCTGATTCACGACATCCGTTTTGTCGAGGACAACTGGGAATCGCCGACTCTCGGCGCCTGGGGGCTGGGCTGGGAAGTGTGGCTGAACGGGATGGAAATTACCCAGTTCACCTATTTCCAGCAGGTCGGCGGGCTGGATTGCAAACCGGTGACCGGTGAAATCACCTATGGCCTGGAGCGGATCGCGATGTATCTGCAAGGGGTGGAAAGCGTCTTCGATCTGATCTGGACGGATGGACCGCTGGGCCGGGTGACTTACGGCGACGTGTTTCACCAGAATGAAGTCGAGATGTCCACCTATAACTTTGAACACGCCGACACCACGTCGCTGCAGGTCTGGTTCGACACCTGCGAGACGGAGAGCAAACGGCTGATCGAGCTGGGCCTGCCGCTGCCTGGCTATGAAATGGTCTTGAAAGCCTCTCATACCTTCAACCTGCTGGATGCCCGCAAAGCGATCTCGGTCACCGAGCGTCAACGCTATATTCTGCGGGTTCGCACCCTGGCGCGAGCGGTCGCCCAAGCCTATTACGACGCCCGCGCGGCGCGTGGTTTCCCGATGTGCGCCCGGTCAGCGGCAGCACAGCAGCCCACCACTATCCAGGAGGCGGCGGCTCATGTCTGACGCGCGCGATCTGCTGATTGAAATCGGTACCGAGGAATTGCCGCCCAAGGCGCTGTCCACCTTGTCACTGGCCTTTGAGCAGGGCATTCAGAGCGGTCTGGAAAAAGCCGGGTTGCCCGGTAACAATCTGCGCCGTTTCGCCACTCCACGCCGGTTAGCGGTACTGATTGAAAATTTGCCGACCCGTCAGCCCAACCGCCAGCTTGAGCGGCGAGGTCCGGCAGTCAGCGCCGCCTTTGGCCCGGATGGAACGCCGACCAAGGCGGCGGAAGGTTTCGCCCGCTCCTGCGGGGTGGCCGTGGCCGATTTGCACCGGCAGGAAACCGACAAGGGCGCATGGCTGGTCCATGTCAGCCTCGAACCGGGTGCGCCCACCGCCGATCTGATTCCCGGCATCGTGATCAATGCGCTCGCCGGGCTGCCGATTCCCAAGCGGATGCGCTGGGGCGACCGCGATGATGAATTTGTCCGGCCAGTGCATTGGGCGGTGCTGCTGTTTGGCGATGAAGTGATTCCGGCGACGATTCTCGGCGTCCAGACCGGGCGCACCACCCACGGTCACCGGTTCCATTGTCCGCAACCGATCCCGATCACGGCGCCTGCCGACTATCCCCGGCAACTGGCCGAAACCGGCAAGGTCATTGCCGACTTCAACGGGCGCCGCGCTGTGGTTCACGCTCAGGTCGAAGCGGCGGCGATGGACTTGGGCGGGGTCGCGGTGATCCAGCCGGAATTGCTGGACGAAGTGACCGCGCTGGTGGAATGGCCGGTCGCGCAGGCTGGCAATTTCGAGCGGCGCTTTCTGGATGTGCCTGCCGAGGCGCTGATCAGCACCATGCAGGATCACCAGCGCTATTTTCCGGTGGTGGACGGGCATGGCCGGCTGTTGCCACACTTTATTACGATGACCAACCTGGTCAGCCGCGATCCGGCGCAGGTACGGGCGGGTAACGAGCGGGTGATCCGCCCCCGGTTCAGCGACGCTGAATTTTTCTGGAATCTGGACCGCAAGCAACCGCTGGCGGCACGGCAGGAAAGCCTCAAGCACGTCGTTTTCCAGCAACGGCTGGGCACGGTTGCCGACAAGAGCGAGCGAGTCGCGGCGCTGGCCCGGTTTATCGCGACGCAAAGTCATGGACAACCGGACTGGGCGGATCGAGCGGCGCGGCTGGCCAAATGCGATCTGATGACCCAAATGGTGCAGGAATTTCCCGAATTGCAGGGGATCATGGGCCGTTACTGCGCCCAACATGACCGGGAAGCGCCCGAAGTGGCGCAAGCGCTGGAAGAACAGTATTTGCCACGATTCGCCGGTGACCGGTTACCCGCGACCGCCACAGGTCAGACGTTAGCGCTGGCGGATCGGCTGGATACCCTGATGGGCATCTTCGCCATCGGCCAGCCGCCCACTGGAACCAAGGATCCGTTTGCTTTGCGCCGGGCTGCCTTGGGCGTAGTGCGGATTCTGATTGAGGGTGAGCTGAACCTGGATTTGATTCAGACGCTGGAGCGGGCTGCGTCCGGTTTTGACGCAGCGATCCGCGCTGAAAACGTGATCGAAAATGTCTTTGAGTTCCTCCTGGATCGGCTGCGCAGCTATTATCTGGATCAGGGAATCCGACCGGATACGTTTGATGCGGTGCTGGAATGCCGCCCGACCCGGCCGCTGGATTTCGACCGGCGAGTGCGTGCGGTCAGCGCGTTTCGGGAATTGCCGGAGGCCGCCAGTCTCGCTGCCGCCAACAAGCGGATCCGCAATATCCTTAAAAAAGTGGAAACCGTGTTGCCATTCGAGGTGCGCCCCGACCTGCTAATGGAAGACGAAGAACAGGCGCTGGCGGGACGGCTGGTTGAGCTATCGTCGGAAGTGATTCCGCTGATGGAAGCGGGTCTTTACGGTGAAGCCTTAACCCGGCTGGCTTTGTTGCGCGAACCGGTGGATGCCTTTTTTGACCGGGTGCTGGTGATGGCCAAGGATGTGGCGGTGCGCGATAACCGCATCGCCCTGCTGAACGAACTCGGTAGCCTGTTCCTGCGGGTCGCGGATTTCTCGCGCTTGCAGGATTGATCTGCTGGTTTCATGGTTTCACGTGGAACATTGACCGGCGGCGCCGGTTTCACGGATTCATGGTTTCACGTGGAACATCGACCAAGACCAAATCCAACCGGTTTGATGGTTTCACATGAAGCACTCCTTCCGAATATTGTGCAGCAAACCCAATCTCCATGAAATTGATCATTTTGGACCGCGACGGCGTCATCAATCAGGATTCCGATGACTACATCAAATCGCCGGATGAATGGATTCCGTTGCCCGGCAGTCTGGAAGCCATCGCCCGGCTCAATCATGCCGGCTATCGGGTGGTGGTCGCCACTAACCAGTCCGGTGTGGGTCGGGGATTTTTTGATCTGGAAATGCTGAACCTGATCCACAAGAAAATGCACCGACTGACTCAGGATGCGGGTGGGCAAATTGACGCGGTGTTTTTCTGTCCGGATGTGGATGAGGCAAATCCCTTCCGCAAGCCCAATCCCGGCATGTTGCTGGAAATCAACCGACGGTTGAAATGCACGTTGCAAGGAGTGCCGGTGGTTGGCGACAGCGTCCGCGACATCCGGGCGGCCCGGGCGGCTAACGCCTGGCCGTTGCTGGTTCGAACCGGCAACGGCACGGCTACAATCGAGCGGGAGGCGGAAGTCTGCGCCAATGTGCTGATCTTCAATGATCTGTCGGCAGCGACCGATTATCTGATCGCTAATCATCAATAATCCCTCATCCTGTTACCCAATGTCCGCGCCAACCGACGCTGTCGAAACGCTCACTCCGACGCTGTTAGGCCGCTCCCTGCTATTTTCACTGGGCATGATTGCTGCAACCGGGGTAGTGGCGTTGGCGCTAGTGTTGAATTTCGCCCAACCTTTTTCCCGACGCTACCGTATTTCCCGCTACTGGAGCCGATTCAATCTCTGGTGGTTATGGGTGACCTGTCGGATCGACTACCAGATCAGCGGCGCGGAGCATCTTCCGGATCGGCCAGTGATCATCATGGCCAAGCATCAGTCCACTTGGGAAACGATGTTCCTGCATCAGTACCTGCCGCCAGTGGCGTGGGTCATCAAGCGCGAACTGTTGTGGCTGCCATTCTTCGGTTGGGGTTTGGCACTGTTACGGCCGATTGCGATTAACCGCCGGGCGGGCGCTTCGGCGATGAAGCAGGTCATTCGGCAGGGCGTGAAACATCTGCGGCAGGGGCAATGGGTGCTGATTTTTCCGCAAGGGACCCGGGTTGCGCCGGGCGTTCGCCAACGCTACGGGATGGGCGGCGCGGTATTGGCGACCCATACCGGCTGCCCGATTTTGCCAGTTGCGCTCAATGCCGGCGAGTTCTGGCCGCGTGGCGGGTTTCTGAAACGACCGGGGACGATTCAAGTGGCGTTCGGCCCCCTGATCGAGAGCGAGGGCCGTTCAGCTCAGGAATTAAATCAGCAGGTGGAGGAATGGATCGAAACGACGATGACCCGGATCAACGCCGTTGCCCCGCAAGCGCGGTGATGAAACGGGGGCGGGTCGGCTGACCTCCCGACTGCCCGACACGGGGTCGATCAGTCGCGGGAAGATTGGCCGTTGAGCGGCGTAGATCGGCATTTTGCCGTCCGAATCAGTTCACGCCTTGCCTGGTGACCGCACTTCGTCAGGCCACCACTTTTTTCAGGTCTTCCCGCCGGGACTGGGCGACCAGCGCTGCAACTGCACAGGACGCCAGTCGAGTGGTGACCGAATCGGCGCGGCTGGTCAGGATGATGGGGACGCGGGCACCCAGGACGATGCCTGCGGCGTCGGCCTCAGCCAGGAAGGACAGGCTCTTGGCCAGCATATTGCCCGCTTCCAGATCCGGCACCACCAGAATATCGGCCATCCCTGCGACCGGCGAGGCGATATGCTTGATCTGCGCAGCGTTGAGGTTAATCGCGTTATCCAGCGCCAGCGGTCCGTCAAGGATACCGCCGGTGATCTGGCCCCGGTCAGCCATCTTGCACAGAGCGGCGGCTTCGACCGTAGATTGAATCTTGGGATTGATTGTTTCCACTGCGGATAAAATTCCGACCTTGGGCTGCTTGAACCCCAGCGCTATCGCTAGATCAATGGCGTTTTGAATGATGTGTTGTTTGTCTTCCAGGGTCGGGAAGATGTTGATCGCGGCATCGGTGACGATCACCGGGCGATCCAGGGCCGGCACATCCATGATGAAGGCGTGGCTGATCCGCCGCTCGGTGCGCAAACCGGTGGCCGTCCGTACTACCGCCCCCATCAACTCGTCGGTATGCAGGCTGCCTTTCATCAGCATTTCGGCTTTACCCTCGCGCGCCAGTTGCACCGCCATATCGGCGGCGGCATGGCTGTGCGGAACATCAACGATTTCATAGCCGGCGATGTTGATCTGGAATTGCGCGGCGATGGCTTCGATCCTGGCGCGGGGACCGACCAAGATCGGTCTCAGAATACCCAGTTCAGCCGCTTCGATCGCGCCTTTGAGCGAACTCTCATCGCAAGGATGCGCGACGGCGGTCGGTACCGGGGGCAGGGCTTTGCAGCGGGCGATCAGCTCGTTATATTTTTCGTGCTTGGGATTCATAAACAAGACTCCTCGTTAAGTCAGTTTGAGTGGGGATGGTTTCATGATTTTCGCTTGTTGGTGAGTTGAAACGGGTAACCCGCGCAGCCGCTCCTCGGGGGTGAAACGCTGGAACACTTCCTCAGGCGGTAACTGGCTGAGAAAGGCTTGCCGTTCTTCCGCTGTCATGCTGCCCAAAAATTGTAGGTGGGTTTCGTGAATAAATTCTTCCATCGTGTAGGCCACGTTTGGTTCCTCCAAGGCATAGGCCAAGTACAGTTGCCGCAGCAGTTCCCGGGCGCCCGGTCGGGGCCAGGCATAATGCGCCGCCCCATGCCGGATCCGATCATGCTGGGTACTGAATAATTCCCAGGCGGCGTTGCGTGGGTGGGGGGTTCAATGGTGTTGAGGACAATCAGCCGGATCGTCGGCGTTCCCCATGTCAAATCGTAGACTCCCGGCTAGTTCATCTAGCGCCCAGTCGTCCAGTGCTTCCTGTTTGGACTTGTAGGTCAGCAGGTTATGGGCGCGGAGCTGCTCCAGTCCATCGTGCAGGTCCTGCGCTGATCCGCCGGGCGCAGTCTGTTCGATGATCACCACATCCAGCAGTTGCCGTTGCAGGGCCAGGTCTTTTTCCAGCTCCACCCGCCAGGGGGTGCCACTGAACAGGTCGGTCAGGGTAATGCCAAACAGCCGATGCCACTATTGAAGCCGATCCGGGGTCATGGACAATGCTCCGTGAGAGGGGCGGAATTTTAACCCTGAATCGGGTTAGGGATCATTATCCGCCTTGACCCTTCCAAACCGACTGCAAGTCCTTTGCGATCAGGCCAAGCGCCTTCATAGTTACGCCTCAACCAACAGATAGCAACCAAGGCATTCCAGGTGAAAATCGGCGAAGCAGGTACTACGGTTAGAAGCAAAGGTAAGGATTCGCTGTTCGAGAACCCACACCAGGTGTATTCACGTCTGATCCTTTTAAGGAGCGCTGATCATCATGGAATGGATCGCTGATCCCACAATCTGGATTGGTCTGGCGACCCTGATCGTTTTGGAAATCGTCCTGGGGATCGACAATCTGATCTTCATCGCCATTCTCGCTGACAAACTCCCTCCGGCAGAGCGCGATCGGGCGCGGATTATTGGTTTAACCCTCGCCATGGCGATGCGCCTGGTGCTGCTGGCCAGCATCTCCTGGTTGGTCACCCTGACTGCGCCCCTGTTCAGCTTGCTGAATCACCCCTTTTCCGGTCGGGACCTCATCCTGTTGGTCGGCGGGCTGTTTTTGCTGTTCAAGGGCACCATGGAGCTGCATGAGCGCTTGGAGGGGAGCGATCAACACCACAACGGCTCGAAGTTGTATGCCGGTTTCTGGCCCGTAGTGGCCCAGATCGTGATTCTGGATGCGGTATTTTCCATTGACGCGGTGATCACCGCAGTGGGGATGGTCGAACATTTGCCGGTAATGATGGCGGCGGTGGTGATCGCCATCGCCTTGATGCTGATCGCCAGCAAGCCATTGACCCGCTTCGTCAGCGCTCATCCCACCGTGATCATTCTCTGTCTGGGCTTCCTGCTCATGATCGGTTTTAGCCTGGTGGCCGAGGGCTTGGGTTTCCATATTCCCAAGGCTTATCTCTACGCCGCCATCGGTTTCTCGGTACTCATCGAATTTTTCAACCAGTGGGCGCAATTCAACCGCCGCCGCTTTCTGGTGGGGACGCGGCCCCTGCGGGAACGCACTGCCGAGGCCGTTTTGCGCCTGCTGGGCGGACGAGTGGAATCTGCGGAAGTGGGCGACGATGTGGCGGCGCTGGCCAGTGGGGTTGAGGACCCTGCCGCCCTCTTTAATCCTGCTGAGCGAGCCATGATCCGCAGCGTTCTGCATCTCGCCGAGCGGACGATCCCGGCGCTGATGACCCCGCGTCTGGACATCGTCTGGCTGGACTTGGAAGCGGACGCAGAAGAATTGCGGAAAATCCTGCAACAGCATCCCTATAGTTGTTATCTGGTTTGTCAGGGCGAGCTAGATGATCTGCAAGGCGTGGTGCAAGGACGGGATTTATTGTCCCAAGTGCTGGCGGGCGAACCGCTGAACCTCCATGCGGCGTTGCGGGAGTCATTAATCGTCCACGAGGGCATGAACAGTATGCAGGTGTTGGAGCAGTTGCGTCGGCATCCGATTCCACTGGCGGTCGTGGTGGACGATTATGGTGGCGTCGAGGGCATCGTCACGGCGTCCGATATTCTGGCGTCGATTGCCGGCGATCTGGCGAGTACAGCCGATGCCGAAGCGCCCGATGTCGTCTGCGAGAGTGAAGGAGTCTGGCTGCTGGACGGCAGCCTGCTCCTGGATGAAGTGCAGGAGGTACTCAACTGCGAAACACTGCCACGGGAAGAGATGTACCACACTCTGGCCGGATTGGCGCTCAACCAGTTGGGACAGATTCCCAGTGGCGGCGAGCAATTCACCTTGGAAGGTTATCAATTTGAGGTCGTCAGCATGGATGGACACCGGATCAACCAGGTCCGCGTCCGCTCCTGTGGCGCGGAATCCGGGAACTCCGCGAAAATCTGACCATGTCGCTGCTGTAAGGCCGTCCTAAACCCAATGGGGGATCAAAGTGAAAGTCCTGCTTGAATGACTGGGCTACGCCAATGTCCGATCCAGTTCCGCCAACCGTTCCGGCGTTCCGATGTCCCGCCAAGCGCCGGGGTAATACTCGCCACTGACTTGTCCTGCCGCCATCGCTCGCCGCAATAACGGCCCCAGCGGAAACCGGCCCGCCGCACATCCGGCGAACAGTTCCGGGCGCAGAATGCTGATCCCACTAAAGGTCAGCTTCGGCTCGCCGCGTTCCACAACCATCCCGTCCGCCGCCAGAACAAAATCGCCAGTGGCGTGCTGCGGCGGATTATCCACCAGCACCAGATGCGCCAGTCCAGCGGGAACCTTCGGCAACCGGGTAAAGGGGTAGTCGGTCCACACGTCGCCATTCACCACCAGAAACGGCTTCGGTCCCAGCAACGGCAACGCCTGAAAAATCCCGCCGCCGGTTTCCAGCGCAGCCGGCGGTTCCGGCGACCAGGCGATCCGCACGCCCCACTGCCGTCCGTCGTCCAGCGCCGCCGGCAACTGCTCGCCAAGATGACCGGTATTGATAACGAGATCGGTGAACCCGGCAGCCCGCAAGGCTTCAAGATGGTGGATGATTAAGGGCTTACCGGCGACCGGCAGCAGCGGTTTCGGGGTGTGATCGGTCAGTGGCCGCATCCGCTCGCCACGCCCGGCGGCCAGAATCATCGCCTTCACAACGCTGGTTCCCAGCGATCCGCGCCCCGCGCCCGCACCAGATCGCGCAACCCGGCCAGTTCGGGATAACGGCCAGCGACCTCCAACGCATACCCGAGCGTGCGGGGAATATCGCGCAGATAGCCGGACTTGCCATCGCGCAAATTCAGCCGGGCGAAAATCCCGATCGCCTTGAGATGCCGCTGGACGCCCATCAGATCAAACCAGCGCAGGAATTGCCCGGCATCGTCCAGCCCGCTCATCCCCAGCGCTTGCAGCCGCGCCCGATGATCCAGCGCCCAGGCTTCAACCTGCGAGCGCGGCCAGGCGATATAGCAATCACGCAATAGTGAAACCAGATCGTAAGTCACCGCCCCAGCGACTGCGTCCTGAAAATCCAGTACCCCCGGATTGTCCGGGGGTGTGACCATCAGATTGCGCGAGTGGTAATCGCGATGTACCCAGACCCGGGGCTGTTCCAGCGCGTTGTCGGCCAGTGCCGCAAAAACCCGGTCGAGAGTGTGCTGTTCCGCCGCGCTCAGGTCCAAACCCAGTAACCGGCCCAAAAACCAGTCGCGGAACAGCTCCATCTCCCGATGCAGCAACGCCGAATCGTAAGGTGGTAATAACGGCGAGTCAGGATCGCCGCCAGTTTGCAAGCGGGCCAGCGCGACCAGCGCATCGTCATACAGACCGGCAACGCTATGCTCATTCAATTCCGCCAGATATTGCCGGGAGCCGAGATCGGTCAGCAGCAGTAAACCCTGATCGAGATCCCCATCCAGCACCTCCGGCACATTCAAACCCAGGCCGCGCAACGCTCCGCCAATTGCGACAAAGGGCCGGCAATCCTCCTGGTCCGGCGGCGCATCCATCACAATCCGAGTCTGATCGGCATACCAGACCCGGAAATAGCGGCGGAAACTGGCATCGCTGGAGGCGGGCGCCATACGGATCAGCGGCGCTGGCAACGCCGTATTCAGCCATTCCAGCACCAGTCGTTCACGGTCATTCACAGCACATTTGCTCCATCCGGGGTGTGATTGCAGGGATCGTCGATCTATGCGATGTTAAGGCAGTTTAATGAGCGCTAAAACCCTGTTTCTTCGCTGCAATGACCTAACCCCACCTCGAACGCTAGTGCTGGGCCTCAACAGAGACGATCCATGACCGACAACGTAGAAAACTTGGTGCTGGAACTGTTACGAGCGATTCGGGCGGATATTGCTGACTTAAGGCGGGAAGTAACCAACAACACGGTACAAATTGTGGCCCTGGGGCAACAAATGGCCGGTCTATCTATTGCGGCCTACGGCGGCAAAAATGACCTTGAGGAAGTGAAACGAGGTGTGGAACGCCTGGACAACGGCTTGAACTTCACGATGCAGCATGAACCGTTTAATCGCCAGACTGATATGTTCCACATGAAACCATCGTCGCCTGTCGCTCCTTCAACCGCTCATCGGAGTCGGTTGGTTCCACGTGGAACCATCGCGGCCCATCGTTCCTTCAACCGCTCGTCGGAGTCGGTTGGTTCCTGTGGAACCATTGCCGTCCGTCGCGCCGTTAGCCTTTAGCTTTTTTCCCTTACTCATGACCGCGCATTACCGGAACCTCCTGACTGGCGTCCTGTGGAGTCTGCTGCCGCTGGCCGGCCTTCATGCTCAATCCGATGGCGCGCCTTCGCCGTGGACGCAGTGCGAAGCCGACGAACTGGCGCAGGACCTCGTGCCGGTCACGCCCAATCTACCGCCGCCGAATGAATTGCCGATTCAGGCCGAGGCTGAGCGCGCCGAATCCTCGCCTGCCCAATCAACGCTTGAAGGCAACGTCAGCCTAGCACGCGGCGATCAGCGACTCCGCGCTGATCGCATCATCCTGGATCGCGCCGCCAATCGCGCCAAAGCCGAAAATGGCTTCACTTACAGCGATCCCCAACAGGTATTGCGCGGCCAGCAGGCTGAGGTGGATTTGAACACCGAAGCTGGCTGGTTCCAGGATGCCGATTACTACCTGCCGCAGCGTAACGCCCAAGGTTCCGCCAAGGAAGTCCAGGTCAATCGCGCCGAGCAGCAGAGCCAGTTGAAAGAGGCCACTTACTCCACCTGCGCTCGGGGCAACGAGATGTGGAAGTTGCGAGCCGACGAGATCAATCTGAATGAAGCCGAGGGACGCGGGACGGCCCATGACATCGTGCTGGAGTTCAAGGACACCCCGGTGTTCTATTTCCCCTACCTGTCGTTTCCGATCACCGACGCCCGGCAGTCCGGGTTCCTGTTCCCGCGCCAGGGTTACGCCAGCGAAACCGGCTTTGACCTGACCATTCCCTATTACTGGAACATCGCGCCCAATCAGGACATGACCATCGCCCCGCGCATCATGACCGAACGCGGGGTGCTGCTGGGTCTGGAATACCGCTATCTCACCCCTAACCGGCGCGGGCAGGCCAGCTTCGAGTACATCCCCGATGATCGCCGTTACGAAGGCGCGCGCGGCTCGATCAATCTCAGCGACCGTGCCGCGCTGCTGCCGGATTTTTACACCGACCTACTCTATGAATATGTTTCCGACGACAGCTACCTCAAGGATCTGAACAACAACCTGGAGTTTCTGACGCCGAACTATCTGGAGCGGCATCTCGACGCCCGCTACTACGGCGAAGGCTGGCAGGCGCTGGCGCGGGTGCAGGGCTTCCAGATACTCAATACCGATCTGTTTGCCCTGACCGGCAATCCCTACGAGCGCCTGCCGCAACTGCTGTTCAGCGGGGCCTGGCCGTCCGGCTCCGGCGGGCTGAGCTATCAGCTTTATGGCGAAATGGTCAATTTCCAGCAGTCCGACGTTGTGACCGGCCTGCGGCTGGATCTGTGGCCAACCGTGGGCTGGGCGCTGGAACAGCCATGGGGCTACCTCAAACCGCAGGCTGGGTTTCGCTACACTGGCTACCAGCTCGACAACACCGAGCCTGACGCCAATGGTGCCCCCAACCGCGCCACCCCGGTGCTGAGTCTGGACAGCGGCCTGATCTTCGACCGGGCGTTGCAAGCCGACTGGCTGGGACTGGCCGCCGGGACCCAAACCCTGGAGCCGCGTCTGTTCTATCTGTATGTCCCCTACCGTGATCAGGATGACATACCGCTGTTCGACAGCAGCGTCATGGATCGGGATCTGGACTGGCTGTTTCGCAAGAACCGTTTCACCGGGGCGGATCGGATGGGCGACGCTAATCAGTTGACTGCGGCGCTAACCACCCGATTGATCGATGCGCCGAGTGGTCGTGAACGGTTGCGGGCCAGCATCGGTCAGATTCAATATTTCGAGGATCGCCGGGTCAATATGTATTCCGTTGAACTGCCCCAGACTTCGGACAATTCCGGGTTGATCGCGCAAGGCCTGGTCAATCTGTCGTCGCGCTGGGCGGTGCAGGGCGGGGTGCAATTGGAGCCGGAAAACAGCGATATTCAGCGCAGCGCGTTTGATCTGCGCTACTACGCCGACTCCCGGCAATTGATCAATCTGTCCTATCTGCTGGATCGCGACCCGCAAGGGCTGCGCAGTCTGGGCGATCAAATCCACTCAGTGGATGTCTCGCTGGCCTGGCCGGTCGCCAGCCAGTGGCGGGTGATGGCCCGCTGGAATCAGGCCATCAATATCAGCCGTAATCTGGAAACTCTGGCCGGACTGGAATACGAAGACTGCTGCTGGGCGGTGCGGGCGGTGGCCCGGCAATACCGTGACAGCCCGCAGGAAGTCGATGCCCAGACCGGCTTTTACCTAGAACTGGAATTGAAAGGGTTGTCCCGCTTGGGCAGCAGCCTGGAAAATCAACTCCAAAGCTCTATTCTCGGTTATCAACCGATCCGCTATTAGGCGCTGACTTCCGATGATCCGCATGAACAAACTGTTGCTGTTGCCCCTGTTGCTATTGCTGTTAACCGGTACTGCTCAGGCGGAAATGACCTTCGGTCCCGGCCCGGAAGACGCCGGCAGCTCCCTGGACGCCATCGTTGCGGTGGTCAATGATGATGTGATTACCCGTCGGGAACTGGATGCGGCGGTGGCGCAAATCGAGCGCCAGCTGCAGCAAAAAAAGGTGCCGATTCCGCCTCGCCCTGTGCTGGAACGCCAGGTACTGGAACGCCTGATCCTCTTGCAACTGCAAGTTCGGGCCGCCGAGCGCAACGGCATCACGGTGGACGATGCCACGCTGAATGCGGCGATCGACACGCTGGCCCAGCGCAACAAGATGACCTTGACCCAACTGCGCCAGACCATTGAAAAAGAGGGGGTCAGTTTTGCCCAGTTCCGCGACGACATCCGTCGCGAACTGCTGAGCGCCCGGCTGCGGCAAAAAATGGTGGACAGCCAGATTCAGGTCTCCGAGCAGGACGTGGAGAGTCTGCAGGCGCAGATGACCGGAGGAGGAGAGAGCGCCGCCCCTGGCAGTACCGGCGATGGCGGCGGTGGGCGCGAGTACCACATCGCCCAGATTCTGATCTCGGTGCCGGAAAACGCCTCGCCGGCGCAGGTTGAAGCGGCCAAACGCCAGGCCAGCGAGGTACTCGCACAATTGCGCAAGGGCGTCGATTTCCGGCAACTGGCGGTTAGCGCCTCGGCTGGACGGCAGGCGCTGGAGGGTGGCGATCTCGGCTGGCGCAGCGCCGATCAGTTGCCGACCCTGTTCGCCGAGGCGGTGCCGAAATTGCGGCCCGGTCAGTTCAGCGACCTGATTCGCAGCCCCAGCGGCTTCCACATCGTCAAACTGCTGGAAGTTCGGGGCGGCGGCGCGGCGGCGGCATCGCCCTCGGCGCCGGCAGCAGACAAAAACGCGCTGGTCACGCAAACCCGCGCCCAGCACATTCTGCTGCGCACTTCTGCGAAATTAACCGACGATGAGGCCCACCAGAAATTGACGCAATTGCGCAACCAGATTGAGAGCGGTCAGGATTTCGCGGCGCTGGCCCGGGCCAATTCCGATGACAAGAATTCGGCGGCGAAGGGTGGCGATCTGGGCTGGGTGATGCCGGGGACCGTGGTTCCGCAGTTTGAACAAGCGATGGTGTCATTGCAGCCGAACCAGATCAGCCAGCCGTTTCAGACTCCGTTTGGCTGGCATATCGTCCAGGTGCTGGAGCGCCGCGAAGCCCCCGCCCCGCCCGAAGCCGGACGCGCCAAGGTTCGTGAGGCGCTGTTGCGGCGGCGGGCCGATGAGGAATGGGAACAGGCGTTGCGCCGGTTGCGCGACGAGGCCTATATCGAAATTCGTCTGGCCCCGGTCCCGGCTTTACCCACAGAGGCGTTGGCCCCTAAAGAAGCGCCATGAGCGAAGCGGCGCATCGGCCTCGCAAACGCTTCGGCCAGCATTTTCTCCATGATCCCGGCGTCATTGACCAGATTATGGCGGCTATCCGGCCGTTGCCTGGCCAGCGGCTGGTTGAAATCGGTCCTGGCCTGGGTGCGTTAACCATTCCGTTGCTGCAAGCCGCGGGCGAACTGGACGCGGTAGAACTGGATCGGGATTTGCCCGAGCTGTTGCAGGCGCGTTGCCAGGGGATCGGGACGTTGCGGCTCTATCAGGCTGATGCGCTGACCTTCAATTTTGCGACCCTGCGCGGTGCCGGCCCCCGGCTGCGGATGGTCGGCAACCTGCCTTACAACATCGCCACGCCCCTGTTGTTTCATCTGCTGACCCAGGTAGTCCATCTCCACGATCTGCATTTTATGTTGCAACGGGAAGTCGCGGAGCGAATGGCGGCCAGTCCGGGCGATGCGGCTTATGGACGGTTGTCGGTGATGATCCAATACCGTTGCCGGGTTGAGTCGCTGTTCACCGTCGAGCCGGGCGCGTTCCAGCCGCCGCCGAAAGTGCAGTCAGCGGTCGTGAGGCTGGTTCCATGTGAAGCATCGCCCGTCGCGGTGCGCGATGAGGCCTGCTTCGCTGATGTGGTGCGCCGCGCGTTTGCCCAGCGCCGCAAGACCTTGCGCAACTCCCTGCGCGAGGTCTTGGACGCCGCCCAAATCAAGGCGGCCGGCATCGAACCGGGCGCTCGCCCGGAAACGCTGGATCTGGCGGCGTTTGCGGCGTTGAGCAATGCGATAGGCTGAGAGGTTTTAGGCGATTTCTCGTAAAGGCCGTCTCCGGGTGTCGATGAACATTCCAGAAACCGGCCACGGAAGAACACGGAAGATCCCGGAACATGACGAGCGGGAACTACGAGACAAGATCGTCGAGTTGCTGGCGGCGGGGACGGGTCTGGTGTGGGTGGTGCGCTTAATCGGACCGCAGCGGGTGGAAGTGCATCGCCCCAATGAGCCGATGAAGCTGTACAGCGCCAGTGGTGTGCTGGAAGCGCCCGGGGTGTTGCGTAATCCGGCACCGGTGCGGGCGCTGTTCGACCAGGATGCGGCGCATGAAGTGGTGTTGCGGAATCTGTTACAACGCCGGGGCTATGCCAGCCTGAATGCGGTGCGTGAGGAAGGGATGAGCGAGGCCGTTCTGGCCTTGTTGCAAGGCCGGGGACTTGCAGTAGAGGCCACGGTCGAGGCGCGGGTGCGAGCCTGCCATGATCGGGAGACCTTGCGGCGCTGGTTGCTTAGGGCGGCTCAGGCCGGGCGGGCCGAATCGCTGTTCGACGCTGATTGATTGCTGGGTGAGAATTGCGAAACCCTGGATGGCGGTCGTGAGGTTGGTTCCACATGGAACATCTGCCCAGCGTGGTGCGCGATCTCCGCTTCAGCGAGCGACTTCCGGGCGCAACCGCCCGCCGTCCA
Organism: Gammaproteobacteria bacterium; assembly: GCA_020846135.1. GTDB lineage: Bacteria > Pseudomonadota > Gammaproteobacteria > Competibacterales > Competibacteraceae > RXIV01. The sequence goes on from JADLEK010000008.1 coordinate 26,101, forward strand.
GTTCCAGCACCCGATCGCAATACGCTGCCAGTTCCGGGTCATGGGTGACCAGAATCAGGGTAGCGCCCTGCTCCCGGTTCAGCGCAAACAGCAGTTCAATAATCCTGTGGCCGGTATTTTGGTCGAGATTGCCGGTCGGTTCATCGGCAAACAGCAGATCGGGATTACCGGCGAAAGCGCGAGCGATCGCTACCCGTTGCTGTTCGCCGCCCGACAATTGCCCGGGATAATGCCGGGCGCGGGCCTGCAACCCGACCCGTTCCAGCAACTCCAGCGCCTGCCGGGCGGCGTCGGACTGACCGGCCAGTTCCAGCGGCAGCATCACATTTTCCAGCGCAGTCAGGCCGGTGAGCAACTGGAAAGACTGGAACACGAAACCGACCCGTTGCGCCCGCAACCGGGCGCGGCCATCCTCATCGAGACCGCCCAGATCCGCCTCCGCCAGCCATACCCGGCCGTGGGTAGGTGTATCCAGTCCCGCCAGCAGCCCAAGCAAGGTAGACTTGCCGGAACCGGAAGCCCCCACCACCGCCACGCTCTCGCCGTGAGTAATGCTAAAGTTAATATCATCGAGGATGATCAGGGGACCCTCCGGGCTGATCACCTGCTTGCCCAGTTGTTCAACCCGCACCATGGCGATGGCCTGTTCTCTTGAGTCCAATGCTTCCGAAGATGACGACAATTTGCTCACGAATTTACTCACGATGGATTCCAATGCTGATGCTGGCGGCGTTACTGGGTGGGCCGGCCCACGCTGAAGCGCCGGTGATTCTGGTGCTGGGCGACAGTTTAAGCGCCGCCTATGGTATTCCAGCAGAGCAGGGCTGGGTCAACCTGCTCCAGCGCCGCCTGGCGGAACGCGGCTTTCCACATCAGGTGGTCAATAACAGCATCAGCGGTGACACCACCAGCGGCGGTTTGAGCCGGTTGCCGGCGGCGCTGACCCGGGAAAAGCCGGCGATGGTGATCCTGGAACTGGGTGCCAACGATGGACTGCGTGGGCAACCGATCATGGCGATGACGACTAATCTGGCGCAGCTGATCGAACTGGCGCAACAGTCCGGCGCGAAAGTGATCCTGGCCGAGATGCGGATTCCGCCAAATTATGGCTCGTTGTACACCCAAAAGTTTCAGGCGGTCTTCAGCGAACTGGCCAAGCGTTACGACATTGCCCTGATTCCCTTTCTGCTTGACGGCGTGGCCGGCAATCCCGCACTGATTCAGGACGATGGTTTGCACCCCCGCGCCGAAGCGCAAGCCCGGATTCTGGACAATGTCTGGCCGACGTTGGAACCACTGCTGCAAAAGCCGCAACAGTAGACGCTGATCAGCGCAAGGAACGCCTCATGTCAAACCCCGTCCCCACCTGGTTGACGCAGATCGGACTCGGCATCCAGCGTCGGCTGCCGAGTCTGTTGCTGCATGGCCTGTTGGCGCTGGCAGCGGCGCTGGCGCTGCTGCCGCTGCTGTGGATGATCGCCGCCTCGCTGATGCCGCCCGGCGAAGCCAACCAGTATCCGCCGCACCTGTGGCCCAGCGTCATCACCTTCGAGCATTACACCGCCTTGTTCACCCGACTCGATCTGGCCCGCTACCTGCTCAACAGCACTCTGCTGGCCAGCGCCGTGACTGTGATTTCGCTGTTCATCAACTCGATGGCCGGTTACGCTTTCGCCAAATTCCGGTTCCGGGGCCGCGATCCTTTATTCCGGGGTCTGCTGGCGGCGCTGATCATTCCCGCCCAAGTCGCGATGCTACCGCTGTTTCTGCTGCTCAAGCAGTTCGGCTTCATCAATACCTATTGGGGCGTGATCATCCCGGGCATGGCCAGCATCTTCGGCATTTTCCTGATCCGGCAATACCTGCTGGCGATTCCCGACAGCCTGCTGGACGCCGCCCGCATGGATGGCGCTGGCGAATTCCGGATTTACTGGGCGCTGGCGCTGCCGCTGTGCCGGCCGATTCTGGTGACTTTGGCGATTTTCACCTTCCTGGGCGCGTGGAACGATTTCATGTGGCCGTTGATCGTGTTGACCGACAGTTCGCGATACACCCTGCCGGTGGCTCTGGCGAATCTGCTCGGTGAGCATGTGCAGGATACCGAACTGATGATGGCCGGCTCGGTGCTGACCGTGCTGCCGGTCATGCTGCTGTTCGTAGCTTTGCAAAAACACTACATTGCCGGGATTATGCTGGGCGGGATGAAAGGTTGAAATGCGCTTAAATCCTGCGCTATCACTGAAAAACTCCTCATTAAGGTGTATCTTTAAGGGGAAGCTTCGCGGCGGAACAGCGGGACGGTGCGCGCTGCCGCCGGATCGAAGTGGGGAAGCCGCTGGCGTAGCCGGCGGCGGCGTCCAAGCCAATTCCGTCGGGGCCATGATCCTCCGACGGCGGAACGGAGACAGGTCATGCTGACCAGGATACTACTCCGACTCACTCTTCTGGCCGCGCTGGCGATGCCGCTAGGCGCTCTTGCCCTAGGCGTAGGCCCGATCGAAGTGCGCTCGGCGCTCAATCAGAATTTCGAGGCCGATATTCCCCTGATCATTAATAATCCGGTGGAATTGACTGGCCTGGCTGTGCGGGTTCCCCGCCAGCAGGATTTTGATCAGATGGGGGTGGAGCGGCTCGAACTGTTGTCGATGCTCAAGTTCGCCATCCCCAAGCCTGGCGAATCTCCTGTGATCAAGGTCACCTCGCAGGAACCGATTCGCGAACCCAATTTTAACCTGCTGCTGGAGGTCGTCTGGCCGCGCGGTCGATTGTTCCGCGAATTCCCGGTGCATCTTGACCCCGAATTGTATGTCAACCGCCGGCAACCGCCGCCGCCCGCGCCGGTATTGCCACCGCCGCCACCCATTGTAGCAACCGCGCCGGCAGCCGCTGTCGTACCAACATTGCCGCCCGCTCCCCCCGTCAGTTTTGACGGCGCTTCATTCTATCCGGTCAAGTCCGGCGAGACCTTGAGGGCTGTCGCCAATCGGGTTCGGCCCTCGACGGCCATCAGCCTGCCCCAGATGATGGCGATTCTGGTCGCCGGCAATCCGGAAGCCTTTACCAACGGCAATCCCAATACCTTGCGCGCCGGGGCTACGCTCAGGGTGCCAACTCCGCAAGCCTTAGGGTTGCCAAGCGCAAGCGCAGCGCCAGCACCGGATCTCGCAGTGGCAGCGGATCCGGCGGCGTCACCGGTTGAATCGGGTTCGATGTTGCCACCAGTGCCTCCCGCGCCACTGACGCCATCGCCGGCGCCCATTACGGACTCGATCCCGCCGTCTGGCGCGACCACATCGGTAACAACACCTCCGCTGCTGTATCCAGTAACACCGGCGCCGTTACCGACGCCCACCGAGCCACTCCAGGAAATCGTCCCCCAGGCCAGCGTTCCGCAACCTGAGCCGTCGCCGTCGCCGGTCGTTGCTCCGCCGCCCGAACCGGCGACGCAGACGGTCGTAGCGCCGCCCCCGCCCGAACCGGTGAAGCCGACGCCAGCGGTTAAACCGCCAGCGCCTGTGATCGAAACTGAAGCAAGCTGGATGGACAACCCAGTGGTGTGGATCGCCATGTTACTGATCGTGCTGGCGGTGGCTGCGATGCTGCTGTTACCCTTGTTGCGGCGGACTGCAAGACCGAAACCGGCAGCCGCTGGACCAAGCGGAGTAGGTGCTGATGATTCATCCACCCAGGTTCAGGATTCTCAACCTCGAACCCGCAGGACGCCGGCGGCGGTAGGGGATTTGGCTACAGGTCCAGTAGAGGCGGCAGCGCCGATGCCCAAACCGGCTTCTGAACTGACCCCGAAACCAGCCGCGCCGCCAAAACCCAGACCCATTGACGATCTGCTCAAGGATATCGACTTCGGCCTTGGCACCGAGCAGTTATCGAACCTGGCTGGGGCTGCTGGAGCCAAGAGTCCCGCACCGGCCAGTGCAGGCATAGCGCCACCGCCGCGTTTGCCTGACGCCGAGCCGCCGACCTCACCGATTAATCCAGCCTCCAGACCTGAGACTCACCCTGTCCCACACCCGGCCAAGCTCGAAGCGCGAACGCCCCCACCTCCAGCAGTATCGCCCCAAGCCGTAGACTTGCCATCCGATCTGCGTTTGGATGGCATGGATTTCGATTTTGGTGATTTTGGCAGTGACACCGCACGTTCGCAGCCCGAAGAGTTGCCGCCGCTGGAACTCAAACCGGCTGCGCCGCGTGCAACATCGGTTGATTTGTCGCCATTGACGCTGGATACGTTCGAACCGCTGACCGAGCCACCCTCGATTGGCGCGGCGCGGGCAGTCGCCAATGCGGCGTTGGTTCCCGCGCCGGCTGCGCCGCCGATATCGCAGAAATTTGAATTCAGCGATGTTAGCCAGGATTATCAGGCTACCCGCGAGGATTCATTCCGGCTGGACGAGGAACTGATGGGAATCGGCGGAAAATCGCTCGATCTGGGCCAGATGGATCTGGAAGCGTCGACCGGCGGCGGCGCTTCAGGGGCTGATTATGTCGAAACCAAGCTGGATCTGGCGACGGCCTATCTGGATATGGGCGATCAGGTCGGCGCGCGTAGTCTTCTGGAAGACGTGCTACGCGAGGGTGATCACCAGCAAAAGACCCGTGCGGGGGAATTGCTCAAGAAGTTGGGGTAAAAAAATCGGTTTTTCGACTTTCCGGGTCGAAGAACTCCCATCATTTTCCATCAAGGATCAACCATGCGTTTGCGGCTGTTTGCTGGATTGTTATTGCTGGCGCCCGTTCTGGTCTGGAGCCAGAACACCGCCAAGCCCGCTGATCTGGAGCCCATTCCCGATGGTCCTCCGGACGCCGCTGAAGAGCAGGGTGTCCCCGCCCCTGAGGTGACGATTCGCCAGCGTGGCGCACAGGGTTCGGTTGAGGAATACCGGGCAGGTGGCGTGCTGTACATGATCAAGGTCAACCCGGCCAAGGGGGCGTCCTACTACCTGGTCGATTCCGATGGCAACGGCAACATGGAAACCCGCTACAACGATCTGCAAAGCAATATGGCGATCCCGGCCTGGGTATTGTTGCGCTGGTGATGTGATGATCGTTGCAGTAGAACGGGTTACCTGCTTAGGTAATTTGTCATAAAGACCATACCGGGTGTCGATTATCATTCCAGAAACCAGTCACGGAAAAATACGGAAAATTTTTATTTTTCAGTGTGTTTCCGGGTTCTTCCGTGGCTAATATCCTTAGGTTGGAGTGAACGCCAAAGTGGGTATCATTTGTTCGGGAAATCCCCTTGGTGCCTGCCCGATCTGGGAGATCTGGTTCGGATTTTCCGTTTACCCTGAGCTTGTCCAAGCGTTAACGGAAAATCCTTGAGTTAAAGGCAGTGGTGGTTGGTACTGCGGATATACTGATAGCCACGTTCCCCGCCCGCCTGGAGAATCCCCGCAATGCTGCGTTTCCGTGGAAGTCCCGCCCTGTCGCCATTCCGCCTGGAAAAACTGCTGGCCGCCTTGCAGCAGCGGGTTCCAGCCATCATCGGCGTCTATGCTGAGTTCATTCATTTTGTGGATGGTCGCCTGACCACCCACGACCGGGAAGTGCTGGATCAATTGCTGCGCTACGGTCCTGCTGTCCCGCAACGCCACCTGACCGGCGAGCCGACTGCCCTGGTGATTCCCCGCCCCGGCACCATTTCTCCCTGGTCCTCCAAAGCGACCGACATCGCCCATAACTGCGGCTTGCAACACGTCCGCCGCATCGAGCGCGGCGTGGCCTACTATCTCACCACTGCCCAACCGCTGACTGCTGCCGATTGGACCGGGCTGCAACCGGCGCTGCATGACCGGATGACCGAAGTTGTCTTGTCGCCCGACGAGGATCCGACAGTGCTGTTTGCTCAGGCGGAACCTGCGCCTCTGACCTGCGTGGACCTGATCGGCGGCGGACGAACCGCGCTGGCGACCGCCAATCGTGAGTTGGGTCTGGCGCTAGCCGAAGATGAAATCGATTATCTGGCGGACTGCTTTACTCAACTGGCGCGCAATCCTACCGATGTCGAATTGATGATGTTCGCCCAGGCCAATTCCGAGCATTGCCGGCACAAGATTTTCAACGCCGACTGGGTGATTGACGGCGTCCCGCAGGATCATTCGCTGTTCGCCATGATCCGCCATACCCACGCCTGCCATCCTGACAACGTCCTGTCGGCCTATAGCGACAACGCGGCAGTCATGAGCGGCTTTCCCGCTGGGCGGTTTTTCCCTGATCCCGCTGATGGACGATACCGCTACCACATCGAACCGGCCCACATCTTGATGAAGGTGGAAACCCACAACCACCCGACCGCGATTGCCCCCTTTCCTGGCGCGGCGACCGGCTCCGGCGGCGAAATCCGCGACGAGGGCGCCACCGGACGTGGGGCGAAACCCAAGGCCGGGTTATGCGGCTTCTCGGTGTCGAACCTGCGGATTCCCGGCTTTATTCAGCCGTGGGAGCCGGACTACGGCAAGCCGGAGCGGATCGCCTCGGCGCTGGAGATCATGCTTGAGGGTCCACTGGGCGCAGCGGCGTTCAATAACGAGTTTGGCCGTCCCAATTTGGCGGGCTGTTTCCGCACCTTTGAAGCCGACGGTCCCGATGGGCAGCGGCGCGGCTATCACAAACCGATCATGATCGCCGGTGGACTGGGCAATATCCGGGAACCGGACGTGCATAAAGCCGCCCTCCCCGTCGGAGCTGCGATTGTGGTTCTGGGCGGGCCGGCGATGCTGATCGGACTGGGCGGCGGCGCAGCTTCCAGCATGGCGGCGGGCAGTTCCCATGAGGATCTGGATTTCGCCTCGGTGCAGCGCGGCAACCCGGAAATCCAGCGCCGCGTTCAGGAAGTGATCGACCGTTGCACCGCCCTGGGCGAACACAATCCGATTTTGTCGATTCATGATGTGGGCGCCGGGGGCTTGTCCAACGCGGTCCCGGAAATCGTGCAGGGGGCCGGGCGCGGCGGCTATTTCGAGTTGCGCGAGGTTCCCAACGCCGATCCTGGCATGACCCCGATGCAGATCTGGTGTAACGAGGCCCAGGAGCGCTATGTGCTGGCGGTTGCCGCTGCGGGCCTGCCCGTCTTTCAGGCGCTGTGCGACCGGGAGCGTTGTCCGTATGCCGTCATCGGAGTGGCGACCGCTGAACCTCATCTGCTCATCACGGACCGGCAATTCGCCAACCAGCCGGTGGATTTGCCGATGGATGTGCTGTTCGGCAAGCCACCGAAAATGCAGCGTGACGCCACCCATGACGCCTGCCAGGATTCGGGTGCTGAGAGTGAAAGCGCGGCTGAAGAAGATCTCTCACTGGCCGACGCAGTAGCGCGGGTGCTGCGGTTCCCGGCGGTCGCTGACAAGAGTTTTCTGATCACCATCGGCGACCGAACCGTAACCGGCCTGGTGTGCCGCGATCAAATGATTGGGCCGTGGCAAGTCCCGGTTAGCGATGTGGCGGTGACTGCGACCAGCTTTGACGCAATTACCGGCGAAGCCATGGCGATGGGCGAGCGCGCGCCGCTGGCGGTGGTTAATGCGCCGGCTTCCGGACGGATGGCGGTCAGTGAAGCGATCACCAATATCGCCGCCGCCCGTATTGACCAACTCGGCGAGGTCAAACTGTCGGCTAACTGGATGGCGGCGGCGGGTCATCCCGGCGAAGACATCCGGTTATTCGACACGGTTAAAGCAGTGGGCCTGGAATTATGTCCGGCGCTGGGCATCGCCATTCCGGTCGGCAAGGATTCGCTGTCGATGAAAACAGTCTGGGAAGAGCACGGCGAGCGTAAAAGCGTGGTTGCGCCGCTGTCCCTGATGATTTCCGCATTCGCCCCGGTCATAGATATTCGCCGGACCCTGACCCCGCAATTAAAGACAAATTGTGGCGATACCGATTTACTGCTGATTGATCTGGGTCGCGGCCAAAACCGGCTGGGCGGTTCAACGCTGGAGCAGGTTTCTCATCCATTCAATGATGCCGTTCCCGACCTGGATTCGCCCGAGGATCTCAAAGCCTTCTTCGCCGTGATTCAACAGTTGAATGCTGAAGGCCAGTTGCTTGCCTATCACGACCGGTCTGATGGCGGATTATTAGCGGTATTGGCGGAAATGCAGTTTGCGGGCGGGTGTGGCTTAACCATCCTGCTGGATGACTTGGCCGATAGTCCATTCCCGGCCCTGTTTGCCGAAGAGTTGGGCGCAGTCATTCAAATCCGGGCCACGCACCGCCAGGCGGTCTTAACACAACTGGCCGCCGCCGGTCTGGGCGAATGCAGTCATGTCATTGGCGGGTTAAATAGCGAGGATCGACTGATTCTGCGCTTTGCCGGCGAAAGCATTTTTAGCGTCAGCCGTTCTGAATTGCGGCGACTGTGGTCAGAAACCAGCTATCAGATGCAGGCGTTGCGCGATCATTCCGACTGCGCCCGCGAAGCCTTTGACGCCGCCGCCGATCCTGCTGATCCGGGGCTAAAAGTTCACCTGACTTTTAATCCCGCCGAGGATATTGCTGCGCCATTGATTGCGAATGGCGCACAGCCGCGCATCGCGATTCTGCGCGAGCAGGGCGTTAATGGTCAGGTGGAAATGGCGGCGGCGTTTGACCGGGCCGGTTTTGCCGCGATGGATGTCCACATGAGCGATTTAATCACCGGACGGATAACGCTGGACGGATTCGACGGTATCGTCGCCTGTGGCGGGTTTTCCTACGGCGATGTCCTGGGGGCCGGTGAAGGTTGGGCCAAGTCCATCCTGTTCAATGCCCGGACCCGCGATCAATTTGCTGCGTTTTTCGCCCGCCCGGACCGCTTCGGCCTGGGCGTCTGCAATGGCTGCCAGATGTTATCCAGCCTGCACGAACTGATTCCCGGAGCCGAAGGCTGGCCGCGCTTTGTCCGTAACCGAGTGGAGCAATTCGAGGCTCGGCTCAGTCTGGTCGATGTTTTGCCGTCGCCGTCGTTGTTTCTGCAAGGGATGGCGGGGTCGCGATTGCCGGTCGCGGTGGCGCATGGCGAGGGGCGAGCCGAGTTTCGCGATGAGAACGGCGCAGCCGTGGCGTTAGCAGACGGACTGGTGGCGTTGCGGTTCGTGAACTCTTTCGGGCAGTCGGCGGCGACCTATCCCGCCAATCCCAACGGCTCGCCGGGCGGCATTACCGGCCTGAGCAACCGCGATGGGCGCTTCACCATCCTGATGCCGCACCCGGAACGGCTATTCCGCACCGTGCAGTATTCCTGGCATCCCGAGGGTTGGGGAGAAGATGGGCCGTGGTTGCGGCTGTTCCGCAATGCCCGACGCTGGCTGGGATAGCGGGCCGCGCCCCGGTCAAGGCGGCGCAGCGAAATTCAGACTGGCGCGGGCATGGCGCGGATGTGATGGATCAGGCGACTCTTGTGGCGAGCGGCTTTATTCATGTGAATGATGCTCTTGCGGGCCATGCGGTCGATGATCGGCACGGCGATTTGATACTCGGCTTCGGCTTTGGCTTGATCGCCGCTGTGAATAGCCTTGATCACCCGCTTGATATAAGTCCGCAGCATGGAGCGCATGCTGGCGTTATGTTGATGATGCTTTTCCGCCTGACGGGCGCGTTTCTTCGCTTGAACGGTGTTAGCCAATGTTAAAGCTCCTGATAAACAATGGGATAAATATAAAGGGATGGGGAGTAAAAGGGCGGTAATGATTTACGCTTCCCGCTGCGCTGTCAATCCCTGACGGGTTGCCGCTGGCAGCGCCTGGAGAATGCGCCGCCAGCGGCGGAGTGGCTCAACAGTCCTTTACTGCGCCGCTGCCAATGCTTGTTCCAGATCGGCCAGAATGTCATCGATATGTTCGATGCCAATCGACAGCCGCACCAGATCTTCGCTAACGCCCGCCTTGGCTAGTTCCGCCGGCGACAGTTGCCGGTGGGTGGTGGTCGCCGGGTGACAGGCCAGCGATTTGGCGTCGCCGATGTTGACCAGCCGGGTGACCAGTTGCAGGGCATCAATGAACTTCGCCCCGGCTTCACGCCCGCCCTGAATGCCGAAGCTGAGAATGCTGGAGCCGCGCCCGCCCATGTATTTGTCCACCAATGGCTTGTCCGGGCTGTCGGCCAGCGCCGGATAATTCACCCATTCGACCTGTGGGTGGCCCTTGAGAAACTCAGCCGCCTTCAGCGCATTTTCACAATGGCGATCCATCCGCACCGGCAAGGTCTCAATGCCCTGCAAAATCAGGAAGCTGTTGAACGGTGAGATCGCCGCACCGGTATTGCGGAGCGGCACCACCCGCGCCCGGCCAATGAACGCCGCCGGTCCCAGCGCCTCGACGTAGACCACGCCGTGATAGGACGGATCAGGTTCATTCAGGCAGGCAAAGCGGTCCTTGTGCTGATCCCAGGGGAAGCGCCCGGAATCGACGATGGCGCCGCCAATGCTGGTGCCGTGGCCGCCCATGTACTTGGTCAGGGCGTGTACCACAATATCCGCGCCATGCTCGAACGGCCGGCACAGGTACGGGGTCGGCACGGTGTTATCAACGATCAGCGGTACGCCCTGGGCATGGGCGATAGCCGCCAGCGCCCCGAAATCAACCACATTGGCCGCCGGATTGCCAATCGATTCGCAGAACACCGCCTTGGTTTTGCCATCGATCAGCCGACCCAGCGCCTCGACATCGCGGTAATCGGCGAACCGGGCCTGAATCCCGAACCGGGGCAGAGTGTGGGCGAACAGGTTATAAGTGCCGCCGTACAGGGTCGAAGTGGTGACGATGTTGTCGCCGGTCTCGGCAATGGTCATCAGCGCATAGGTGATCGCCGCCATCCCTGACGCTACCCCCAGCGCCCCTACTCCGCCCTCCAGCGCCGCGACCCGTTGTTCCAGAACCGCCGTGGTCGGATTCATGATCCGGGTGTAGATATTGCCTGGCACCTTGAGATCGAACAGGTCGGCTCCGTGCTGGGTATCGTCGAAGGCGTAGGAAGTGGTTTGATAAATAGGAACGGCAACCGCCTTGGTAGTGGCTTCGGGCGTGTAGCCGCCGTGAATGGCGATGGTTTCAAGTTTCATGGGCGGGATTCCGTGGATTGCCAAGGAGAAAGTGGGTAAGTTTGAACGCGGCGATCAGGCTATGTCCAGCAGGGCCGCGCCATAAGCCAGCCCCTGCAACGCCAGCCAGGCGTAGATTGCCGCCAGCAGATCGTCGAACATGATCCCGAACCCGCCGCCGATGTGCTGATCCGCCTGCCGGATTGGCCACGGTTTAACAATGTCAAACAGCCGGAACAGCGCAAACCCGGCCATGATCCACAGCCAGCCGGATGGCGCGGCGATCATGGTGATGAAATAGCCGACGACCTCATCCCAGACAATCGCCGGATGATCATGAACGCCCAGATCGTGGGTGGTTCGGTCGCACAACCAGACGCCTAGCCCGAAGCCAGCGGCGGTGAGCAGCAGATAGGCCCACAGCGGCAGCGGTTGCGCCAGCAGATACAGCGGAATCGCGGCCAGGGTACCGAAGGTGCCCGGCGCTTTCGGCGCACAGCCGGAGCCAAAGCCAAGCGCTAGAAAATGCACTGGATCGCGGAATACCCGAGCACAGGGCTTGGTTGCGACCGGTGGGGATGAGGGGACATGCTTCATGGGTGAAGGATCCTACGCTACGGAACGACCACTATAGGAGGTTTTGCCTCATGAGTAGATGCGCAACATGAATGGCTGCAACAGCAAGGGAATTCTGGCGGGATTGATCATGCTGCTGCTGGGGGTGCTGACCGGCTGCGATTCCGCTCCTGATCCAACGATCACTATCGAATTCTGGGCGATGGGCCAGGAAGGCGAGCGAGTGCAGGCGCTGTTGCCCGAGTTTGAGCGCCGCCATCCCGGCCTGCGAGTACGAGTGCAGCAACTGCCGTGGAGCGCCGCGCACGAAAAACTGCTGACTGCCTACGCTGGCGGCGCCATGCCCGATCTGTTTCAGTTGGGCAATACCTGGATTCCGGAATTTGTCGCCTTGCGGGCCATTGAACCGCTGGACGCACGGTTGCAAACCTGGCCGGAGGCGACGCTGGCCGATTATTTTCCCGGCATTCTCGCCACTAACCGGCTGGCCGGGCGGACCTATGCCCTGCCCTGGTATGTCGATACCCGGCTGTTCTTTTACCGGACCGATTTGCTCGCCGCCGCCGGGTTCGCCGAGTCGCCCACCGACTGGGACGGCTGGTTGCGCGCCATGACCCGGCTCAAAGCGCTCAATGGCGGAAACCGCTACGCCATTCTGCTGCCGGCCAATGAGTGGCAGTTGCTGGTCATTCTGGCGCTGCAACGCGGCGCGATCCTGCTGCGAGACCAGGATCAATACGGCGATTTTCAGAACCCCCGGTTTCGCGAAGCGTTCGTCTTCTATCTGAGCCTGTTCGAGCAGGGATTGGCGCCACCGATCAGCAATACCCAAATGGCTAATCTTTACCAGGAATTTGCCAATGGCTATTTCGCAATCTCGGTCAGCGGGCCGTGGAGTATTGGCGAGTTTGGGCGGCGCTTGCCGGCAGAGATGCAGGAGAAATGGAACACCGCGCCATTGCCAGGAGGAATCATCCCTTCTCAGGCAGGGGAACCAGACCGCCCTGCAGTAGGCGTCTCGCTGGCTGGTGGAGCCAGTCTGGCGATCAGCCGGACCTCGCCCCGGCAGGCGGCGACCTGGACACTGCTGGAGTTTTTGGCCGAGCCGCAACAACAGGCGCAGTTCTATCAGTTAACCGGCGATCTGCCTGCCCGCCAGTCGGCCTGGGCTGATCCGGCGCTGGCCGACAACCGGTACGCCCAGGCCTTCCGGCAACAATTGCAATATGTGCAAGCCACGCCCGCGATTCCCGAATGGGAGCGCATTGCCCACCGCATCGCCTATTACGCTGAATTGACGATTCGCCGGCAAATGAATATCGATGAAGCGCTGGCGGCGCTGGATCGGGATGTAGACCGGATTCTGGAAAAACGGCGCTGGCTGATCCGTCAGAGGTTTGAACAGCCGGATAAACAAACTGATTCTCAATAGGTTTCCGTCATACCCGCGAACGCGGGAATCCAGGCAGCTGCTGAACAACCGGATACCCGCTTTCGTGGGTATGACGAACAGGGTGGTTTTTGATCTGGAAAAGATAAAATCTATTGGGAAACGGTGTAATAAGCCCGGTCAGCCTGGGGCGGACGCCCAATTACGCGCAGCCAGCAGAATCTGCCCACGCAACTCGATCCAGCCAAACTGCCCGGCCAGTTCAGCGATCAGCGACAGCCGTTCCCAGAGCCGTTCAGCGGCGATCGGCTGATCCTGAAGCTTTGGCGTCTTCTGGATCACGGTCAGCAGGCGATCCGCCAGTTTGTGCAGAAATTCGTGCATACCCACCACCAGTTCCCGGAGTGGCGCGGCATGTTGATCGCTTTCCAGCCGGACCGCAAAGCGGTACAGCAGGCCGATCTGGCGCAGCCGGCCCAGAAAGAGCGACTGATCCGGTTCGCCATCCGCCGCGCCCAGCTTCTCCAGCGATTCCTCCCGGATTTGCTGGCGCAGTTCCTGACCCAGCAACCAGCCCAGATCGCGGATGTTGCCAATGCATTCCGCGACGATTGCCCCACCCGGTCCGGGCACCTCCATGGCGGCCCCTTCGCTGCCCTCCAGCAGCCGTTCCGCCAGCACGATCAGTTCTTCAATCTGGACCAGCAGGCCCACCACCCCCAGCCGCGCCAGCGGATCCCGATGTTTGAGGAATTGGTGGATCAGCGCGTTGGCTTTGCCCATCACCTGATTGACGAACAGCAGCAGCGTTTGTTGCAACCGACGACTCTCGGCGTCAGCGCCGAGTTCTTCCAGCGCGAGCTGCAACAGATCCAGCCGCATGAAGTCGGCGGAAATCTGAAGCAGATGCGGACTGTCATTGCTGAACAACAGTTGGTTGAGGGTCCGGGCGTAATCAAGGAATGCGCCGGTCAGCGCCTGGATCAGCCGGGCGCGCGCCAAGGCTCCAGCCTGGGTACCGCCCAACCGCTGCGCGGCGTCGTGCAGCACCGTGAACAGCCGCACCAGCTCCAGCCAGTCACCACGAGCTTCGGAGAGCGCCCGACCCGGCAATGGGGCCTGGCGTTCAATCTGCTCCGCCAACGCCGCCAGCGGCGATCCGGCGCAGAGCCACTGCAGGCGTTGTCGATCCGCAGTCTGGTTCGTGACCAGCGCAGTAACCCAGGCGTTCAAGCCCTCCGTCAATTGCTCGATCCGGGCGTCGGTAGCCTGTTCAGCGAGGCACTCCTGAACCAGCACCGCCATGTGTTCCGCCAGCGCATCAAGGTTGACTGCCGCCATCTGGATCGAGGCAGGCGAGGACGGCAATGATGGACTCCCAGCCGGGATCAGCACTGTGGCCTCATCCAAGGCAGTGCGCGCCTGCCGCAAGGCCGCCGCAAACTCCAGCGCACTGGCGAATCGCTGGTTGCGATCCTTGGCCAGCGCCCCCTGAATCACGGCATCGATCGCTCCGGATAAGGCTGAGTTAAAGGTTGAGGGCGGCGCTGGATCGGTATGCAAGATCTGTTGCATCAAGGCCGCCAGCGAATCGGCAACGAAGGGTTTACGATGGGTCAGCAGGTAGTAGAGCATGACGCCTACCGAAAACAGGTCAGCCCGGCAATCCAGCGATTCGCCGCGCAGTTGCTCCGGAGCCATGTACAGCGGCGATCCGAGCAGATCGCCCAACTGGGTTAATTCCGAACCGCTACAGTGCGCAATGCCAAAATCGGTCAGGGCGATGGTGTAGTCCCGGCGCACCAGAATGTTGGCCGGCTTAAGGTCGCGGTGGATGATGCCCTGCTGATGAACATAAGCCAGGGCATTGAGAACCTGCAGGATCATGGCCAGGATCATGGCCTGCGGCAAATCCGGATGATGATCGACCAACCGCCCCAGTTCCTGGCCGGCGACAAAGTCCATGGCCAGATACACGATATCGTCCTGTTCGCCCCAATCACGGACCCGGACGATCCGCGGATGGTGGAGCTGCATCCCGATCTGCGCCTCCTGGTGGAACCGGCTGAGAATCGCATCCCGTTCGGTTCCAATCAGCAGGTCGGCGCGAACCGTCTTGAGGGCAACCGGTTCGCCGTTGTTGATGCCAACGGCGCGATAGACCACACCCATCGATCCTCGTCCCACGATGGTTTCGATGCGGTAAGCGCCGAGGATCTGGCCGGCTCGCAGCATGGGATGGGCGTCCGGTCTTAACCGAGGGCAGCGACCGCAGCGGCGACAGTGGGATGAATGACAAAAATCGCCGAGAAGCCACTGATCTCAAAGACTTCACGGACATTGTCGCGCAACTCGGCCAGCGCCAGCCGCCCGCCGGCCCGGTTCCGCTTGGCGGCCACCAGCAAGACCCGCAACCCGGCGCTGCTGATGTAGTCCAGCGCGGCGCAATCAACCGCGACCGCTTGATTGTCATCCAGCGCCGCGAGCAGTCGAGTTTCAAATTCCCGGCAGCTCAGGCTATCCAGCCGGCCTACCGGTTTAAGGATCGTGATATTGCCTTGGCGCTGTTCCTGAATATCCATCTGTCGTTCCTCGGGTCGTTGCAAGGTTGGAAATGAGCGGTTAGTTTTCAAATCGCCGCAAAGCCAGCGTGGCGTTAGTGCCGCCGAAACCAAAGCTGTTGGAGATCGCCACTTTAAGATCGACGCTATCGATCCGTTCCCGGACGATAGGCAAGCCTTCCGCCGCCGGATCAAGCGTTTCGATATTAGCCGAGGCCGCAATGAAGCGGTTATCCATCATCAGCAGGGTGTAGATCGCCTCATGGACCCCCGCCGCGCCCAGCGCATGGCCAGTCAACGACTTGGTGGCGCTGATCGGCGGAACCCGATCGCCGAAGACTTCCCGAAGCGCCTCCAGTTCACGGATGTCGCCCGCCGGAGTGCTGGTGCCGTGGGTATTGATATAGTCCACTGGCTCGGTGATGCCTTCCAGCGCCAGTTTCATGCAGCGCATCGCCCCTTCGCCCGAAGGTTGGACCATGTCGTGGCCATCCGACGTCGCGCCGTAGCCGATCACTTCCGCGTAAATCCGAGCGCCGCGCCGCTGGGCATGTTCCAGCTCTTCCAGCACCACGATCCCGCCACCGCCGGAGATTACGAAACCGTCGCGGCTGGCATCGTATGGCCGGGAGGCGGTGGTCGGCGTGGCGTTGTACTTGGTGGATAAGGCACCCATCGCATCAAACAGATGGGTCAGACTCCAATGCACTTCCTCGCCGCCGCCGGCGAAGACGATGTCCTGCTTGTTCCACTGAATCAGTTCGGCGCCGTGGCCGATGCAGTGGGAACTGGTAGCGCAGGCGGAACTGAGACTGTAATTGACGCCCTTGATTTTGAACGGGGTCGCCAGACAGGCGGTAGTGGTGCTGCTCATGGTGCGCGGCACCATATACGGCCCGACCCGCTTCAAGCCCTTGGTGCGGAGCAGATCAGCGGCCTCGACGATGTTCTGCGGACTGCCGCCGCCGGTGCCGGTGATCAGCCCGGCGCGGGGGTTGGACACCATTGCTTCAGGCAATTGCGCGTCGGCGATGGCCTCGCGCATGGCGATGTAATTGAAGGCGGCGGCATCGCCCATGAACCGCAACACCTTGCGATCAATCTGCGCCGCCAGATCGACCCGTAACGGACCGCGCACATGGGAGCGCAAGCCCATCTCTTTGTAATCTGGTGCGTATTCCAAACCGCTGCGCCCTTGCCGCAACGATTCCAGTACTTCCCAGCGGTCGTTGCCGATGCTGGACACGATACCGATACCGGTGATCACCACTCGTCTCATGATCTTAATCCTCAAAAGCCGTCGGTCGAAGTGAATAGTCCGACCCGCAGGTCTTTGCCGACGTAAATGGTTCGACCATCGACATCGACAGTAGCGTCGGCGATGCCCATTACCAGTTTACGCAGGATGACCCGCCGCATGTGAATGTGATACGTCAGTTTTTTCGCTTCGGGGCGCACCTGGCCAGTGAATTTGACTTCACCGCAACCGAGCGCCCGCCCCCGGCCCAGTCCGCCCATCCAGCCGAGGAAAAATCCCACCAGTTGCCACATCGCATCCAGACCCAGGCAGCCGGGCATCACTGGATCGCCGATGAAATGGCAGCCGAAAAACCACAGGTCGGGATGAATATCCAGCTCCGCGACGATCTCGCCCTTGCCGTACTCGCCGCCCTCAGCGCCGATGTGAACGATCCGATCCACCATCAGCATGTTGGGCAGCGGCAGTTGGGCGTTGCCGGGGCCGAACAGTTCGCCACGGGAGCAGGCGAGCAGTTCCTCGCGGGTGTAGCTGGATTGTCTATTCACGAACGGGGACATCCTTGGAAAGAAGAAGGTTAAAGGTTAAAGGTTAAAGGTTGAAGCCAGTGAGTGTCTGCCCTCCCGGTCTTTTCTGGTAGAGGCCAGGATTGGGCTGAAATCCGAATGAGAGGGCAATTATAGGGATTTTTGCATTTTAATGGGGAATGGGTCTTACCCGAAACTGATAGAGCAGACCATCACCGCTTCTATCGCCGCAACCGGGCGCTGGGTTAGTTAGTGTCTAACCGGCAACCTCAAATGAACACCGGAATTAAGCGCGGCGAAGCGGAAATTTCAGGAGCGGAGCCAGGCGCTGACCTGAAATCGCCCGCGCCCCGTTATCCTTCGGGCCGGTCAGTGCCGATTTTGTCCTCAGTACCGGCCAGCAGGTCCCTGATATTGGAGCGATGCCGCCAGATCAGCAGGATCGCCATGAATAAAATTGCGGCGCTGTAGATAAGCGGCAAACCGAACAGCCAGGCGAACAACGGAGCCAGCGTGGCGGCAGTCAAAGCCGACAGTGAGGAAATGCGGACCGTGAAGGCCATGATCAGCCAGGTTGCCAGCGTCGCCAGCGCGGTCAGCCACGACAGGCCGAGAATGACGCCAAACGCGGTCGCGACCCCTTTGCCACCTTCAAAGCCGAAAAACACCGGGTATAAATGACCCAGAAAGGCGGCCAGCCCGGTCAGCGCCAGTCCAATTTCGTCAACGCCCACCCCTCGCGCCAGCAGCACCGGCAACAAGCCCTTCAAGAAATCACCGGCCAGGGTAATCGCCGCCGCCTTTTTGCCGCCGAAGCGCAGCACATTAGTCGCGCCGGGGTTGCGCGAGCCTTCGCTACGCGGGTCGGGCAGACCCATCGCCCGGCAGACGATGATCGCGGTGGAAATCGAGCCGGCCAGATAGCCCAGCACAATGAATAAGGTCGTCAACATGGCGTGTCGCTTTTGAGGGTCATGAGCAGGACCGGTGGATTAACCGGCGGGAACCGGGACCATTTTGCATTAAGATACGCCGCCGCATGGAGTCCCTCATGGATCTTATTTTTATTCACGAACTGCGTCTTGAAACCACGATTGGCGTTCATGCCCATGAGCGTCAGGCTCGCCAGACCCTGATCCTTGATCTGGAACTGGGCGCGGATATTCGCCCGGCGGCGGCCACTGATCGGCTGAATGATACCCTTGATTATCAGGCTGTGGCGCAGCGGATGGCCGAATTGGCCGCTGCCAGCGAATTCCAGTTAGTGGAAACCCTGGCCGAGCGACTGGCGGAACTGCTGCTGTGGGAGTTTGCCGCGCCCTGGTTGCGGCTGACCCTGCGCAAGCCCGGCGCATTGCCTGAAGCGCGAGAAGCGGGGGTCTGCATCGAACGCGGACGGCGGGATTAGACGCTGTGGCCCAGATTTATATCGGCATCGGCAGCAATATTGAACCGGAACAGCATATTCGCACCGGACTGGCGGCGCTGCGCCAGCGCTTTGGTCTGCTGACAATCTCGACGATCTACGCCAACCCGGCGGTGGGGTTTATCGGGGCCGATTTTCTGAATCTGGTCGCAGGCTTTGAAACGGATTGGGCAGTTGATGCGGTCCTTGCCGGTCTGCGGGAGATTGAGGCGGCACATCAACCGGCCAGCGCCGGGCCAAAGTTTGCGTCGCGGGCGTTGGACTTGGATCTGCTCTTGTATGGCGATATGGTTTTGCAACAACGCGGGTTGAGCATTCCCCGCCCGGAAATCACCCGCTATGCCTTTGTCCTGAAACCCTTGGCGGAGATTGCCGGCAACCGGCGTCACCCCATATTGGGATGCACCTTCGCTGAATTATGGGCGGAATTTGATCAAGCGCAGGAAACCCTGATGCCGGTAGTGCTGCAACCGCGCTGAATTGACCAACAGGAGTAGGGCGGATCAGCGTAGCGCATCCGCCAGACCGGGCCGCTGGCGGATGCGGCGCAAGCGCCTTATCCGCCCTGTCTGTCTTTCGCCCTTCGCCTTTCGCCTCACAACCGGCTCCACTGCTCGCGGCGCTGTTCAAGGATGCGCGGGATCAACAGGGCTGCCAGCACGACCGCTCCCGCCAGCACTGCGCCGAGCAAGAGCTTCATGCTGTCATTCTCATTCCGCATCGCCTGATTTTCCTGCTGTACGACTTGCAGTTCCCGCTCCAGGGTCACCGTCTGCTCCTGCAACGCCTTGTTGCGCTCATCGATCGCGACTGTATCGGCGGCCACCTTGCGGTATTCGGCCAACTGTTGGCGCAGCCGCACGGCTTCTTCGTAAAGCTGGGGATAGCTGAGCGCTTCCCCTTGTGGCGTGTTGACCATCTCGTTTATGTGTTGCTTGAGTTCGGCGTGTCGCGCCTGCAACTGTTCCAATTCCTGGCGAACCTTGGCCAACAGCACCCTGCCGCTGGGAATTTCGGTGAGCTGGTTGCTGGGGAGCCAGCCTTTGATGCCTTTGGGAGTGCGGATTTGAGTATAGCCCTTGGCGTTATCTATGATTAATACCTCGACCGGCGAACCACTCTGGACCATGCCGATGATCTTGTAGCGATCGGAAGCGCCGGCCCGCAGCGGCAAATCGAGGGTATCGCTGGCATAAATAGCGGGTTTAGGCTGAACCTGAGCCGGTTTGGGTTGGGGCGGAGCTTGCGTCTGGGATTGAGGTTGAGGCTTGGGCGGAGTTTGAACTTGAGTCCGGGATTGAGGTTTGGGCGGGGTCTGGGCGGCGGTGGACAGCAAGAAAGTCATCAGGAACAACGTCAGGAGTATTTTCATCGGAGCGGGAACAATTTAGGGGGAGCAGCGGGAGCGGGATCGAACTATGATGATTTTAACCGGTTTACATGGCCGGTTTGCGCTCACCATCAAATCCCGCTCATTCGCCTGAGACTTGCTGAATCTTCCGCCATGACCCCAGCATCCATTGATGACCCTGCGATTCTGCCTGCCCCCGATCTCATCGCCGCCGCGCACAGCGCCCGGTTGCTTGACCAGATCCGCGCCACTATCGCCGCCGCCGGGGGAGCCATTTCTTTCGCCCGCTTTATGGAGCTGGCGCTGTATGCCCCCGGCCTCGGTTATTACTGCGCCGGAACCCGCAAATTTGGCGCGGGCGGCGACTTCATCACCGCCCCGGAACTGTCGCCGTTGTTCTCCCGCGCGCTGGCTCGCCAGTGTCGGGAAATTCTGGACGGGCTGGGCGGTGGCGCCATTCTCGAGCTGGGGGCCGGCTCCGGGATCATGGCCGCTGACCTGCTCCAGGAATTACAGGCGTTAAATACCCTCCCCGAGTCCTACGCCATTCTCGAACTGAGCGGCGAATTGCGCGACCGCCAGCGCCAAACCCTCGCGGAACGAATCCCTGATCTGCTCGAACGGGTAGTCTGGCTGGACACCTTGCCGGAAGCGGGTTCGTTGCGTGGCCTGGTGCTGGGCAACGAGGTGCTGGACGCCTTGCCGGTCGAGCGCTTTTGCATTACGCCGCACGGGCCGCGCCGGCTGGAAGTCGCCTGGACTGACGCCGGTCTGGCCTGGCGCGAGGGCGCGGAAGACTCGGCGGTCACCGCGAAGGTTGCGCAGCTTGAAGCCGAACTGGGCTGGCGTCTGCCGGAGGGTTATGGGTCGGAATATGCGCCGCGCCTGCCGGACTGGTTGCAAGCGGTTGCTGAACCGCTGGCGGCGGGTGCGCTGCTGTTCATCGACTATGGCTACCCGCGTCGGGATTATTACCACCCGGAGCGCGTTACGGGCACCCTGCAATGCCACTATCGCCACCGCGCTCACGATAACCCGCTACTGCTCCCCGGTTTGCAGGACATTACCGCCCACGTTGATTTCAGCGCCGTCGCCGAGGCCGCCGAGATTGCCGGGTTAGCCGTGGCCGGCTACACGGCCCAGAACCATTTCCTGTTCGGGTGCGGACTGCTGGAATTGCTGACCGAGACTGATCCAGTGGATACCGTGTGCTATCTGGAGCAGGCCCGGCAGGTCAAACTGCTGACCCTGCCCGGCGAAATGGGCGACCGGTTTCAGGCGATAGCCCTGACCCGGAACCTGGACATCCCGTTGCGCGGTTTCGCCTTCCGGGACGGGCGACGCCGGCTATAGTTTCCAAACCGTCGTCGATCCGGAGCCGTCGTTATGGGTCAGGAAATTCCCCGTTCCCAGTTCAGTCGCCAGGATTTTCAGCGGTTCCGGGAGCGGTTGCAGCAGGAAACCGCGTTGCTGGCCGACTGGTTCCAAAAGGATCGGTTAGCGTCGATCAGCGGCATCGGCGGCTTCGAGATCGAAGCCTGGCTGGTGGATCGCGCAAGCCGACCCGCGCCGCTGAACCGGGTTTTTCTGGAGCGGCTGGCTGATCCGCTGGTGGTGCCGGAACTGAGCCTCTTCAACATCGAACTCAACACGCCACCGTTGCCGCTGTACGGGGATACCCTGCGGCGAATGCACACCAATCTGGATAGCCTTTGGCAACGTTGTCAACGGGTTGCCGGCGAACTGGACGCATCGGTGATGTTGATCGGCATTTTGCCCACCCTGCGCGACCGGGATCTGAGCCTGGAGCACATGTCGGAATGGGCGCGGTATCGAGCGATCAATGAGCAGATTCTGACACGGCGGCGCGGCCAACCGATGGAACTGGCGATTCATGGCGTTGAAACCCTGCGCCTGACCCATGCCGACGTGATGCTGGAGGCGGCGACTACCTCGTTTCAGACCCACTTGCAGGTCACGGCTCAGGAAGCGCCGGCGTTTTTCAATGCCGCGCTGGCGCTGGCCGCGCCCATGGTCGCCGTGACGGCCAATTCACCGCTGCTGTTTGGCAAAGTGCTGTGGGAAGAAACCCGGATTCCGTTATTCGAGCAGGGGGTAGCGCTGGCTGGCGGCGAACGGTCCGATGATCCGGGCTGGCGGCGGGTCACCTTCGGCCACGGCTATGTCCGGGATTCCGTACTGGAGCTGTTTGCCGAGAATCTCGCGCACTATCCGCCCTTGTTGCCGGTTGACCTGAGCGCGGAACCGGTCGAGCAGTTGCCGCATCTGCGCCTGCACAACGGCACCATCTGGCGCTGGAACCGGCCCTTGATCGGCTTCGAGGCGGATGGGACGCCGCACTTGCGCATTGAGCATCGGGTCATGCCCGCGGGACCGAGCCTTCCCGACACCATCGCCAATGCCGCGCTGTATTACGGACTGGTTCACGCCCTGGCGCGGATGACGCCGCCGGTGGCTACGCTGCTGGACTTTGGGCAATGCCGGGCCAATTTCTACGCCGCAGCGCGAGATGGCTTGCGGGCGGAAGTGGTGTGGCTGAACGGGCGACGGCTATCGGTGCGGCAACTGCTGCTGGAGGCATTATTGCCGCTGGCCCGGCGCGGGCTGTTGGCGCTGGATATGGATGCGGGGGACGTAGCCGACTATCTGGACCTGATCGCAGTGCGGGTGGCTAGTGGTTGCTCCGGCGCTGACTGGCAGCGCCGGTTTCTGGCGCGGCATGATTCCGATCTGACGGCGCTGACCTTGGCGTATCTGGAACGGCAACAGAGTGGTAAGCCGGTCGCGGAGTGGCGACTCGATTAGCGTCTGAGGCGTGATCTATTCGTCATTCCCGCGAATGCGGGAATGACGAAAACCTGTTCAGAATGGGTATTACCACGCCACCGTTTTCAGCGCCGCCTGGAGTTTTTTCTCGCCCCAGACCTTGATGGGCAGCGGCGCAACCCCGGCGCCCTTGACGGTGGTGCCATCGCCGCCTTGCTTGAGTTCGGTCACGCCGCTGGCGTTTTCGACATATACGCCCTTCCCTTCCAGCATCACCACATCGAGGGTCGTCGCGCCAGCGTCCAGCAGATTGAATCCGCCCCATAATTCAGTGCCGCGCACGCCAATGGTCGCCACCGGCGTCCGGACCCGCCACGATGGGGCTGCCGGGGGCGGATCGCTCTGCGCGCCTTGCCAGCCCGACCCACCGGTCTCGGTTTTGGCGGTGATCGCCCGGAATGCGCCCTTGACCAGATCAAAGCTCGAACCGCCGCTATTAGGCGTCGCGCCGGCCACCTGCTGAATGACAAACTCGGTGCGTTCACTCAGGGTGAGGACGGTTCCATCCTTCATCCGCGCCTCCAGCCGGGCATCCGCTCCGGTGATGACCCGGCTGCCCAGATGCAGGGCATGACCCAGCGCCAGCGGTTGTCGGCCGGTAGCGGTTTCGGCGACTACCTCGCCCCGCACTCGCGTCACATAGCCGGCAATCTGCGGCTCAGCCTGCGCCAGTCCCGCGATGATCAACAGCCAGCAACCGGCAACCAGCGCAATTAAGGATTGATAACGTCGCATGAGTTTGATCTCCGAAGTTATTTCTCAGTGAAGGTGAACACGCCGTCCCAGCCGGCGGCAGGCGGATCGCGGTGCAGCGCGGCGATCCGGTTCAGATAGAGTGTATACAAGGGCTGTTCGGGATGAAGCGCATGAAGTTGCTGAAATCGGGCTTCGGCCTGCGCCCAGTCACCGCCACGGTAGGCGGCCAGCGCCTGATCATGTTCCACCAGTTCTTCCCGCAATGCCTCAGTCAATTCAGCCTCCAGCCCCAGCGGTTCAAACAGCGTGACCGGCTGGACGCGACCCTTGACCCGCGCCCGATCCAGTTCCCGACAAGCCAGATCAGGCACGGCGGCGCGAGTGGTTTCGCTGATCACAATGGTCGCGCCGTACTGTTTGGCCGCGCCTTCCAGCCGCGCCGCCAGATTGACCGCATCGCCCAGCACCGTGTAGGCCATGCGAAATTCCGAACCCATGTTGCCGACATTCATCAACCCGCTGTTGATCCCGATCCGGATGCGGAGCGCCGGCCAGCCGTGGGCAAGTAGTTCCGGTTGCAACTCGGCCAGTCGGGCTTTCATCGCCAATGCCGCCTGCGCCGCATGGCGGGGATGTTCGGGATCGGGTAGCGGCGCGCCCCAGAACGCCATGATCGCGTCGCCAATGTACTTGTCCACTGTGCCGCGCTGCTCATGGATAATCTGGGTCAGCGGGGTCAGAATGAATTGCATCATCCGGGTTAACTGCTGCGGCTCCAGGGTTTCCGACAGCGTTGTAAAGTCCTGCAGATCGCTGAATAGCACCGTCATGTCCCGGCTTTCCCCGCCCAGGGCGTAACTGCCGGGTCGCCGGCTCATCTCGGCCACCAGTTCATGCGGCACATACTGGCCGAACAGCCGGGCCAGCCGCTGTTCGCGACGGGTCTGGACGAAATAGCCATAACTGCTGTGCAGCACATACAGCAGCGCTAACAGCGTCAGCGCCGGGGCCAGCGGCATCACCCAGTTGAGGGTTTGCCAAGCATAAAAATTCAGGGCGATCACCGCCACAGCCAGCGCCAAGGTTCCCAACAAGGCCCGCAGCGGCGGCAATAAACCCAGCCCGCTGCCCAAAATCCCCAGCAACGCCAGCAACGCGATCTCCAGCCCGATGGTGAATGCGGGCCGGTTTTTGATTTGCTGATCGAGAATCCCGGCGATCAGCGTGGCGTTGACTTCCACGCCTGGATAGATGTTTTGCACCGGAGTCGCTCGCAAATCCATCAGCCCGGCGGCTGTTGCTCCCACCAGCACGGTGGCGCCATTCAGGATTTGCGGATCGGCCTGTCGCTCCAGCACCGCGCTGGCCGAAACATAGGGAAAACTGCCTTGCGGCCCCCGATACGGGACCAGGGCCGCGCCCTGGGCGTCTATCGGAATGTCGAACGCGCCGATCCGCACCGCTTCGATCTGCTGCTGGCCGCCCTGATAACCGGCGGCGGTCACGAATTCCAGCGGCGGTTGACCTAACAGGGTTTGCACTACCGCCAGACTGAAGTGCTCGTAAAACTGGCCGTCATACCCGACCAGCAATGGCAGGCGGCGAAACAGCCCATCGGGGTCGACCAGGGTGCTGTTGAAGAACCCGCCCCCGCTGGCGCTGGCTTGCAACAGCGGCAGATTGGCGCTGTAGCCGGTGACAGTGGCAAAGGGATTGGGGAGGTTGCCGAGAATAGTTATCGGCGCAGCGGCCAGCGGTAGTTGCCCGATCCGCAGGTCGCCGCCCTGCTGATCGGACCGGGCGAAAGCGTAGCCCAGCACCACCGCCCGGTCGCGGAAACTGGCCGCCAGCCGCGCATCGCCGCTCAGTTGCGGACGCAACGCCGCCCAGTGCTGCTGAAACGGGGCATCATCGCGCAACGCGCCTTGGGCCAGCGCATCCAGCGCAGTTAAAGCCGCGTTGCGTTCAGGCTCGGCGAACACGATGTCGAAGGCCAGCAGCCGGATTTGATAGTGGTCAAACAGGGTATCGACCAGTTGCGCCAGTCGTTGCCGGGGCCAGGGCCATTGTCCTTCTCGGAGCAGGCTGGCCTCGTCAATGTCCACGATCACGATGCGCGGATCGACCCCGCCCGGCAGAGTCAGCCGCAACCGGGCATCGTAGGCGAACAGCTCCAATTGATTGAGCAGCGGGAGCGAAATCTGACCGGTGGCGTGAAGAATCAGCGCCAGCGCAATGCCCAGGCTCAACGCAGTGCGGATCAGGAGATGAAGGGTTCGGGACATGATCAGTGACTCGCTCGTTCGTGATTAAGGTTCAGCAATCGTAGCAATACCGGTTCATCGCTTAAATCCATCGGCCAGCCGTAAGCCGCCGTGACTGCTTGATCCAGGGCGCGATGGACATTCACCAGCCAGGGGGACGACCCTGTTCGGCTACAAACCCGACTAGCTCAGGAACAGCGGTAAGACCGTCGGGCGAGCCGACGCTGGAGCAAAAGCGCATGTTTCAGATTGAAACACCGTGAAACATGGCCTGTTTCAAATGAAACGGGTTAGCCCATAGGCTAATGCGGCGCGACCACCATAACCCATTCACCGGCAACAAATTCTGCATTGATCGCCATCATGGACCGGCGAATGCTTATGCGCGAGCTTTCCAACCAGGACCGGAAAGAACTCTGATGCTCAAGATCGTGATCGATAGGTCTGAATGATGTCTACCCTCCTCCCAATTCTGCCGCTGACCCGCTTGCGGATCAGCTTCCGCGCCGCAGTGGGTCTGCGGCTGCCGGCCTATACCGGCTCCGCCTGGCGTGGCGCGTTCGGCCATGCGCTCAAACGGCTGGTGTGCGTCACCCGCGAACCGGCCTGTCCGCCCTGTCTGCTGTACCGTTCCTGTATTTACCCCTATCTCTTCGAGACCCCGCCCGATCCCGGCGTGGGCAAGCTCACCCAGTATCCCGCCGCGCCGCATCCGTTTGTGCTGGTTCCTGATGAACACAGCGGCAGCGTCGCCGCTGGCGAGACCTTGGGCCTGGATGTGCATCTGTTCGGTCATGGCAATCGTCATTTGCCCTATGTGATTCATGCCCTGCACCAGGCCGGACAATGCGGGTTGAGCAAGGATCGGGGCGTTTTGGCATTGGAGCAGGTCGCCCAGGCTGACGGGGAAACCTGGCGATCGATCTATGCGCCCGGCGAGAGTTTAACCCCGCTGCCGGCGATGACTCCGGCAACGCCGCCCTGTCCGGAACGGCTGACCCTGCGGTTTTTAACCCCGTTGCGCCTGAACAGCGCGGGCCAACTGGTTTCGCAGGACCGCTTCCGGTTTCATCATCTGTTTGCCAGCCTGCTGCGGCGGATTTCACTGCTCACCGCCTTCCACACCGATGCCCCGCTGGAGGCCGATTTTGCCGGCTTGAGCCAGGCCGCGCGCGCCGTTGAAACGGATCGCGCCCGCTTGCGCTGGCATGACTGGACCCGTTTCTCCTCGCGCCAGGACGCGCTGATTCAAATGGGCGGGTTGATCGGAGAAATCGAATTGACCGGCGCGGGACTGGAACCGTTCTGGCCGTACCTGTGGCTCGGCCAGTGGACCCACGCCGGCAAGGGCGCAGTGATGGGTTTGGGGCGCTACCAGATCGATCTCCGGTGAGCGGTTGGCGACAAGCTTGTCGGCTCGGCGATTTCGCCGTGGCCGGGTTTACTGTGGCGTCATCTGAACCCTGCTGGAGGGAAACCGCGCCATGAACCCGCAAAGCTACCCGCGCCGCATTCTATTGTGCGTCTCCGGTCTGTCGCCGCAGATCGTGACTGAAACGCTGTACGCCTTGACCGTGATCGGCGAACCCCGCTTTGTGCCCACTGAAATCCACCTGCTGACTACCGCCGAAGGCGCGGAATGGGCGCGGCTGACCTTGCTCAGTGACGATCCGGGCTGGTTTCAGCGGTTGCGGCAGGACTATGGCCTGCCGGCGATCCGGTTCACCCTGGACACTCTTCACATTCTGCGGACTGCCGAAGGCCGCCTGCTCAGCGACATTCGCAGCGCCGCTGACAATGAGGCAATTGCGGACGCGATCACCGCCGTGGTGCGGGAACTGACCGCTGATCCCGACTGTGCGGTTCACGCTTCCATTGCGGGCGGGCGCAAAACGATGGGCTTCTATCTCGGCTACGCGCTGTCGCTGTTTGGCCGTTCCCAGGATCGGCTGTCGCACGTGCTGATCTCCAGCCCGTTTGAATCCAATCCGGCGTTTTTTTACCCAACCCCGCAGGAGCGGGTGATTTATGGCCCGGATCAGCAACAGCCGCTCGACGCCAGCGCGGCCACCGTGATGCTGGCGGATATTCCGTTCGTGCGGCTGCGCGACGGCTTGCAGGAGACCTTGCTGGAGCCGGGGGCCAGTTTTAGCGCGGTCGTGGCCCAGGCTCAGCGCAATCTGGCCGCGCCTTCTCTGAAGCTGGATACGGCGAACTGCCGGGTGTGCTGTGGCGAAACCGGCCTGACCCTGCGCCCGGTCGATTTCGCCTGCTATGCCTGGCTGGCGCGGCGGGCGTTGGCGGGACAGCCCGGCGTTTGCCGCAACCGGATCAGCGCCGCCGAAACGGGCGAATTTCTGGCCGAATACCGGGCCTTGCCGGAGGTGCTGGATCAGGAGCGGGTGGCGCTGGCGCTCAGCAATGGCATGGACCCCGCTTATTTTGATGGTCGCCTGTCCGGGATTCGCAAGGCGCTGGTTCGCGCTCTGGGTCCGGTGGGCGCTCAGCCCTATCTGATCCACCGCGATCAAAAACGCCCGCTGTCGCGCTATGCCTTGACCCTGAAACCGGAACAGATCCGGTTTGTGGGCGAGGATGGGTGGCGAGGGGACTGTTGGGCAAGATAGCGCCATTAATGACTTGCCGATTTTTATTCACAACTCGTCGCTCTGAGGAAAATCCATGTCTGCCGCATCTGTCGTCCGTAACGCCGAAAGCCGGCTCTACGCTTCCTGCCGGGTCGCGTTGGCTGGCTTGTCCCATGATCTTGGCAAACTGGCTGAACGCGCTGATTTGGCCGTCGAATCAGTTACGCTGGAAAAGAACGTCCATCAGTACAGTCCCTATCACCAGACTCACGCCAAGGATCGCGGCTGGTTTTCCCACAAACATGCCGCCTATACCGCCTTGGCGTTTGACCGGATTGAAGCCTGGTTGCCCAAAGTGCGGGGAGATGCGGAAACAGCGCCATTTGGCGAGGTTGTGGATGACTCGCTGATCAACGCCGCCGCCCGCCACCATCGCCCGGAAACCTGTTTGCAATGGATCATCGCCACTGCCGACCGGGTTGCATCTGGATTCGAGCGCAGCGAATTTGATCAGTACAACGCTGCGCCAGACGAACCGCCGACGACCAAGAAAAACCACTACACCGCCCGACTGCTGACTCTCTTTGAACAAATCCGGCTGGACAGCGGCAAAGAAACCGGACCGCTCCAGTACCGCTACCGGCTGGAACCCATGACTCCCTCAGCGCTGTTTCCGGTTGCCGCTGCCGGTTACGAGCATGACGACAAGAACCGCGCCCGTCAGGAATACGCCCGGTTGTGGGCAGGCTTTACGGCGGCGCTGGCGGAAATCCCCGCATCGCACCGGGACGCCCTGCCGCTGTGGCTGGATCATTTTGAAACCCTCTGGGCTTGCTACGCCTCGGCCATTCCTTCGGCCACGGCATTCAACACCAAACCTGACGTGTCGTTGTATGACCATTCCAAAGCCGTAGCGGCCCTAGCCGTCGCGTTGTGGCGCTATCACTACGATCAGGATCATGACCCGGAGACCGTGCGCCGCGCTCTGGCGGAGCGGGCAGACTGGCATGAACCGAAGTTGCTACTGATTCAGGGCGATTGCTTCGGGATTCAGGACTTCATTTTCGCTACTGGCGGCGAGACGCAGAAACGCGCCGCCAAGTTGCTGCGCGGTCGGTCGTTCTACGTCTCGCTGCTCAGCGAATGTGCAGCGCTGCGAGTGCTGGAAGCGCTCGATTTGCCGGGAACCAGCCAGATCATCAACGCCGCAGGCAAGTTCCTGATTGTCGCTCCGAATACCCCGGAAACTCGCACGAACCTGATCCAGGTTCAGGACGAACTGAATGCCTGGTTCCTGAAATATGCCTGGGGCCAGTCCGGGATTGGTTTGGCTTGGGAGCCGGCGAGTTGCCAGGATTTTTTGAAAGGCGCGGGTGGAACCCGGCCCTTTGCGGAACTGATCAAGCGGCTGTTTCAACGGCTGGAGGACATCAAACTGCGCCGTTTCGAGCTGTGCGGGGCGCAACCGCCTGCGCCGTTATTTGCCGGCTACCTGGAGCAGTTCAGTGCGCATGGCGAATGTCAGGTGGATGGCCGTTCACCGGCGACCCGCCAGATGACCGAGGGGGTCTGGGTGAGCGATTTGGCCGCTGATCAAATGGACATCGGGCGGTTGCTGACCCAGCGCGACCGGGTGTTGATCACCCGCGAACCCTTGACGGGCAAGGCGTTGAAGACACTGGCGACGCCGATGTTCGGCTACCGCGTCAGCTTCACCGATGAGGCCGGGGAAACCGGCTGGTTTGGCCCGGAAGCCCACACCGGCAATCTGCGGCGCTGCTGGGAAATTTCGATGCCGGAAACCTTGGAGCAACCCCTGTGGCAGGGCTGCGCCCGCCGTGCGATCAACGGCTACATCCCCCGCTTCGACGAAGACAACGCCTGGGAGAGCGATAAATACGGGCGGATGGGGGATGAAACCGATTTTGACCCGCATCCCGGCGAACCGAAAACGCTGAATCATCTGGCCTGCGAAGATCGGCGGCTGGATGAACAGCAGAACTGGGTCGGAGTCGCGGCGCTGATGACCCTCAAGGGCGATGTGGACAACCTGGGGACGATTTTCCAGCAGGGTTTGTCGGAACCGACCTTTGCCCGGATGGCGGCGCTATCCCGGCAGCTTCACGCCTTTTTCGCCATCTATCTGCCCGCCCTGTGCCAGAGCGAAGCGCGGTTTGGCAATACCTATACGGTGTTTGCCGGCGGCGATGATTTCTTCCTGATTGGCCCGTGGCGTTCGCAAATCCAGTTGGCGGCGCGGATGCGCGAGGAATTTCAGCGCTATGTCGCCGGTAATACCGGCATCACCTTTTCGGCGGGACTGGCGATGACCAAGCCGGGACTGCCGGTGCGGGCGCTGGGCGAATTGGCGGAGGACGCGCTGGAGCGGGCCAAGGGGCATCCACTGGATGAACGACTGGCCCCCGCGCTGAAGAATGCCGTGTGCTGTTTCGGCCAAACGGTCGGCTGGAGCGCCTTTGCCGATTTATTGAAAAACCGCGATGAACTGGAGCGGCTGGCGGGCGAGTTAAAGCTCAGCACCGGTTATCTCTACGGCCTGCTGTATTTGATCGATATGGCGGAAAACCTGCGTTCCGGTCGCACCCATCAGCGGGGCAAGCTGGATATAAAGCCTGAAAACGCCTTGTGGCATTCCCGCTTTGTTTATCGCACCCGCCGGCTGCTGGAACGGCAAAAGGGAATGGATGAAGCCGCCCGCCGGCGCTGGCAACAGGAAATCGCGGCGATTATCGCCAGCAACATCGAACACTTCGCCGGGGCGTACAAAATCGCCCTGTTCACTTACCTCTACCAACAACGGGATTAGGAGAAAAATCCATGGCTGAAAATCGGACTGGCAATCAAAGCCACACTACTTCGACGGTTACAACCCGGAATTCTGCGCCTCGTGACCAGCGGGGTGGCGGCGGTAATTTCCGGGATCGAGATGAACCAACGCTCATTACCAGCAAGATCCTGTTTGGTGAAAAGCCATTGAATCCTGATTTATTCAACAATGTGGCTCGTCAGATAGCGGAAGTAATTGCCAATCCGCGAACTCGAAAGCACAACAAGTCGACGCAAATTCGCAAGTTCTACGATGAACTCTGTTCGTGGGAAACCAAGGTGAATCAGGATGCGGAAAAGGCAGATACTTATTTTGCTGAGTGCTTACCTTTTATTCTCATGTTGAATGCTAAAGCGGCTTATGCCAAAGGGCGTGATTTGGTGGACGCGAATTTTGCCAAACTTATTGGCGACTGCCTCAAGCAGGTGAAAGACCGAGAGACTCTACGAATTTGCAAGCTATTCTTCGAGGCTTTTCTGGGATTTTATAAAGAACTGGAAGACAAATAACTACGGGAGATGGCTGACATGAAACTGACTCAAATTGCCAAGATCATCGGCGAAATCGAATTACTGAGCGGCCTGCATATCGGCAGCGGCAACACTGAAATGCACATCGGCGGCACTGATAACCCGGTGATTAAGAATCCCATTACTCAGGAGCCGTACATTCCCGGTTCCAGCCTCAAAGGCAAAATGCGTAGCCTGATGGAATGGCGGGCCGGGGTCGTTGCGTTTACTGAAGGCAAACCACTCGGTTTCGGTCACATCGACCGGCTGGGCAGCGATCAAATGGGCGCCGGCAAGAACATCCTCAAGCTGTTTGGCGGCGCCCCGGAAGGCAATAACCAGAATGAAAAACTGGTGACGGAAATTGGCCCGACCCGGCTGGCGTTCTGGGATTGCGCACTCAACCGGGATTGGGTGAAGGCCATGCGGGACAAAAACCTGCTGCTGACTGAAACCAAGATGGAAAACATGATCGACCGGATTCGCGGCGTCGCCGAACATCCCCGCAATACCGAACGGGTGCCGGCCAGCGCGATTTTCGACTTCCAGTTGACCCTCAAGGTGCATGACGGCGAAGACCTATTGGATACGGTGCTGGTCGGGTTGCGCCTGCTGGAACTGGGCGGGCTGGGCGGTTCCGGTTCGCGGGGCTACGGCAAGCTGCGTTTCCGCAAACTGGCTTATGAGAACGGCGATGACTTACAGGCCCGTCTCGAACAGACCCAACCCTGATCATCCGCCTGGAGAAGAGCGTCATGGACATGATCACCTTGCGGATTCGCCCGCTGTCGCCCTTTGGCACGCCGCTGCTCGGCGATACCCTGTTTGGGCAACTGTGCTGGGCGATTCGCCGTCAGGCCGGCGAGGCGCGATTGCGGGAACTGCTGGACGGCTATTTAACCGGCCAGCCGTTTGCCGTGGTCGCTGACGCCTTCCCGTCCGGCTACCTGCCCCGCCCAGCGTTGCCGCTGAGCGGGTTCGAGCAACCAGTGGATGCCGACCGCAAGCGGCTGAAAAAGCGGCATTGGATTCCACAGAGTGCATTAGCCCAACCTCTGCGAAGCTGGCTGAAGGTCGCCCGCTCCGATCAGGAAGTGACCGGCAACCCTGATTTCAGCTTGCGGGAGACTTGGCCGCAGCCGCATAACACCATCAACCGGCAAACCGGGACCACCGGCGAAGGTCAATTTGCGCCTTATGTCATGAGTCAGATCGGCTTTGCACCCGATGTGATTCTCGATCTGCATGTCGTTTTCGACCCGGCGCGGGTGGAGGCCGCCGAGTTGCAGAGCTGGTGGTCGGGCATCGGCGCGACCGGCTTTGGCCGCGACGCCAGCATCGGTCTGGGCAAATTTGCGGTGACGGAGATCGTGAAGACCGCGCTGACGGCTCAAGCTAACGCTAACGCCTGGCTGACCCTGGCCCCGTGTGCGCCGCAGGGTTGCGGATTTTTGCCGGACGCCAGCCGCTATCAGCCGTTTACCCGCTTTGGCCGGCATGGCGATCTGGCGGTGCAAAGTGGTCAACCGTTCAAAACGCCGGTGCTGCTGGCCGCCGCCGGCGCAGTGCTGAAACCGGCCCGGTATGTCGAGACCCGCTTTGTCGGCCAAGGCTTGGGCGGCGACGGGCGGCTGTCCGTCGCCATTCCGGCGACGGTTCAGCAAGGCTATGCGCCAGTGGTCGGCATTGATCTGCCGGAAGGGGAGAAAAAATCATGAAGTTTCTGGAAACCAGTCAGTTGTTGATTTCCACGCTGTCGCCGGTGCATGTCGGCTGTGGCGAGGATTACGACCCGACCCGGTACGTCATCGAGAACGACACCTTGTATGAGTTCGAGCCGGGCGCGGCGCTGGCCGTATTCACCGCGCAAGATCGGGAGCAGTTGTTGAAAATCGTCAACAGTTCGGCCACTGACCGGATGTTGCAGCAGGTGCAGGCGTTTTTTTATCAACACCGGCAGAAGCTGATTCCCATTGCCAGCCGGCGAGTGCCCGTAGGGCCAAAGATGGTCGCGTTTTACCAGAAGCGAGTCGGCAAAACGGTTCAGGTGGAAGGCGACGGCGCGCAACTGTTGAACCGGCTGGAGATCGAGCGCACCTTTTTTAATCCGGTCAATGGCGTTCCGGTCTTACCGGGCAGCAGCTTGAAAGGAGCAATTCGTACTGCGTTGCTGGATGGCGTCAACGGCGGGCGTCCACTGGCCGGTCAGGAACGGAGTCTGGCCTTGCAGCAGCGACTGTTCCGCTATGACCGTTTCGAGCAGGACCCGCTGCGGCTGATCCATCTGATGGATGCGGTGTTTATGGACGAGGTCGGGGTGGGCAGTGAGCTTCGGTTTGCAGTGAATCGACGGCGGAAAGCGCCGAAACCCGGCGATAGTTCCACGAAAAGCCAGGCGGAACAGCGCGATTTGTATCAACTGCTCGAATGTGTGCCGGCAGCCCGCTACCGGGTTTTTGCCGGGCAACTGACAGTGCAGCAAGTGGATCAGTTTAACGATGATCAGCGTTTGCCGGCCTTGCCGCTGCGTTGGAACACACCGCAAATCGCTACGGCCTGCAATCGTTTTTACCGCCCGCAACTGGAGGCGGAAATCCAGCAGATGCAGGAGCGGAGTTATCTAGACAGTCATTGGGCCGTGCTGATGGAGCAATTATTAAAAGGATCGATGGGACAACGGCTAGATAAAAACCAGGCATTTTTAGTGCGGGTAGGCCGACATAGTGGCGCGGAATCGGTCACGTTGAATGGCGTCAGGTCGATTAAGATTCTGCTAGGCAAGGATAGCGCGACCGGCAAAATGTGTTCAGAAAATCGCGCTACGGGTACGAGTTGGTGGCTGGCAGCGGGCGATATCCAAGCGAAAACCGGAATGCTGCCTTTTGGCTGGTTGCTGGTGGAATGGCATCCTGTAAATCAGGCCGTATCGGACTGGCCGGACGTACAGGTGGCTTTAGCTGGACTACCTACTGAATATACCGAATGGATTAACCGCGAACGGGAACGGCGGTGTCAGCAAATAAAAGCTGTTGCCCAGAAGCAGGCTGAAGAACAGGCGCGTCAAGCGGCAGCGGTGGTTGAAGCTGCGCTGACTCCGGCGCAAAAAGAACTGGCGCAACTGCGGCGCTGGTTTGAAGAAGATCAGGGCGCTAAACGCAAGGAACCCGGCGGACGACTTGCCAACCGGCTGAATGAATTGCTCCGGGAGGGGTTGGCTTGGCCGGCAGCAGAGCGGGAGGTTTTGGCAGGGTTAGCCGAGGCAATTTACGGCTATCTGGACTGGGGTAGCGGCAAGAAAAAGCAGGAACGGAAGGCAAAAATCCAGCAATTGTGTCAAGGAGTAAATTAACCATGAACCCGGTCATTTTGCTTTGCACAGTAGGCGGTTCGCACGAACCAATCCTGACCGCATTACGGCAAACCACCCCCGATTTTGTCTGCTTTATCTGCACGGATCGGGACCCGGCGACGGGTCGGCCCGGTTCCGATACGCAGATTCTCGGTAAGGGGTCTTGTATTAAGGCCCGTCCCGGCGATGAGAAACCAACCTTGTCCAACATCCCCACTCAAGCCGGGTTGCGCGACGATCAATACGAGGTTGTGCATGTTCCGGCGGATGATCTGGACGAGGTGTTTCGCATTCTGTGCGCGGCGATTCAGCGTCTCAGCCAGCGTTTTCCCCATGGGCGACTGCTGGCCGATTACACCGGCGGCACCAAGACCATGACCGCCGGACTGGTCAGCGCCGCACTGGAAAGCGACGGGGTCGAATTGCAACTGGTGACCGGGTCGCGGGCTGATCTGATCAAGGTGCGCTCCGGGATGGAGATGGTGACGCAGGCTAATGTCGAGCGGGTGCGGCTGGAGCGGGCGATGCGCCCGTATGTGCAAGCATGGCGACGGTTCGCCTATGCCGAGGCCTATCAGGGCCTGGCGGGACTGGCGCGGCCCCGCGATGCGGCGCTGGCCGCCCGGCTGGCGCTGTTGCGGGATTTGAGCCGGGGGCTGGACGCCTGGGATCGGTTCGATCACATAACGGCGCTGGCGGCGCTGGAGCCGTACCGGCCCCGGATCGGCGCGGAGTGGAAGGGGTTTTTCATGGCGCTCAAGTGGCTGACTGGTGAAGATGAAACCCAGGAGCCGGCCCGATTGCTGGATTTGTGGCGCAATGCTGAACGGCGGGCGGCGCAGGGGCGTTATGACGATGCGGTGGCGCGGGTTTACCGGTTGCTGGAATGGTCGGCGCAATGGCTGCTCCGTAGTCGCTGCGAGATTGACACCGGTAATGTGCTGCCAGAGCAGGTTCCGGTCGGGATGAATCTCGCGCCAAATAGCAAGGGCCGGATTCAAGTCGGGTTAATGGTCGCCTGGGAATTGCTGGCGCATTATCAGCCGGACAGTCCGGCGGGCGGGTTTATTCGGGCGGAAAAAAATGTGTTGCTGAACTGGCTGCAAATCCGTAATGAGTCGATTCTGGCGCATGGTTTCCGTTCGGTGGCGGAGAATGACTGGCGACCATTGGCGGAATGGGTGAAAACGCGGCTTTTACCGGCGCTGTTGCAGGAGATGGCGGCGTTGCGGATTAGGGAACTGCCGCCGCAGTTGCCGGAATGGCCGCTGGGAGAATAGAAATTACCAATGTGCCTAATCATCAAACGGTACACGATGTGTATCCTGCCTCTGATTTCCATCAGAGTTTTTTACTAAGTGTAAATCCATGACACACACCCTTATCAGTTTTCTGGGTAAAGCGGCACAATCCTATCGGAAGG
The DNA here is from genome assembly GCA_020846135.1 of Gammaproteobacteria bacterium. Lineage (GTDB taxonomy): Bacteria > Pseudomonadota > Gammaproteobacteria > Competibacterales > Competibacteraceae > RXIV01. The sequence continues at coordinate 62,749 of JADLEK010000008.1, forward strand.
CCACTTATGACTTTGGTGATGGACAACGACAAGAAACTGCCTTCTTTGGACTGGGACTCACCCGGCATATCAAGCCGGATCGGCTGGTAGTCCTTGGGACAACAGGCAGCATGTGGGATGTGCTACTGATCTCGCTGAATCTCGAACCGCATCTGGATGAGGCGTTGCTTGAGCTTAGCGAGTCGGCTCAACAGGACTGCACATCAGAAACCGAACTGAACGCCTTGGCGCCGGCAGTTGGTCAGAGATTGGGACTACCGGTTACGCTACGACTGATTCCCTATGGTCAGAATATCGAAGAGCAGGTAGAGATTTTACAGCGCATAGCACTGGATATTGCTGAGGGTGATGCCGTTACGCTGGATGTCACCCACGGTCTGCGCCACTTGCCGATACTGGCGCAAATGAGCGCACTGTATTTGCGGCAAGTCAAGGATGTGGAAATTCGTGGCCTTTACTACGGCGCATTGGATATGACTCGTGATGGCCTCACCCCCGTCATGAATTTGGGCGGTTTGTTGGATATTGCTGACTGGACTGGAGCGGTGCAGTCCTTTGACAAGGACGGGGATTACAGCGTATTTGCCTCATTGATGCAGAAACAGTCGCCAGTTGCTGCTGATCTCTTGCAAAAATCAGCATTTTATGAGCGGACGACTCGACCAGGACAAGCCCGCAGTCAGTTACGCAATTTATTTGATGAACTTGAGCATCAGCCACTCACAGGCATCGGTTTGCTGTTCGCACCAACATTGCAGACCCGATTAGCCTGGCATTTGGAAGATCGCCTTTATCTACGGCAACAGGCGTTGGCTCGACTTTATCTTGAGCATGAAGATTTTCTAAGAGCGGCACTGTTGGGCTTCGAGGCGTTTATTACCCGTTTAATGCAACAACGGGGTATGAATAATCCCGACAACTGGACACAACGGGAACTGGCGAAGAAGCAGTACCTTAATAAGGGTATTTATCCGCGTAATAAGGAATATGAAAACTATTGCTTGCTGCGTGATCTGCGTAACCACTTGGCGCATGGCAATGCCTCGCCACAAGTAGAAATACAGAAGGCGTTAGCCAGCGCTGAGACGTTGCGTCATTTTCTTGATGACCTGTTCAGGCAGTTACTGCCGGCCAGCATAGATCGTTAATCAATAACCCCCCTTTTCATTTCCCGTCACCTCGGCAATTCATACCAAATCCCCCCTAACCCCCTTTTTCAAAGGGGGGACTGCGTGGTTGGCGACCTGACAGCCTTTTCAAAGGGGGACTGCGTGGTTGGCGACCTGACAGCTTTTTCAAAGGGGGACTGCGTGGTTGGCGACCTGACAGCCTTTTCAAAGGGGGGACTCAGCAGTGAACTCTCGGCGATGCCGACAAGCTTGTCACCCCCGCTATTTCTCCCGATTGGCGTTATAACCGATTGAAATTGATCGTCGGAGAACGCCGATGTCCCAGCGCGATTTCTACTTGGCTGCTTATGATGTGACCGATCCGGATCGGTTGCAGGCGGCGCTGCACGTTTTAAAAGGCTATGCCTGCGGCGGACAGAAGTCGGTGTTCGAGTGCTTTTTAACCGGGCGCGAACGGCAGGCGCTGATGATGGAAATGCGCGGAGTGCTGGATGTTCAGGCAGACCGGTTTCTGTTGCTGCCGTTGCCGGGTTATCGCCGGGCGCGGGCATTGGGAGTCGCAATTCGGCCCAGCGATCCGGATTTTTATTATGTTGGTTGAGGAGGTGGGTTATGGGTACGTTGTATCTGGATCGGCGCGATTTGAGCTTGCGGCTGGACGGCAAGCGGCTGGTGATTGAGGAGCCGGACGCTCGCCCGCGTGGGGTGCCGCTGGCGCTGCTGGAGCGGGTGGTGATGCAGGGTCAGGTGCATTTTGACAGCGGGGCGCTGGCGGCGCTGGCCGAACAGGGAACGAGTGTGGTCTGCCTGAGCGCCCGCCACAGTCGCCGAACCGCGATCCTGATCGGGCCGGGACATGGCGATGCCCGGCGGCGGTTGGCGCAGTATCAATTGAGTTTTGACGCCGCCGCCCGGCTGACGCTGGCCAGGACGCTGATCGCCGCCAAGTTGCAGGCGCAGATTCGGTTGCTGGAAAACGCTCAGGAGCAACGTCCGGACGTTCGCAAGCCGCTGCATGACGGGCTGGCGACGATCCGGGCGTTGTTGCCGACGCTGGCCGAGGCAGGCGAATTGGCGACGGTACTGGGATTAGAAGGCGCAGGAGCGGCGGCGCATTACGCAGCATTGACGGCGCTGTTTGCCCCGACACTGAATTTCACTGGCCGCAACCGCCGACCGCCCCGTGATCCGGTCAATGCCTGTCTGTCACTCGGTTATACCCTGCTGCATTTCGAGGCGGTGCGGGCGGCGTATGGGGCCGGTCTGGATCCGCTGCTCGGCTTTTTCCATGAGCCGGCGTATGGCCGGGAGTCGCTGGCCTGCGATCTGATCGAGCCGTTGCGGCCCCGGCTGGATAATTGGGTCTGGAGGCTGTTTCGGGAACGGTGGTTGCGGGCGGAGGATTTTGTAGCGGACAAGGGCGCGTGTCTGCTGGCGAAGGGCGGGCGGCAGACTTTTTACGCGGGTTATGAGGCCTGGGTTCCGCCGCTGCGGCGCTATTTGCGGCGGGAGTGTTACCGGCTGGCAAACTGGCTGAATGGCCGGGCGCCGGCCCTGGCGGAGGCGGATAGCGATGGCGATTGAAACGGGCTGGTTAGTGGATGAGGACGCGCCGGGACCACGCAAGCCGTTGTATCTGAAAGGCGGGCCGGGGTTGCGGGTGGAGATGGACGGCCCGGCGTTGCGGATTCGGCGACCGGCGCAGGCGGCATTGCTGTTTCCATTGGCGCGGGTGGCGCGAGTGATCAGCAGCGGGTCGGTGGATTGGCCGTGCGAGGCGTTGCTGGCCTGCGCTGGGGCGGGGGTGCCGGTGGTGTTTTTGCAGCGCGACGGGTCGGTGCGCGGCTATCTGTTTGGCGGGGATAGTCGCTGCCGGGATCCGCATGATCTGTTGTATACGCGACTGCGGGCGCGGCTGACCCGGCCCGGCGGGATGCAGCGTTATGGCGAATGGCGGGACGTGATGACCGGGGCGGCGGTGCGGGCCTTGAGTCGGCAACTGGGGCAACAGCCGGAGGAACGCGATCCGGTGCGGATGCGGCAACGCCTGGCTGAGACCCGGCAGCGCTATGCCGGGCCGGGACCGGCGCTGCTGATTGAGGGGCGGTTGCGCGGGTTGCTGACCGGGTTGAGCGTGGAGTTGCTGGCGGAAGTTGGGCTGGATGCGCGGCGCTGGCCGAAGCTGGAGTTTTCGTTTGATCTGGCCGGCGATCTGGCGGAGTTGCTGCGTTGGGCGATAGAGACGCCGGTATTGGCGACGCTGGCGCGACGCAAAGAGCCGGATGCACTGGATTTAAGCACCGAGCGGGATTTGATTACGGTGTTTGAACGGGCGGTAGCGGATTTACGGCGGTTGGGACTGGATGCGCTGCATTTGTTGCGGCAAAAGCTGGAGACCTGAATCATGGCGTTGCAACGGCATTTATATCTGATTTGCTACGATATTTCTGAGGATCCGAAGCGCCTGGCCCGAGTGGCGCGGTATTTAAGCAAGTTTGCGTTCCGTGTGCAGTATTCGGTATTTGTCGGCAGTTTTTTTGATCATTCGCTAGAGGGCGTATTGCGCGGTTTGGAGGAAATCATCGATCCGCGCAAGGATGATGTGCGTTGTTATCCCTTGCCGGATCAGGCGGAAGTGGTGTTGATGGGGCCGCAGATTTTTCCGGAAGATATTCTGCTGATACACGATGGGCGGAATGTATTGCGGTTGGGGGCAGGGGCGAATGTGCCACGTCCGGTTGGGCAGAATGATCTGTTTTTTACCTGATGAATGACGTCCGTTAGCAGCTAGCGATTTTAACCGTGGAGAAGACGATGGCTGAGTTAGGGCGGCATTTATTGATTTTGTCGAACGATGCTGGATGTTTGTGAGGGATTGCCCGAGTTGTTGGTGAGAACCGTTTGAGGGTGACAGGCTTGCCGCCCCATCCGGTAGCCATACGCCTGATTTGACCCTGCTCGAAAACCAGTCACGTCCACCACATTGCCCGCCTGTGGAAAAGAAGTTAAGAAAGAGCGTATTTTATCTGACATTGTTCAGCTATTAATAAAAAAATAAATTTTCAAAATTATTACAAATTTCACATCAATTTTCATTTAATTTATAGTGATCCTGCTACCATTTTGACCAGTCAACCAATTAAAGTTAAATACTATGGATACGATTAAAGTTGAGCGTTTGGATCACTTGGGGATTCTTGCTGGAGTGATTAAAGATTTGGGAATCGTCGAAATGATCAATCATCGCATTCCGTCCGATGGCCAACAAGAAATAACTACGGGAGAAGCCGTAGCGGCTATGATCATCAATGGCCTCGGTTTTTCTAATCGGCCATTGTATCTGACTCCGCAATTTTTTGAGAATAA
>JADLEK010000009.1 GCA_020846135.1 Gammaproteobacteria bacterium
CATTACGGATCAAGATCCTCAAGCTGTTTGGCCCCCGCGTTTGTCAGCTTTATCAGGTTGACTTTTGTTAAGAATCAAAAAGTTATATATATTGAAAAAAGCTTGGTGGGGGGTTGCTCAATGTTAGTAAGAATATTTTCAATTTTGAAAAAATCAGCTGGTATTTAGAAATTACACAACCTGTATAGGATTGCTATAGCGTCACCAAGGTCATGCAGATCTCCTGATCCAGGGCAGGCGTCGCCCCGACCGGCATCGCGAGGAAAATCAGGAACACCACGAGAAAGCGCATCAAAGAACTGGATTCCTTACTCGCCCTTAATTTCCAACCCTTTGAGGAATCAAAGGTTATGGAGGGATGAAGCATACTCACGATTTCGGCTAACCCCGGTTGAATTGTTCACCTCATAGTCAGGATCGATCCGGCAATCTGTGGCCCGAAGACCTGCCTACTAGGTCGAGGATCACACTCATGACGATCATGCAATGGTTAATCCGCAGCGCTGCCGCCGCCCTTGTCCTGATCCCGCTCCAAAACGCTCAGGCGTGGGATAACGGTTCCGGTCGAGGGAGCAGAGACCATGGAGGGCAGAGCTACTCTCAGGGGAATTACGGCTACTCCGGAAATCACGGCTACTCCGGAAATCACGGCCACTCCAGGGGGTCTGGCTACAACCGGGGACATCGGGGTTACGAGGGTCGAGGCCACTATGGGAACCGTGGTTATTACGGCCACCGCGGCTATTACGGGCGGCCAGGCGGGGGTTATCGCGGCGATTACGGGGGCGACGGTGGTTGTTGGGGGTGCGGATCAGCCGGAGCAGCCATCGCCGGTCTGGCCTTGGGAGCGATTATCGGCGGGGCCATCGTCAACTCAGCGCCGCCGCCCCCGGTGATGATGGAGCCGCCGCCCGGGTGGTAACGCGCGACGAATCCGGCAAACAGCAAAAAAATGACCGTCCCATAACCCAACAGCCACGGCAGGGATGCCTGGAAAACACCTTCTTCATCCCTGAGCGAACCGTCACGCAGCACAAGCAGCAAAGCCGCATACAGCAACCCAAGCGCCCCATAGCCCAGATTGAACGCTAATCCTTTGAAACTCAGCACGGTGGCGCGTTGAGCGGAATCGGTCATGGCGTTCAGGTAGTGGCTGACCAGATAACCAGTGAGCAACAGCACAATGTGGATCAATGCCACTGGAATCAGCCCCAGCCCCAACGGCAACACCAGCGCCGCACCGGCCAAACCCGCCAGACCCAGCATCGTCAGCAGGGCGAAGTTGAAACCCGGCGAATGTCGGATCAACCTTGGCGCCAGCCGGGCAACGCCGACCCCCAGCAGGGCGATCCCCGACCCGATCAGGCCGAAACTGGCTTCTGGCAGATCGATCAACCGCAAATAGGTACTGTTCAGGGTGACGAAAAGCCGGGCCAGATGATCGAACAGCATACCGCTGGCGATCACCACCCAGGCAAAGGGCGTCGCCAGAATCCAGCGGCCCGCGTCCAGCGTCGCCCGCCCCGCGTGCTGAACCGTACTCAGCAACCCTTGCGAATGCACCGGGCGTTCACCCGGCTCGGTCATTCCCAGCGCCACCCACCAGGCCCCGATGGCGGTCGCCAGGGTCAGGTAGAGCGGAAAGCGCATGGTGGTCTGCGGATCGAGGGTCACCGTCCAGCCGAGTACGCCCAGCACCTGCTGTAAGACTTCGGCGTCATAGACGAACGCCCCCAGGGTTAGCGCCGCCACAAACGCCAGCGAGTTCCAGCGCATCAGTGTCGCCAGCACCCGAGGCCAGTCCATCGCCTGGCCTTGGGCTTTCAAGCTGTCGTAGGCCAGCGCTTCATCCGCACCGCTGGCCAAGGCCTCGGCCAGACCGCTGAGAATCCGGTTCAGCAGAAAGGCGGTAAAGACCCATTCGGGATGATCCAGCGGGACAAAACACAACAGGGCGATTTCCACCACCATCAGCGCCCCGGCAGCGACGACTAGAGTTCGACGCCCGACCACATCCGCCAGCGCCCCGGACGGTACTTCACAACAAACGATGGTGGCCGCCCAGACCGCATTCAGCACTGCAAACTGGCCCACGGTCAGCCCGAAGTCGAGAAACAGGATGGCAAAGACCGGGTAGTAAAAGCGCACGCCGAACAACAGACGGAACGCCAGAAAACGGCGGATGTTCGGAATGGCGAAGGGGGAAGTTGATAGGTTCAAGGAATTTTATCAGTCAGCACAGTAAGGTTTTTAACGTCGGCGTTATCCGATAGATCTAGCTCTGGCTGTTTTAAATAACGCCATCATCGGCAATTGATGCTGACCCGGTTTTACTTCAAATGCCTGTCCCGCCATGATGCTACCAGGCGATTCTACGGCTAGATAAAAACCACAAAAGCCACTGCGCGCCATCTTTTTAGCCGCTTTCGGGTCGCCCATGACTGCGTTGAATTTATAACAGGGTTCGCGGGGTTGCGTGACTCGCAAGGTACAGTTGGGAAAACACAGCGTATCTCCCACATACAGCATGGATTCAAGCAACCCCGTCAGCGTCAGATTTTCGCCAAGAGTTCCATACGGCAAATCCGTGGACAAGCCTAAGGTCAATCTTTGCTCCCGCCAAAACGGGTAATGTTCTGCGGGATAGGCATAAATCGCTTTCGAGAGACCGCCGTGTACGGTCAAATCGGCTTGTTCATCGCCATCAAGGCCCAGTTGATTCACGACGATGGGTCCCTCAACCGTTCGTTTGCCAATGCCGCTCAATACGGTCCGGTCGCCCATTTGAAGTGGCAGCGCCGTACCGATTTGTACACTGAGAACCCGGTATTGCGGTTGGAGCAGGGTCATTTTATCCCGGAACTCTTAGGTGTTTGAGAAAGAGGAATGCTGATCATGACGATTCGCCGCTGATTTTTTGCGCATCATGCATCAGGCGGAATCACCGGTCAGGGTTCCGGCGGGGCGGCGAGATGCGGCGGAGGCGACAACAGCAGGCCAGTGGGGAAATGCTCCAGCGCCGCCGGGTGATCCTGAAACGGGGCGAATCGGTCAGCCTGACTGGGATGGCGGGTGTAGCGGGCTTCGGTGAACAGGCTGAGATCGCTCAGGCCCAATTCCCGAATCAGCGCCCGACTGGCGCTTCGATCCACGGTCCACGATCGCCAAGCGGCATCAAGCAGCGTCAGGCCGAACAGCAGCAGCAACATCACCAGCACGGTCAGCGCGAGATTCGCCGATCGCCGGACGAAATCGTCATCGAACCGACTCATTGCTAATCCGCTGTAACGAGGGGATGACCGGCCAGTTCCGGCTTGGCGTGATAGCCACGCGGGGTGTAAACCCACTGGCCTACCCGCCGGGTTTCGCTGTTGCCGACCAGCACCAGCGACAACATGTTCAACGGTTCCGGGTCCAGTTCACCCAGGGTAGTAACAGTCAATTGCTCACCCTTGCGGGTGACGTTGAAGGCGACGATCACCGGCGTTTCCGGCTGGCGATAACGGAGCAGGATTTGCCGAGCCTCCTGGAGCTGCCAGGCCCGTTTGTTGGAGACCGCGTTATAGAGCGCCACGGCGAAATCACCCTGACCGGCCAGGTCAATCCGCCGGGCGATCAAGTCCCAGGGCGTCAACAAGTCGGAAAGCGAAATCACGCAGAAATCGTGCGCCAGCGGAGCGCCAACCCGGGCTGCCGCCGCCTGCATCGCTGAAATGCCGGGGATCACTTCGATGTCAACCGCCGCCCATTCCGGCTTGGGTTTGCGAGCCAGCAGTTCAAATACCACGGTCGCCATGCCGTAAATGCCGGCATCGCCACTGGAAATCAGCGCGGTGGTCTGACCGGCGGCAGCGAGATCGAGCGCTATCGTGGCGCGGCCCAATTCTTCGCCCATCGGGGTTTTATGGCGGGTCTTGCCCTCGGCCAGAGGGCCAAGCAGATTCAGATACAATCCATGCCCGACCAGGTCGCTGCACGATTCCAGGGCGGTGCGGGCGGCAGGGCTGAGATAATCCAGCCCGCCAGGGCCGGAACCAATAATGTAAAGGCGTTGCATAGCGTCCTTCATGGGTTGGAGGTGGGTTTTCCGAGGGTTGTTTGCCGAGCGAGGCGTGTGGTCAGCCGTCCGAATTACCGTAAATCCGCGCGATCGCTAGTGTGGCGTCGGTGTTTTTCTGCTTGGGAATCAGTAATTCGGCCCGATGACGCCGTTCAACCAGGCTTTCCGCGCCAGCCAGCGCCGCCGCTTCGGCAACACCGTAGCAGCCGGTTTCCCGAAACACAATTTCCGATGACCGACTGAGCCGATCCCGGTATTCATTTAATAGCGCTGCCGGGTAAAAAACGATGGGCAGTTTCAACAATTCGGCCAGTTGCTGCAGGCCGATTTCATCCCGTTTCAGCTCAATGCTGGCCAGCGCATTCAATTCACGGCGCTGCAATCCGTGACTGAGCAGGGTCGCATCCAGCAAGTCCAGCAACAACGCCAAGGGACAACCACGATTGCAGCCCATTCCCGCCACCAGCAACGGCTGAGTGTAACGTTGCGCCCCGGTAATCACTGCTTGCGCATTCAGGAATTGCGCGATCTGCCGCGCCCATTCATTGGCGCCGCCCTCATGGCCGGATAAAATTGGCGCCACAAACCGCCCGTGTTCGTCCAGCACCAATACCGCCGGGTCCTGATATTTATCGCGCAATACCGGTCCCAGCGTCCGCACCACAATGCCCACGGCGCAGAATAAAATCAGCCGGCGTCCAGCCAGGAATCGTTTGCGGACAGTCTCCTGAAACGGCTGTGGCCGGTGCAGATGTTCAGCTTCCGGCAGGAAGGCCAGCAGTCGCTGCGCTAGGGCCAAACCGGGATCGGTGAGACTGATCAGGCTGACCGGCTTAACTCGCAGCAATGATTGCTGCGTTTTTTCTGGACTCATTCCCATTCTGCTGCCTCCTGTTGTTCCTGATCATGCAGACTGGTCAATCAAACAACTCCGCCTTCCCAGCCTTCTCCGTCAGCGCCCGGCGCTGTGCTTCATCCGGTTGCGGCAATTTCACCGCCGCGAATAACTCACCGGCCAGCACTTTCTCCAGCAGTTCCGCCAGGGTCAACATCGGCGCTTTCAACTGATCTTCGGGATTGAAATGCAGGGCGATGGCAAATTTGGCGGTCAGGTCAGCAGCAAACACGGCTAACCGGGGAGTAAATGAAGAAGTCGGAAAGACTGAATCAATACTCATTCCCATTCCGCCAAATCAGCCCGCATGATCTGAACCCGCTGCATAATCGCTTCCCGTTTGAGATTAAACAGCACCATCCCGGCGGTAATCGCTGCGCCCAGTCCAATCAGAATTAAGGCCCGGCTGAACCCCTGATCCGGGTAAAAGCGCAGTAATTGCCCCATGACATTCAGCACCAGAAAAATCACTCCGCCATAGAGAAAGGCGCGGATTCTGAGCGCGATGCCGAGCATCACCCCAAGCATCGCCACAGCCAGCGCCAGGACAAAGACCCACAATTCCGGGCGTAAAAACACGTCCAGTCCCACACCGGCATAGAGTGCGCTTAATGCTGCCAGCCGCACCCCATTCAAAACCTTCGGGCGCAATTCCCGCCGATGCAAATGGGCCAGCGCCAATACCGACACCGCTGCCGGAATAATGTAGAACTGCCATAGCCCGTAATGCCTTGCCCATAGCGGCGCCCATAAATAAACTGCGCCATTCAACGCCAATACACCCAGATACAGCGGCAACGGATTCCACAAGGTCCCGGCCAGCGACAAATACAGCACGGCGGACGCTAAGAGCGTCCCGCCCAGCCATGGCGAGGCGAGTTGCCACGGCGCAGTCAGAATCGCCAGTACCGGCAAAAACACCGCCAGACGGTAAAATGGTTGCAGCGCAATGAATTGATGCAGCAGGAAGGCGGCGAAAGCAGCGATCAGCAAGGCCACGCTATCCCATGGAGTGAACGGGGTCAGACCGAGCGCAATCAGCCGGAGATAAATCGCCAGCAGTCCTAATAATAATGCTGAGGCATAAACCCAGTGTGGTTCATCGGGTCGCCGCCACGCCCGCAAACCCGCCCAGCCAGTCAATAACAGCAGGGTCGCGCCAAAGGCCAGCGGATCGGCGGGAATGCCGAAATACCAGATCGGCCAGCCCATCCCGGTCAGGGCCATCACCAGAACTGCGCCGTGCAAGCTGATCCAGAGCAGGGTCAGGAGCAGCAACCATGGTGTCAGGTCGGCTATGGCCTGCTCCAGGTCATAAACCCAGGCCAGTCGCTCCCGTTGTTCGGGATCGGTCAATTCATCCAGTCGGACGTTGATCCAGCTCTGGAGCGCGACGCCTGCGGCCAACAGCAAGCCGGTTTGCAGGGCGTACCACGGGGCGAGGCCGATGCCAACCCACAGCGTCGCGCCGGTCAGCCAGATCGCGTAACCGCTGGTCAGCAACAGGATCAACCCGCTTTTCAGCCAGAAGGAATCGGCCCGCCAGACGCCCCGCGTCATCGCCGATCCGCCCAGCAAGGCCAGTGTCAGGGCGCACCATCCCCAATCAAAACCGGGGACAGCGAACAGCAGCGCCAAGGTTGCCGGCGGTAACAGGTACAGCCAGACATTCAGCGCCTTGGACCAGACGGCGGATTGCGGCCCGTAACGCCAGACCAGCAGCAGTCCGCCATGCCCCAGCGCCGCTGCCAGAGGGAGACTGCCGGATGGCAGGCGCAGCGCCAGCAGCACCGCGCTCACCGTCATCGTTCCCGCCGCCAGCAAGGTATGCGCCTGCAGCGGATTCGACCGAAGCCGGAAGGCATGAACCGCAGTCACCGTCAGCAGCAAGGTCACGCCGGCCAGGATCCAAAGTTGACCAGGCAGGGTGATGCCATACCACCAACCGAGGCTTTGCAGGTCCAGCACCTCTAACAATAATACCCACAGCACCACGAAGGGCATCCAGAACAGCGGTGGTTCGAGTTCGCGTTGCCGCCACCGCAACCCTTGCGCCACGGTTTGCCCATACCGTCGCCAGAGTGGAATCAGCAGCCACAACAGGTTCAACCAGAGCAGGGCAAAAAGCGCAGTGAGGGGTTGCCAGGCCAGGTCAGGGAAAACCAGCCAGCCGCTTGCAGTCAGCGTAGCAACCGCCAGCCAGGCCATACCAACCCAGGCGGTATTGCGCAACAGCAGGAACAGATAAGGAGTGACCAAAGCGACGGCAACCGCTAGCGGCCAGGCATCTACTGCGAATCCGGCTATCGCGCCGCGCAGGATGCCGATCAGCCCGAACAGCGGCCAGGTTCCCGGCGCAACCGCCCACGCCGGCCAGCGGGCGTTCCAGCGCGGCAACAGCAAGTTCCCAGCGAACCACAGCGCATAACCCCAGGCGACCGCGATCTCGCCGGCATCGTCAAGACCGGCTCCAAATCGCGCCGCCACGCTCCAGGTCAGCGCCCCGAGCAACAGCGCCAGGCCGATCCCGCGCCAGTCAGCCGCGCTGGGCCACGGCTGCACGACCGGAAACAGGGCAATACCGAGCAGGATCAGGAACAGCGGCAAGCGCGGATCGCCGGCCAGGGCCATCAGGACAACACCGGCCAGCGCCAAGGCATACAACAGGCTGCTGAATTGTTGCAGCGGGGTCTGGAAGAAAGCCAGGCGGGTAGCCCAACCACTTTCCAGTTTCATCGCCATGACCGCCATGCCCAGACTCAGCAACGTATTCAGCGCCGGATCGGCCAGGCCGAACAGCACATTCGGCGGCTGCAGCCAACGGCTGGTCAGCCAGACGATCAGAGTCAAGGTGATCAGCGTGGCATAGGCGTGGCCAGCGGTCTGGTAATGCCAGCCGGTCATCGCAAATACCAACAGGCAGGTCACCAGCGCTGGCCACAGATGCAGCGCCGGCCAGCCGAGCAGGTCCAGCACCGGACTGGCGGCCACTGCGCCGGCCGCAATCAGGAAGACGAAACCGTGCAAAACCTCCTCGATCTGCCGCCCGCCGCCCACCCCGCCGGGGACAGTGAAACCAAGCAAACCCGCCAGTCGCCAAGTCGTCGGTTTCGCCAAGGCAACCACCGCCAACCGCCAGGCCAGCAGGGCATACAGCAGGCCGGCCTTGCCGATCCATCCCCAAGCCCAGCCGACCCCATCCAGACCCACCATCAGTCCAGCCAGGCCCAGCGCGATCGGTAACACCATCCAGCAGAACAGATGAAACTGGCCCAGCAGCAAAATCCCGGACAGCATCGCCAATCCGGCGATCAGCGACCATTGACCCGAAGCCCCGCCATCCAGCAACCCCAAGCTCAAATGTACCAGCCCGATTGCCCACAACACGGCCATCGCCTGTTCCAGCGGAGCACGGATCAGGTAACGCAGATCAGTTTCCCCTCCTTGGATAAGGAGGGGTGGCGCGAAGCGCCGGGGTGGTTCGATGCCTTGCCATTCCTCCCGAATCCGCACCCGCCAGTCCAGCCGCCACAGGAAAATCCACAACCCTAGCGCCAGCAAAAATTCAATCAATCCCGTACTAGGACCGGGAAAATAGCCCTGTTTTAGCAAAACGCCGCAGGCGGCAACGACCGCCAGCACTGCATAAAACAACGCTTGCCGGCGCAGTCCCAGACTCAGCCAGAGCAACAAACCACCGGCCACCGTCAGCAGCAGAATCGGCTCCAGCCGTCCCAGCCAGCCCGGCCATAAACTCATCCCGGCCAGCGTCAGCGCTAGGGCGATATTGGCCAATGCCGCCGCGCTGAACACGGTGCGACTGAGCGGCGACTGGCGACGATCCAGCAAAGTCAGTCCAGCCCACAACGTCGCCAGCGCCAGCCAGCCAAAAGCGATTTGCAATGCCCAACTGAACGGCAGCCCATCCGGCAGATAAGCCATCGCCGCCGTCGCCAGCAACGCCACTCCAGCATCAGCCCAACCCCAGCGTGGATCAGCGTTCGGCAATTGCAGCGCCAGCCGGACGGCAACATAGGCCAGTCCCGCCGCCGCCATCCCGGTCGCCAGGCCCAGCCAGCCCGGTTCGCTCCAGATCAGACTCCAGGCAGTCAGACCGATCAGCAGCGTCCCGAACACCGCCAGGCCCTGCAGCGCTATCGTGCGCGAGCGGACACTGGCCCAACTACTCAGAGCCAGCAGCGCCGCCAATCCGGGCAAACTGGCCAAACCGTGCCAGGCCGGCGGCAGCAGGGTCAGCAGGCTGAAGCCATACAGTCCGGCGACGCAGCCCAGCAGCAGATACAGCGGCGGCAGGGTTTGATACCGCCAGGTAACCCAGCCATACAGCATTGCGCCCAAGGCCAGGGTCAACAGGGCCGCCGGGGTGTTCTGAACCGCCATCGCCACCGCGACCGCCGACAGCGCATAGAGCGCGAAGCTGAATCGGGACAGCGCCGCGTATTTATCCACCCAACCCTTGAACGCGGCATCCACCATGAACAGCAGTCCGCACAGCGCCATTAATAACGGCCCGGCGGAACCGGCGGGCAAGGGCTGCGGCCAGACCCAGTTCAGGTGAACGAAAGACACGGTCGCGGCATAGGCCAGCAACCCCGCCGCGTAATAGGTGGTCAACTGCTGATCGACGAACAGCCGGCGCAACCATTCCCGGATGAAGCGGCGCAGGCTGTAGGCGAGCAGTCCCAGCAGCGCCAAATTCAGCGCCGCCAAAATTCGCCAGTCCGGGAGAATGTCCGCCAGCGGCGCAGCCAGTTGCACCGCCGCCAGCGCCGTCAATAAGGTCGGATAGCGGTCTTGCAGCGCCCGATCCAGCAAGGCGCTGCTCAAGGTTGCCGCCATGAAAAACCCGACCAGCGTCGCCGCCGTGATCAGCAGGCTGATGATCAACAGCAGTCCAGCGCCGCCGCTGGCATTGATCAAGCGGACGGCAACAGCCAGATCGAGCGGCGCCAACAACATCGCCAGCGTCAATAACATGCTGCTGGCGACCACCAATTCCGGGCGCTTGCGACGGAACTGATAGCCGGCCCACAGCAGAAAGGCGGTCGCGCTGACCAGACTACTGAACACCGCGAGGGCATTGACGAAGCCGCTGGTATTGGCGATCAGGAACAGCGCCCCGGCTACGAAGCAGAACCCGCCAATAAACCAGCCGATGTTCTGCATCAAAAACGGCGCGATCAGCTTCGGCCAGCCGGACAGGGTGTGCAGCGCCTTTTCCAGCGGATTCGGCGCAGCAGGTCGCCAGGCCGTTTTCACCGGCGGGCGGGAGCGGGGCAGCGGCGGAGTGAAGACAGGCAATTCGGTGTGCAGCGGGGGAGTGAAGGCTGGAGGTTCGGGGTGTGGTCTGTCGGGAGGGGAACCAGACTCACTCCCCTCTGGCGGGGAAAGGCTGGGGGAGGGGGTGAACGGTTGCCGAGGTGTGGGTGAAAAAGCCGGAGCTGGATTCAGGTCGGGGAAGGGCAGGACAGGAGCCGTCGGGGCAGTGGGTTGCCGGATCGGCGAATCCGCGGCTGGCCGCGATCGCTCAATCGCCTGCGCCACTGCCAGCAACCGGCGGGCTTCCCCGAGCTGCCGGCGGCTCACGATCAGGGCAATCAGCAGAATGATCGGCGAAATCAGCCACAATGCGGCGATGAAGATCAGAATGGACCATTGCATCATCTGCCCTCCGTTGGAACCCATCACTCCAGACCCTCCTCCGTAACGGAAGAAGGAAGTATTTTCGTAACTAGTGGACTGTCACGCTAGTTTTTAGGGGGCACAGATATACTGAATATCGGCCAAGTAAACTGGATCGAGACGGCTTTATCCACAAAATTCAAACATGACAGTCCACTAGTGTCTGAACGGGAAGGGGTAGGGCGGGTTACGGCTAACGCCTAACCGGCCCTACCCGCTACTCATTTGGGGTTTCCGGCCAGACACTAACTACTCAATTGTAGATACAAGGGCGGCGCCCACCCACCCGGCTGGATCAGTCTGATTCAACATCAATATGGATACCAACAGGTTATGGGTTCCCGCCCTTACCAAGATATCCTAAATCTGCTCGAGAAAACCTGTACGGCGCATCCCCATGATCAAAACCACCCTTCTTGAGATCACCATGATAACCGCGAACAGCCTGTTAGCCTTTGTGGTAACCAGGTACCTGGCGATGCGTCTTGCGAGTCCCGACAGCCGATGGCGTCTCCTTGATCGCCCTAACGCGCGCTCCCTGCACCAGCACCCAATCCCTCGGACCGGCGGTTGGGCCGTCATTGCCGGAATGTTAGCCGTCCTGATTCTGCGCATCCTGGAAACCGGCGCGCTACCTTCCCCAACGCTGATTTTTTTAGGGTGCGGCATAATTCCGCTAATGATTATTTCCGCCTTGGATGATCATCGAGGCATCACCGCCAAGTGGCGGGTTCTGGTGCATCTCTGGGTGGCGGCCAGTCTGCCGGCGCTGGACTTCGCTCCCGGCAACCTTGACCTGCCCGGTTTCACTTTAGCCCTGCCCATCGGGATCGCCATCCCGCTGACGGTGATTTTCACCATCTGGATGATCAACCTCTACAACTTCATGGACGGGATGGACGGGTTCGCCGGGGGTATGGCGGTCATCGGCTTTGCCGCGCTGGCCTGGCTGGGCCGGACTGACTCGGGGTTTGCCGCTTTCTGCCTGACGGTAGCGGCAGCCAGCGCCGGCTTTCTGGTCCATAACTTCCCGCCGGCCAAAATCTTCCTCGGCGATACCGGTTCGACCACGCTGGGTTTTCTGGCGGCGGTGTGCAGTCTGTGGGGCAGTCAGGCCGGGTTGTTCCCGTTCTGGACGGCGCTGCTGATTTTCTCGCCGTTCAGCGTTGACGCCACCGTGACGCTGCTCCGGCGGCTATGGCGCGGCGAAAGAGTCTGGGAAGCCCATCGCAGTCACTATTACCAGCGGCTGGTGTTGCTGGGCTGGGGTCACCGCCGCACCGTGCTGGCCGAATATGCGCTGATGCTGACCTGCGCGGGGTCAGCGCTGCTGGCGGTTCAACTTCCGCCCGGCGCTCAGGCGACGCTGGCCGGCCTCTGGATCGCAATCTACGGTCTGTTAATGATGGCCGTCAGTGGGCTGGAACGGCGGTCTGTAACCCTATCCGCCCCCTGAAAAAGCCTGCATCCCGATTCGATTTTCTTGTCCAGGGCAGCGTATTTCGCTAAGCTGGCTACAATTGTGGCAAAGCGGAGTTCATCATGACCAGTACGGTTTCTGTGCGCATTGATCAATGCCTTTATGAACAGGCCAAAGCCGATGCGGCTATCGATCACCGCACGATCGCCGGGCAGATCGAGTTCTGGGCCAGGGTCGGGCGAGCAGCGCTGGATAATCCGGACTTGCCCGTGGCTTTCATTGCCGAATCATTGGCATCCATGGCCGAGCCGCGCGAACAGGCCACCCCGTTCCTGCCCCGGAGTCGCTGCGCGTGAGCTACGCCGTCGTGCAAACCCGGCGGTTTGGCCGCCAGTACAAGAAATTGCACGACAATGTCGTCGCCGATGTGGACGAAGCCGTAAGCATAGTGGCGGACAATCCCGAGGCAGGCGCGCGCAAAAAAAGCGATCTGATCGCCTTACGCGTGTTCAAGTTCCGCAGCCTCGGACAACTCTATTTGCTGGGCTATACCGTGGACGAAGCCGTGCGCCTGGTGTATCTGGAAGCGGTAGGTCCGCACGAAAATTTTTACCGCGACCTGAAGCGCCAGGCGGGACCCATTGGTCATCCATCGCCGTAAACCCGTGAAGCTCGAATTCCTGTTTAATCTTCCCCCGCCTGCTCGCCGGCTGCTGCTGCTGATCGGCGACGCCTTGGCCATCCTGATTGCGGTATGGGCCTCGTTCGCCATTCGCCTCGGCGAGTGGTGGCCAGACATGCTGCAGGAAGTCCTCTGGCTGTTCCCGCTGGCGATACTCATCCTGATCCCGGCGTTGACCCTGATCGGCTTGTACCGGCCAATCCTGCGCTATGCCGATGAAAGCCTGCTCTATACCATTGTCCTGGGCGTCAGCATTGGCATTCTGCTGATCATGGCCGCCTGGGTGTTCGTCCGTGAGGGGCTGGTGCCGCGCTCATCCTGGCTGATCGGCTGGCTGGTGCTGATCGCCCTGATTGGCGGTGGACGGCTGCTGCTGCGCCGGCTGGTACGACGCCGGTTTAGCCGGGCGGCGATCCGGACGCCGGTGATTATTTACGGCGCGGGCGAGGCCGGAGCGCAATTGGTTCACGCCCTGCGCTACAGCAGCGCTGAATTCGAACCGATCGCGTTTGTTGATGATAACGCTCAGTTGTGGGGCGGCGTGGTGCGGGGTCTGAAAGTCCGCGCCCCGTTCAAGTTATCGCGGTTGGTAACGCGCTACGACGTGCGGCTGATTTTGCTGGCGTTGCCTTCGGTGTCTCACCGGCGCCGCCGCGACATTCTGGAGACGCTGGCGGGACTACCGGTGCGGGTGCTGGCGCTGCCGACCCTGGCCGAACTGACCAGCGGCGCCCGGCGCATCGACGAATTCCGCGAGGTCGGGGTCGAAGACATCCTGGGCCGTGATTCCGTCCAGCCGGATCCAGCGTTGTTGCGGGCGCGGGTCAGCGGCAAGACGGTGATGGTCACCGGCGCCGGCGGCTCGATCGGCGCGGAACTGTGCCGGCAAATTCTGGCGCTGCGCCCACGCCAACTGGTGTTATTCGAGCGTTCCGAATATGCCCTCTACGCCATTGAGCAGGAACTGGGCGCGATGGCGGCGAACATGGGCCAGCCGCCGCCGGTCACGCTGATCCCGTTGCTGGGATCAGTGGTTCACCGCCGGCGCTTGCAGGTGGTGATGGAACGGTTTGCAGTGCAGACCGTTTATCACGCCGCCGCTTACAAGCATGTGCCCATCGTTGAACACAATCCGATTGAAGGCGTCCGCAACAACGTGTTCGGCACCCGCTACGCCGCCGAAGCCGCGCTCGCCGCTGGAGTCGAAACCTTCGTGCTGATCTCCAGTGACAAAGCGGTGCGGCCCACCAATGTCATGGGCGCGACCAAGCGGCTGGCGGAGTTGATTCTGCAAGGGCTAGCCGGGGAGAGCAGCCCCACCCGGCTGTGCATGGTGCGCTTCGGCAACGTGCTGGACTCGTCCGGATCAGTGGTGCCGCTATTTCGCGAGCAGATTCGCAAGGGCGGGCCGGTCACGGTCACCCACCCGGAGGTCGAGCGTTATTTCATGACCATCCCGGAGGCCGCGCAACTGGTGATCCAGGCCAGCGCGATGGCGCAGGGCGGCGATCTGTTTCTGCTGGACATGGGCGATCCGGTGCGGATTCTCGACCTGGCGCGACGACTGATCCGGCTGTCCGGGCTGACGGTGCGCGATGCGGACCATCCCGAGGGCGATGTCGAAATCAGCTTTACCGGACTGCGCAGCGGCGAAAAATTACGCGAAGAACTGTTGATTGGCGCTGACGATCGGCCCACCGCGCATCCGATGATCCGCCGCGCCCGCGAGGATCATCCGCCTTGGCTGGAGATCAGGGCGCTGCTGGATCGGCTGGATGGCGCAGCGCATGAGTTTGATTACCCCGCAGTCCGGGCGATGTTGCAGGAAGCTGTGGCGGAATATCAACCGGAGAACGGGATTGAGGATTGGGTATGGCGGACTGAAGAAGGCTAAAGGTTAAAGCCACCGTAGGTCGGCCACAGGACGTGCCCGACATGGCATTCCTCGATGGCGAATGAATAAAGAGGCGCCGAATTTATCCACAGATCAAAGATTACGTCATTCCCGCGAATGCGGGAATCCAGTGGGGGCAATTACAGCCAGTGTACGATTCCGAACCGCTAACTGTCAGTTGGCCAGGCGCTGATCAGCAGGCCCACCCCAATCCCGCCCAACAGCCAAGTTAACAGCGGCGCATTCAGGAAGCTGACCGGCTGCTGGGCGTCGAACCCCAGCAACACTGCCGCGCTGATCATGAGCGCCGCGCCCACCGCCGCGTGGAAGTTCCGCCGGTTGGCCCGCCGCATTTCCCGCCGTAATTGCATCATTTCCTGCTTTTGCAATTGCACAGTCAGTTCGCCGCCATTGGCTTTGCGCAATAACCCGTAAATCAGATTCGGCAAATCCGGAGTCTGATCCGCCCAACGCGGAATGTAATATTTAATCCGGTTGAAGATCGAACGCGGTCCGACCCGGTCGCGCATCCAGCTTTCCAGAAACGGCTTGGCGGTTTTCCATAAATCCAGTTCCGGATCGAGTTGCCTTCCCAGCCCTTCAATATTCAGCAGGGTTTTTTGCAACAGCACCAGTTGCGGCTGCACTTCCATATTAAAGCGGCGGGCGGTCTGAAACAGGGTCAGCAGAAAGCCGCCAAACGAAATGTCCTTGAGCGGGCGGTCAAAAATCGGTTCGGACACGGTGCGAATCGCCGATTCAAATTCATCGACCCGGGTTTCCGCCGGCACCCAGCCCGATTCAATATGCAATTCCGCGACTCGCCGGTAATCGCGGTGGAAAAACGCCAGAAAGTTCTCGGCCAGATAATGCTGATCGGTAGGATTCAGGGTGCCAATAATTCCGAAATCGACGGCGATATAGCGGGGATCAGCCGGATCATCAGCATTGACAAAGATATTGCCGGGGTGCATGTCGGCGTGAAAAAAACTGTCGCGGAAGACCTGGGTAAAAAACACTTCTACGCCGCGTTGCGACAGCTTTTTCATGTCCACGTCCCGGCGGCGCAATTCGGCAATGTCGCCGACCGGAATCCCGCGAATCCGCTCCATCACCAGCACATTACGCCGGGTTTCCGGCCAGAACACTTCCGGCACATACAGAATCGGCGAGTCCTTGAAGTTATGCCGTAACTGGCTGGCGTTGGCGGCTTCCCGAATCAGATCGAGTTCATCGAAGATGGTTTTTTCGTATTCCGCCACGACTTCCAACGGGCGCAAGCGACGGCCCTCTTTCCAGTAGCGCTGGGCCAGGCCGGCAATGATGTACAGCAATTGCACATCGCGGCGAATCACTTTATCAATACCAGGTCGCAGAACCTTGACCACCACTTCCCGCCCATTCAGCAACCGGGCGGTATGCACCTGGGCCACCGAGGCCGAGGCCAGCGGCTCCAGGCTAAATTCGGTAAACAGGTTTTCCAGCGGCTCCCCGTAAGCTTTCTCAACAATCGCCCGCGCCTGTTCGCCGGGGAAGGGCGGCACCTGGTCTTGCAGCTTGGCCAGTTCAAAGGCGATGTCGTCAGGCAGCAAATCGCGACGGGTGGACAGCATCTGGCCGAATTTGACGAAGATCGGTCCCAAGTCCTCCAGACTCAGCCGGATGCGGGCGCCGGGCGGCAGATGCAGTTGCTGGCGGGGAACCCAGTTCCACGGCAGCAGGTGGCGGAGAAAGCCGACCGGACGGAACAGGTGGGTGGCGAAGACGATCTCGTCCAGACCATGCCGCACCAGCACCCGGTTGATATGGAGCAGACGCAGCAGTTGGGCGGGACCGAACATCAGAACTTGTAGCCGCGATGCACGGCGACAATCCCACCGGCCAGATTGAAGTACTGGCAACGCTCGAATCCGGCTTCCTGCATCATCGCCAGCAGGGTTTCCTGATCGGGATGCATCCGGATCGACTCGGCCAGATAGCGGTAACTGTCGGCGTCATTGGCGACCAGTTTGCCCAGCCACGGCAAGACCTTGAACGAGTATAGGTCATAAACCGGCTGCAAACCCGGCGCAAGCGGCCGGGAAAATTCGAGAATAATCGCCCGCCCGCCCGGCTTGAGCGCCCGGAACATTGCCGCCAGCGCCCGGGGCTGATCGGTCACATTCCGCAGCCCGAAGCCGATGGTGATGCAGTCAAAGCTGTGGTCGGGGAACGGCAATTGTTCGGCGTCCAGTTGCGCGTAAGCCACATTGCCGAGTGCGCCTTCGTCCAGCAACCGCTTGCGCCCTTCGCCCAACATGCTGACGTTGATGTCGGACAGCACTACCCAACCATTCGGCCCGACCCGTGGCAACATCCGGCTGGTCAAATCGCCGGTCCCGCCCGCCAGATCGAGGACCCGCTCACCGGGCCGGAGATTAGCCAAACTAATCGCAAAGCGCTTCCATAGCCGATGAATGCCCAACGACATCAGGTCATTCATCACATCGTATTTGTCGGCAACTGAATCAAAGACGCCGGCGACCTTGCCGGCTTTCTGGTCGGCGGCCACGGTTTGATAGCCGAAATGAGTGGTCTCGGAGGGTTCCATGGGCTTATGGGGGCTGAGGTAGAAGGAAGTCAGGCTTGGCGTTGATGACCGGCTTCGGCCAACCGGCGCAGATAATCCTGCCAGTAGTTCTCCCGGTTTGCGCCCAGATCGTAAAAGATGTTCCAGGAATACAGCCCGCTATCGTGGCCGTCATCGAACACCAGTCGCACCGCGTAATTGCCGATGGGATCAATCGCGGTAATGTTCACGTTCTCCTTGCCAGTGACCAGGGTGGCAGTAGCGGGACTGTGGCCACGCACCTCGGCGGAGGGCGAAAATACCCGCAGATATTCGCAGGGCAACTCAAAGCGCGCTCCGTCGGCAAAGGCGATTTCCAGCACTCGCGAGGCCTGGTGCAGCTTGATTTCAGTCGGATGAATCGTACTCATGGCATCGGTCCTCACAGGATGTAGCGGGTCAAATCTTCGTCCTTGATCAACTCGCCCAGATGCGCGTCAACATAGGCGCAATCCACGACGGCGGCTTCTCCCGCCCGGTCCGGCGCGTCAAAGGACAGGGTTTCCAGCAACCGCTCCATCACCGTGTGCAATCGCCGGGCGCCGATATTTTCAGTCCGCTCGTTGACCTGGCAGGCGACCTCGGCAATTCGCCGCACCCCGTCCAGGGCGAACTCCAGCTTGACCGCTTCGGTATGCAATAGCGCCACATATTGCTCGGTCAGCGAGGCGTCCGGCTCGGTCAGAATCCGCACGAAATCCTCGGTGCTGAGGGCGTTGAGTTCGACCCGGATCGGTAAGCGGCCTTGCAATTCGGGAATCAGGTCCGACGGCTTGGCCAGATGAAACGCACCTGACGCGATGAACAGGATATGGTCGGTGCGCACCATGCCGTATTTGGTCGAAATGGTGCAGCCTTCCACCAACGGCAGCAGATCGCGCTGCACCCCTTCGCGGGAGATATCCGGGCCGCCATATTCACCGCGCTTGGCGACCTTGTCGATTTCGTCGATGAACACGATGCCGTTTTGCTCGACCGCCGCCAGCGCCCGCAATTTCAACTCTTCCTCGTTGATCATCTTGGCCGCTTCCTCCTCTTCCAGCAGCTTGAGAGCGTCCTTGACCTTGAGCTTGCGGGTGCGGGTGCGCCCGGTATTCAGATTCTGAAACATGCTTTGCAGCTGGTTGGTCATTTCCTCCATGCCGGGCGGAGCCATGATCTCGACCCCGACCGACCGGATTGCCAATTCGATCTCGATCTCGCGGTCATCGAGATCGCCGTTTTGCAAACGGTCGCGCATCTTCTGGCGGGTGCTGGAATGATCCGGCGCGGCCGGTTCATTGGCGAAACCGACGCTGCGCGGGCGCGGCAGCAAGGTATCCAACACCCGTTCATAAGCCGCTTCCGCCGCCCGATCCCGGACTTTCTGGGTCTCCTCTTCCCGCACCAGCTTGACCGCCATGTCCATCAGATCGCGGATGATCGATTCCACGTCACGGCCCACATAGCCGACCTCGGTGAACTTGGTGGCTTCGACCTTGATAAACGGCGCATTCGCCAGTTTGGCCAGTCGCCGGGCGATTTCGGTCTTGCCCACCCCGGTCGGGCCGATCATCAGGATGTTCTTCGGAGTGATTTCGTTACGCAGTTCCGGATCGACCCGCATCCGCCGCCAGCGGTTGCGTAGGGCAATCGCTACGGCGCGTTTGGCGGCATCCTGGCCGATGATGTGTTTGTCCAGTTCCTGGGCGATTTCCCGGGGGGTCATCTCTGACATGGCAAGGCTACCATCCACGGCTGAAGCGGAAACAAGGCGGCGGGCGCACCGGATTCAAGCCGGTTCATGCACCCGCCAGTTCTTCAAAGGTAAGATTTTCATTGGTGTAAATGCAGATGCCGGCGGCGATTTTCAAGGCCTGCTCGGCGATGGCGCGGGCATCGAGTTCGGTATGCAGCAACAACGCCTGAGCAGCGGCTTGCGCATACGCCCCGCCGGAGCCAATCGCGGCCAGATCGTGTTCCGGCTCGATCACATCGCCGGAGCCGGACAGAATCAGCAGGTTTTGCAGGTCGGCGACGATCAGCAACGCCTCCAGCCGCCGCAATAGCCGGTCGGTGCGCCAGTCCTTGGCCAGTTCAACCGCCGCCCGGGTCAGGTTGCCGCCGTGTTTTTCCAGCTTGCCTTCGATCCGCTCAAACAGGGTAAAGGCGTCCGCTGTGCCGCCGGCGAATCCGGCGATGATCTTGTTCTGATAAAGCCGCCGCACCTTGCGGGCGTTGCCTTTCATCACGGTGCTGCCCAGCGTCACTTGGCCATCACCGCCAATCACAACCCGGCCATTGCGGCGAACCGCCAGCACGGTGGTGCCATGCAAAGAATCCATAAAATTGCGCCTCGAAAATGCGGATGCGGGATTGTACAGTGGGAAGGCAGCTTGTGCTTGGCCTTGGACATTGGGCCGATGGAGGGCGTTGTCAAGGCAGCGCCCGAAAAAAGGCCCCGATTCCAAGGGGGATGGAACCGGGGCGAATAGGTTATCCGGCGGGTTGGGCCGGACCTAGTCCGCTCAGGGAGGGAAGCGGACAGGCGTAAGGGCTACGCTTACCCGCTAAGATAAAGGCAATTTTAAAAAGTTCAATACCTTTTTTAGCTATCGGCGATTGGTTTATTAAACTTGATGCCGCGCCCGAACTTTGCCCTTGCGTCCGGCTTTGCCTCGGGGCGCTGGATGGCCGAGCGTTTCAGCAACCAGATCATGCTCATCAGCACCGACGATCCGCACCTGGGCAAACTCGCCGACCGGTAATTTTCCGCCATTCTCGATATAGACCACGCCATCAATCTCGGGCGCATCGGCAGTAGATCGGGCAAGCGCCGCGCCGTTTTCATCCTGTCCATCAACCAGCACCGTCAGAGTGCGGCCGATTTTGCCCTGTAAGCGCTGGGCGCTGATCGTGGCCTGCAATTCCATCAGCCGGCCCTGTCGCTCTTGTTTGACCTCTTCCGGGACCGGATCGGCCAAGGCATTGGCCGGTGCGCCCTCGACCGGCGAATAGGTGAAACAGCCCACCCGATCCAGTTTCGCCGCCGTCAGAAACTCCAGCAATTGGGCAAAATCAGCCTCAGTTTCGCCGGGAAACCCGACAATGAAGGTGCTGCGCAGGGTCAGATCCGGGCAAAGCTCCCGCCAGCGGCGAATCCGCGCCAGCGCATCGTCCGCATTGGCCGGGCGCTTCATCGCTTTTAAAATCCGAGGACTGGCGTGTTGCAGCGGCACATCCAGATAGGGAACCAGCCTGCCCTCGGTCATCAGCGGAATCAGCTCATCAACGTGTGGATAAGGATAGACATAATGCAGCCGCACCCAGACGCCCAGTTCGCCCAGTGCGGCCGCCAGCGCGGTCAGATGGGTCTTGAGCGGCCGCCCGCTCCAGAACCCGGTGCGGTAGCGCACGTCGATGCCGTAAGCGCTGGTGTCCTGGGAAATGACCAGCAGTTCCCGAATCCCGGCCTGTACCAACGTCTCCGCTTCCCGCAGCACTTCACCGATGGGTCGGCTGATCAGATCGCCGCGCAGGTGCGGAATGATGCAGAATGTACAGCGATGGTTGCAGCCTTCGGAAATTTTCAGATAGGCGTAATGGCGCGGGGTGAGCTTGACGCCCTGCGGCGGCAGCAAATCCAGAAACGGATCGTGCGGACGGGGTAAATGGGCATGAATTGCGGTCAGCACTTCTTCACAGGCGTGTGGACCCGTGACCGCCAACACGCTCGGGTGCAGATCGCGCACCGTGTTGCCTTTCGCGCCTAGACAGCCGGTGACGATGACCTTGCCATTGGCGGCCAGCGCCTCGCCAATCGCGTCCAGCGATTCCGTCACCGCCGCATCAATAAAGCCGCAGGTATTGACCACCACCAAATCGGCGGCTTCATAACTGGGCGAAATACTGTAACCTTCGGCGCGTAATCGAGTCAGAATCTGTTCGGAATCAACCAGCGCCTTGGGGCAGCCGAGACTGACAAAGCCAATTTGCGGTTCGGAAGCGCGATTCATCAGGTTTTTTCCATTCGGGTTGGAGTTCGCCGGAACGTGAAAAGATGACCATCATGACCAGCTACGATAACTTCTCATCCGCCGCTCCCTCGGCAAACCTGCCGCCAATGCCGCGCAAGCAATCCGAGGAACCCGGCGTCAAACGCCTCGTCTTGCTGATCGCCTTGAGCTGGACGGTCATCATTACCGCGTTCGTCGGCGCTTCGCGCCGACGAACGGGGCGCGAGTTGAGCCAACATGGGATTACTGGATGTTCGACCCCGATTGGGGGTTTGAGTACAGCATTTCGATCCATTGAGCCGGGTTTGCCCACATCAGCGCTTTTACCATAGTATGGCTGATCGGGTTATGCGGGCTATAGCTGGTCCAGCGCAGACTGTTGAAGTACCTGGCCGAGCGCGATCAGGCGGAAAAAACCCTGCGCGACAGTGAGCAATCGTACCGCAATCAATTCGCCAATAATTCCGCAGGATGCTGCTGATTGCTCCTGACGACCGACGGATCGTTGAAACCAACGCGGCTGCGTAGCGTTTTTACGGCTATTCGCGGGAGCAGATGCCGGCCTTGCGCATCACCGACATCAGCACCCTGCCCGGTACCGAACTCCAGCAGGCCATCACCTCCGTTCCGCATGAACAGGGCAAGGGACTCCTCTTCCAGCACCGCCTGGCGGATGATACTGGGGCGCATGTCGAGCGCACTCAGACCTTTTGCCGAGTTCTGGCCAAAACCCTGCGAACCCATTCCTGCTATGCGGACCGCATCGACCAAACCTTCGTGGCCAACATCTACTACGCCGCTTCCCTGCACGACATTGGCAAAGTCGGGATCCCTGATTGCATCCTCCTCAAGCACGGCAAGCACACTCCAGAAGAGTTTGCGATCATGAAGACCCACGCCATCATCGGGGCAAAAGCATTGCAAAACGCCTGCGGCAACTTCCACATAACGCCTTTCTCAACATGGGAATCGTGATTGCCCGTTCTCACCATGATTCTCACCATGAAAAGTGGGATGGCAGCGGTTATCCCGATGGGCTGGTGGGCGAAGCGATCCCCCTCTCAGCCCGAATCATGGCAGTCGCCGATGTCTATGACGCCTTGCGCTCCAACCGCCCGTACAAAACCGCCTTCACCCATGCTGCGGGCTGTGCGCTGATTCTGGATGGCGCCGGGCGGCATTTTGACCCAGTGGTGATTGCCGCTTTCCGGGCGGTCGAAGCTGAGTTTGCTGAGATCCGTCGCCAAATGGATGATAGCGCCGGCTGAATGTTGGCGCTTGCCTCCCGAGTATGATTGCCCCACCCTTTGTCACCCCCATAGCATGATTCCCCGGGTATAAATCGGTTAGGCCGGGAACTCGCGCTCGCTTCAACCAAAACCAGCACTTAAACTACTCGGTGCGAATCCCCGGTTTCCGGGAATCCGCCTCTTGCCATTATCGCTAAGGACATTTGTGCATGACCGAGGGAAGCCTTGATCCCGCCTCGCAAACCGCCGCTATTCTTCCACCACTGGTGTCGATCATCATTCGCAGCATGGGGCGCTCCACCCTGCGGCAGGCGATGGATTCAATCGCCGGGCAAAACTATCCATGCCTGGAAATGGTCGTCGTCAACGCCAAGGGTGAAGACCATCCACCACTGCCTGAACACTATGGGCGGATTCCAGTGCGGGTCTGCAACGCAAATTGGCCGTTGCCGCGCAGTCGCGCTGCTAATCTGGGCATGGAACAGGCGCAGGGTGATTATCTGCTGTTTCTCGATGACGATGACTGGTTGCTGCCCAATCACATCAATGCGCTGATGACGGCCCTGCAACAGCAACTTCACCTGCGGATTGCGTATGCCGGGGTGGAATGCCAGCGGGAAGTGGAGGGGCGCCGCGAAACCGCGCTGGTCTACAACAGCCCCTTTGACGCGATTCGCCTGTTATACGAAAACTATTTGCCTATCCATGCGGTGCTGTTCGAGCGGCGGCTGTTCCTGGAAGGCTGTCGGTTTGATGAAACCCTGGATGTTTACGAAGATTGGGATTTCTGGCTGCAACTGCGCGCTACCGGGCCGTTTGTTCATGTCGATCAGGTCAGCGCGATCTACCGAATCAGCCCTACAGAGAATCCGGACAGTGCGGATCGTCAAAAATTGCTACTGGCTGCCTGGAACGCCATCATCCATAAGTGGCGAGATCGCTGGTCTGACAGTGAGTTATGGGCGATTTGCGCCCGGGCCAAAGATGGGCAAGCCCTGGTGAATGCGTTGGAACAGGAAAAACAGGCGATCCTGGCTCAAAACCAGGGTTTAACGGCCACTCTGAAGCAGGCAAAGCAGACAGCTCAAGCTGAATGCCAAGCCTTGGCCGCAGCCTTGAAACGACAACAACAGACTACCGCAGCGGAATGCCAGGCCCGGAAAGAACTCGCTACATCGCTCGATCAGGATCAGGCGCAACACCAGGAGACGATAGCGACATTGCAGAAACGCCTTGAGAGTCTGGCGGAAAAGCTGGTCCAGCACCAACAGGCATTAGCGATGTACGCCGCCGGCTTGGCCGCGATTGAATCGTCCACCATCTGGCGCGCCAGTTATCCCTACCGCTGGCTGATAATTCACTTACGGCGAATCTGGCAACGCGCTGATCCGGAAATAGCGCCCGATGCTCTACCCAACGCACCGATCAACACCCCCTGCGCGCCAACGCCTCATCCCATTGACGTGATTATTCCGATCTATCGGGGATTGGCGGAAACCCACGCCTGCCTGGAGAGTGTGTTAGCAACGATCCCGGCGGAGATCGGCCAGATTATCGCCCTCAATGACGCCAGCCCCGAGCCGGAACTGGTCATTTGGCTGACGCAACTGGCTGAGCAATATCCCCACCAACTCACTGTGCTGCATAACCCGGTTAACCTGGGCTTCGTGCAAACCTGCAACCGGGGTATGGCCCTGCACCCGGAACGCGATGTCGTGCTGCTCAACAGCGACACGGTGGTCGCCAATGACTGGTTGGCGCGGCTGCGCGATTGCGCTTATCTCGACCGGCGGATTGGCACTGTCACGCCGTTTTCCAACAACGCCACGATTTGCAGCTATCCCCGGTTCTGCGCCGATAATCCCTTGCCCGGGGACTGGTCGGTTGCGGCGCTGGATGCGCTGTTCAGCCGGTGCAATCGTGGCGAACTGGCGGACATTCCCACGGCGGTAGGATTCTGCATGTATATCCGCCGCGATTGCCTGAACGAGGTCGGTGGTTTCGACGAGCGCCATTTCGGCAAGGGTTATGGCGAAGAAAATGATTTTTCGATGCGGGCCAAGGCGCTCGGCTGGCGTCATGCGCTCAGCGCCGACGTTTTTGTCTACCATGCGGGCAGCGTCAGCTTTGCCGATCACCAGAATCACCAGAAACGCCGGGGGGTGGACACGGTGAGCCGGCTACATCCCGACTATGAACCTCTGGTGCATCGGCATATCGCTCAAGACCCGGCCCGGCCTTTCCGGTTCCGGGCGGATCTGGCCCGGTTGACGCACAGTGGGCGGCCAGTGCTGCTGTTTATCACCCATGATCGGGGCGGCGGCACCCAGAAGCACATCGAAGAGTTGGTCGAGATGTTTGCTGCGGACGCCCAGTTTCTGTTGCTGCGACCGGGCGGTAACGGTCAGCATTTGTTGTCCTGGGCGCATCCCGGCGAAGCCTTGCAGTTGATTTTCAACCTGCCGGGCGATAGCGATGCCTTGCAAGAGGGGCTGCAAGCACTGGCGGTGCGGCGCATCCATTTTCACCACATCATCGG
This sequence comes from Gammaproteobacteria bacterium, assembly GCA_020846135.1. GTDB lineage: Bacteria > Pseudomonadota > Gammaproteobacteria > Competibacterales > Competibacteraceae > RXIV01. The sequence continues at coordinate 25,047 of JADLEK010000009.1, forward strand.
TTTACATCCCCTGCTGCTGGAGCTGCCGGCGCGACTGGGCGTCCCTTATGATTTCACGCTTCACGATTACTATTTCTGCTGCCCGCAAATCACCCTGACCAATTATCAGAACCGCTACTGCGGAGAACCGGATGCTGCGGGTTGCAACCGCTGTCTGGCGATTCTGCCCGCGCCGGGCGGCGGCACGATTCAAGCCTGGCGGCAACGCCATCAACCCTTTATCACCCAGGCCGACCGGGTGCTGGTCCCTTGTGCGGACGCCGCTCGGCGCTTGGCCCGCTATTTCCCCGCCGCCCATATTCTGCTGGCTCCGCACCCTGATCTGGACGATCAGGCCTGCCCGGCGCCGCAACCCGCGCCATTGTCTGGTGAGGAGCCATTGCGGATCGTGGTGCTGGGAGCGCTCAGCCCGATCAAAGGCGCTGATGTGCTGGAACAATGTGCGCTGGATGCCCGGTTGCGCGGGTTGCCGCTGACCTTTGAACTCATCGGTTATGCCTATCGCCATTTGCGCGCCGCGCCAGGGAGTGCGCTCAACGTCCACGGCGCTTATGACAACGCCGATTTGCCCGCGCTATTGGCCGAGGCGCAGCCGCATCTGGTCTGGTTTCCCGCGCTCTGGCCGGAAACCTACAGCTATACGCTCAGCGCCTGCCTACATTTGGGGCTGCCGGTGGCAGTGCCTGATCTGGGCGCTTTTCCCGAACGATTAGCCGGTCGGGCATGGAGCTGGATTTGCCCCTGGCGGCAACCGGCCAGCGACTGGAATGATTTTTTCGTGCAGATCCGCAAACGGCATTTTGCGCCGGGCTACTCACCGCTTGCGTCAGGCGGCGAAGTCAGTGCGCCGGATTTTGACTACCGTCGCGATTATCTGAAGCCCGTATTCCTGACAGTGTCGGAGGACCGGCTCATGACCGACACCCAGGCGGCGGCTCTGTCTAGGACCTTTGCCTATCCCCGTCTCGCTGGGGCCGCACAACAACAAGCGGCGCTCAGGCTGAAATTACTGGATATCACGGTGCGCTTGCGCCGCGCTCCGTTGTTACGCCGGTTGGCCCGCGCCATTCCGCTGGGCTGGCAGTCCCGCGTCAAAGCCTGGCTGCGAGGCACACTTCCCTGAATTCGCCTTATCTGTACCTCTTGATATACTGACAGACCAACCCTGTCAGCATGAGGCGCAGAGTATCCACCTTAAATTCGGCTAAAAGCTGTCTTTATACGAGGGATCGCTTTAGTCGCTGCTAAACTATCCGAACTGTTGCTATTTAAGGGGATTTAACTAAATGAATAAAGTTATTAATATTCAGTTTCTTCGGGCTGTTGCTGCTTTTATTGTAGTGCTTTATCATACGGCATATCATTACTTTGCTGTAGTTGATTTTTCAACTACAAATATTTTTAGTATTGTGAAAAACTTTGGGTATGTAGGCGTTGATCTTTTTTTTGTAACAAGCGGCTATGTAATCTGGGTTAGCACAAGGAATGTATCCAATTTTGTTGGGATCATGAGTTTCGTGTATGGTCGACTGACTCGTATATATTTTGGTTATTGGCCATACTTTTTCATCTTGCTGATAATAACATATTTATTCTCAAGAGAACTATTAAATACAGTTGATATAGTAGGGTCTTTTTTTCTGACTCAGAAAGCGCTTAATAAAATACTGATAACGGTATCTTGGACCCTCACTTATGAACTTTATTTCTATTTATGTTTTAGTTTTCTATTATTTCTGCCTCGACGAAAAATTATATATGTATTGTATTTTTTAGGTATTGTTATTGTCGCCGTGCAATTATTTGGAATATTTATTTTAGGCGCATATCTGAGAAATAATTTTCCAACAACTCATATTATCTTTACGTTTTACATGTCACCGTTTTGCCTTGAATTTATCGCAGGTTGTTTGATTGCATTTTATTTTGAAAACAAACAGGTAAATAATTTAATGGCAGTATTTGTAGCGGCATTTTTATTTTTTGCTTTGGCAATGTTTTATCAGGCAAATATCGACGGATTGCTTGATCAGGGTTATTACTATCCTCAAAGAGTTATTTTATTAGGTTCTATGTCGGTTTTTATCCTTGTAGGGTTGATTGAACTGGAAAGAAGAGGAGTTATTCTATTTCCGAATTTTTCTAAATTGGTAGGTGAAGCCTCTTATAGTATGTACCTTTCACACACAATTATTTTATATGTTCTTTATGGAATAGGGGTAAGGACAGCAATAAAAGAATTTGGAAAATATCAGGGTTTTTTGATGATTTTAGTGGTTTTATTGATTGTTGGATACAGTATATTGCATTACCGAATCATTGAAACACCGTTAATGTCTTTAGCCAGAAAATTTAAAATATGGATTCAACAAAAAATGGTTCTTCGCGGGTTTTTGTCGAGTCTACCTGGCCTAGAGGCTGCCGTGAAGATAACTAATTTATTTATATAGATGATTTCTAAAAGTCAGTGCCTGTGATACTCCGATTGAATTATTCTAGTGACGGTTCCTGGCGCTGTTTGATCGGCTTCAAGAAGAGCCTGCCTGTTTACATAACCTGCTGATTGAGGAATCCTGACATGGCGTTGCCCATCTGTCTCCAGTCCGTTGTTTTTGTAACGCTGTTTTCGCCGCTTCTGGTTTCCGCCGCCACCATCGTGGTCACTCCCGGTCAATCCATCGAATCCGCCATCCGGGGCGCGCAGAACGGCGATGTGGTCGAAGTCGCCCCCGGTACCTATAACCAGACCATCCGCTTCTGGGGCAAGGCAGTGACGTTGCGCAGCCAGAGTGGCCCGGAAAACACCATCATTGACGGCGGCAGCCAGTTGGGTCCGCTGATTTCGTTCTTCGATAATGAATCCCGCACCAGCGTAGTGGACGGTTTTACCCTGCTGAATGGCGTCACCAGCGGCGGGGGCGGCGCGATCACGGCGCAAAACGGCGCATCACCGACCATTCGCAATAACATCATCCGCAACAATCGAGCGCTGATTGGTGCGGGAATTTATCTGTATAAAAACAGCAGTCCCCTGATTGAAAAGAACGTATTCAACGATAACCACGCCGAGGGTAATAATGCCGGCGGTGGCGCCATTGCCGCCAGTTACGGTGGTCATCCGCTGATTCGCAATAATACGTTTTCCCGTAATACCGTATATGGTAATCCGGCGTCTGGCGGTGCGGTCTTTATTTCCCAAGGTAGTGGAGCAACGATTGACGACAATGATTTTTCGGAAAACTCCTGCACCTTTAATCTGGTGGATGTCGCCACAGGTGGTGCGGTCCATACGATCCATGACACCCGCGGCAGTGGTGGCGTCGTGCTTTCCAACAACCGGTTCCGCAATAATATCGCTAATTACGGCGGCGCTGCGGGCGCTGAGGCAGGCGCCAGCGTGATGCTGGTCAATAATGAATTTACTGGCAATCGCGCCCATTATTACGGGGGAGCATTTATCTCCCATGCCATTCAACCAGTGGGCGCTTATCGCATTCAGGGTGAGGTGTTCGATCTGGTTTTTGATGGCAACCGCTTTAGCCAGAATAGCGCCGCTGAGTTTGGCGGCGCGATCATGTTGAGCGAGTACTCCAGAGGCTGGATTGGCAGCAACGACTTCATCGAAAATGCTGCTGGGGTCAGTGGTGGCGCCATTCATCTGGATCGCAGCGTGGCTACCATTGTGGATAACACAATCCAGCGCAATAACGCCGCCCTGTTTGGCGCGGGCTTATTTATCTATCGCAACTCCACAGCGCGGGTCGAACGCAACTGGATCAGTGCCAATACCTTTGGCGGCCAGGGCAAGGGGGGGGGGATGTATATGGCTGAAGCGACGCTCCAGTTACGGCGCAATGCGATTATGAATCATCGCGCTGAATCTGGCGGCGGCTTGTTCGTCACTCAAGCTAGGGAAGCCGTGATTTCACAAAACAATCTGTTCGCGATGAATCAGGCCGATTTTGGCAGTGCGATATTTGTCGAGTCCAGCCAGTTGCAAGCGATCTTCGATACGCTGGCTAATAACGTAGCGTCGGCTGCCGACCCAAATGCCCGGTCGGCGATCTTTCCCCGATCCAGCACCGGGAGTTTAACGAACGCGATTAGCGTCAACAGCGATCCGGTGGTTTCCCGTTATGATTTGAGCAGCAGTATTGCCTTGATCAAGGTTCGGGACAGCAATCCCGGCTTTGTCAACGCAGGTGGAACTGTTCCAGAAAATTATCGCTTGACCAGTAGTTCGGCAGCGATTGATCAGGCTGACAGTTCCAGCATCGTTGAAGATCGGGATGGTCGCCCGCGCCCGGTGGGGAAAGCCAGCGATCTGGGCGCTTATGAATACAGCGCGGAGGAATTTATCGCCCCGGTCGCATTATACCGGTTTTGGAATGAGCCGCAGCGGATTCATTTTTACTCTGGCAATGCCGGTGAGCGGAATTATGTGTTGCACAATCTGGATTGGCGCTATGAAGGGCCGTCCTATTATGCATATGCCTTGGACCGCCACCCGGCGGCGGCAGTGCCGGTCTATCGATTCTACAACTCCGCCAAGGGGCATTTTTATACGATCAGCGCCAGTGAAAAAGCGGCTTTTGATAATAACTCCAGTTGGAGCGCTGAAGGCCCGCAGTTTACGGTTTTCGCCGACCAGACCGCCTATGCCTTGGCCAGACCGGTCTACCGGTTCAAGGAAAGGAATATCGGTTCCTATTTCTATACCATTAGCGAGGACGAAAAAAACCTGGTCCTGACCTTGTCGAACTGGAGCTTTGAAGGGATCGGCTTTTACGCGCTGCCTTCCCGATAGGCTGTTGCCTCCCCCTGCCGGCGCTGGCGGTCGTGGCCAGCGTCCGCAGTTCGATTCCCTGCAGTTACCGATTCAGCGGCGGCATCATCCCCGGCGGCAGTTTGCCCTGCAAGCTCCGCATCAGCTTCATCATTCCCCCGCCCTTCATTTTCTTCATCATCTTCTGCGCTTGATCAAATTGTTTCAGCAGCCGGTTCACATCCTGAATCTGGGTCCCGGAACCGGCGGCGATCCGGCGCTTGCGCGAACCCTTGATCACGTCCGGGAACCGGCGTTCCTGCGGGGTCATCGAGTTGACGATGGCGATCAGGCGCTTGACCTCCTTATCGGTCGCCTGCTCTTTGAGCGCCGCCGGGGCGGCATTGAACCCCGGCATTTTCTCCAGCAGCCCGGCAATCCCGCCCATCGTCATCATCTGCTGCATCTGCTCGCGGAAATCTTCCAGGTCGAAGCCCTTGCCCTTCTGGACTTTCTGCGCCAGCTTCAGCGCCTTTTCCTTATCAACCTTCTGCTCCAACTCCTCGACCAGACTCAGCACATCGCCCATGCCCAGAATCCGTGAGGCTACCCGGTCGGGGAAAAATGGTTCCAGCGCGACCGTCTTTTCGCCGACCCCGATGAATTTGATGGGTTTGCCGGTGATGTGGCGAATGGACAGCGCTGCGCCGCCCCGGGCATCGCCATCGGTCTTGGTCAGCACTACGCCGGTCAACGGCAACGTCGCGTTAAACGCCTGGGCGGTATTGGCGGCATCCTGGCCGGTCATGCTGTCCACGACAAACAGGGTCTCAATCGGCTCCAGCGCGGCATGGAGCTGCTGAATCTCCACCATCATCGCTTCATCGACGTGCAGCCGACCGGCGGTATCGACGATCAGCACTTCGAAGCCGTGACGCCGGGCGTGGTCTAAGGCTTGACGGGCGATGATTTCCGGTTGCTGGCCGGTTTCGCTGGGGAAAAATTCAGCGCCAACCTCGCCGGCCAGCTTGCGCAACTGCTCAATGGCGGCGGGCCGGTAGACATCGCAACTGACTACCATCACCTTCTTGTTCTGGCGTTCCTTCAGCCAGCGGGCCAGTTTGGCGACGCTGGTGGTTTTGCCGGAACCTTGCAGCCCGGCCATCAGCACCACCGCCGGCGGAGGGGTTCGCAGGTTCAATTCCGCATTCGCCTCGCCCATGGTCCGGATCAGTTCCTCATGGACAATCTTGATCAGAACTTGCCCAGGCGTCAGGCTGATCAGCACCTCCTGACCAACCGCCCGGTCCCGCACCCGGTTGATAAATTCCCGCACCACCGGCAGCGCCACGTCTGCTTCCAGCAGCGCCATGCGGACTTCGCGCAGGGCGTCCTTAATATTGTCCTCGGTCAGGCGACCCTGGCCGCGCAGGTTTTTGACGGTGCGTAACAGGCGTTCACTGAGATTTTCAAACATGCTGGATCGAGCCTCGATGATAGGGAACAGGCGGGATTATAGGGAAACTGGCGGATTGGGGTATTCCATGCTTCAAGCCACGCGGATTCCATGCCATGATGATTCTGAACCATCAGCCTATGGAATTTTGCGATGAATGCAGTGATTGGCAGCCTGGCTGCCCTGCTTTACCTGCTGGCTGGCGGCGGACTGACGCTGCGGCTGGCGCGCGCCAGTGGCGAGGCAAGCTGGCCCAAAGGCGGCCCGCTGACCCTGGGTTGGGGAGCGGTGCTGCTCCATGCCATGATTCTGGCTCAGACCGTGTTTCAGCCGGCGGGACTTAATCTGGGCTTTTTCAATGCGCTGTCGTTCACCGCCTGGCTGATCAATGTGATGTTGCTGGCGGCGGCGATGGTGCGCCCGGTTGAAAATCTGGGGATCATTATCCTGCCCTTTGGCGCGATTACCGTGCTGCTAGGCCTGCTGTTCCCCACCGAGCGCATCGTTGCCGATCCCGGTCAGTGGCCGCTGGAATTGCATATCCTGATCGCCATTCTGGCCTACTCGCTGTTCTCGCTGGCCGCAGCCCAGGCGCTGCTATTGGCGGTGCAGGACTATCGATTGCGTCATCGCCGGCCCGGCGGTTTCCTGCGCGGCATCCCGCCCCTGACCGTGATGGAAAGCCTGCTGTTTCAGATGATTGGGGCCGGCTTCATCCTGCTTGGCATCACCTTAATCAGCGGGCTGTTTTTTCTACATGATCTGTTCGCCCAGCATCTGCTGCATAAAGTGGTGCTGTCGTTCATGGCTTGGTGTGTATTTGGGGTGCTGCTGTGGGGACGCTGGCGATTCGGCTGGCGCGGGCGCACTGCGATTCGCTGGACCCTGAGCGGTTTTACCTTTCTGGCGCTGGCCTATTTCGGCAGCAAGCTGGTGCTGGAGCTGATTCTGCAACGCTACTGATAGTCGGCGTTACCCGTCCCGAGTGCTGAACAAGCCGCCGCGAATCTTGACAGCATCCGCTCGTAAACCGTAAAAACCGTCTGTCTCTTTCATCAAAGGTGATCCCGGCTTGGACGATATCCATATAGGCGCTTTGTGCGTCGCGCTGGTCGTGCTGATTGGCTGTTCTGCGTTCTTTTCCGGTTCCGAAACCGGCCTGATGACGATCAATCGCTACCGGCTGCGTCATCGCGCCAAGGCCGGCGACAAGGCGGCGCAACGGACCAGTCGGCTGCTGGAACGACCCGACCGGCTGATTGGCCTGATTCTGCTCGGCAACAACTTTGTCAACATCCTGGCCTCCTCGCTGGCTACCATCATCGCGATTTACTTTCTGGGCGAAGCCGGCATCGTCGCTTCCACCATTGCCATGACCCTGATTGTGCTGGTGTTCGGCGAAGTTGCGCCCAAAACCCTGGCGGCGCTGCATCCCGAACGCATCGCTTATCCAGCCTCCGCCATTCTCACGCCGATGCTCAAGTTCCTCTATCCGCTGGTCTGGCTGACCAATCTGGTGGTGAACAGCCTGCTGCGGCTGTTCCGGGTCACGATCCAGTCCGCCGGCAGCCCACAGTCACTCAGCGCCGAGGAATTACGAACGGTGGTGCTGGAGGCCGGGGTCATGATCCCCAAGCGCCACCAGACCATGTTGCTGAGTATTCTCGAGCTGGAGGAAATCACGGTCGAGGACATCATGGTGCCGCGTAACGAAATCGCCGGCCTCGATCTGGACGACGACTGGGAAACGCTGGTGGCGCAGTTGAACCATAGCCCTTATACCCGCTTGCTGGTCTACCGGGGCGCGATTGATCAAGTGGTGGGTTTTCTCCACCTGCGCAAAGTCCTGAACCGGATGACCCAGAAGCCGGACTTCAGCCGCGCCGATCTGGAGAGTTTGATTCGGGAGCCGTATTTCATCCCGGAAGGCGCGTCGCTGACCCGGCAACTGCTGAATTTTCAGCAACAGAAGCGCCGGATCGGGCTGGTGGTCGATGAATACGGCGATGTGCTGGGACTGGTGACGCTGGAAGACATTCTGGAGGAGATCGTCGGTGAGTTCACCACCGACCCTGCCGCCAATGACCAGTGCAAGCTAACTGCCCGGACCGATGGCGGCTACCTGGTCAATGGCCGGACCGCGATCCGGGTGCTGAATCGAGCGCTGGACTGGCATTTGCCCACCGACGGTCCGCGCACCTTGAACGGGCTGGTGATGGAGCAACTGGAGGCGATTCCCGAGCCGGGGGTTCGGCTGACGCTGGCCGGGCATCCGACCGAGATTATGGAAATCGCCGGCAACCGGGTTAAAACTGCGGTGATCTGGCCCAACGCCGAAACTGAAAAAGATCATCCCTGACCGTTCGGCGGTATCCATCAGCAGGTGGTGGATCGTCCCCCGCGCCGCTAACGCTGCAACGCCGCTTCCACGCTATCGCGTTGTTTCCGCCCGCACAGCAGTTCGATCAGAGTCAGGGCAAAATCGAGCGCGGTGCCAGGGCCGCGTGAGGTGATGAAGGTCCCGTCGCGCACCACCGCGGCGCTGCTCAAGCGCAGGTCCGTCTGGCTATCGAGAATGCCCGGATAGGCGGTCGCCTCTCGATCTTTCAACAGTCCGGCCTTGGCCAACACCCGGGGCGCGGCGCAGATGGCGGCGACATAGCGGCCCTGTTCGGTCATCCGCCGCAGCAGCGCGGTAATCCGCCGATCCGCTTCCAGCCGTTCCGCGCCGCCCAGCCCGCCCGGCAACACCACCAGATCGAAATCCTGATCCAGCACCGCTTCGAGGGTGGTTTCGGGCAACAACACCACACCCCGCGACGCCGTGACCGGTCCGGCCTCCAGTCCGGCGACCACCACGGTCACGCCGGCTCGGCGCAGCACATCAATAATCGTGACGGCTTCCAGCTCTTCGCAGCCGTGGGCCAAAGGAACCAATACAGTCGCCATCAGAGATTCTCCTCAGGGTTAGGTGATTTCATCAGGGATTGGCGGATCTCGGGAAAAAATGGCTCAATCGTTTACGTCTACCTGCATGAGTCCCGGCTGTCCCAGCCAATAACCGTTGCAAGCGCCATAGGGCAACGTGGCGTTGATTTGCTGGGCAGCTTCGACCGGATCACGGTCGCCGCGCAGACTGGCAGCGAACGCTTCGATCACGGTTTCCAGTCCAGACGGCTGTGGGCTGATACGCAGCACATCGACTTGCAGTTCCCGCAAGGCCGCCAGTTCGCCCACTAGGTTGCAGGTTTGGGCTGATTGGGTCTGGATGCCGTTGATGGTTAAAAACGCCTGGCCTTCGCGGGTGCTGAGGGTCAGGCCCTCCGGGTCATCCAGGCAACGGTACTGGCAATCATCCTTGGGCAGGTTGTGGTAGCGGGCGGTGAAACAGCGGGCGGAGTACGCCAGCGGCAACCGGCCATAAGCAAAGACCTCGGTTTCTACCCCGTCCGGCCGCTCGGCCTGAATCGAAGCCAGAGTCTCCCGCGACAGCTCCACCGGCATTACCCAGCGTTTTGCGCCCAGCCCGGCCAGAAAGCGCAGGGTATGGCCGTTGTAGACATTGATTCCGGTTCCCAGCACGAACGGGATTTTCCGATCGGCCAGCAACCGTACTGCGCCCAGATCATTCGCTTCCACGGTAAAGCGGCCGTTTTCGCAGAGCCGGCGCAGGGTCAGCAGTTCCGATTCGGCTTCCAGCAAGGCCATCGTCGACAGTACGACTTCCTTGCCGGCGCAGCTCAGTCGTTCCGCTAAGTCCAGCCAGTCGTTGGTATTCAGCGCGTGGCGCTTGGAGCAGACCGTTTCGCCCAGGTAGATCATCTCCACCGGCATGGCGCTCATCCGCTCGTAAAAATCCAGCACCTTGTCCTTGGGCCAGTAATACAGCACTGGCCCCAGCGCCAGTTTTGGGTGATGTACAGTCACGGTGAGGCCCTCACTGCCAGGTCCGGTGATACGCGCCCAGCGTGGTCTGCTGGCCTTCGGAGACCTTGCCTAGTTCCCGCAACCATTCCGGTTTCGGCGTGTAGGCGCTGGGGTTGCGCCGGCAAGCGTCAATCGCCGCCCGCCAGACTTCGGTGACCTGGGTGACATAGGCCGGACTGCGCTGGCGGCCTTCAATCTTGATCGCGGCAATCCCCATGTGATGCAACTCGGGCAGCAGTTCCAGGGTATTGAGGCTGGTGGGTTCTTCGATGGCGTAATAAGTCTGGTCGGCGACAGTGAACCGGCCCTTGCACAGGGTGGGGTAGCCAGCCGGCTCACCGGGCGCGTAGCGGTCGATCAGCAGCCCGCCCAGCCGGGTCTCCAGTCCGTTCGCGGTTTCCTCCCAGCGCACCGCCTTGGCCGGCGAACAGACGCCGCACATGTTCGGAGATTCGCCGGTGACGTAGGACGACAGCAGACAGCGTCCTTCGACCATGATGCACAGTCCACCGAAGCCGAACACTTCGATGGGGACTGGACTGTGTTCGAGGGCGTGGCGAACCTGGGGCAGCGATAGCACTCGCGGCAACACAACCCGGCGGATGCCGAATTGCTCGTGATAGAAGCGGATCGCCTCGTAATTGGTGGCGGAGCCTTGCACCGATAGATGCAGCGGGAGGTCAGGGTGCTGGCGGCGGGCGTAATCCAGAACGCTGATATCGGCGGCGATCACCGCGTCCACGCCCAGATCAGCGGCTTGATCCACCGCCCGTTGCCAACGTTCCCAGCCGGACGGTTGGGGAAAGGTGTTGAGCGCGACGAAGACCCGACGGTGCCTGGCGTGGGCATATTGGATGCCTTGCGCCGCAGTCTTGGCGTCGAAGTTCAGTCCGGGAAAGTGGCGGGCGTTGGTGTCGTCGCGGAAGCCGATGTAGACCGCGTCAGCGCCGTGATCGACTGCGGTTTTCAGCGAGGGTAGGTTGCCGGCGGGACAGACCAGTTCCAGCGGCTTGGCGGGCATAGATGGAATGGAAGTAGCCATGAAGACTGACCTTTGTTGAGGGGAATTGGACTGGTTTAGAGGTCGCGCTGGCGTTTTTAATTCAGATCAACGGGATGCTCATGGTCAGTTTATAGCAGGCGAAAGAGGCGGGTGTGGGAGCAAAATTGGTTTTTTATAATCAACTAGTTGTGCGGAAGATTGTCCGACAGGCTCTGGTAAGCAGGTGTGGTGTTGCGCCAGATGAGCAGGAGATCTGCTGGAATCTGCTGGAATCTTCATGCAGTTGAGGACGCTGTCGTGCAACAGTGGTTTGAAGGGCTTGCCTTGCTGCCTGAGGTTATTGAAGAATTCCAAGTTTAGGATGAACCACTCTCGCCAGTGGAATGAGCTTTAGGCGAATTTATCCCCGTACTTTCGCTCATTTTTTGTAAGCCATTGAATTTTAAAGAGCATAGTTTTTGCTTTAGCATAAAATATGCTTAACGCATCAAATTGAATATAAAAGACTTTTTTGATTACGCTTCAACAACGCTCCTTGGTTCTTCAGCGGACGATGCCATTGCGGGATGATGCCGCCAGAAAATCGGCCAGAATATGCAGGCACGGCCAATCCTTGGTCATTTCCCGTACTTTCTCCACCGCCTCTTCCAAGCGCAGATTGGCCCGGTAGATCGCCTTATAGGCGCGACGGATCGCCTGAATTTCCTCATCAGTAAAGCCGCGCCGCCGCAGCCCTTCAGCGTTAATGCCATAAGGTTCAGCGCGGTAGCCGGCCACCGTGACATAGGGCGGCACGTCGCGATTCACGCCACAGGCGAACCCGCAAAAGCTGTGTGCACCCAGTCGGGTGAACTGGTAGATCAGGGCAAAGCCGCCCAGCACCACGTCATCTTCAATATGAACATGCCCGGCCAGCGACGCGCCATTAGCGAAGATGGTGCGGTCGCCGACCACGCAATCGTGGGCGATATGGACATAGGCCATGATCCAGTTGTCGTCGCCGATCCGGGTCAGGCCGGCATCCTGGGCGGTGCCACGATTGATGGTCACAAACTCGCGGATGGTGTTGCGGTCGCCGATTTCCAACCAGGTTGGTTCGCCGCCGTATTTCTTGTCCTGCGGGATCTCGCCCAATGAGGAAAACTGGTAGATCCGGTTCTCGCAGCCAATCCGGGTCGGCCCTTGCAGCACCACATGCGGGCCAATCCAGGTTCCCGCACCGATCTCGACTTCCGGCCCGATGATCGAGAACGGCCCGACCGTGACATCCGGGGCCAGTCGGGCAGAAGGGTCGACTACGGCGCGGGGATCGATCACGGATCGATGCCCCGTCTGGCGCACATCAATTCAGCAGTGGCGACCTGTTGCCCATCGACCTTGGCCTCACAGACAAACTTGCCCACGCCACGCCGGATGCGATCCAGCCGCACCTCCAGAATAAGCTGATCGCCCGGTTCGACCGGCCGTTTGAAGCGGGCGTTATCGACGCCGACCAGGTAATACATGGAGCGATGATCAGGCCGTTCGCCTTCGCTCTTGAATGCGAGAATCCCAGTCGCCTGAGCCAGCGCCTCCACAATCAGCACGCCAGGCATGATTGGCCGCTGCGGAAAATGCCCCAGAAAGAACGGCTCATTGAAACTGACGTTCTTCAGTCCGGTCAGCGACTGCCCCGGCTCCAAGGCCAGCACCCGATCAATCAGCAGAAATGGGTAACGATGCGGCAGGTATTCAAGAATTTCCTTAATGTCCATCGGCACGTTGGCTTCAATCCTTGTGGTCTTTAATGAACGATTAGCGATTACGGAGCAGTATTTCGATGGACGATTTTTTCCAGGGCAGTCAAACGCCGGAACAATTCGTCCAACCGGCGCAGACGAGCGCTGATTTTGTTCCAGACCCGGTTCGGTTCCACCGTTAATCCTGAAGAATAAGCGCCCGGTTGGGTGATCGAGTGGGCAACCAGCGACATACCGGTGATGTGTACCCGGTCGGCGATGTCCAGATGCCCGGAGATCCCGACCCCACCACCCAGCATGCAATGCCGACCAATCCGGGCGCTGCCGGCAATGCCGACACAGCCGGCCAGGGCGCTATGCGCGCCAATCCGCACGTTGTGAGCGACCTGAATCTGGTTGTCCAGCTTGACCCCGTCTTCGATCACGGTATCCTCTAGCGCCCCCCGATCAATGCTGGTATTCGCACCAATCTCGACATCGTCGCCAATCCGGACGCTGCCAAGCTGGGGAATCTTGACCCAGCGGCCATCGTGATCGAGCGCCAAACCGAAGCCATCGCTGCCGATCACGGCGCCCGGATGAACCAGTACCCGCTGCCCAATTTGCGCTCGATGGCAAATCGTGACCTGGGCGACCAGCCGGGTTCCCGCACCCAGCCGGGCCTGTTCGCCGATTACGCAGTTCGGCCCAATGATGACCCCTGATTCGATGAATGCACCGGCCTCGACCGTAGACTGCGGACCAATCCAGGCATCGGCGGCGACTTGCGCGGCAGGGCTGACCCAAGCTGTGGGATGAATCCCGCACCGCACCTCAACCACCGGCTCAAACAAGCCAGCAGCCTGGGCATAGGCGACCTGCGGATTGGCGGCTACCAGCGCCGGGGCCGGACAATCAACGGCATCCACCGGTGCCAGGATCACCGCCGCCGCACGAGTCGTCGCCAGAAACGGACGATAACGGGGATGGGTCAGAAAGCTGAGTTGCCCGGATTCGGCGCTCGGCAAGGGCGCTACCCCGGTGATGACCGTCGCGGGATCGCACCCTTGCAGGCGTGCGTCAGCCACGACGGCGATCTCGCCCAGCGTCGTCATGGCGATTTTACTTGGAAGTCAATCGCTTGAGCACCTTGTCGGTGACATCTACTTGCGGGCTGGCGTACAGCGTCGCGCTGTCGTTAACTACCAGATCAAAGCCCTCTTCCTTGGCAACGCTGTTGATCACATCCAGCACCTGCTTCTGGAACTTGCCTAGCTCCTCATTGCGGCGCAGGTTGAAATCTTCACGGAATTCGTCGCCACTGCGTTTCAGTTCCCGGGCCTGGTTGCGAAAATCGTTTTCCATATTGCGTCGCTGACTTTCACTCATCACCGCACCATCCTTGGCCAGTTTTTCCTCAGTCTTACGCAGCGACTTCTGCGCCTCATCCAGACCCTTTTTGCGCGGCGCGAACTCCTGCTCCAATCGCTTGCTGGCGGATTCGGCCTGTGGGGCGCTGTTTAGAATCTTGGCGATACTGACAAAGCCGATTTTTACATCAGCCGCTTGCGTTTGAGTCTGAGCCAACGCCAGCGGCAATGCCAGAGCGCCCGCCATTAACAGCTTGTGCATGAGTTTCACTCGATTACCTCCAATCACAAAGGACATTGCAAGAAATTATCCAATCATGACTACCGGATGCTGAAATCCGTTTTGCCATTAATTGAACGGGACGCCAAAAGAAAACTGGAAAGGTTCCGTGTCATCGCCAGACTGCTCATTAAGCGGCGCAGCAATGCTTAATACAATCGGTCCCAGCGGCGAAATCCATAACCCGGAAATACCCACTGAATAGCGCAGCTCATTCGCGTCAAAATCACTCGCGGTAGCAAACACGTTGCCAATATCAAAGAACGCCGCGACTCGCACATTCTCGGATTTTTCCATAAAGGGGACCGGGAGAATAAGCTGAGTGCTGGCGACGGTTTTGAATGCACCGCCGCTCGGTTCATCGTCGCTGTAACGCGGTCCCAGGGTGTTAGATTTATAGCCTCGCACCGAGCGCAAACCGCCGGCGTAAAAATTTTCAAAGAAGGGCAGACCGTTGGTATTGCCGTAGCCATCGCCATAGCCTACATCGGCGCCGACTGACCAGGTCATCCAACGGGCCAGCGGGAGATAGCCGATGCCGCGATAGCCTAATTTATAGAATTGCGCATCGCTGCCCGGAATCGCCATTTCGGCAATAATCTGATTCAGACTGCCGCTGGTGGGAAACAGCGTCCGATCACGACTGTCTCTTGCCCAACTGGCGTCCAGCTTGAATTCATTATAGGTATCGCCGTTCTCCGCGACATACTCCAGAATCTCAATCGGTGTATCGCTATTCGTGCCGATCCAGAGATTTTCATAGCCTGGGCTGAGTCGCAGCGTATCAAATTCATTCAGCGGGAACCCATAACTGACCTGAACGCCATAGCTGTTCAGGTAATAATCAGCAGCGTTGACTTCGGCGCTGTCAATCTCGCGGTAATAAACCTTAAAACCCCGACTGATGCCGTCCGGGGTGTAATAAGGATTGTTGTAGGTCAGGCTGTAATTCTGGCCGGACGTGCTGTTATTCAATACCAGGCCCAGTTGATTGCCGGTACCGAGAAAGTTATTCTGGGTGACGCTGGCATTCAGCATAACGCCGGAGTCCTGACCATAGCCGACGCCGAACATCAGGCTGCCGGACGGGCGCTCAACTACGGTGTAATTAACGTCAACCTGATCATTGGTTCCCGGCACTGCGGGCGTTTCCATGTTGACGCTTTCCAGATATTCCAAGCGTTGCAGGCGAGTCTTGGAGCGATTCAAATCCTTGGTTGAAAACCACGCGCCTTCCGACTGGCGCATTTCCCGGCGCAGCACCTGATCCTCAGTCTTGGCATTGCCCTGAAAATTAATGCGCCGCACATAAACCCGCTTGCCTGGATCAACCACAAACGTCAGCGAAACCTTTTTCGTCTCATCATCAACCTGCGGCACCGTATTCACATTGGCGGACGCATAACCTTCTTGGCCGAGCAATTCTCCAATCTGTTTGGTGATTTCGGTCATTTTAGCCCGTGAAAAAACCTCACCAGGTTCAATCGTGATCAGCGGCTTTATTTCCTGTTCAGTAATGCTGCCAAATTCGCCTGCCAACTGAACATCCTGAATCGTATATTGCTCGCCTTCGGCGATATTAACCGTGATGTAGACGTCTTTTTTGTCCGGGGTGATGGACACTTGAGTCGATTCGACATTGAATTTCAAGTAGCCCTGATCCAGATAAAACGACCGCAAAACTTCGATGTCAGCGGCCAGTTTCTGCTTGGAATACTGATCATCCTTGCTGAAAAAAGACAGCCAGCCCGGCGTAGAAGATTGCAACAGGCTCAGCAATTCCTTATCGGTAAAGGCTTTATTACCGACAATGTTAATCTGGCTGATGCTGGCGACTGCGCCTTCGGAAATATCCAGGGTAATCGCTACCCGGTTACGCTCCAGCGGCTGTACCTGAGTTTTGATCTGCGCGGCATAGCGGCCCCGGCTGTAGTATTGCCGTAGTAATTCCTGTTCCACCTTGTCCAGCAAGGAACGGTCGAAAACCCGGCCTTCCACCAGTCCGACATCCTTCAGCGCCTTTTTCAGATCATCGGTGCTAATGTCCTTGTTGCCTTCAATCCGGACTTCGGCGATCGCTGGCCGTTCGGTCACAATCACTACGAGTACGTTGCCGCGCCGATCCAGATTAACATCGGTGAAGAAGCCGGTCTTGAACAGAGCGCGGATGATTTCCGGGTAGTCTTTTTCGGAAATGGTCGCGCCGGTTTGTACGGGCAAGTAATTAAACAGGGTGCCGGCGGAAATGCGTTGCAGGCCCTCAACCTGAATATCCTGCACCACGAAGGATCCGGTTCCAGCCACTGGCGCGGCTAACGATCCGGTGGTCGCAATAGCCAGAACCAGCGAAAGAATCAGGCGGCGATAAAGTTTGATCATCAGACAAGTACCTTAGCCAAAATGGGCAGCTTTTATTCGAGCAGCCGACTGAAATCGTTGAACAGCGCCAAGCCCATTAACAGCAGTAAAACAACCATACCCACTCGCTGCCCCAGGTTTTGCACCGTTTCCGATAGCGGACTGCCCTTGATCAACTCGATCAGGTAGAACAGCAAATGTCCGCCGTCCAGCACCGGCACCGGCAGCAGGTTCAACACGCCTAAACTGAGGCTGACCAGCGCCAGCATGGACAGAAACGCGATAAATCCGGCGCTGGCGGCCTGTCCGGCGAACTGGGCGATAGTGATCGGACCACTGAGATTATCCAGCGACGCTTTGCCGACCAGCATCCGGCCCAACATCCGCAGCGTCAGCAACGACATATCCCAGGTTTTGCCGACCGCCGCCCCGACCGCCTCCAGTGGCCCATACCGTACCACGACCTGCAAGTCGCGGACGAGATCATTGGGGATGTCGGCTCTCGCTTTAATGAAACCAATGCGCTGGCCCTGCGCGATTTCCCGGCTGTCGGGAGTAATTTCCAGGGTCTGTTCTGCGCCACCGCGCTCAATTCGTGCGGTGAACGGCTGGTCGGGATGCCGTTCGACAACGCTTCGCCATTGTTGCCAGTCCGTGACCGCTTCGCCATCCACCCGGATAATCCGATCTCCAGCCTGCAAGCCAGCGCGCTCTGCGGCTCCGCCGGGTTCGACGGATCCGATCACTGCGGGCAATACCGGCTGCAAGGGCGTCAGGCCGGCGCGATCAAACACCAGGCCATCTTTGGCCAAGTCCAGCGCGTCCCGCCCATCCAGGGTGCGAATCCGCGCCCGGTCTTCGGCATCCTGCACATTGACCCGGATGATCTCGCCGGCCATGCCGCGATCCACCAGCTCCAGCATGACCGCGCTCAGGGTTGGGGTCGGCTGGCCATCAATGGCGATCACCAGGTCGCCTTTCTGAAAACCGCCCGCCGCCGCTAGTGAGCCGGGTTTCGGCGCGTCAAGCAGGGGTTTTGCGCCGGGAATGCCAACCATGAACATGACGCTGTAAGCGAGAATGGCGAACAGCAGGTTACACAGGGGGCCGGCCAGCACAATCGCGATCCGGGCACTCACCGGCTGGCGGTTGAACGCCTGGGGCAGATCGGCAGGCGGAATTTCGACCTCGCTCTCATTTTCGTCCAGCATCTTCACATAACCGCCCAGCGGCAAGGCGGCGATGATGTATTCCACGCCATCCTTGCCCAGCCGCCGCCAGATCGGCTTGCCAAAACCAATCGAAAATTTCAGCACCTTGACGCCCAGGCGTCGGGCGACCCAGAAGTGGCCGAACTCATGGACGGTAATCAATACGCCCAAGGTCACGATCAAAGCGAATAACGAAATCAGACTGTTGCTCATCATCATTGCTCCGGCGTTCGGGTGGCGATCCACTCGTTGGCCGCCATTCGGGCAGCGGCATCAGCAGCGAGGATCGTGGTCAGGGTCTCGACCACACTCACGGCCACCCGTTCCAACGCCCATTCGACCACGGCAGGAATCGCGGTAAAGCGAACCCGCCGCTCCAGAAAGGCCTGCACCGCGATTTCATTCGCCGCATTGAGAATCGCCGGCGCGGTTCCACCGGTTTCCAACGCGGCGAACGCCAGCTGCAAGCCAGGAAACCGGCCAAAGTCCGGGGCTTGAAACTCCAGTTTCGACAATTGGGTAAAATCCAGAAAGGTCGCGCCGGAGGCCAATCGTTGCGGCCAAGCCAAAGCATGAGCGATTGGGGTGCGCATATCGGGATGACCCAACTGCGCCAGCACCGAGCCGTCCATATATTCGACCATCGAGTGAATCACGCTTTGCGGATGCACCACCACTTCAATCTGTTCCGGCGGCGCAGCAAACAGCCAATGCGCTTCAATAATTTCCAGTCCCTTGTTCATCAGGGTAGCGGAATCGACTGAAATTTTCCGGCCCATTTTCCAATTAGGATGGGCGCAGGCCTGATCAGGCGTCACCTCCGCTAATTGTTCCAGCGGGGTCGTGCGGAAGGGGCCACCGGAACCGGTCAACAGAATTCGCCGCACCCCCGCCGCTTCAAGTCCGGCGTTAGCAAATCCCGGCGGCAGACATTGGAAAATGGCGTTGTGTTCGCTGTCAATCGGCAGCAGTTCCGCGCCATGTTCCCGCACCGCCGCCATGAACAGCGGTCCGGCCATCACCAGCGCTTCCTTGTTCGCCAGCAACACCCGCTTGCCGGCCCGCGCCGCCGCCAGGGTGGGCAGCAATCCCGCCGCGCCAACAATCGCCGCCATGACATGGCGAACTTCGGGCAGAGCGGCAACCCGCTCCAGACCCGCTGCGCCAGCCAACACCTCGACCGGTTGACTCGCTGCCCGTAACCGGGTTTGCAACTGCTCCGCCGCGACCGGATCGGCCATGACTGCAAACTGCGGCTGATACAGCCGGCATTGCTCAAGCAGCGCCTCGCTGTTGTGGTTGGCGGTCAAGGCGACCACTCGGAACCGGTCAGGATGGCGGGCCAGCACATCCAGGGTGTTGACACCGATGGAGCCGGTGGAGCCGAGAATGGTAACGCCCAGCGGTTCGTTCATGCGGGCAATCCGTAAAGTCCGAACAGAAAAATGGGGGCGGCGGCAGTCAGGCTGTCGATCCGGTCCAGTATCCCGCCATGTCCCGGCAACAGTGAACCGCTGTCCTTGATCCCGCATTGCCGTTTCAACATGCTCTCGAACAGGTCACCCGCAATGGAAAAGCCTATCGTCATCATGCAGATCGCGATCAACCCCGGCCAGTGGGCGCCAAATCCCAGCACCACCGCTCCTATCGAGGCTAAAATCAGGGTCATTGCCCCGGCTCCGGCGACGCCTTCCCAGGTTTTGCCCGGACTGATGGCGGGCGCCAGTTTGCGCCGTCCCCAACGCCGTCCAGCAAAGTAAGCGCCGACATCCGCGCCCCAAATCAGCAGCAGCAAAAACAGCACATGACCGGGAGTGTACTGGTCGCGCAGAGCCATCATCGCCACCCACGGCGGAATCAACGCCGCCAGCCCAGCTAGCCCGATCAACCAGGGCGAATCGTGATGTTCCGGGTCAGCGGCAAACCGCCACAGCCAGAGTCCCGCGCCGCACCAGGCAAACGTCGCCAGAACCAGCACACTGCCGACGAACCACGGCTGATCGAGCAACGGCCAGCCGCCCAGAATCAGCGCCAGCACCAGCCCGGCATAGAGCAACCGGTCGCGGACTGCGTGCAATCCAACCAGTGGCCCCCATTCCCACGCGCCCAGCAGCATGACCGCCGCCACCACCGCGCCAAATCCAGTCTGTGGCAATTTCAGCACCACCCAGAGCGACAACAGCGCCAGGATACAGGCCGTGATCACGCGCTGTTTAAGCATGGGCGGCTCCCGCCACCTGTTCGCCGGTCTGGCCGAACCGGCGTTGCCGGCTGGCGAACGCGGCGCAGGCTTCAGCCAGATCAGCGGCATCGTAATCCGGCCATAGCCGCTCGGTGAAATACAGTTCGGTATAGGCCAGTTGCCAGAGCAGAAAATTGCTGATGCGCTGCTCGCCACCGGTGCGGATGAACAGATCCGGCTCGGGCAAATCGGCCAGGCAGAGATAGCGCTGAAAGCTTTCCAGGGTGAGATCAGCCGGTTGCAGCCGGCCCGCTGCTACATCCGCCGCCGCCCGTTGCGCCGCCTGGACCACGTCCCAGCGCCCGCCGTAATTGGCGGCGATCACCAGAGCCAGGCCGGTATTCCCGACAGTGCGCTGCTCGGCCTTGACGATGTAATTCTGCAAGGCGGTCGAAAAGGCGCGCTGATCGCCGATAAACCGCAACCGGACATTGGCCTTGTCCAGCCGGTCAATTTCGCTGCGCAAGGTCGCTGCAAACAGCTTCATCAACACGTCCACTTCCCATTGCGGTCGCCGCCAGTTTTCGCTGCTGAACGCAAACAGGGTCAGCGCCTCAATCCCGCGTTCACTGCACGCCTGCACCACCCGCCGCACCGCCTTTGCGCCTTGCCGATGTCCCGCCGTGCGCGGCAGCGCCCGCTGTTGCGCCCAGCGGCCATTGCCATCCATGACAATGGCGATATGGCGGGGTAAAGCGGACGTTGAATCGGTTGATTCCGGATAGGCCACGGCGGCTTCCCTGGCGGGCGGAGGCTGGAGAGACGGCGTCAGATTTCCATTAACTCAGCTTCCTTGGCCGCCAGCGCCTTGTCCACCTCCTGAATATGCCGGTCGGTGAGCTTCTGCACCTCGTCCTGCGCCTGGCGCTCGGCATCCTCGGCGATCTTCTTGTCCTTGAGCAGGGCCTTGATCTGGGCGTTGGCGTCGCGGCGGATATTGCGGATCGCCACTTTGGCGCCCTCGCCTTCATGGCGGACGATCTTGACCATATCGCGGCGGCGCTCTTCAGTCAGCGGCGGCAAGGGCACCCGGATCGTTGTACCCGCTGAGGCGGGATTCAGGCCCAGATCGGATTTCAGGATGGCCTTTTCAATCGGCCCGACCATGTTTTTTTCCCACGGCGTCACCAGCAGGGTACGGGCGTCGGCTACCCCGACCGAAGCGACCTGACTAAGCGGCGTCTCGTTGCCGTAATAGCTGACCATCACATGATCCAGCAGGCTGGGATTCGCGCGCCCGGTCCGCAGCTTCACCAGTTCCTGCTTGAGGCTATCCAGACTTTTCACCATCCGGGCGATGGCTTCTTGCTTGATGTCGTCGATCATGGCGGTTATTCCCGAACTACGGTGGTGCCGATATTCTCGCCACAGACGACCCGCACCAGGCCGCCGGGGCGATTGATATTGAAGACTTTCAACGGGATATTGTGTTCGCGGCACATGACAATCGCGGTTGCGTCCATCACTTCCAGCTTGCGATCCAGGGCCTGATCATAGGTGAGCCGGTCATAAAGCACCGCATTTGGATCCTTAACCGGGTCCGCTGAATAGATGCCGTCCACCTTGGTGGCCTTGAGCATCACTTCGGCGTTGATTTCAATCGCCCGCAGACTGGCGGCGGAATCGGTGGTGAAAAACGGGCTGCCGGTGCCGGCAGCGAAAATCACCACCCGGCCTTTTTCCAGATGGCGGACGGCGCGGCGGCGGATGTAGTCCTCGCACACCTCATTGATGCGGATCGCCGACAACACCCGGGTAAAAACGCCCAGCCGCTCCAAGGTATCCTGCATCGCCAGCGAGTTCATCACCGTCGCCAGCATCCCCATGTGATCGGCGGTGACTCGATCCATCCCGGCCCGGGCCAGACCCGCGCCCCGGAACAGGTTGCCGCCGCCAATCACCATGCCGATTTCAACGCCCAGGCGTTGCAATTCCCGCACTTCGCCCGCCATCCGGGCGATAACCTGGGTATCAATGCCGTAATCGCCTCCGCCCATCAGCGCCTCGCCGCTGAGCTTGAGCAGAATCCGCTTGAAGACCGGTTTGGAATCGTTCGGCATGGGCGTCAGGACCTGCGGCTCAATCGTCGCCGCGCACTTGGGCCATCACTTCGGCGGCAAAATCGCCGGACTTCTTTTCAATCCCCTCGCCGAGTTCGAAGCGGGCGAAGCGGACTGCGCTGGCCTTATGCGTTTTCAGCAGTTTCTCCACGCTCTGTTCGGGGTCCTTGACGAAGGGTTGACCGAGTAGGGTAACTTCTTCAAAGTATTTGCGCAGCCGGCCATCGACCATCTTGTCAATGATATTGGCTGGCTTGCCACTGGTCGCCGCCTGGGCTGCGAAAATGTCGCGTTCCTTGGCGACTAGATCCGCCGGCACGTCCTCAGCGCTAACGCACAAGGGCCGGCTGGCGGCAATGTGCATGGCAATGTCCTTGGCCAAATCGGCATCGCCGCCGGCCAGCTCCACCAGTACGCCAATTCGCGTCCCGTGCAGATAGCAGCCAACGACGCCCTGGTCACTGGCCAGTCGGGCAAAGCGGCGCACGGTCATGTTCTCGCCGATCTTGGCGATGCACTCGCGGCGGTTCTGCTCGACGCTTTGCCCATTGGCCATATTCAGCGCCAGCAATGCGTCCAAATCCGCCGGATCGCCGTTGAGCGCGGTATCGGCCACCGCGTCGACAAACGCACGAAAATCCTCATTCTTGGTGACGAAATCGGTCTCGCAATTGATCTCGACCAGCGCCGCCGCCCCAATGCCCTGCTTGATGACGATCAAGCCTTCGGCAGCAATCCGCCCGGCCTTCTTGTCGGCCTTGGCCTGACCGGCTTTCCGCATTAACTCAACTGCCGCCTCAATATCGCCGGCCACTTGCTGGAGCGCTTTTTTGCACTCCATCATCCCGGAACCGGTGCGCTCGCGCAGTTCCTTGACCATTCCCGCTGTAATGTCCGCCATGCTTGCCACCCTCTGAACATGCAAAACAACATGAAACTTGCTGACTGAAAACCGGCTGAACGCCGGTGGTGCATCAAAAAGGCTCGCCAGTGCGAGCCTTTCCGGCAATCCCTGGTTTTTTCAAAGAGTGCGGACGCCGTCTTCGGTCACCGGTTCTTCGGGGATTTCAACGAATTCTTCCTGAATCCCGCGCCCCGAGGCCATGACCGCCCGGCCTTCCAGCACCGCTTCAGCCAGACCGCCGACATAGAGCTGAATGGCGCGAATGGCGTCGTCATTGCCGGGAACGACATAATTCACGCCGTCCGGGGAATTATTGGTGTCGACGACGCCCAGCACCGGAATGCCGAGCTTGTTGGCCTCCAGCACCGCGATCCGCTCATGGCCAACGTCGATCACGAACAGCGCGTCCGGCAGACTGGACATGTCCTTGATCCCGCCCAGACTGCGCTCCAGCTTGTCCATTTCACGGCGCAGACCAATGACCTCTTTCTTGGCCAGCCGGTCGAAGGTGCCGTCCTGAACCATCAACTCCAGGTCCTTGAGCCGCTTGATCGATTGCCGGACGGTCTTGAAATTGGTCAGCATCCCGCCCAGCCAGCGGTGATTGACATAGGGCATACCGCAGCGGATCGCGGCTTCAGCAGTCGCTTCGCGGGCCGAGCGTTTGGTGCCGACGACCAGCACCTTGCCGCCTTTGGAAGCGAGCCGCCCGACGAAATTCAGCGCGTCGAGATACAGCGGCAGGGTTTGTTCGAGGTTGATGATGTGGATTTTGCTGCGCGCTCCGAAGATGTACGGAGCCATCTTGGGATTCCAGTAACGGGTCTGATGGCCGAAATGAACGCCGGCTTCCAGCATCTGGCGCATGGACACAATCGCCATGGGCGAATTCTCCTGGGGGATTGGGGTTAAGCCTCCATTCGCCCCAGGCAGCGATCCCGCGTAGCGGAACACCCGGCCGCCCGTGCCGGCGAATGTGCGGATTAAATGGCTTGGATCGATTGAATGGTTTGCCTAAAAGGCGGGCGCTTTATAACATGGATTGTTCGGGAAAACCAATGAACCCGGCCTTGCCGGGCGCTGTCCCATTCCAGCCACCGCGTTTGTCCTTACGTTTATTCTGTCCACTCTGCCGCGTCCGTGAAACTAGCCATGTTCCAGAAACCTCCCCCAAAGCCGGTCAGCATTACCCTGAAAACTCCGGCTGAAATTGAAAAAATGCGTGTAGCGGGCTATCTGGCCGCCGAGGTGCTGGACATGATCGGCCCCTATGTCCAGGAAGGCGTGACCACTGAGGAACTGGACCGGATTTGCCATGATTACATGGTGAATGTCCAGCAAGTGATTCCCGCGCCGCTCCATTACCGGGGTTTCCCCAAGTCGATTTGCACCTCGGTCAACCACGTCATCTGCCACGGTATTCCCGGCCCGAAGAAGCTCAAAAAGGGCGACATTCTCAATATCGATATCACGGTGATCAAGGACGGCTATCACGGTGACACCAGCCGGATGTTTGCGGTCGGGACCCCGCCCATCGCCGCGCAACGGGTCAGCCGGATCGCCTATGAATGCCTGTGCATTGGCATTGACGTCGTGCGGCCCGGGCGTTCCCTTGGCGACATTGGTTATGCAATTCAAAAGCACGCCGAAAGCCAGCATTGCTCGGTGGTGCGTGAATACTGTGGTCATGGCATTGGCCGCGAATTTCATGAAGACCCGCAGGTGTTGCATTACGGCAAACCCGGTGATGGTCTTCTCCTGGTTCCTGGCCTGACGTTCACCATCGAGCCGATGATCAACGCCGGCAAGCGCCATGTAAAACTGCTGCCCGATGGCTGGACGGTGGTCACCAAGGATCATAGTCCCTCTGCCCAGTGGGAACACACCATTCTGGTCACCAAAACCGGCTACGAAATTCTGACGCTGCCGCCCGGACGTACCCTCTGACCGGCTTTCCCATAGAAAACCTTTTGCCACGGAAGGTAATTAAATCCAATGATTCGCATGACCTCGGAGAATTGCATGGCCGCTCTCGATCTCGCGCTGCCGTCTGCCGTACCCGCGCCTCTTTCATTGGCCGCCGGTCTGGCGCGGGACGGTCTGGACTGTCGTAGCCTGATCCCGTCTGTCCCTGTGTCTGGTCGCGAACCGGCCACTGAAATCAATCCACTGAGCGCTTTTCGCGAGCGGCTCAAGCAAAGCGCCACCCGATTTAAGGAACTGTTTGAGCAGGGTATTCCGGCTTATGAGCTAGTGCCGGCCCGCGCCCGGCTGATGGATAATGTGCTGCAACAAGCCTGGCTCCGGTTTTTCGAGGCGGATGCGCCGGATTTGACACTGGCGGCAGTGGGCGGCTACGGACGCGGGGAGTTACACCCCGGTTCCGATGTGGATCTGATGATTCTGCTGGGCGACCGGGCGCTGGAGACCCGCCGCTCCAAGCTCGAAGATTTCCTGACCTTCCTGTGGGACATCGGGCTGGAGGTCGGCCACAGCGTTCGCACCGTAGAGGATTGCGTCCGCGAAGGGGCCGCCGATATCACCATCGCCACCAGCCTGATGGAAGCCCGGCCGCTGATGGGCAGCCTGGCCCTGTTTGAACAGATGCGAGCGGTGACTGGCCCGGATCGGATTTGGCCGGACGCCGCCTTTTTCGAGTTCAAGCAGCATGAACGCAAGCAGCGTTGCTACAAGTACAACGAAACCGCGTTCAATCTGGAGCCGAATATCAAGGAAGGCCCTGGCGGGCTGCGCGATTTGCAGATGATCGGCTGGGTCGCCAAACGCCATTTCGGGGCCGGCACCTTGCAGGAACTGGTCAGTCACGGCTTTCTCAGTCCCCGTGAATACGACGAGCTGATCGAACATCGCAACTTCCTTTGGCAAATCCGCTTTGCCCTGCACGCACTGACTGGACGCCGCGAGGACGTGCTGCTGTTTGGTCACCAGCGGCGGGTCGCCGAGCAGTTTGGCTATCAGGATCATGATCATAATCTGGCGGTCGAGCAGTTCATGCAGCGCTATTACCAGACGGTCAATGCCTTGAGTCGGCTGAATGAAATGCTGCTGCAACTGTTTGAGGAGGCGATTTTGCTGGCCGACGATCCGGCCGAGCCGATCTCGATCAACCGCCGCTTTCAGACCCGACGCGGCTATCTGGAAGTGACCCGGCCGAACGTGTTTTTGCGCTATCCGTTCGCACTGTTGGAGATTTTCCTAGTGTTGCAGCAGCACCCGGAAATCAAGGGGATTCGCGCCTCGACCATCCGGCTGATCCGCGATCATCGCCCGCTGATCGATGAAAAATTCCGCAACGATATGCGTCCGCGCAGCCTGTTCATGGAGATCATGCGCCAGCCGCATGGCGTGACGCATCAGTTGCGGTTGATGAATGCTTACGGGGTGCTGCCGGCCTATTTACCGGAGTTCGGCCACATCGTCGGGCGGATGCAGTACGACCTGTTCCACGCCTACACCGTCGATCAGCACATCCTGTTTGTGGTGCGCAACCTGCGGCGGTTTTTCCTGCCGCAGTTCGCTCAGGAGTTGCCCCGGTGCAGCGCGATCATGGAGCAACTGCCCAAGCCGGAACTGCTGTATCTGGCCGGTCTGTACCACGACATCGCCAAGGGCCAGGGCGGCGATCATTCCGAACTGGGCGCTCAGGACGCCGAGCGCTTCGCCCGCCAGCACGGTTTAAGCCGGTTTGATTCCCGGTTGATCGCCTGGTTGGTGCGCCATCACCTGACCCTGTCGCTGACTGCCCAGAAAAAGGATATTCACGACCCGGACGTGATTCACGAATTCGCCCGATTGATGGGCGATCAAATGCACCTGGATTATCTCTACCTGCTGACGGTCGCCGATATTCGCGGCACCAATCCCAAGCTGTGGAATACCTGGCGAGCATCGCTGCTCTGGCAGTTATACGAAGCGACCCGGCGGGCGTTGCGACGTGGGCTGGACAATCCGATTGACAAGGAAGAACGGCTGCGCGAGGCGCAGTTACTGGCCCGGCGGCGCTTGCAGGTCACTAAAACCGACGAGGATCAGATTAACTCGGTGTGGGAAGGCTTTGGCGACGATTACTTTCTGCGCCATTCCGCCGATGAGATCGCCTGGCATACTCGCGCCATTCTCAAACGCGGTCATAAGGAACAGCCACTGGTCATGACCCGTGATGATCCGAGGCGGGGCGGCACTGAAGTCTTTATCTACACCCGCGATCAGGACAATTTGTTCGCGCTGATTAGCTCGATTCTCGATCAACTGGGCCTGACCATTCTCGACGCCCGGATTATTACCGGCCATAGTGGCTATACCCTGGACAGCTTCACGGTGCTGGAGGATAGCGGCCTGCCGATTCAGGATCGCAGCCGGATCAAGGAAATCGTGACGACCCTGCTGCGCTATCTCCAGGAACCGGACGCGCCGCCGCCGCCCCCGAACCGGCATATTTCGCGGATTCAAAAAGCATTTCAGATGCCAACCTGGGTTTCGTTCCGGGAAGACGCCGCCAATAGCCGCACGGTCGTGGAACTGGTTTCGTGGGATCGGCCCGGACTATTGTCGCGGGTCGGGCAGGCGTTTATGGAATGTGGAGTGCAGGTCCATAACGCCAAGATCGTCACCATCGGGGCGCGGGCTGAAGACGTGTTTTTCGTCACTGACCGGGACAACCGGCCACTGAATGATGCCCGGAAATATGCGGAGTTGCGGGAAACGCTGACCGGGTTGCTGGATTCAGAAGAAGAAGGCTAAAGGCAAAAGGCGAGGTAATCATGATCTTGGTAGGTTTTCATATTTGTGGTCATCATTCCCGCGAATGCGGGAATCCAGTCAGCCACTGAACCAAAACAGAAGACGGAATACCCGCTTTCACGGGTATGACGAGGGGATGGTTTTGACCTGAAAACGATAAAATCTATCGGAAAACAGTGTATGAGTAGTGGAATCGCCGCTTCCCTAAACATACAAGGGAAAATCCAGCATTCAAACAGATTCTGCCGATGTTTGGGGCGGGGCGTCGAATTCCAGCGGTCGGATCGCGCGGGCTAACTGATCGAGTACTCCGTTGATAAAGCGATGGCCCTGTTCGGCTCCAAATATCTTGGCCAGTTCCACGGCTTCGTTGATGACGATTCGGCTAGCCAACTCGGGATGCTCCATTAACTCGTAACCGCTAAGACGCAGGATCGCCCGTTCCACCGGATCGACCTGTTCAGGCGGCCAGTCCAGAAACGGGGCCAGCGCGGCATCGATTATCGCCGCACGGGCTGGAACTTCATGCGCCAACTCCCGAAAGTAGTCGGGATCGGCTTGGCCCAAGTCATGATCAGCCAGAAACTGGCTCGTAATCAGCCCCGGTTCGCGGCCGCTCAGTTGCCATTCGTAAATCGCTTGTGCGGCGCACCGGCGCGCCCAACTACGCGGGCCGGGCTTTTTAGTGCGGGGTGGATGAACCACGGCTCAGACTTCCAGCCGGCGCAGCAGGCTGACCATTTCCAGCACTGCCATCGCCGCTTCAGCGCCCTTGTTACCGGCCTTGGTTCCCGCCCGTTCCACCGCCTGGTCAATACTGTCCACCGTCAACACCCCGAACCCCACCGGCAGGTCGTATTCCAGAGAAACGCTGGCCAGCCCTTTGACGCACTCGCCGGCGACATACTCGAAATGCGGGGTGCCGCCACGAATCACTGCGCCCAAAGCCACGATCCCGTCATAGCGTTCACTGGCGGCCAGGCGTTGCGCCGCCAGCGGCAGTTCAAAAGAGCCAGGGGTCCAGATCAGATCGATGCTGGCTTCCGGGACACCGTGCCGGCACAGGGTATCGACTGCGCCATTGATCAGGCTTTGCACAATAAAGCTGTTGAACCGCGCCGCGACGAGGGCAAAACGGACGTCCGGCAGGGGAGTGAAATCACCTTCAATGATGTTAATAGATCGCATGGCAGGGTTCCTGTCGAAAGGTTAAAGGTTACAGGCTAAAGCTGGGTAGGGTAGGCACGGCCCACCTTATATAGCGGCCCCAATGACTAACCGGACGGGCATCATGATTAACTTATTGTTTTATAACAACAAAAAACCAAATGAGCTTCACGATGTCCGGATCAGTATTAGGACCTCTATATAACTTAACAGCTTTGGGTTTTTATGGCGCAAATCCCACATGATTTTTTCGTACAAGGCATTCAGCGCTGTGCCAGGACCTTCCAGCACCTGAAAAAACTTTTTATCCAAAATGACCAGCAATCCGGTGATTCCCAACTCGGCATTATTTTTTCACTTTTAGCCAGAATATCCTGGAGATCAGCTAATCCCAAGTATTCACGCTTATCGCTGGAGTAGATCAACCGATAGAGTTTCATCAGGGTTTACACTCTTAATAGCCATGGACAACATGGAAAAGCACAGGATAGTTAAAGACCAACCGTTTTAGCCTTTAGCCTTTAGCCTTTTACGTCAGATATTCAACAATTTCCAGATTGAAGCCGGATAGACCACTCAATCGTTTGCGAGTGCCTAGCACCCGCATTTTATGGACGCCGATGTCGAGCAGAATCTGGGCGCCAATCCCGTAGGTGCGCAGCTCGGCGCTTTGATCGGCTGTTGGCGTGGGTTCGGCAGCGCTGAACTGATAGCTACGCATCCGCCGGATCAGTTCCATCGGCTCTTCGAGCCGGCTCAGGAATACCAGCACCCCATTGGGTTGACTGGCGACCCGTTGCAGCGCATCGCGCATTGGCCAGCCGCTGTCCGGGAGTCGCAGCGCAAGCAGATCGCTTAATAGATGCTGGACGTGAACCCGCACCATCACCGGTTCGTTGGGATGAATCTCGCCCTTGACCAGCGCGAAATGCACCTGCCGTCCAACCACCTCCTGATAGGTCAGGACCCGGAATGGGCCAAATTCAGTGTTCATCTGGGCGTCAGCGACCCGCTCGACGGTTTTTTCATTCTGCATCCGATAGTGGATCAGATCGGCAATCGTGCCGATTTTCACCCCATGCTGTGCGGCGAACCGCTCCAGATCAGGCCGCCGGGCCATGCCGCCGTCTTCGTTCAGAATCTCGACGATCACCGCCGCCGGCTCCAGTCCCGCCAACCGGGTCAGATCACAACCGGCTTCGGTATGGCCTGCGCGGGTCAGCACCCCGCCCGGCTGGGCCATCAGCGGGAAAATGTGGCCGGGTTGCACCAGATGTTCGGGCCGGGCATCGGGGCGCACCGCGGTGCGGACGGTATGAGCGCGGTCATAGGCGGAAATGCCGGTGGTCACGCCCTGGGCGGCTTCGATGGAGACGGTGAAATTGGTGGAAAACGCGGCGGCGTTGTCCTGCACCATCAGCGGCAGGCGGAGTTGCTGGCAGCGTTCGCTGGTCAGGGTCAGACAAATCAGGCCGCGTCCATAGCGGGCCATGAAGTTGATGTCTTCCGGGCGGGTCAGAGTGGCGGCCATCAGCAAGTCGCCTTCGTTTTCGCGGTCTTCATCGTCCATGATGATGACCATTTTGCCCTGCCGCAGATCGGCAAGGATTTCTTCAATCGTGTTCAGCGTCATGATGATCAGTTCCAGAACCCGTGTTCGCGCAGCAACGCCTCAGTCAATGCGCCGCTGCCCGGTTGTGCGGCCCGCTCGCCTAGTAGTAGCCGCTCCAGATAGCGGGCAATCAAGTCTACTTCCAGATTGACCCGCTGCCCGATTTTAAAATCCGCCAAGGTAGTTTCGATCAGGGTATGCGGGACGATGTTGAGTTCAAAAGCCGCGCCTTCAACCCGGTTCACGGTCAGGCTCACGCCGTCCACGCAAATCGAGCCTTTTTCAGCGATGTAGCGGGCGAGCGTATCCAGGGCCTGAATCCGCAACCGCCACGAGCGGCCATCCAGTTGCCAGGCCGTGACCATGCCCATGCTGTCGACGTGGCCGCTGACCAGATGGCCGCCCAGCCGGGTAGTCGGAGTGAGAGCTTTTTCCAGGTTAACTTTCATCCCGGGGGCGGCGGCGCCGAGGATGGTCCGCTCTAGGGTCTCGCGGGAAGCGTCCGCCCAGAATCCATCGCCAGGTAATTCCACCGCAGTCAGACAGACGCCGCTCACGGCGATGCTGTCGCCCAACTGCACATCGCTTAAATCCAGCTTGCCGGTGGCGATCCGCAAGCGAACGTCGCCGCTGCGGGGCTGAATCGCGGTAATGGTTCCGACTGCGGTAATAATGCCAGTGAACATAGTGGGACTCTCAAAAATACAGGGTTAGGTAGGAGTGATTCAGGACAATCTGGTGAGTTGGGACAGCGCCAATTTTACGCCTCCAGATTAACCATCCTGATCAGGATTCCCATAATTTTTTTAACATTATCAATGTAGTATTCCAGCCGGTCAATATAGACTACATCGCCTGCATATTTAAGAAACTTCCAGGTATTTCCAGTTGTAACGACTCCATAGATGCAACTCACCGCGTTTCCTTCCCGGTCGTTAAAGATCTGTACAGCAATCATTTCAGCAATACACTGGCCGAGACCGGCCGTAACTTGCTCATTTTTAGCTTCAACAATCGCTACTACTGGGGCGCTTAAGTAAAACTGCTCCGATGATTTGCTCAAGAGATAGTCACAGAATCCGTTTAAATCCCGGTCCTTATCAACATCCAGATTAATGCCGGAAAACAGGCCCATCTGATCGTTGAGCTGGCGCTTTAATTCCAGCAGGACGTTGGCAATAATCAGTTCTGATCGGGCTTTTTCGGTGCTAATAGCGAGTGCAAGCGGTACGTTATAATGAAGCGTTGTGCGGAGATATTCGCTAATCTCCATTTCTGCGATGGTCGAGAACAGATCCCGACTTTCAATAATAGTGAGATTGAATTCCTGCTTAACCCGTTTAAGAGTAAAATTGCTGTATGACATCGCGATTTCTCCTTAATAAGCGCATCAAACCAGTACAGCGGGGATGACTTATTTTTATCATTGATTAACAACAGGATTTTTCGCTAGGGTGAAAATAAACCGCCAATCCTTGCCCACCGCCCTGGTTTCAATCAGCTCCAATTCCCGGCGATCCTGCATCCGGGTCAATTCCGGCAACTGGAACAGACCCCGCGCTTTATCGCCGAGCAGGAGTGGGGCCAGATAAATCACCAGTTCATCTACCAATCCGGCCTGCAACAGCGCCCCCGCCAGCGTCGGGCCGCTTTCCACCTGAACTTCATTGCATTCGCGGCGAGCCAGTTCCGCCATAACCGCCAGTAAGTCTAGGCCGTGCCCCGCTTTTGGAACAACGACGAGATCCGCGTCCGCCACCCGCAATGATGCTTGCCGATCCGGATCAGCGCCGGCGGTGAAAATCAGCATGGAGCCGGGTAATTGCAAAATTTTTGCCGTTGGCGGCGTGTGTAATTCACTGTCGAGAATCACCCGCAGCGGCTGGCGGGAAACCTCCGGCAGGCGGACATTGAGGCCGGGATCATCGGCCAGTACCGTGCCGATCCCGGTCAGTATCGCGGAACTCCGCGCCCGCCATCGCTGTACATCCTGCCGGGCCACCGCACCAGTCAGCCATTGACTCTCACCCGAAGCCAGTGCGGTGCGTCCGTCCAGACTCATCGCCAGCTTGACCCGCACCCAGGGCCGACCGGTGGTCATGCGCTGGATGAAGCCGGGATTCAGCGCCCGCGCTTCGGTTTCGAGCAATCCGCATTCCACGGCCACCCCGGCCTTAGCCAGAATCGCCAGACCCTGGCCGGACACTTGCGGATTGGGATCGCGCATCGCCGCGACGACTCGCGCCACTCCCGCCTGCAACAGCGCATCGGTGCAAGGCGGGGTGCGTCCATGGTGGCAGCATGGTTCGAGCGTGACATAGGCGGTTGCGCCCCGCGCCCGGTCGCCGGCAGCGTCCAGCGCGATCACTTCCGCGTGCGCTTCGCCGGCCTGCTCATGCCAACCCTCACCGACGATGTCATCATCCCGAACCAGCACGCAGCCGACCCGGGGATTGGGATCGGCGCTATACAGTCCGCGCCGGGCCAGCGTCAGCGCACGGGCCATGTAGCGGTAGTCGGCGGCGGACATCGGGGACAGCGATCAGCCGTATACCGGGAACCGGGCGCACAGTTCCGCGACTTGGGCGCGCACCCGGTCATTCACCGCTTCGTTGTCCAGATCGTCGAGGATGTCGCAGATCCAGCCGGTGACCTCCCGACATTCCCGTTCCTTGAAACCGCGAGTAGTAATGGCCGGCGAACCGATGCGGATGCCGCTGGTGACAAACGGCGATTGCGGATCATTCGGCACCGCGTTTTTGTTGACCGTAATGTGGGCGCGGCCCAGCGCGGCGTCAGCGGCTTTGCCGGTCAGGCCCTTGGCGATTAAATCAACCAGGAACAGATGGTTGTCGGTGCCGCCGGACACAATGGCATAGCCGCGCTCCATGAACATTCCCGCCATGACCCGCGCATTGGCGATCACCTGCTTCTGGTAATCGACAAACTCCGGTTGCAACGCCTCCAGAAACGCGACCGCCTTCGCGGCGATGACGTGCATCAGCGGTCCGCCCTGAGTGCCGGGGAACACCAGCGAATTGAATTTCTTTTCGAGATCGGGATTGGCGCGGGCCAGAATCAGTCCGCCACGGGGGCCGCGCAAGGTCTTATGGGTCGTAGTGGTAACTACGTCAGCCACCGGGATCGGGTTGGGATAGACGCCCGCCGCGACCAACCCGGCGACATGGGCCATGTCTACGAACAGATAAGCCCCGACCTGATCGGCGATGGTGCGGAACCGTTGCCAGTCGATGATCCGCGAATAGGCAGAGAAACCGGCGACGATCATTTTGGGTCGGCATTCCAGCGCCAGCCGTTCCACCTGCGCGTAGTCAATTTCACCGGTGGCTTCATCGATCCCGTATTGCACGGCCTGATAGAGCCGACCCGAAAAGTTGACCTTGGCTCCGTGGGTTAAGTGGCCGCCGTGGGCCAGACTCATGCCGAGGATGGTTTCGCCCGGTTCGACCAGAGCCATGTACACCGCCGCATTAGCCTGCGACCCGGAATGCGGCTGGACGTTGGCGTAGTCGGCCTTGAACAGTTGCTTGGCCCGGTCAATCGCCAGTTGTTCAGCGATGTCCACGAACTCGCAGCCGCCGTAATAGCGCTTGCCGGGATAGCCTTCGGCGTATTTGTTGGTCAGCACCGAACCCTGGGCTTCCAACACCCGGGGACTGGCGTAGTTTTCCGAAGCGATCAGCTCGATATGAGCTTCCTGACGCTGTTTCTCGCCTTGTAGGGCGGCCCACAGCGCGTTGTCAAAACCGGCAATTCGCATCTCTCGACTGAACATTCGCAACCTCGGTCAAAGCAGACGCCCACGCCTCGGTCAAGGTCAATGGGCAGGTCATGGAAAACGGGCAATACTACCGCTATGCGCGGATAAAGCCAAAATAGCCTGCGGGATGCCATCGCCAACGATCCGTCTTCAACAGGGTTGGTATCGGCGTAACCTACTACGAAGAAACTCACCGATTCGCGGCTGCTGGTTCGTCGCAGCGGCAGTCCCAACCAGGAAAATTCAGACTGGGAGCAGCGGTAAAAAATGAACCGATAACGGCTTAATCCTAGAATCAATCATCTCAATTTCACCAACCCAAAGGCGCCCAACTTATGGCTACGCAATTCGCGATCAATCCTGCCGGCGAGCGGGTTTCCGTGATTATTCCAATGGCTGAGTATCAACGGCTATTGGAGGCCGCCGCCGAGGATGAAACTGCATTCCTGCTGCGTGAACCTAACGGGAGCATTCTTCGCTAGTGTCTTGATGATGTAAGGCATGGGCGGAATGTGCAGGAACGGGAGTTGTTATCCGATGAGGATTGAATTTCATGAAATTGCATAGGCTGATTATCTTGATTGGCAACAAATCAACAAGGCTATTCTCAAGCGGATCAATCTGCTGATTAAAGAAATTCGGGACCGGTTTAGTGCAATAATTTTATTCGTAAACACTTCACAACTAAAAAAGTGCCTGCGGTTGCTTTAGGCATTTTGAAAGAATGGCTATGTTGGGAGCGAATGTTGAAAATCCAAAGCCTACCTGCCTTTTTGATCTTATTTATAAATCAGTAAGTTGGAGAATAATTGGACTGAACCAGCACCCAATTTTCAGACCTTTGAGGAATCACAAGTTATGGCGGGGTGAAGTATAAACCAGAGCGAAGGGATCATCAGTTGCTGCGACTCGCTTAATCAGCTACGGATTCCATGCGACCAGACGCAAAAAACCCGGCAAACGCCGGGTTTTTTATCAATTAAAATTAAAAATCAGTTAGATATGTTCAGCTTCAAGCCGCCGATAATGGCGCTTTTACATGCAATAAACTGTCTTCAACCCACTTCCGGGCATTGGGAAACAGGGTCGAAACCACTGCGCCCACTGGCAGCAGCACCAAACCTGCGCCAATCAGCGCCACAATCCAGAACCCTAATAACGGCGATAACGCCAGAACCAGCATCGAAAACGCAGCTACCTTGATCAGTTCTTTCATCTCATTTAACGCGGCGAAACCCCATCCTTTTGGGACAAAGAGCAGTCGCGCCCTCCAAGTTATTCATTTTACGAAACCTAATTTCATTCAGCATTCAGGTGCAACGCCAAACTTGGATTTGGTTATAGCAAAAAAAATGATGCAGCGCAATAAATTTTGATCAATCGCTACCATGGCCTGATGAAACTCAGGAAGTTATGGCGATGGATCAATCGCGAGATCGAAGCCGACGCAGGGATCAAGCGTCGTGATCAGCAGGGTAGCGGCATGAAGGATCGTCGCCTGTTGCACGGGCCATGCACCGATCAACCCCTGGATCAACGGCCCATCCGGGTGAAAATTCCATTCGGTCGGGGCCAGAATCCGGTATTGGCGCACTTGCCCCGCCCCGATGTCCACCCAATGCGTCAAACGGCCTCTGGCGCATTCCACCAGGCCCAGTCCAGCCCCGGTCGCTGTGGTTTCCAGCGTTGTCGCCGGTTGTTCCACGATCTGATGCCAATCATCATGCAACTCGGCCAGCAACGCCCGGCTCTCCAGCGCCCGCGCCGCCCACCGGGTGAGCAACCCGTTCCCGTAGTCAGCGCGAAGTGCGGCGATCAGCGGCTCCTCCCAACGTCGGGCCAAAGCGCCGGTCTCATATACCGCGCCCTCCCAATCAGGCCGGGCGCAAAATGCCTGACCGTCATCGCCCGCCAGCCGCTGCGCCAGCCGTTCCGGATCGAAGATCGGCAATGGCGGGATCGCGCACCGGCCAAAATCAGCCAGGCCGCAATCCCGCACCCGCCGCAATAGGGCTGCTACCGGCGTAGCCGCCTGATCCAGCCAATGATCAAAATCCTGCCGTTCCTGCCAGGGTTGCCCCGGCACTGATTCACCCCAAATCGCCGGCTGGAGACATTCCGCGATTGCAGCCAGCGTCGCTGCCAGGCCGGCCTGATCGGGCCGCAACGGCGCGCCGCCAATCCGGTTCCAGAACGGATCGGGGAACAGTTGCGGACGCAACGCCACGATCAGGAGTCGCAAGCGTTTCAGGGTCTCGAAAGCGGGGGTAATGCCGATGCAGCGCGGTCCTTCCAGCAGCAATTGCCAAGCGGTTTGTTCGAGAGCCTCGGCGGCCACCAGAACATGACGGGCGGCGGTTTGGGGCGGGGCGGGGGTAAAGCCGAGCGCGGTTTCAACGGCGGTCAGACCGGCGACCGTCTGAGCCATGCCGCACAGACTGAACAGGCGCGGCAACCGGTTGATAGCGGCGGCTGGTTCGCATCCGGCCAGCGCGGCGGCCAGTCCAACTGGACGGGTGGAATGCAGCGTGACCTTCTCGATGATGCCGCGCTGAATCTCAAGCCGGATTTGCAACCGGCCTTCGCCAGCCCAGCCGGGCATCTTCGGGGTCAATGCTCCAGCCAGGCTGCCGAATTCACTGGTTCACGCTCATCGTTTGCGCCGAACAGTTCATCAAACAGGCCGTAGGCTTCCTGTGCCGCATCAGCGCTGATTTTTTCCACCGCCCAGGCGCGAGCCTGGAGAATCAGATAATCGCCGGGCGCAACATCCTCTCCCAGCAACATCAGGCTCACTTCCAACTGTTCGCCGTAACGCTCCACCAGCGCGTTCGGGCCGCGCACCTCAATCACTCGGACCGGAATGGCGATGCACATGACGGTCAGGCCCGGTGAGCCGGCGTCAGCGGCAAACCCAGTTCGGCCAAGGTCGCCGCCAACTGCTCAAGCGCCGGTTGAATCGCAGCGGCGACCGGGGGCGACAGGTCGATGCCTAATTCCAGGTCGGCAGGAACAATGCCGATCAGGGTCACTGCCTTCGGCGCTTCATCGGTGAGCGTCAGCGTCGCCAATACTTCCGACAGGCCGAGTTGATGCGGCGAATAACGGGTTTGGAACAGGGTCGGTACTTGCCCATCAACCAGCTTCACCACTGATCCCGGCGGCGATTCGATTTTCACGGCATCGCAAATCAGCAGATGGTCGCAACCAGCCAGGGTATCGAGCAAGTCCATCCCGACCGTGCCGCCATCCACCACCTCGACACTCGCTGGCAGAACGTAACGCTCAGCGAATGCTTCGGCCACCCGCACCCCAACGCCCTCATCGCGCAGCAGAATATTGCCCAGGCCCAGCACGATCACCCTCACCCGAACGCCTTGACCTGCACGATGGGCCGCCGAGCGCCATCGACCAGATGAATCGCGCAGGCCAGACACGGATCAAAGGAATGCACCGTCCGCAACACCTCCAACGGCAATTCGGGATTGGCGACCGGATTGTCCAACAGCGACGCCTCGTAAGGCCCTAGCGCATCGGCATCATCGCGTGGGCCGGCGTTCCAAGTACTCGGCACCACCGCCTGATAGTTCTTGATCTTGCCGTTTTCGATCACCGCCCAATGCGACAGCACCCCACGCGGCGCTTCGTGATAGCCAAAGCCGCGAATCTCGCCCTTGGGGAAAACCGGCCGGTTGAAGGTCTCAAAATCGCCCTTGGCGATGTTGTTGATCAGCAGTTGCCATTGATTCTGCAACGATTCCAGCAATACCGCGCAACGCACCGCCCTGGCGGCGATCCGGCCAATGGTCGAGTGCAACGCCGCGACCGGAATCGGCGAACCGGCTACCTTGCTGGCGATGTCCAGCACCCGGGTCAGATGGCGTTTGGTCGGCTCGTGACCGGCGGCGACCATCGCCAGCACATTGGCCAGCGGTCCCACTTGCACCCGTTGATCGTAAAAGGTTGGGGCCTTGACCCAGGAATACTTGCCATCATCCTGAAATGCGGTGTGATGCGGGTTGGTCTGGCCGGCGTAGGGATGCAGCGCTTTATCGCCGCCCTGGTACTCATACCAGGCGTGTTTGACGCTTTCCTTGACCCCGTCGCGAAAGTAGGCGTCCTGATAGGTGGTAATCGGTTTGAAACTGGCCAGATCGCCCTTGGCGATATAGCCGCCGGGCAGTTCAAACTGGGCGCCTTTGGTATCCAGCGGCAAATCCGGCACCGACAGGTAATCGGTGATGCCCGCGCCGTAACCGGTCCAGTCGGCGTACAACGCGCCCACCGCCGCCACATCGGGAATCATCGCCTGATTGACAAACTCGCTGAGCTTGTCGATCTCGGCTTTGATGGCGAACAGCCGCTCCAGGGTCAGGGTGGACTGGCTATCGGGATTGATCGGATTGGCGACGCCGCCCACCGCCAGATTCTGGATATGCGGGGTCTTGGAGCCGAGAATGGCGACGATCCGGTTGGCGATCCGCTGGAATTCCAGCGCCTGCAAATAATGGGTCGCAGCCAGCAGATTGACCTCCGGCGGCAACTTCATCGCCGGGTGGCCCCAGTAGCCGCTGGCGAACACGCCGAGTTGTCCGGTTCCGACAAACGCCTTGAGCTTATCCTGCACCTGGCGGATGTCCGCCGGACTGTTGCGCCGATAATCGGACAGACTCGCCCCGACTTTGGCGGCGGCCACCGGATCGGCAGACAGCGCTGACACGATGTCCACCCAGTCCAGCGCCGCCAGTTGGTAGAAATGGACGATGTGATCGTGGATGCCGTGGGCGGTGATGATCATGTTGCGGATGTACTGGGCGTTCAGTGGCACGTCGAGATTCAGCGCGTTCTCGACCGTCCGCACCGAGACCACAGCGTGAACCGTGGTGCAAACCCCGCAAATCCGCTGCGCGAACAGCCAGGCGTCGCGGGGATCGCGATCCTTGAGGATGACCTCAATGCCGCGCCACATCTGCCCCGACGACCAGGCGTTGACGACTTTGCCGTTATCCACCTCGCAATCGATCCGTAAATGGCCTTCGATGCGGGTAATGGGATCAATGGTGATTCGGGTCACGGCAGTCTCCA
>JADLEK010000010.1 GCA_020846135.1 Gammaproteobacteria bacterium
ACTTTACTCTAACTTCAACTTTTAACGCCTCTTCGCTTCTTCTCAGAAGCAGGAGATAACGCACAACTCGATCCTCCAAGCCGTACTACCCCCTCCCTAACCACTGCTCTCCAAGCTCTTAACGATCTTTTCCAATTTCCTACCCAACGATAGGAAATCATTAAAAAATTCTGTGCCGGCTTGGCTTCGCTCTTGGCTTCGTCCGGCTGCATTGCCAAGAGAAGGGCGGATTATAGGGGCCAAAATTCTGCTGTCAATCACCTTTCACGAAATTTTCAAAAAAATGTCGTAAATCACCGCACCCGCACCCGCGCTACCCGCCGTTTGCCCACCTGATAGGTATGGTGAGCGCCGGCAGCCAGCTCCAGATCGCGGCTTTCGACCCGCTCGCCATCGATCCGCACCGCGCCTTGCTGAATCAGCCGAAAGGCTTCGGATGTGCTAGCCACCAGTCCGGCTTCTTTAAGCAGGTTGGCGATGGGCAACCGACCCTCGCGGGATTGCACATCTACCTCCGGCACCTCCTCCGGCAATGCGCCTTTCTGGAATCGTTCGATGAAGGCCGCCTGCGCCTGTTGTCCGGCTTCAATACTGTGAAACCGGGCTACCAGCTCTTCGGCCAGTTTGAATTTCACGTCGCGGGGGTTCAGCCCCTCGTCACCGATCTGTCGCCGCCATTCGCTGATTTCACTGGTCGGGCGAAAACTCAGCAATTCGAAGTAGCGCCACATCAGGTCGTCGGAAATCGACATCAGCTTGCCGAACATTTCGTTAGGTTCGTCGCGGATGCCGACGTAGTTGTCCAGCGATTTGGACATTTTCTGCACTCCGTCCAGCCCTTCCAGAATCGGCATGGTCAGGACGATTTGCGACGGCTGGCCGTAGTGCTTCTGCAATTCGCGGCCCACCAGCAGGTTGAATTTCTGATCGGTGCCGCCCAGTTCCACATCGGCCCGCATCGCTACCGAGTCGTAACCCTGCACCAGCGGGTAGAGAAATTCGTGGATCGCAATCGGCTGACCGGCGGCGTAACGCTTGCCGAAGTCGTCGCGCTCCAGCATCCGGGCTACGGTGTGCTTGGCCGTCAGATGAATGAAATCGGCGGGGGTCATCTGGTTGAACCAAGTGGAATTGAACAGCACTTCGGTTTTGTCGGGATCGAGAATTTTGAACACCTGCTCCTGATAGGTCTGGGCGTTGGCCAGAATCGCCTCGCGGGTCAGCGGCTTGCGGGTGACATTCTTGCCGGTGGGATCGCCGATCATCCCGGTGAAGTCGCCGATCAGAAACATGACATGGTGGCCGAGATCCTGAAACTGGCGGAGCTTGTTGATCAGCACGGTATGGCCGAGGTGCAAATCCGGAGCGGTCGGGTCGAAACCGGCCTTGACCCGCAACGGCCGGCCAGTCTTGAGCCGTTCAATCAATTCCGCCTCCAGCAACAAATCCACCGCGCCGCGTTTGATCAGGTCCAGCGATGCTTCAACCGAGTGCATGAGCGTTCCTCAAAAAAGGAAAGGATTTTAGCAAACCAGCCCGGCCCCGTTATGATTCCAGGCTCCAATTTTCCCATTACATTAATAACGACAGGATTCTTCAACATGGCGGATCACCTGATTGGCCTGATGTCCGGCACCAGCATGGACGGCGTCGATGCGGCGCTGGTGCGTTTTACTGATAGCGATGCGGCGCTCCCGGAATTGCTCGCCCGGCGCACGACCTCTTTACCTGCCGACCTACAGGAAGCGTTGCTGGCTCTGGCCCAACCGGGCGGGAATGAACTGGATCGGATGATGCGGCTGGATGGGACGGTAGCGCGGCTGTTTGCGCGGGCGGTGCTGGAATTGCTGGATCAGGCTGGAATGCAGCCCGCGCAGATTCGCGCCCTCGGCAGTCACGGCCAGACCATTCGCCATGCTCCCGCCGGTCCGGAGCCGTACACCGTGCAGATTGGCAATCCGAGCCTGATCGCGGAACTGACCGGGATTACGACTGTGGCTGATTTTCGGCGGCGGGATTTGGCAGCCGGTGGACAGGGTGCGCCGCTGGCTCCAGCGTTTCATGCCGCTTTTTTCCGCAGCCCGACGGAAAGTCGGGTGGCGCTGAATATCGGCGGCATCGCCAACATCACCCGGTTGTCGGCTGATCCGACCGTGCCGGTCAGCGGGTTTGATACCGGCCCCGGCAATCTGCTGCTGGACGCCTGGATTCGGCGGCATCGTGGCGTGGCGTTGGATGAAGATGGGGCGTGGGGCGCGGGCGGGCGGGTGTTGCCGGAAGTGCTGACGGCGCTACTGGCCGATCCGTATTTCCACGAGCCACCGCCGAAAAGCACGGGCCGCGAGTTATTTCATCTCGACTGGCTGAATGCCCAACTGGCGACATTGCCTGTCGCCGATCCGCAGGATGTGCAGGCGACCTTGCAGGAGTTAACCGGGGTTTCTATTGCTGATGCGATTCGCTGCTATGCCGGGGAGGCGCAGCGGGTGCTGGTCTGTGGCGGCGGTGTTCACAACCGTGTGGTGTTAGCGCGATTGCAGGCGCAGTTGCCGGATGTGGTCGTTGAGTCCACGGCGAGTTGCGGGATCGAGCCTGATTTCGTCGAGGCTATCGGCTTTGCCTGGCTGGCCAAACGCACGTTGGACGGTTTGCCTGGGAATGTGCCGGCGGTGACCGGGGCGCGGGGAGAGCGGATTCTGGGTGGGATTTATCTGGCCTGAGCGGGGAGGGCACCTTAACTAAAGCGATTCCAGGCATCTGTCCTTTTGGAATCGCCTATAATATTTTTGATGTGACAATCGTTTCTCGTACCGTATGATCTTCACTATCGGAATCCATCTCCCCATGAACCTGCCGTCAGAAGACCAGCAACTCCTTGAAGAACTCTGCCCGCAATAGGGAGTGGGCGCCGTTAAGGTGCTGCAATTGTTGAAAACCGTGCGGGAGTACGAATTCAAGGATCGCCGCACCGGAATACTGGCTTGGTTAAATGGGGTCCACCTCAAT
The DNA here is from genome assembly GCA_020846135.1 of Gammaproteobacteria bacterium. Taxonomy (GTDB): domain Bacteria; phylum Pseudomonadota; class Gammaproteobacteria; order Competibacterales; family Competibacteraceae; genus RXIV01. The sequence goes on from JADLEK010000010.1 coordinate 3,007, forward strand.
TGATCGAAGCAATTCGCGCCGGCTATGCCCAACGCGCTGGAACTGCCACTCCGTATCCCGATTTCCATGACATTCGGGCGATGGTGAAGGCCATTATGTATGAAAGGCAGGGCCGGAATGATGACAGCCTGATCGAAATTCTGCGGGATTTGTCGGAATTTAACCAGTTCTGGAAACACGGCGACACCATAGCGCCACTGGAACGCCTGACCAACCGCACGTTACTGATTGATGTTCACGCCATGCCGGTACTCAAAGGAACAGGCGGCATATCTGGTGATTGAGCGGCTTTACAAGGAGATGGCGGTATTGCCGGACAGTCCAGTAGCCAATGACCGGCGCACGATTCACACCATTCTGGTGATTGACGAAGCCCACAACTATCTCGGTCAGCGCAATCTTTTTCTCCAGCGGATCATTCGCGAAGGTCGCTCCAAAGGTGTTGTGGTCTTTTTCGCTTCGTAGTCGCTGAATGATTACCAGCAGAAGTTTTTCAACTTTCAGGAATTGCTGGAATTTGCCTATTTTTTCCAATGCGACGGCGTATCCGCCAATGCCCTTCAGGACATTCTCGGCTGTAGTAGTAAGACTGCCAAGGATTTGCAAGTTGAAGTGGCGCGACTGGAACCGGGGCAGGTGATTAGTCGCAGTCCGGATCAGATGGAGGGATTTGTGAAGTTTGCGGCGGAAGTGTTTTACAAAAACTATGGCGGATAACTTGTTCAGAATTCTCGCAGATCCACAACACCGAGTGGCTGGGGCGTGTCGAGAACGAATTCCGGGCGGGACTGATCCGGCCTGAGCGGGAATTACAACCCCGCTCGCCGGAAAAAATTAGCCGGAGAAAGAGGAACCGCAGCCGCAGGTGGTCACAGCGTTCGGATTGCGGATCACAAACTGGGCGCCTTCCAGCCCTTCGGTGTAGTCGATCTCGGCCCCGACCAGATACTGGAAACTCATCGGGTCGATCAGCAGCTTGACGCCCTGATTTTCCACCACGGTATCGCCGTCGCCGAGGTTCTCGTCGAAAGTGAAGCCGTACTGGAAACCGGAGCAACCGCCGCCGGAAATGAATACCCGCAGCATCAGGCTGGGATTGGTTTCCTCTTCGATCAATGCCTTGACCTTGAAGGCGGCGGCGTCGGTGAACAGCAACGGGCTATCGGTGGGGGTGAAGGTTTCGGTGATCGCGCTCATCAGTTATTTCCTCAATTATGAAAAAGTTGAAAAATCGTCAAGGATTGTCCAATTGTTGACTGTTTGGGTCAAGAATATTTTGGTCAGCTTCTGGAGAAGCGTTCGCCGGAGCAGAAACTACTGACAGCGGCGCTACGGGAAGAATCCTGCGATGCGCCACTATGGTTCGGGTTTCCGCTGACGCTGCGAGAGGTGGCGGGGATCAGCCGGATAGATCTGTTGCGCTATCTGGATCAGTACCGGATCGGAACCCGGCAGTTGTTTGCGGGAAATCTGCTGCGGCAACCGTATTTTCAGGGGTGCGCTTATCGGCTGGGCGGGGAATTGCTCAACACCAAGGTGGTGATGCGCCAGACCTTCGGGAGTGTATCCGGGCTTGAATGAGGCGATGCTGGATGACCGTCGGCTATACTTTGGAAAACCAGGCCAACCCTTTTAAGGTGATTTAAGTGCCTTCACGGTTACCACCCTCGGGAGGACTCCTTTAAGAAGCTTAGCCGTGGGCACATGAGTGTGGCCTTTAAATTAGTTTTTCGCTGTCCGTAGTTTTTTCGGACTTCTTAGATAGATGTTTCTTGTACTTTTGCAAGTTGACCGAGGCGGCAATGTCGAGAAAGATACATCCTAATTCTACCGAACTGGCTTGGTTAAATGGGGTCAGCACCTTTTAAGGTGCAAGACTCAACAACCACCGACTGAAAGCCGGGGGGTTGAAGTAACGGACTGAAAGTCCATGTGCGCATCCACTGAACGACGCGCCTAAGGTTCAACCCGAAAGTCACGTACTGGATCCGGCTCAAAGTGATGATCCAAGTACTCCTTAAATCATGTCTTCCGTCATATCCTCCGCCGGCACATAAAAACAGTTCTGTGCCCAAAAATGTCGTCCCCAGTAACGCCTCTTCAATTCCGGAAATTCTTCAAACAACTTGCTCGCCGATCGCCCCTTGATATGACGCATCATGTCACTGACCGATAACTCCGGGGGTGCCGAAACCAGAATATGCACATGATCTTTGCTCACTACCCCTTTGATAATCCGAATCTCAAAGGCTTCGCAGGTCTGCCGAACCAATTCTCGAACCCGCTGGCCGATATCCCCGCTCAATACTTTGTAACGATATTTAGTCACCCATACAAGTTACAAGATCGACATGGTAGTCGATCTTGTAAACTGTGTGGCTCCCATACCGATAGTCCATCTCGTAGGTGCGGGGGAAATCACTGGATGAACTGGCGGCGCTGCCTAAAGTTGAGGAAAAATTAGAGGAAGAATTACAGGCGGCGGCAGACCAGGCTCGGCGGTATGGATCCGCATTGTCCGAACGCTACGGCCTGACCGATCTGCGCCTGTTTGCGGTGGTGGGGACTGGCCTGGAGCGGGTGGTGTGGCAGACCGTGTCCTCCGGCATCACCGTTTTTGCAAAGGGGCGATTGAACCGTTACCTTGGACTCCTCTAGCGCCTGTGGTGGTAACCCGTGGCTCGATGGTCTATAAATTGAATTAAAAGGTAAATCCGGTGGACAACGATCTGCTGAACCAGTTTGTCAACGAATCGTGCGAGCATCTCGCCACCATCGAGGCCGATCTGCTGACCATCGAGGAGGGCGGGGCGGATATCAACGAGCAACTGGTGAACAAAGTGTTTCGCGCCGCCCACTCGGTCAAGGGCGGCGGCGGGTTTTTCGGGTTGAGCAAGGTCAAGGAGTTGGCGCACAAGGCGGAAACCCTGCTGGATCTGTTGCGCTCCCGCAAGCGGACTCCCAACGCCGAGATCATCAATCTGCTGTTGATTAGCTTCGATAAACTCCGCGAAATGCTCAACGATGCCGCCAACAGCGACCAGGTCGACATTGCCGATCTGGTGGCCAGCCTGACTGAACTGGCGTCCTCCGGTCTGCCTCTGGACCAAAAAGCGATGTTCAAGGCGCCACCGGTTTTCGATTCCCCGCCGGCGTTGCAGGAACCGGAGCCGGAACCAGAGCCGCTTCCCGCGATCCCGCTGTCGATCCCGCCCATTTCGCAACCGCCGCTAGTGGAGAAACCTGCAGAACCGTCCATGACTCCGCCTGCTGGCTCCACCAGCGCCGCCGAGATTTCGACGCCAGCCGATGAAACCCTGCGAGTGCATGTCGGCCTGCTGGAAACCCTGATGAACCTGGCCGGCGAACTGGTGTTGAGCCGCAATCAGTTGCGTACCGCCGTGACCCAGAACAATCCGCAGACTCTCTCCGCCGCTGAACAGCGCATCGATCAGGTCACTTCAGAGTTGCAGGACGTGATCATGCAGACCCGTTTGCAGCCGATGGGCAACGTGTTCGCCAAATTCCCCCGGGTGGTGCGGGACCTGGCGCGAACCCTGGGCAAGGACATCGAACTGGAGATTCAGGGCAAGGAGGTCGCCCTGGATCGCAGCCTGATCGAGGGCCTGTCCGATCCGCTGACCCACATGGTGCGCAACGCGGTCGATCACGGGATCGAAACCATCGATGAGCGGATTCGGGCCGGGAAGAATCCGGTCGGGCAGTTGCGGATCGAAGCCCGCCATGAAGCAGGTCAGGTGGTGGTGGAGATCGCCGACGACGGCAAGGGCATCGATCCGCAGCAGGTAGTCGCTGTCGCCATCGCCAGGCAATTAATTTCGGCGGAAAAAGCCCAGGGGCTTTCGAACCGTGACCAACAGGCGCTGATCTTCCTGCCCGGTCTGTCTACGGCCAATCAGATATCGGACGTTTCGGGCCGTGGGGTTGGCATGGATGTGGTCAAGACCAATCTGGATCGCCTCGGCGGGCAGATCGAAATCCTGTCGGAACCAGGCAAGGGATCGCTGTTTCGGATCAAGCTGCCGCTGACCCTAGCCATTATTCCGTCGCTGATCGTGTCGATGGAAAATGAACGGTTCGCCATTCCCCAGGCCAATATCGAAGAACTGCTGCGACTGCGGGCGGAAGAAGTCCAGCGCCGCATTGAAGTGGTCGGCGATGCCGAGGTGCTGCTGCTGCGCGACCGGATGTTGCCGCTAGCCCGCTTTGATCAGGTGCTGGGGATTATTCCCACCTATGTTGATCTAGCGACGGGCCTCCGTGAAACCGATCAACGCAGCCGCTTGGCTGACCGGCGTTCGCCGCGTTATTCCCTGCTCGGTGAACCATTGGCGGTGAATCACCAGCCACCGGCTGAGCCGCGCCATCCCGGCGGGCGTCGCGAACGCCCGACCTCGGCGCTGGAGATTGCAGTGGTCACCACCGGTTCGATGTCCTATGGACTGGTGGTCGGAGGGTTTCACGACACCGAAGAGATCGTCGTCAAGCCGCTGGGCCGGCGGCTCAAACACCTGCGCGAGTATTCCGGCGCTACGATTCTTGGCGATAGCTCGGTCGCTCTGATTCTGGACATCTCCGGGGTGGCCGCCAGGGCCGGGCTGACCTCGGTCGTAGGTTCACTCCGCGCCCTCGAACTGGCCGCCCAGGCCGAAACTGCGCGTCTGCAGGATCTCCATTCCCTGCTGCTGTTTCACAACGCCCCGGATGAACCGTGCGCGGCGCCGCTGGACATCGTGCAGCGCATTGAACGGATTACCCCCAGCCGGGTTGAGCGGCTCGGCGGCCAACGCACCATGCAATATCGGGGTGGATCGCTGCCGCTGGTGACGCTGGCTGATGTGGGCGACGTTCATCCGATTGAAGACGCTCAGGAACAGGCGGTGCTGGTGGCAAGCATCCACGGCCGTGAAGTCGGCCTGCTGGTGGCCATGCCGGTCGATGTGGTCGAAACCCGATTGATCATCGATCCGATCACCCACCGGCAAAAAGGCATCGCCGGTTCGGCCCTGATCAACGACTGCACGACCCTGATCGTGGATCTGCATGATTTGGTGGACCTCACTCATCCCGACTGGAAGCCCGCCGGCGCAGAACGTTCGGTAGTCACCGTCGGCAGCGCCACCGTGCTGCTGGCGGAGGATTCCGATTTCTTCCGCACTCAGATCAAGCGGTATCTGGAAGAAGACGGCTTTACGGTACTGGATGCCACCGATGGCGAGGCGGCCTGGGAACTGCTGCTGCGCAAGCTCCAGCAGGTGCAGGTGGTGGTGACGGACATCGAGATGCCGCGCCTGACTGGCCTGGGTCTGGCCAGCCGGATTCGCGCCGATTCGCGCACCGCCCATTTGCCGATTATCGCGGTCACCTCGCTGGCCAGTGAAGAAGATATGGCCAAGGGCAAAGCGATCGGAATCACCGAGTATCAGATCAAGCTCGACCGCGACCAACTGCTGGCCAGTGTCCATGCCTGCGCCGCGGCTTGACTTCGCCTTTAACCACCGGGGGAATCCATACAGATGAGTCTCAACAACATCACGATTAGGCAGCGCCTGGGGCTAGGTTTCGGAACGATGAGCGTTCTGCTGATCCTGCTGGCCGCAATCGCCTGGGGCGTGGCGCACACGCTCAACCAGGCGACCGATACAGTGATCGTCGAAGCGGTCCAGGCCTTGAAAGCGCGGGGTGTCAGTACCGCGATTGACGGCATCTATCTGAACATGTGGAATCTGGTCGGTCATAAGGATATAGCCGAAAAGCAGAAGTATCAGGCGCGGATCGATACGCTGCGGGAAGCCTATAAAAAATCCATGGAGGAGCTGAAAGCGATCATCCAGACTGAAACCGGTCAGGAACTGCTCACCAAGGTTAATGCCGCGATTGCCGCCGCCCGCGATATCAACCTGCGGGTCGTCGATCTGGCGCTCCACGGCCAGAATGACGCGGCGATGGAACTGTTTCTCCGGGAAGGCATGCCGAGTCGGGAGAAACTGGCGGCGACAGTTGACCAACTCCTGTCCTGGGGGACGAAACGGATCAAGGACGTTGAAGCGTCTGCTGAAACTGCCTATGCCGAGATTCGCTGGTTGCTGGGCCTCGGCGCCGCGCTGGGTTTAACCATTGCGGTCCTGCTGTGGCGGGTTATCTCGCGCAGCATCACGATTCCGCTGGCGGAGGCCATTCGCTTCACCACCCAGCAGCTTGCCCACGGCGATTTCTCGCACGATTTGCCCGCAGCGTTCCACACCCGGCGGGATGAGATCGGCGCACTGGCCCGCGCCTTCCAGACCATGAATGACAGTCTGCGCGGCTTGTTGGGCAATCTGGCGGGCGGTATTCAGACTGTTTCCTCTTCCGCAACCGAATTGTCCGCAGTCAGCGCCCAGACCGCCCAGAGCGTCCACGACCTGTCCTCGCGCACCGCCACGGTTGCGGCCGCCGCCGAACAGTCCAGCGCCAATACCGCCTCGGTCGCCGCCGGCATGGACCAAGCGACCATGAACCTAGCGTCAGTCGCCAACGCCACCGAGGAGATGAGCGCCACTATTGGCGAAATCGCCGCCAATGCCGAAAAGGCCCGCGCCATCAGCCGACATACCGGCGATCAGGCCGCATCGGCATCGGCGTTGATGCAGGAACTCAATCAGGCCGCGCAGGAAATTGGCAAGGTCACCGAAGCCATTACCAGCATCTCCTCGCAAACCAACCTGCTGGCGCTCAACGCCACCATTGAAGCGGCGCGGGCCGGGGCGGCGGGCAAGGGCTTTGCGGTGGTCGCTCATGAGATTAAGGAACTGGCCCGGCAAACCGCCGGCGCGACCGAAGACATCAAGACCCGAATCAGCGGGATGCAACACGCCACCCACAGCGCCGCCGGCGACATTGCCAAAATCACCGCCGTGATCGCCGATGTCGGCCATCTGATCGCCGGGATCGCCTCGGCGATTGAGGAACAGGCGACGGTCACCCGCGATGTCGCCAGTAACATCGCCCAGGCATCATTCGGCGTCCAGGACGCCAATGAGCACATCGCCCAGACCGCCAATGTCTCGCGCTTGATGGCGGAGGACTTGGCCAAGGTCAATCTGGCGGCCAGTGAGATCCGCAATGGCGGCGAGCAGGTGCAGGCCAGCGCCGTGGAACTGTCGCGCATGGCCGAGCAGATCAAGACTCTGATGAACCAGTTCAAAGCGTGAACCGAGGAGCATCGCATGGTCAACATGGCCGATCCAGCCCATTCCTGGCTTGAAAGAAAACTGTCTGAATTCAGCCTGTCCGCCAAGCTGATTCTGCTGGCGGCAGGTTTTATCGGGGTTCTGGTTCTGTTTGCCGTGCTGGCGTTTAATACCCTCAACCAGTTGCGGGTCAATGGGCCGCTATACCAGACCATTGTGCAAGGCAAAGACCTGATCGCGGATGTTCTGCCGCCGCCGGAATACATTCTGGAATCGTATCTGGTCACCTTGCAGATTCTGGGCGAATCCCGCGCCGAATCGATCAAGGCGCTGATTGAAAAGGGCGATCAGTTGAAAAAGGAGTATGGCGTCCGGCATGAGTTCTGGGTGGCGACTCTGCCGGAAGGTCCCATGCGCACCGCGATGGTCGAGGATTCCTATGCGCCGGCCATGACATTTTTTGAGTTGCGGGATCGCCGGTTCCTGCCCGCGATTGAGAACGGCGATCAGGTTAAAGCGGCTGAACTGGCTTATGGCCCGATGCGCGTGCAGTATGAATTACACCGTAAAACGATTGATCAGGTGGTCGAAATGGCGACCCGGCGGAATGCCGACGGTGAAACCACAGCCACCACGATCATCAGCGCCCAAACCCGCAATCTGCTGTTGATCGCCGTGATCGGCCTCACCGTTATGTGCGGATTAGCCTACTGGATTGCGCGCGGCATGACCCGTCCGGTGCGCTATACCGTGGAGATGCTCAGGGACATTGCGGAAGGCGATGGGGACCTGACCCGCCGGTTGCAGGTGAACGGCACCGATGAAATCAGCGAACTGGCGCGGCATTTCAACCGCTTTGTGGAAAAACTCCAGGGCATCATCCGCCAGATGGTCGGCAATGCCGTCACCGTCACTTCAGCGGCAACCGAGTTGTCCGCAATCAGCACCCAGACCGCCCAAAGCGTCCAGACGTTGTCTTCCCGCACCGCCACGATCGCGGCCGCCGCTGAACAGTCCAGCGCCAATACCGCCACGGTCGCCGCCGCCATGGCGCAGGCGGCGTTCAATCTGGCGTCAGTCGCCAACGCCACCGAGGAGATGAGCGCCACTATTGGCGACGTTGCCGCCAGTTCGGAAAAAGCCCGGTTGATCAGCCGTCAGGCTGGCGATCAGGCTGCATCGGCATCGGCGCTGATGCAGGAGCTCAGTCAGGCCGCGCAGGAAATTGGCAAGGTCACCGAAGCCATTACCAGCATCTCCTCGCAAACCAACCTGCTGGCGCTCAACGCCACCATTGAAGCGGCGCGGGCCGGGGCGGCGGGCAAGGGCTTTGCAGTGGTCGCCCATGAGATTAAGGAGCTGGCCCGGCAAACCGCCGGCGCGACTGAAGACATCAAGACCCGAATCAACGGGATGCAACACGCCACCCACAGCGCCGCCGGCGACATTGCCAAAATCACCGCCGTGATCGCCGATGTCGGCCATCTGATCGCCGGGATCGCTTCCGCCATTGAAGAGCAAACCACCGTGACCCGCGATGTGGCCGGTCATATTGCTCAGGCGTCATCCGGGGTGCAGGACACCAACGCGCGCATCGCCCAGACTGCCGACGTTTCCCGTTCCATGGCACAGGACCTGGCTGAGGTCAATGCCGCGGCAGGTAAAATTCGCAGCGATGGCGAGCATGTTCAGACCAGCGCCGTCGATCTGTCTGATCTGGCCGAGCAGCTCCGGGCCTTGGTCAGTCAGTTCCGGGTTTAACTCAAATAACATTCACTCTGAATCCTGAGTTTTGAGATCAAGAGGTCCTGCCGGAAAGCCTGATGAAACTGAACCTGTCCATTCGCACCCGCATTCTCATCACCGCCCTGTTGCCACTGTTACTGACTCTGATCGGTGGGATCATGGTGGTGGTCGAAAATGTCCAGGCCAGCGCCCTGGCCCGCAGCATGAACCGCAATGTCCTCTGTTTCCAGGCCACTACAGCGTTGATCACCGAGTTGCAGCGGGAACGGGGTCGAACTTCGATGTTCCTGACCGGAGTCCTGACCCGCGCTGAACTGGATGGGCAGCGTAGTAAAACGGACGCCCAGCTGGAGGCTTTCCAAACCGCGCTGAATGTCAGCAGTCTGAGCGGCATAGAGCAGCGCAAGTACGCTCCGGGAATCCTCAAGCTGGATGCCTTGCGCAGCCAGATCGGCGCGACACTCACTGAGCCGGCTGCGGCAATCCCGCTGTACAGCGAAAAGATTGATCAACTGCTGAATCTGATGAACTCCATCGCCAACGCCCCGACCACCAAAGGCGTCGGCAAGGTGTTTACCTCGCTGCTGGTGCTGGAAAGCGCCAAGGAGAGCGCTGGCATTCTCCAGACCACGGTCTCGGCTATTCTAAGGGCGGATCAACCGCTGTCCGAACCGCAGGTCCTGACGGTATTGCGCCTTAAGGGGGACATTGACGCCAGTCTGGCCTCCAAGGCGTTCACCCTGCTCCCCGACAGCGTGATCCGGATCAAGGACATTTCCAACCAGCCGGACTGGCGACAACTGAATCGGACGGTCAGCGTGGTGCTGGACAAGTCCCGCAGTGGCGGCTTCGGGATCAAGCCGACCGACTTCTGGGCTGCCGCTACCGGCGTGATTGATGACATCAGCGCACTGGTTGATGCTGAAATCAGCAGCATCCTGACTAAAACCGCCCAGATCGAACGCGAGGCGACCCGGATCTTATGGATAATTAGCTCCGGCCTGATTGCGGTATTGGGCATTGCGCTGGCCTTCGCGCTGGCGATGGCGGCCAGCATCACCCGACCCATTCGCGCGGCGGTGGCGATGCTCAAGGATATTGCCGAGGGGGACGGCGATCTGACCCAGCGACTGCAAGCGACCAGCGCGAACGAGATGGGCGACCTGGCGCGGCATTTCAACCACTTTGTGGAAAAACTCCAGGACATCATCCGCCTGATGGTCGGTAATGCCGTCACTGTCGCCTCAGCGGCGACCGAATTGTCGGCGATCAGCGCCCAGACCGCCCAAAGCGTCCAGACCTTGTCTTACCGCACCGCTACCGTTGCCGCCGCCGCCGAACAAGCCAGCGCCAATACCGCCTCGGTCGCATCCGGCATGGACCATGCCGTGCTGAACCTGGCCTCGGTCGCCAACGCCACTGAGGAAATGAGCGCCACCATTGGCGAAATCGCCGCCAATGCCGAAAAGGCTCGCATCATTAGCCGCGATACTGGCGATCAGGCAACGTCCGTATCGAAACTAATGCAACAACTCGATCAGGCCGCGCAGGCCATTGGCAAGGTTACGGAAACCATTACCAGCATTTCTTCGCAAACCAACCTGCTGGCGCTCAACGCCACCATTGAAGCCGCGCGGGCCGGGGCGGCGGGCAAGGGGTTTGCCGTAGTCGCCAGTGAAATCAAGGAACTGGCCCGGCAGACCGCCGGCGCGACTAAGGACATCAAGGCCCGAATCAGCGGGATGCAGAACGCGACCCGCAACGCCACCGACGATATTGAAAAAATCACTGCGGTCATTGCCGACATCAATGGTTTGATCGCCGGGATCGCCTCGGCGATTGAGGAACAGACCACCACGACCCGCGATGTGGCCGGACATGTCGCCCAAGCCTCATTCGGGGTGCAGGACGCCAATGATCGGATCGCCCAGACCGCTGATGTTTCCCGGTCGATGGCGCAGGACCTGGCCGAGGTCCATCGGGCGGCGGGCGAAATTCGCAGCGGCGGTCAGTACGTTCAGGCCAGTGCGGCGGAGCTGTCCGGTCTCGCTGAACAGTTGCGGCGGATGGTCAATCAGTTTCGGGTTTAAGCTGGAGCGCGGGTAGCCTAAGAGACTGTTCAAGAACCCCCTCTCCCTGTGGGAGATGGGCAGGGGTGAAGGCGGTTTTTTAATGAGTTAGCCGAACCAATACCAATTCTCAATTGGTTTTCGTCATACCCGCTTTCGCGGGTATGACGAACGGGGTAGTTTTTGACCTTTGAAAAGACGCTCGTGTCGGTAATTGGATGAAGGGAGGCGATATCAGGCTTTGCAGGAACCCGTGGGTGACTCGTTGAGATTATGCGCCCACTCAAACATGGCGACGTACTGCGCCAGATACCTTTTGTGGACCCCTCGAAAGGGCCGTAGAAAATTCCGCAACCCGGTCCAAATGCCCTCCGTCGTGTTGCAATGCACTTCACGAACGCCATCGCCATCATCATCGCGGGTGTACTCATGCTGTGAATGGCAAACGGTGCCATGCGGCCGTCCTGAGGCTTCTACCGGGTTGTAAGCAGAGGATTCGTCACTATAAAACGTCGCCCTCTCCCGGGTCTTGGACTCCACCCCCGGCTGAACGGTGACTTGCCGGTGTCCTCACCAACCGTCAAGCGGATTTCACCGGTCTCCCGACCGACCACGCCCTGAATGGGTGGACGGTCGTTGGTCATCGTGCCGCACCCACGTTGTTTGTTGGCGCGAGTGTAGAGCGGATCGGTGGGATCCCGATGGGGATCCCCTTTCTCACCCGCATTCTGGAACATTTCATCCCCCTCAGTGACCGTATCGACTAATGGCGAGCGAACGCTGCCGCCTTAATCTGATGACGATAGTCTAGTAATGTTTCATAATCACATTCTAATTCATCAGCGAGTTGCAACGTGGGGATCCCGCAATTATTAGGGCCTGCATCACATTGGATCACACCCCGAATCACACCCCTGCCGGCCAGTTCTCTTGTCATGTTGAACGTGAAAGGAGACACTGCGAAAAACATCAGAAACTTTGCGAAGTCGTTTTTTAATTTTTTGCGGAGGGTAGCAAGGTGAAGCCGTGGATCAATGAAGACATCTTCAAAACCTGGACCGACGCCCAGAAACGCTTGTGGGAAAGTCTGTGCGCGGCAGTGCCGTTCCAGCCGCCCGCCGGCGTTGAAACCTGGCGCGAGACCTACCTCAAGAATCTGACGACCTGGGAGGCGGCGGTCAAAAAAACCCTGACCCAGGAAGCTGCCTGGGTGCAGCAATGGGTGCATCAAATCGCCCAGGAAAAGGGCACGCCGGAAATGATGAGCGCCTGGATTCATCAAATGGAGGATGTGCTGCAACGCTGGATTCAGACCCAACACCAGTGGTGGGACGACTACTTCGCGGTCCTGCGCCAAGGCGAATCGGTGGCCGCTGCTGAAATTGCCGGTGCCCAACCAGCAACGGCAGCGACTCCCGAACCGGTTGCAGTCGTCGAACCCGCACCAGCGACTCCCGAACCGGTTGCGATCACTGAACCAGAACCCGTGGTGGTCGTAGAACCAGAACCCGTTGTGATTGCCGAGTCAGTAGTGGTCGCGGAACCGGAGGTGATTGCAGAACCCGTAGTGGTGACGCCCGCGCCAAAGCTGTCCCAACCCGACGATCTGAAACTGATTTCCGGAATCGGCCAGGCGCTGGAAAAGAAACTGCGGAAACAGGGCATCACCAGCTATCGGCAATTGGCCGCCCTGAACGATGCCGACATTGCCCGGATCGAAGCCATCATCAAGTCTGCTGGGCGCATCCGTCGCGATAACTGGATCGGTCAGGCCAAGACCCTGCATTTCCAGAAATATCAGAAATTACTTTAATTCTGCCGGAGCCTACCCTGCCATGGCTGTTTCTTCCATTGCCGCCATTCTCAGCGGCCAGCTTCCGCTGGGCAGTCAAACCACGGTTCAGGGTTGGCTGCGCACTCGCCGTGACTCCAAAGCCGGCTTATCCTTCCTTACCATCCATGACGGATCGGGTTTCGAGCCGTTGCAGGTCATCGCTCCGGCGGAACTGCCCAATTACGCCAGCGAGATCGTCCATCTAACCGCCGGCTGTGCAGTGCGGGCGGTCGGCGAACTGGTTCCTTCCCAAGGCAAGGGGCAGACCGTGGAATTGCGGGCGGAGCGACTAGAGGTGGTCGGCTGGGTGGATGATCCCGAAACCTATCCCATCGCCCCCAAACCACACAGCTTCGAATACCTGCGGACCGTAGCGCATCTCCGGCCCCGCACCAACAGCATCGGCGCGGTGGCCCGGGTCCGGCACAGCCTGGCTCAGGCCATTCACCGCTTTTTCCATGAACAGGGTTACTTCTGGATTCACACCCCGATCATCACCGCCAGCGATTGCGAAGGCGCCGGCGCGCTGTTCCGGGTCAGCACCCTCGATCTGGTCAACCTGCCGCGCACCCCCAGCGGCGAGATTGATTTTGACCAGGATTTCTTTGGCCGCGAAACCTTTCTGACCGTCTCCGGCCAGCTCAACGTCGAATCCTACTGCCTGGCGCTGTCCAAGGTTTACACCTTCGGTCCCACCTTCCGCGCCGAAAACTCCAACACCAGCCGCCATCTGGCGGAATTCTGGATGGTCGAGCCGGAAACCGCCTTCGCTGATCTGCACGCCAATGCCGATCTGGCCGAGGCGCTGCTGAAATTCATCTTTCGGGCGGTGCTGGATGAGCGGAGCGACGATCTGGCGTTTTTCGCCCAGCGGATTGATAAAACCTGCATCCAGCGGTTGGAGCAGGTGGTTAATGCGCCGTTTGAACGGATGGACTACGCCGAGGCGATCCGGATTCTCGAACAGGCGGATCGCGCTTTTGAATTCCCGGTATCCTGGGGCGTCGATCTCCACTCTGAACACGAGCGCTATCTGACCGAAGAACACGTCGGACGGCCGCTGGTGCTGATGAACTATCCGAAAGAAATCAAGAGCTTTTACATGCGGATGAATGATGACGGGTATACGGTGGCGGCGATGGATGTTCTGGCCCCGGGCATTGGCGAAATCATCGGCGGCAGTCAGCGCGAGGAACGGCTGGACGTGCTGGATCAACGGCTGGATGAATTAGGCATTACCAAAACCGCCTATAATTGGTATCGGGATCTGCGCCGTTATGGCAGTGCGCCCCATGCCGGATTTGGGCTGGGCTTCGAACGCACCATCAGCTATGTCACCGGCATGAGCAATGTTCGCGATGTGATCCCGTTTCCGCGCACCCCGCGCAGCGCGGATTTCTGAGTTTCCCGGCAGTCCGCGCTGCGCCGCCACTGATTCGCCGCCATGACTACGAACCCGAATCCAACCACCCTACCCAGAAGCGGTTCCCGCCGCGCCAACGCCCTGCCGTCCGGCTGTATGCTGGATGAGTACCGGATTGACGCGATTCTCGGGGCCGGCGGCTTTGGCGTCACTTACAAGGCGCTGGATACTCATCTGCAAAACTGGGTCGCCATCAAGGAATACTTTCCGGTTGAATGGTCATTCCGCGATCCCAATGGGGTGACGGTTCACCCCAATACGCAAGGCCAGGCCAGCAATAATGAAGGTCAACCTTCCGACTATGTCTGGGGGCTGGAGCGGTTTCTCGACGAGGCGCGGGTGCTAGCGCGGGTTCAACACCCCTTCGTGGTGCGGATCAAGCGCTACTTCCGCGCCCACGGCACCGCCTACATCGTCATGGATTTTGAGGAAGGCGCGCCGCTGAGCGCGATTCTGCAGGACGGCGAGACCTTGGGCGAGGACGAGGTGCGCGGCCTGCTGGAGGACGTGCTGCCAGCCTTGCAGGCGGTTCACGATCAGGGTTTCCTGCATCGCGACATCAAACCCTCCAACCTGTATGTCCGCTCCAGCGACCATCGGGTGATCCTGATCGACTTCGGCGCAGCGCGGGAGGCGATTGGCCGCCACAGCAAGAGTGTCACCAGCCTGGTCACCCCCGGCTATTCGCCGCCGGAGCAGTACACCACCCGCAATGATCGCTACGGTACCTGGACCGATATTTATGCCCTGGGCGCGGTGCTGTACCGCTGCATTGCCGGCCATACCCCGGCGGAAGCCGCCGAGCGCCTGCTGGACGATACGCTGGAACCGGCGATCAAGGTCGGCGCCGGGCGCTACAGCGCCAATCTGCTCCACAGCATTGATCGGGCGCTGGCGGTGCGACCAGAACATCGGTTTACTACAGTGGCCGAGATGTGGGCGGCATTGACCGATACCCCGGACGAAGACAGCGACGACACCGTGATCATGATGCCGCTGCATAAGCCGGGTAAAACTGCGGTTCCGCCGGTCCCGTTACAACTTGAACGATTTGATCAGGCCGCAACGACCCAAGTGGGAGAGCATGAGCCGGGCGACTGGCTGGAAAAGACCGGATTGCCGACAGCTGATCGGCAGACGGTTAAGCCACGGCACAGCGTCCTGCAATCGCCTTCCGACAAGAATGCCTCCCGGCGACGGTTGCTGGGTGTTCTGGCCGGTAGCGGAATTCTGGCGGCGCTGGCGGCAACCGCGATCTGGCTGTGGCCATCCGTACCCGGCAATTCCCCGCCGCCGGTCGAACTGACCACACAAGTCTCTCCGGCAGCAACAACTCCGGCAGCAACAACTCCGGCAGCAACAACTCCGGCAGCAACAACTCCGGCGGCAATAACTCCGGCGGCAATAACTCCGGCGGCAGAACCGGCGGCAACAACTCCGCCGCCGGCAGTCACGGAACCGGTCGCAACGACTCCGCTAGAGCCGGCAGCAGAACCGGCGGTAACGATTCCACCGCCAGTCACGGAACCGGTCGCAACAACGCCACCGTCACCCCTCGATCCCCAGGCTGAGACACCGCTGTTGGCTCCGACTCCGATTCAGGAAGCCCCTGCCGGCATCCCCGAGGAGCCAGCGCAACCTCCGATTGCCGCTCCAGCGCCGCCGCCTGCCGGAATTGAGAATGCCGATGCGCTCCCGATACCGCTCCCAACGCCGCAACCTGCGCCTCAGCTTCAGACAGAGTCCACCTCCAAAAAGTCGGGTAAAACCGCTGAGGGCAAACCGTCATCTCGCACCCGGCAACGCGCCGAGCGCCGCCGCAGAAACAAGCCCGTGATTGAATCGGCCCCGCCACCGGTTCAGGCGCGACCAACGCCAGCATCGCCCAAGCGCCCTGGTTACTGGGATACACCTACTGATAGTGGATTCAATAACAAATGAACTTCAACTTCTGGCCTTTTTCGCGCCGGCGCAGCAATCTGCCGGACTCAACGCCGGTGCGGGCGCGGTTTATTCGCACCGACACTCCGGGGAAAGGCGAGCTACGGGTGTCCTCGCCGCTGTGTCGGCTGGGCCGAGCGCCAGACAATGATATTTGTCTGGACAATGACTCGGTTTCCGGTTGCCATGCCGAACTCTACCATTTGCCGGATGGCGCATTTCAGATCTGCGATCTCGATTCCACGAACGGCACCTGGGTTAACGGGAAACGCATCCGGGTCCAAATTCTGAACAGCAGCGATGTCGTAGAACTGGGTGAAGTACGCCTGCATTTTCGGATCGGCGATGCCTAACCCGGCGGTTAGCGCCAGCGAGGAAAACTGATGCCCCTGTATCGTGGCTTGAAGCAAGGATCATCGACGACGACTCCGCCGCCGCTCGATCCAACCCGGCGCGTAGCTCGGCCCAGTGGCAGACTGCGGCCCGGTTTGTCACCTGCCGCGACTGTTTCCGCTGTCGTCGCTCCGGTTGCAACCACCGATACCCTGATCAACCCGGTGGTCGGCTGGCTGGCGATTATTGCCGGCCCAGGGCGCGGAACGGTGTTGCCGTTAAGCTATGGCGTTAACGATATTGGTCGCGGGGCGGGCGCCAAGGTCCAGCTCGACTTCGGCGATACCGCCATCGCCCTCGAAAACCAGGCGGCCATTATCTATACCGCCGGTTCCCGCCATTTCTATTTGCAGTCAGTCACTGCAGAAACCCGGCACAATGGTCAACCCGCGTCGGCATCCGTAGCTCTGACCAGTGGCGACCTCCTGCAATTGGGACAGACCCGGCTCAGATTCGTCTCTTTGTGCGGGCCGGATTTTGACTGGCGCGATAACGACTGACGCTGGGGACGCAACATGGCGGCCTGGGTTCACGATGAAGGGATGGCGCAGGGTAGCCGGTCCCAGCAGGAAGATGATTACGGAGTCTTCGAGCTGCCGCCCGAACTGGAAGCCGGGGATTTGCTCTTGGTGCTGGCCGATGGCATGGGCGGCGAGCGCGGTGGGGCCAGGGCCAGCGCTCTGGCCGTCCGGGCGTTCGTGGAAACCTATGACATGGTGCCCGGTTCCACCATTCCCGAGCGGCTGGAGTGTACCCTGACTCATGTCAATGAGCGGATGCGCTGGGAAGCTGCAACCGACCCGGACGGTCTCGACGGAATGGGTTGCACGCTGCTGGCGGTGGTGCTGGCCGGCGAGGGGTTGTACTGGATCAGCGTGGGCGACTCACCACTGTGGCTGTGGCGGGCAGGGCGACTGCACCGATTGAATCAGGATCACGCCTATCGCAGCATCCTGGCGCAGCAGGTTTATGACGGGGAAATCAGCGCCATCGATGCCGCCCATCATCCTGACCGCAATGCCTTGATCAGCGCCGTCACCGGCCACTCGATGGAACTGGTGGATTTGCCGCGCCAGGCCCATACGCTGGAGCGCGATGATCAGATTCTGCTGGCCAGCGATGGAATTTTGACGCTCAGCGAGGCCGAAATCGCGGACGTGCTGGACAGCGTTCGAGGCAGGGAATCGCCTTGCCAACGGTTACTGATGGCAGTGGCGGCTTGCCAGCGCCCTCAACAGGACAACGTCACCGTATTATGGGCGCAGTCTGCGGCATTCCGGTTTGCGCCGTGGTGGCAGCGGTTATGGCGCCGGGGACGCGGATAGCCGGAACGGTCCCGCCCAGCCACTGCAACAGATCAGTCGGCTGGCTGAGAACGCCCGCAGCGCCCCATTCGTGCGGGCGATCTTCTGCATCCAGATAACCAAACTCCGCCGCCAGCGCGATCATGCCGGCCCGGTTGCCGGCTTGCACATCGCGCTCGGCGTCGCCCACATACAGCGAGCGACCCGGATCAACTCCGGCCTGTTCACAGGCATACCACAGTGGTTCCGGATCCGGCTTGCGCTTGTCCAAGGTATCGCCGCTGACCACGCACACCGCCCGCGCCCACAACCCTAGCGCCTTGAGCAACGGTTCGGTCAGAAACCCCGGCTTGTTGGTAACCACCCCCCACGGAATCGCCCGAGCCTCCAGATGGGCCAGCACCTCGGCCATCCCGGGAAACAGCACGGTCTCAACCGCGATGAATTCCTGGTACAGCGCCAGAAACCGCTGATTGAGTTCGGCGTAAAGCGGGTGGTCAGCGTCAACGCCAAAGCTGGCTTTGAGCATGGCCGGCGAGCCGTGCGAGACCGTTGGGCGAATCAGGGCAAACGGCAATTCCAGTTCGCCTTGCTCCCGACGCAAGCGGTTCAACGCCGCCGCCAGATCGGGCGCAGTGTCGAGCAACGTTCCGTCCAGATCGAACAGGACGCAGACCGGCGGATCGGCGTGGTGGATCAATGGATTCACGCTGCCGACTCCGGCTGGCAATACACCATGTAGTTCACCGCTACGCCCGGTCCCAGCCAGTAATTGCGGGTGATCGGGTTGTAGTGCAAGCCGGTTAGATCAAGCAGCCTAAGCTCGGACGCCCGCAACCAGCCGTCCAGTTCCGAGGGGCGGATGAATTTGTGGTAGTCATGGGTGCCTTTGGGCAGCAGCCGCAATACATATTCCGCGCCGATAATAGCGAACAGGTAGGATTTCGGGTTGCGGTTAATGGTAGAGAAGAAGAGATGGCCACCAGGTTTGACTAGCCGTGCACAGGCCTGAATGGTCGAAGCCGGATCGGGGACATGTTCCAGCATCTCCATGCAGGTCACGACCTCGAAGCTGGCGGGTTCATTATCGGCCAGTTCCTCGGCAGTGATCCGGCGATAATCCAGCGTCACGCCCGATTCCAATTGATGCAGGCGCGCCACTGCCAGCGGCGCTTCGCCCATGTCGATGCCGAGGACTTGCGCCCCGCGCTGAGCCATGCTTTCGGCCAGAATGCCGCCGCCGCAGCCGATGTCCAGCGCCCGTTTCCCGGCCAGCCCGCCGACCCGCTGGTCGATGTAATCCAGCCGCAACGGGTTCAAATCGTGCAGGGGTTTGAATTCGCTGTCCGGGTCCCACCAGCGGCTGGCCAGCTCCTCAAACTTGCTGATTTCCTGCGCATCTACATTGGGATGAAGCGTGGTCATGGCGGAGGGTTCCTGTGAAGTCAGTGGTAAGGTGATTGATCATAAAGGCCATACCGGGCGTCGATCATCATTCCAGAACCGTGGCTAATATCCTTAGGTTTGGTCGAAGTGAACACCAAAGTGGGTATCATTTTTTCGGGAAATCCCCTAACGCCATGTGCTCAGGCAGCGATCCGGGTGCGCCAGTTCCGCGCCTTGCGAATAATTTCGTCCGAGTCAAGGGTCGTCAACCGGCGCTCGGTCAATACCCGCCGGCCCGCTACCCAGACATCGCTGACCTGCCGGCGGCTGACCGCGTAGACCAGTTGCGAGAGCGGGTGATAAACCGGCTCGGTTTCCAGTTCGCCGAGATCGACGGCGATCACGTCAGCAGATTTGCCTAACTCCAGCGAACCAGTTTTCGCCGCCAGTCCCAGCGCCCTGGCGCCGTTGAGGGTCGCCATCCGCAAGGTCCGCGCCGCAGGTAGTGCGCTGGCATCGCCGGCGATCCCCTTGCCGAGCAGCGCGGCGGTGCGCAATTCGCCAAACAGGTCGAGATCATTGTTACTGGCCGCCCCGTCGGTGCCGATCGCCACATTCACCCCCGCGGCATCCAGCCGGGCCACCGGGCAGAAACCGCTGGCCAGCTTGAGATTGGATTCCGGGCAATGAGCGACGTGAACCCCGGTCGTGGTGAGCCGTTCAATCTCGGCGGATTCAAGCTGGGTCATGTGGACGGCCAGCAACCGGGGCGACAGCAGCCCGATCTCATCCAGGCGTTGCAGCGGCCGGCAGCCGTGCCGGCTCTGAAATTCAGCGACTTCAGCGGCGGTTTCATGGACGTGAATATGCACCGGCAAGTTTAATTCCACCGCCAATCGCCCAATTCGTTCTAGCGCCGGGGCCGATACCGTGTAGGTCGCGTGTGGGGCAAACGCGGTGTGCAGCAACGGTTCGGCTTGCAAGGCTTCATGCAGCGCCAAGCCCTTGCTTAGATACTCGTCCAGACTGCCGGCGTAGGCGGTCGGAAAGTCCAGTGCGGTCAAGCCAACGCAGGCGCGAATCCCGGCTTCACGGGCGACCTCGGCAGTGACCTCCGGGAAGAAATACATATCGTTGAAACAGGTCGTTCCGCCGCGCAGCAGTTCAGCCACCGCCAGTTGCGTTCCGTCACGGACGAAGTCCGAGTCCACCCAGCGCGCTTCCGCCGGCCAGATATGATCCTGTAACCAGCTCATCAGCGGCAAATCATCGGCTAGTCCCCGCAACAGGGTCATGCTGGCATGGGTATGGGCATTGATCAGGCCGGGCATCAGCACATGCCGGTTCAGCGTCAGGCAGGTTTCGGCCTGGTAGCGGGCGGCAGCTTCCGCCTGGGGTAACAGGGCGACAATCCGGCCACCGTCGATGGCGAGGGCATGATGCTCCAGCACCTGACCTTCCGGCTCAACCGGGATGATCCAGCGAGCATTGATCAGGGTGGCGATGGTTTGGGGTATGCGGGATTCGGTCATGCAGGATTCTCCGGGGGAACGCCGGATGATAGCGGCAGGCGTTTTCAGAGGGCAAAAAAAACGCCCCGGAGACCGGGGCGCGGATTGATGCAGAAAACGCCGGGTGCTTACTGGCTGATGACCTTATCCATCGCGGTCACGGTAATAACGACGCGGCGGTTCAGGGCGCGACCCGCCGGATTGTCCTTGCCGTTAGGCAGGGTGTTAGGCGCAACCGGATCAGCCTTGCCCATGCTTCGGGTGGTCATCAGCGAGCGGGATACACCCTTGGCGGCCAGGTAGCTGGCGACCGAATCGGCGCGGCGCTGGCCAAGGCGCAGGTTATAGGCATCAGTGCCCTTGCTGTCGGTATGGCCGACGATCAGGATCGAGGAAACCGAGGCTACCCGGCGCAGGTCAGCAGCCAGACGATTCAGGCGTTCGCTGGCGCTGGGCTTGATGTTGTACTTGTCGAAGTCAAACAAGGCGTCGGCACCCAGGGTCAGGGTCTCGACAACCGGCTGTGCCGGGGGCGGCTCAACCGCAGCAATGCCGCCGCACTCAGGAACGTTCTTCTCGGCAGACCAATACGGGGTGCGAATGCAGTTACCGTAGGGATCCTTGACGATCTTGTCATAAGGATCTACCGCATAAATGCAGCCGTACTTGTTGATCGCGTGCGCCGGCAGCGCCGCGAACAGCATCATCGAAGCAGCCAAACCGAGGCTGAGCTTATTCAGGTTTACTTTCATCGCTATACTCTCCCAACAGGCATTAAGAATTTCGGTGCATGACGCCGACACATCAGGTCGCGAGAACCGGGTTGGTTGAACCGCCATCATCCCTTCTCAACCAGCATACCCGAACGGCAACCACCGGTCATGGTGTGTAATGATACAACACTGTGTCAGAATTGCAAAATAATGTTGTTCCAACAATAAATACCGACATTCTGCCCACTATCCCGGTATTTTGGCAAGAAATTTTTTGCGATAATCTCCCATTGACCACCTTGAATCGTAAAAATACAACAGATCAAACGGGCTGTCGTTCCCGATATTTTTGACTGGCTCTTTATAAGCTGACGATCTTTATGGCCGGCGATAATGACTGACGATCTTTTTATGACTGAATTGAATCCCCTGGCTGACGTCTCTGAACAAGTGTGTGCGGTGGTCTGGCGCGATAACGCCTTGGAACTGCTGGACCAGCGCCTGCTGCCCGGGGCGGTGCGCTATCAGCGCCTGACCACCGTGAATGAGACCGCTCGCGCCATTCGCGACATGGTGGTGCGTGGTGCGCCGGCTATCGGCATCGCCGTTGGTTATGGCGTGGTGCTGGCGGCGCGCGCCCGCTATGCTAAAGATCCGGCGGCCTGGCAAACCCGGATCAGCGTTGATCTGGCGCTGTTGGCCGACTCCCGCCCGACTGCGGTCAACCTGTGCTGGGCCTTGCAGCGGATGGAACGGTGCATGGATGGATTGGCAGGCGATCCGGCAGCAGCGTTGCTGGCCGAAGCGCGGGCGATTCATACCGAAGACATCGCTGCTAATCGGCGCATGGGTCAATTGGGCGCGGCCTTGCTAGGCGCGCGCGGATCAGTGCTGACCCATTGCAATGCCGGGGCGCTGGCGACCGGCGGCTATGGCACCGCGTTGGGGGTGATTCGCGCCGGTTATGCCGCGGGACTGATTGATCGGGTTTATGCCGATGAAACCCGGCCCTGGCTGCAGGGGGCGCGGTTGACCGCCTGGGAACTGGTTCAGGACCGGATTCCGACGACGCTGCTGGCCGATGCGGCGGCGGCGGCGCTGCTGCGCCAAGGTCAGGTGCGCTGGGTGATCGTCGGGGCCGACCGGATCGCGGCTAATGGCGATGTCGCCAACAAGATCGGCACCTATCATCTGGCGCTGGCCGCCCGCTATCACGGGGTGCGATTCATGGTGGTGGCACCGACCTCGACCGTGGATATGAGTCTGGCTGACGGATCGGCGATTCCCATCGAACAGCGCGCCGCCGAGGAACTACTGAGCCTGGGTGGGCAACCGGTCGCCGCAACCGGGGTCGAAGTCTGGAATCCGTCCTTTGACGTAACCCCGGCGGAACTGGTCGATGCGCTGGTTACTGAACGGGGTGTGGCGCTTCAACCCGATGCCCGGCAACTGGCGCGACTGATGGCCAGCAGAGATTCGGAATGAACCGGGGTCAGTCGGGGATTGCGCCGGAAAATAGCCGATGAAACCCCCGTTATTCCGTTAGGATAGCTTGAACGACGCGAGCGTCGATATTGACTCAGGAGTTTGAATGACCATGAAGAGAGCTGGCGACCGCACCAAGTGGGATCCCCTGGATAGCCGGGGCGACGGCCCGCTTGAAGCAGCATCGCCTACGCATTATGTGGCCGTGGGCGCCTCGGCGGGCGGACTGGAAGCCATCGAGTCGTTTTTCAGTCACATGCCACCCGACAGCGGCCTAGGGTTCATCGTCATCCAGCATCTGTCGCCGGATTATAAAAGCCTGATGGTGGAGTTGCTGTCCAAACGCACCCCCATGCCGGTCCATCGGGCCGAAGACGGGTTGTCGGTGTTGCCCAACAACGTCTACCTGATTCCGCCCAAGAAGAACCTGACCATCTTTCACGGCAAGCTGCTGTTAAGCGAACAGGATCACAGCAAAGGCATCAAGTTGCCGATTGACGTGTTTCTGCGCTCGCTCGCCGAGGACCAAAGCGAGAAAGCCGTCGCGGTCATTCTGTCCGGCACGGGCAGCGATGGCACCCGTGGGCTGCGGGTGATCAAGGAATACGGCGGCATGGTCATGGTCCAGGACGAGGAAAGCGCCAAGTTCAACGGGATGCCCCGTGCGGCGATCTCCACCGGCCTGGCCGATTTTGTGCTGCCGCCGGATCAGATGCCGGGACAACTGCTGTCCTTCTCCAAGCACCCGTACATTACTAAGGTCGAGCGTTCCGAAACCCTGTTGAGCGACGAGCAGGGCTTGACCCGGATCTTCGCCATCCTGCGCGAGAAGTGCAAAGTCGATTTCACCTTCTACAAACCGAGCACGGTCACCCGCCGCATCGAACGGCGGATGACCATCAACCAGACCGACGACATCCGCGATTACGTCGCCTATTTATCTAACAATCCCGGCGAGGCGGTGGCGCTGTACCGGGAACTGTTGATCGGCGTGACCAGCTTCTTCCGCGATCCGGACGCCTTCGATTGTCTGGTCCAGCACGGTCTGCCGGAGATTTTCAGAAGCGCCGGCAGTCGAGAAATCCGGTTCTGGGTGGCGTGTTGCTCGACCGGCGAGGAAGCCTACACCATGGCGATTCTGGCCCGCGAGTGCATGGAAATGCTCGGCACCTCCCATGACGTGAAAATTTTCGCCACTGACATTGATCGCGACGCCATTCATTACGCCGCCAGCGGCAGCTTTCCCGAAAGCGTGGCCGCTGATATTTCGCCCCGGCTGCTGGCCAAGTATTTCTACAAGAAAGACGATAACTTCCAGATCGCCCGCAACATCCGGGAAATGGTGGTGTTCGCCCAGCACAATCTGATCAAGGACCCGCCGTTCACCAACATCTCCCTGATCAGTTGCCGCAACATGATGATTTACCTGCAACCGATTTTGCAGCGCAAGGTGCTGGAATTCTTTAATTTCTCGCTCAATCCCGGCGGGATTCTGATGCTGGGCACCAGTGAAACGACCGGGGATATGGCTGATTATTTCGAGTCCATCGCTCCGAAATGGAAGCTGTACCGCTCCAAGGGCCGCCTCAAGCCGCTGGCTGACGCGACTCATCTGCTTTCAGTCACCGACACCCGCACCCGCGATCTGCGCGGGCAATTCGCGGTCGCCCGCCGCGCCCTGCGCCTGGGCGAAGAGGAGCGGGTGCTGGAACGCTTTCTGGAAGCCGCCACCCATGACTACATTCCGCTGACCGTCATCGTCAATTCGCAGATGGAAGTGCTGCATGTGCTGGGTGACGCCAGCAGTTATTTGAAATTGCCGTCGGGCAAAGTGGTCAACGACATTTCCAAAATGGCGGCCCGGGAGTTGGCTATTCCGCTGACCACTGGGATTCAGAAAGTATTCCGCCAGCACCAGGAACTGCGCTTCGCCAATATCCGCATGACCCAGGACAATGACGCCAGGATGGTGAATCTGCGGATTCGGCCCATGCCTGACAAAAAGGGTCAGGACCCACTAGTCGCCGTCTTTATTGAAGAGGTAAAGAAAGTCGAGTCCGTTGAATTGGACCCCACCACCGTCCAATCCTACGATCTGTCCCGTGAAGCCGAAGAACGGCTGCGCGATCTGGAGCAGGATCTGCAATTCACCCGTGAGAATCTGCAAGCTACCATCGAAGAATTGGAAACCTCCAACGAGGAATTGCAGGCGACCAATGAAGAGTTGCTGGCGAGCAACGAAGAATTGCAGTCGACCAATGAGGAATTACAGTCGACCAATGAAGAGCTGTTCACGGTCAACACTGAATACCAGAGCAAGATTATCGAGTTGACCGAACTGAATAATGACGTGGACAATCTGCTGAGCGCGACCCAGATTGGCCAGTTGCTACTGGATGAAAACCTGGAAGTGCGCCGATTTTCACCCAAGATCGCTCAAATCTTCAAGCTGCTGGACAGCGACATGGGGCGACCGATCACGCATCTTTCTCATTACCTGCTCGGCTGCGACCCGATTCAGATGGTTCGGGAAGTCCAGACCACCGGCCAGTCGCTGGAACAGGAAGTCCACACCCAAGCGGGACGCTGGCACCTGATGCGGGTGGTGCCGTACACCATCGGCCCCAGAGCCTTCTCCGGCACCGTTATTTCCTTTGTGGACATCACCGAAATCAAGCGGGCCGAGGCGGCCTTGCGGGAGTCGCTGCAACTGTTCACCGGCATCGCCAATTCCACGCCGACGCTGCTGTGGATGTCCGGCTTCGACAAGGGCTGCACCTGGTTCAACGAACCTTGGCTGGCGTTTACCGGGCGTACTCTGGCCCAGGAACAGGGCAATGGCTGGGCTGAAGGCGTCCATCCGGAGGATTTTGATCGCTGTCTGAAAATTTACGAGACGGCGTTCGATCAGCGTCAACCTTTCACCATGGAATACCGCCTGCGCCGACATGACGGTGAATACCGCTGGCTTTACGATCAGGGCCACCCGCGCAGCACCGAGGAGGGCTTCGCCGGCTATATCGGTGCTTGTCTGGACATTACTGAGCGCAAGCGGGCTGATGCCGCCCTCCATTCCGGCAGCGAAATGCTCTCGACCTTGTATACGTTGATGAATCCCCGCGAGAGGCGGAGCAATGAGCCGTGAGCGAGACCACCCGCACCATGACTTGCGGGATCGGGTCGAGGCGGTCCTGGCGACATCGCCCCGGGAGCCGGGCAATCTGTCTTCGGTTGAAATTTGGCGACTCGTTCACGATCTCTCGGCTCATCAAATTGAACTGAAACTCCAGAATGAAGAATTACGCAATGCCCAGGTTCAACTGGAATATGTGCGGGATCGTTATACCCGGCTCTATCACCAGGCCCCGGAGGGTTATCTGAGTCTGGACGCCAGTGGCGTCATCCGGCAATTCAATCAAACCTTCGCCGATATGATGGGCGACAAACCGGTTGATCTGGCGGGAAAGCCATTAGCCGAGCTGATGAGTAGCGCTGATCGGGACATTTTTCTGTCCCGGTTCAAGGCATTTTTTAAAAATCCCGAAGGTAAAAGCATGGAGGTCACGCTGCGGCGAAGCAAAGTGAATGACTGCTTCATCGCACGTCTGACCGGTCGGCGAGAAACAGAGGCCCTTTCGTCCGCCGGGCAACAGGCCTTGCCTCTGCTGCTGGTCATCGTGAGCGATATTACTGGACAGAAGGCGATGGAAAATGCGCTGCGAGAGCGGGAAGCGACTTTGCACAGCATCACCGAGGCCGCCCAGGATGCAATTGTAATGATGAGTCCGTCCGGGCTGATCTCGTTCTGGAATCCGGCGGCTGAACACATTTTCGGCTACACCCAGGATGAGGCGCTGGGGTTGAATCTGCATCAACTGCTGGTCCCCGATCGCTACCATGATGCCTTTCACAAGGCGTTTCCAATATTCCAGCGTACTGGACAGGGCAACGCGGTCGGCAAAACCCTCGGCCTGCATGCCCTGCGCAAGGATGGGGTGGAAATCGCGGTGGCGATTTCTCTATCCGCTGTCAATATTCAGGATGAGTGGCACGCCGTTGGCATTCTGCGCGATGAAACCGAGCGCAAGGCCCAAGAACTGGAGTTGCGCCGGCTCGCGACGACCGACCCTCTGACTGGCCTGGCTAACCGGCGGCATTTTCTGACTCAGGTCGAGCGGGAGCTGGATCGATTCAAGCGCTACGCCCAACCTGCGGCGCTGCTGATGCTGGATCTTGACCATTTCAAACAGGTCAATGACACCTACGGTCATGCGCTGGGGGATGCGGTACTCAAGCACTTTGCGGTGATCACCGGTCAGGCGCTGCGCAAGATCGACCTGCTGGGCCGGCTTGGCGGCGAGGAATTTGCTGCACTGCTGCCCGACACAACCCTGATTGGCGCTTACCCGCTGGCGGAACGGCTACGGGGGATTATTATGGAGTCACCGGTAGAGACCACCGCCGGCTCAATCGGTTTCACGGTCAGCATCGGCGTAGCGCTATTTACGCCAGATGACCAGGACGCCAACGCCATCCTGATCCGCGCGGACCGGGCGTTGTACCGGGCTAAAAACCGGGGACGCAACCGGGTGGAAATGGAAAAGCTGGAAGATAACGAACGCACCAGTCGCCGGCGGATCTTGACCGCCGGCAGCCAATAAAAATTCGCGGTTCACCGCTTCAATCCGCCTTGCCTCATCAAGCAGGCGCTGACCAAGGCTCTCCCATGACCGACATCGCCAAAGAAATTGTCCTGGTTAATCTCGAAGATGAAATGCGCCAGTCCTATCTCGATTACGCCATGAGCGTGATTGTCGGGCGGGCCTTGCCCGATGTGCGTGACGGGTTAAAACCGGTGCATCGGCGGTCGCTGTTCGCCATGCGCGAACTGGGCAATGACTGGAACAAGCCTTATAAAAAATCAGCACGTATAGTAGGCGACTGTATAGGCAAATACCATCCACATGGCGATACGGCAGTTTATGACACTATTGTGCGAATGGCCCAACCGTTTTCATTACGCTATATGCTGGTGGATGGACAGGGAAATTTTGGTAGTATCGATGGTGATTCACCTGCCGCAATGCGTTATTGCGTCACAGGTAATACTCGGGTTAAAACTGACCGAGGATTGGTTGCTATTCAGGATTTGGTTAGAGAATCAAAGTTAAATAGTGATCATGCTATAAAAACTAAGATTCTGTCTTTGCACAAAACGATCAATAGCGCCAACCGATTTTTCAATTCTGGATACCACCCGGTTTACAAATTGCAAACCCGGGAAGGGTTTAGCATTGAAGGTACAGCCAATCATCCTATTATGATCATGAGTACTGATCATGCAGGTAAACCGGTTTATACCTGGAAATTACTTGAGGATATGCAACCTGGTGATAAAGCGCTGATTGACAGAAGCCAAATCGGTTTGAGTAGCCACCAGTGCCTGGATGAAGCTGAAAAAAATTTGGCAATCATTGCCGGTTGTCTGGTTTCTGAAGGATTTGTTACCCAAAAAAGAATGGAATTTAATAACACGGATCAGGTTTACTTTGATCATTTCGTTGAAGCCTATCGGCAGTTATTAGGAAATCGCTTTTACAGCTATGTACGTCCATTAAAATCAGGCAAACTGATTTATGAATTCGATGTGCAAAATTTGAGTGAATTTTCTAAATGTCCGATCTACGCTGACTTGGTGAACTGCAAGGCCAAAGACAAGAAAATCCCTGAATATATTTTTACCGCCTCCAATCAGGCCCAAAAGATATTCCTGCAATATCTATTTGAAGGTGATGGTTCAATTTCGATTCTTGAAAAAAACACGATTAACCTTCAATACTGCACACAAAGCCTGCAATTAGCCAAAGATGTTCAATTACTGTTGCTTGAATTTGGAGTTATTGCGAGCATTAATCAACCTAAAAGCCGACGGGAGTATAAGGTTTGTATTAGTGGTTATCGTAATATTTGCCAATTCCATGAAAATGTAGGTTTTGCTACTCAGAAAGTAGCAAAATTAGCGGCTATTCTCTATGCTGAAAATCAGCGCCGGACGCAAATTGACCGGTTTTCTTTGAGCAGGGATTCTATTCCCTATATCGCCGCTTATGTGCAAAAATACGCTAAGTACTGCTACTTTTTGGGCAAGCGGAATTTTGATTGCTATGAACGCATTGACACTTACCATGCTGACATTATCAGAGCGATCAACCAGCAATACTTAATTGAACTATTCAATGAGTTAGCTACTGATCGTTATTATTTCGCCACCGTCGATTCTTGTGAAAAGCAGGCGGAAGAACAAATTGTTTACTCGATCCGGGTGGACAGTACTTGTCATTCCTTTGTAGCGAATGGTTTTATTAACCATAATACCGAAGTCCGTATGTCACGGATTTCTCACGAATTACTGGCCGACATTGACAAGGAAACCGTCGATTTTGTCCCCAATTATGACGAGTCAGAACGCGAACCCACGGTATTCCCGACCCGCCTGCCTAATTTACTGGTGAATGGCTCCTCCGGGATTGCGGTCGGCATGGCGACCAATATCCCGCCGCATAATCTCGGCGAGGTAGTGGATGCCTGTATTGCCCTGATTGATGAACCGGGACTGACGATTAGCCAATTGATGCAGCATATTCCGGGACCGGATTTTCCCACGGCTAGCCTGATTAATGGCAATCGCGGGATTCGCGAAGCCTATGAAACCGGGCGAGGCCGGGTGCAAATGCGAGCGAAAACCACCATTGAAACCGATGAAGTCCGCAATCGCCAGGCCATTATCGTCACTGAATTACCCTATCAGGTAAATAAGGCCCGGCTGATTGAGAAAATCGCCGAACTGGTCAAGGATAAGAAGCTGGAGGGTATCTCCGAATTGCGCGATGAGTCCGACAAGGACGGCCTGCGGATTTATATCGAACTGCGCCGTGGCGAATCCGGCGAGGTGGTGCTCAATAACCTGTTCCAGCACACAGCCTTGCAAGGGGTATTCGGCATCAACATGGTGGCGCTGGTGGACAGTCAGCCTCGCCTGCTCAATCTCAAGCAAGTCCTGGAAGCCTTTCTGACTCACCGCCGCGAAGTAGTGGTTCGGCGCACGGTTTTCGATCTGCGCAAAGCCCGCGACCGCGCCCATATTGTCGAAGGGCTGGCGGTGGCGCTGGCGAATCTCGATCCGCTGATTGTGCTGATTCGGTCCGCTGCCGATCCTGCCGCCGCCAAGGCCGGACTGCTGGAACAAGTCTGGAAACCAGGCGTTATTGCCGACTGGCTGGCCCGTACCGGCGGAGACATCGCCCGACCCGAAAATCTGCCGGTGGAATTGGGCTTGAGCGCTGTCGGCTATCGGTTGTCGCCCATTCAGGCGCAAGCGATTCTGGATTTGCGCCTGCATCGCTTGACTGGGCTGGAACAGCAGAAACTGCTGGATGAGTATCAGGAATTGCTGGCCCGGATTACCGATTATCTGGAAATTCTCACCGAGCCTGATCGGTTAACCTTAGTCATTCGCACTGAATTACTGGATCTGCGCGCCCAGTATAACGACCCGCGCCGCACACTCATTCTGCCTGATGAGCAGAATCTGAATCTGGAAGATCTAATTAATGAAGAAACGATGGTGGTGACGCTATCCCACGCCGGCTATGTCAAGGCGCAACCACTGTCGCTGTACCGGGCGCAACGGCGCGGCGGGCGGGGACGATCCGCAACGACTGTTAAGGAAGAAGATTTCGTTGATAAATTATTCATTGCCAGCACTCATGACACGGTGCTGTGTTTCTCCAACCGTGGTAAAGTGTATTGGAAAAAGATTTATGAATTGCCGCAAGCCGGACGCACTGCCCGAGGCCGGCCTATTGTTAATCTGCTGCCTCTGGAAGAAGGCGAAAGAATCAATGCGGTTTTGTCAGTCCGCGAATTCGATAATGGTCATTTCGTGTTCTTCGCTACGGCTAACGGTACCGTTAAAAAAACGCCGCTCTCGGAATACTCGCGCCCACGGACCAATGGCATTATCGCGATTGATTTACGCAATGGCGATCAACTGGTGAATGTAGAACTGACCAATGGTCAGTGCGATATCATGCTGTTCACTGACGCCGGCAAGGTGCAACGCTTTGTCGAAACCGAAGTGCGCAATACCGGGCGCTCGGCGTGTGGAGTGCGCGGTA
Source organism: Gammaproteobacteria bacterium (assembly GCA_020846135.1). Lineage (GTDB taxonomy): Bacteria > Pseudomonadota > Gammaproteobacteria > Competibacterales > Competibacteraceae > RXIV01. The sequence goes on from JADLEK010000010.1 coordinate 34,182, forward strand.
TTCGCCTCGGCGAGGGCCAAAAAGTCATCGCGCTCATTGTGGTCGGTGAAGGCACGGTGCTGGCGGCGACCGAGAATGGCTACGGCAAACGCACCGAGGCAGCGGAATACCCCCGCCACGCCCGTGGTGGGCAAGGCGTCATCGCGATTCAAACCACCGAACGCAATGGTCGGGTGGTTGGCGCGGTGCAGGTGGAAAATGATCACGAAATCATGCTGATTACGGACGGCGGCACCCTGGTGCGAACCCCGGTCGAAGGCATTTCCCTGGTCGGACGCAACACCCAAGGCGTGACGCTGATCCGGTTGCAGGGCGGCGAAAAACTGGTGGGAATCGAAAAAATTGAAAGTATTGGTGAAACTGAAGCCAGCGATGATTTAACCGTTGATGACGACGGTTTAGCCCCGGATGAGGGTGATGGGGAGGCAGCGGCATGAGTGAAGTAGATCGCCTGCAAGCGCTGCGCGAGCGAATTGACACGCTGGATCGGCAGCTACAGATTCTGATTTCCGAGCGGGCGCAGTGCGCCCAGCAGGTCGGCGCGATCAAGCAGGCCGCCGGGGCAACCGGCAATTTCTATCGCCCGGAGCGTGAGGCGCAGGTGTTGCGGCGGGTGATTGAAGCCAATCAGGGGCCGTTGAGTAGCGAGGAAATGGCCCGGCTGTTCCGCGAGATCATGTCAGCCTGTCTGGCGCTGGAAGAACCGCTGAAAATCGCCTTTCTCGGCCCGGAAGGGACCTTCACTCAAGCGGCGGCGCTTAAACATTTCGGCAAGTCCATTCGCAGCATTCCATTACGGGCGATTGATGAAGTCTTCCGTGAAGTGGAAGCCGGCTCCGCCGATTACGGGGTGGTGCCCGTGGAAAATTCCACCGAGGGCGTAGTGAATCACACTCTGGACATGTTTCTGCAATCGCCACTGCGAATTTGCGGCGAAGTGCAAATGCGGATTAACCATCATCTCATCACCCGCGTCAATGAATTAACCGCGATTCGCCGGATTTATTCCCACCGGCAATCCCTGGCGCAATGCCGGGAATGGCTGGACGCCAATCTGCCGCGCATCGAGCAAATCGAAGTCAGCAGCAATGGCGAAGCAGCATTGCGAGTGCGGGATGAAGTGGATGCGGCAGCGATTGCCGGCCAGGGCGCCGCCGATATTTATCAACTGCCGACCCTGGTGCGCAATATCGAAGATGAACCGAATAACACCACCCGGTTTCTCATTATTGGCGCTCAACCGATCACTCCCTCTGGCGATGATAAAACCGCGCTCCTGGTTGCATCACTGAATCGGCCTGGCGCATTATTCAACTTGCTGGAGCCGTTGGCTCGCAATAATGTCAGCATGACCCGAATTGAATCGCGTCCCTCGCGGCGAGGAATGTGGGATTATGTCTTTTTTATTGACCTCGATGGCCATGTTCAGGATGCGCCGGTTGCGGCGGCGCTGACTCAATTGCGCGAACAGGCCAGTCTGTTCCGGGTACTGGGATCGTATCCCAAGGGCGTTTTGTAACAGCCGGCAGGCGTCGCAATGCGGTGATGAATCGTTCATGGGTCTGGATCGCCGACTCCAGAAACCGGTCACGGAATAAACGGAAGGCCATATCTCGACGATAAATTCCGCCTTTCTGAATTCTTGCCCCGTAACCTTTGCCGAATAACAACACTTCGCCTTGATGGGCAGCAGGAAAGACCGCGCCCCCAGTTTTTCGGCGGTAAAAGTGGTCTGCAAATAACTCACTAGTGGCGCCGGCAGTTGTGCATTATCAGTCCGGCCATTGAAGCTGACATTGCCATCCGGGGATAAACCAATCCGGATATTGGTTCCATCGACTTTTTCCGTAATCTGCCAACGTCGGATATTGCCAAATTCCGCCAGACGTAATTGCTCGGGAATGACCCTGTGGGTCTTTTCGTCACGGTTATACAGAGTTTCAATTTTCGGATATTCCAGCACAGCGCTGCGACTCCTGATTCAATCACCCAACATTCGCGGTCATCAACCTTCCCGCATCAACGCTTCAATCTCGGCGACTTCTTTCAGCGCGGCGGCGCTCAGAATTTCGTTGCCCTCCGCCGTCACCAGCACATCATCTTCAATTCGCACCCCGATCCGCTGCCAGCGTTCCTCAATCTCGGTTTCCAGCCGCACCCCCAGTCGCGCCCAATGAGCGTCAATCATCTGACCACCGGCGGGCAGATACAGCCCCGGCTCCACCGTCGTGACCATGCCCGCCTCAAACACTCGCCAGTCCTCGCCGGTCTTGTAGATGCCCACATCGTGAACATCCATCCCCAGCCAGTGCCCGGTGCGGTGCATATAGAACTGCTTGTGTTGCTCTTCCTTGATCAGATCCTCCACCGCCCTATCCGGCAGCAAACCGATCGCCGTTAATCCCTCGGTCAAAGTTCGTACCGCCGCATCATGCGGATCGTTGAAATGGCAGCCGGGTTTCACCTTGGCGATCGCCGCCTGCTGTGCGGCCAGCACCAGTTCGTAAATCGCCTGCTGCTCGCCGGAAAAGCGGCCATTAATTGGAAAGGTGCGGGTAATGTCCGAGGCATAGCCATCCAGTTCCGCGCCGGCGTCGATCAGCAGCAAATCGCCATCCTGCAATAGCGCATTGTTTTCGGTGTAATGCAGGATGCACCCGTTATCCCCGCCGGCGACGATGGACGGATACGCCCAACCAGCGCCATGTCGGACAAAGGTATGGAAAATCTCGGCATCGATCTCATATTCCCGCATTCCGGGCCGGCAAACCTGCATCGCCCGGCAATGCGCCTCGGCGGCAATCCGGGCCGACTCGCGCATCACCGCAATTTCCTCCGGCTCCTTTCTCAGCCGCAACTCGTGCAACAATTGTTCGAGGGCAATAAACACGGTTGGAGCGCGAACCCCGGTACGCGCCTTGCCGCGCACCCGGTTGATCCAGTCCAGCACCTGCCGGTCAAACTCCGGCTGATAACCCATGGCGTAATAGACCCGCTCGCGGTTCTCCAGCAGCGGCAACAGCACTTTATCAATCGCGGTCATGGGATGAGCGTGGTTTGCGCCGTAACGCGCCATCGCGCCCTCCGGTCCAGCCCGGCGACCGTGCCAGATTTCCAGGTGTGGATCGCGCTCGCGGCAGAACAGCAGAAATTCCGGATCGCCGCCGGGAATCAGCACCGCCAGCGCCTCCGGCTCCGGGAACCCGGTCAGGTAGTAAAAATCGCTGTCCTGGCGAAACGGATAATGCACATCGCGATTACGGGGCATCGAGGCGGCGGCGGGCAACAATGCGATCGAACCCGGCCCCATCCGTTGCAGTAGGGTTTGACGGCGGCGGGCGAATACGGCAGGCGGAATGGCGCGGGCAAACATCGGCAAGGGTTCCAGGCGTTCAGTAGGGAGAGGAAGCATGAGGCGCAGCGGTAAGGCGCAAATCATGCTGGATGATCAATAAGCCGATCCTGAGATATTCGACCAATTCGGCATAAGCGGTTTCATCGGTTTCATTGCCGGCTTGGTCGAAGCCCACTTGAGCAATATCCGCGATGTCATGCAAAAATTCCCGGCCTTCCCCGGACAGGACGCCGTGCTGTTCAATGTGGCCCATGCCCAGCCCATACAGCAAACCCTGGCACCACTCGCCGAGCGCATCGGCCCGCTGGAGCAATGGGGCGCTATCATCCGGTAGCAAGGGGGTGATCGAGCAATCAGGATCGTGTAGTTGCGCCACGCCATAGTCGAGCAACTTCGCCAACAAATCCTTAACCGATGGACTCAACTCTACGTCATCGGCCAAGGCCTCGCGGGCCATCTGTAACCAGCGATCCTGCGCCAGTTCGCCCTCGGCGCACAACAAGCCGCAGAGCAAACCATGCAGTTCGGCGGGGTTCAACGGATCAAGCAAGGGGCGCAGTCGTTCAAACAGAGGGGGATTACTGGCGGACATGGCGACTCCAGTTCTGGGGCAAAACATCGCAATAAACCATCCTAACATGTAACTTTCGGGATCGAACCCTGAAGGCAAGGTTAAAATTGACCGGATTGCAATGACCGCTTTATAGTATTTCCCATGACCAACGATGACCTTGACCAGAATAGCCCACCAGACCCTGCCGCCGGATCGGACTCTGAATCCGAAAGTGCGGTCATCCACCTGGCAATCCTGAGCCAGCGGGTGGATCAGCTATTGACGCTCTGCGGGCGATTGACGCAGGAGAACCTGGCGTTGCGTGAACAACATGACGCCCTGGCAACCGAGCGCGATGCTTTGCGCGACAAGTACGAACATTCCCGCGCCCGCATTGAAGCCATGATCGTGCGCCTGAAAAGTCTGGAGCAAAGCGCATGAGTCAGGATATGATCGGCGTCAATGTGCAACTTATCGGTCATCAATACCGCTTCGCCTGCCCGTCGGACGAGCGCGACGAACTGCTGGAAGCCGCCCGCAACCTCGATGAACGCATGCAGGAAATGCGCGATCAGGGCGGTAAGTCGCTGAGTCTGGAAGCCATGGCGGTCATGGCTGCGCTTAATCTCAGCCATGACCTGTTGAAGCAACAACGGCAGGCGATGGCAAGCCAGGCTGCGGTCCAGCGCCAGGTGCGGGATTTATTACAAAAACTTGACGCCTTCCTGAGCGAAGCCGCGCCGACTGCGTTATAATAGCGATAACGCTAGGCAGTTTTCAGTTCGGGCGTTCTCTGCAGCATTCGAGTAGTGGACTGGGTACTCCTTGAACCTAATTCGTTTTACCCAAGGTGATCAGTTGTCGGCGCAAGTGTGCATGTCCATTGGGTTGGCGAATTGAGTCCAGCCCGGCGGAAAGCCTGACGCGCCGCCCTGTTCCCCGACTTGATCCTCACGGCTCAAGGGCAAAAGTCCGAGACGGCGCAGGCGGAGAACGCCCCCTTTCCAGCAACACCCGGCGACGTAACCCGTCGCCCTTTTATTGCCCACTGGTTATGCGCTGTGGTCCTTGACTCGATCCAGCTTCGCCGACAGTTACGTACCCTGCGCCGCGAGTTACCTATTGCTGAGCGGCGTCAGGCGGCGTGGGCTGTCGCTGCCCGGCTTGCCACCTGGTCAATTTTCTTCTCTGCCCGGCGGATTGCTGGTTACTGGGCCTGTAACGGCGAACTTGACCCGCAGCCAGTGCTGGAACAGGCGTGGAATGCAGGCAAAATGGTTTATCTGCCAGTGCTGGCGGAATCGCCGCCGCAATCGCTCCAGTTCGCGCCGTACCAGCCCGGAACTCCATTGCGCCGCAACCGTTTCCATATCCCAGAACCTGACGTTTCTCTGGCGGATTGGTTGGAACCCACCGAGCTGGATCTGGCCTTGATGCCACTGGTCACCTTCGACCGGACCGGGACGCGCCTGGGGATGGGTGGCGGCTTTTATGACCGCAGCTTTGCTTTTCTGCTGGAACCCGGCTATCGCAATCACCGCCCTTGGCTAATTGGATTAGGCTATGAATTTCAGAAGGTGGCTGAGCTGCACCGCCAGCCGTGGGACGTGCCGCTGGATGCCGTCGTCACCGAGCAGGCGTTGACGATCTTTGGAGAAAGGTGATGAATTATTGGCTGCTGAAATCGGAACCCGGCACTTTTGGCATTGCCGATTTGGAAGCCGCGCCGGATCAAACCACGCCGTGGGAAGGGGTGCGCAATTACCAGGCCCGTAACTTCATGCGTGATGACTTCCGTTTGGGCGATCAGGCATTGTTCTACCACTCCGGCACAGCAACTCCCGCTTTGGTCGGGATCGTCGAAGTGGTGCGCGAAGCCTACCCGGATGTAACCGCCTTCGATCCCGCCAGTCCGTATTATGATCCAGCCAGTAGCTTGGTCAATCTCCGCTGGCATCGCGTCGATGTCCGGCTGATTCGCCGCCTGCGCCGGGCAATTAGTCTGGCTGAGCTGAAGCAGCATTCGGCGGCGCTGGGTGATTTCGCCCTGCTGCGCCGGGGCAACCGGCTCTCGGTGTTACCGGTCAGTGCGGCGCAATGGGCATTTATTCTGCGGCTGGAGAGTGTGACTGAAGCCCTATAACACGACTGTCAAAGAGCGAATAACTGATGGCCAACGACGAGCTAAAAAAACGCGCCGCCGAAGCGGCTCTGGAATATGTCGAAGACTTGGACGTCATCGGAGTCGGCACCGGGTCAACGATCGGCTATTTTATCGCCGCCCTGTCGCGGATTAAACACCGGCTGGATGGGGTGGTCTCGAGTTCCGAGGCGACCACGCAACTGTTGAAAGCCAACAAAATCCCGGTGCTGGATTTGAATGCCGTCGGGCCATTGCCGTTGTATATCGATGGCGCTGATGAAGTCACCCACCATTTGCAGATGATTAAAGGTGGTGGCGGGGCATTGACCCGCGAGAAGATTATTGCTGCCGCCAGCGAGCAATTTATCTGCACCGCCGATCAGTCCAAACTAGTGGATATATTGGGCGCATTTCCACTGCCAGTCGAAGTGATTCCGATGGCCCGCAGTCATGTCGGACGGGAATTGCTCAAGCGCGGCGGTCAGCCGGTATTGCGGGAGAATTTTATTACCGACAACGGCAACCTGATTCTGGATGTTTATAACCTGCACATTCTGGAACCGGCCAAGCTTGAAGCCAAGTTTAACAATATCGCCGGTGTCGTTACGGTCGGTTTGTTTGCATTGCGTCCAGCCGATGTACTGTTGCTAGGAACCAGTGATGGCGGAGTACAAACGATCCGGATTTGAGTGAGCATTGCCATAAAAAAACGGGCGCTACCCGAAGGCCGCGCCCGTCTGCCCTTACGCCTGTTGTCCTCAGGCTGAATTAGAAGTCCACGCGAGTACCGATGGAAACGCCATTCGCATCGCCGTAGAAGAATGTTCCCAAACTGGGTTCATTCAAGTTAATTTTTTGCGCATCGCGCCCAACATATTCGACCCAGAATGAAGTCCGTTTGCTCAGGTTATATTGATAACCCAAGGCCCAGTTCTGGATTTCATCCGCCCCGGGCATTCCTGTACTCATCTGTCCATAAAGCGCACGAACCGTATTGTTGCCAAAATTGTAGGAGCCAGCCAAGGAAGCGCTCCACGGATCGTCAAGACTCCGCCCCGTCAAATTCTCGAAAAGGGGCTGATAGATGCCCCACTGATTGATCGTGCCCTGCTCATAGATCAGGCTGACGCTGAACGGTCCGGACTGATAGCCCAAGCCCAAGCCCCATTGATTGCGATCCAAGTCAACGATGGGGTCGCCGATCTCATCGTACAGTGTACTGCCGTCAAGCCCTACATAGGTAAAGCCGGCAAAGAAAGGACCATTCGTATATTTCAGGGCGATATTCCATTCGTCGATGCCATCGGAATAGCCAGCGGCCTTATTCGTGAGAAAGGTGGTGCCGCCGATATCGACACTGCCCGCCATCACCAGGATGGCGGAAGCACTGAATCCACTAAAATCCGGAGTTGAGTAATAGATGCTATTTGAAACGCGCTCCATGCTTCCTTGAGAATTGGCGTTACCATTTCCATTAAAGTCGGCACTAAAACCATTCGTGAAACCGCCCAGCCATACGGTGGGTCCGAATGAAAGCGAGGTGTTAAAAATATCGTTAACACCCAGCACTTCATAATAGGGGGTGGTCTGGGTACCCATGGTCAGTGTGCCAAAACCACCTTTAAGACCCACAAACTTGGGTCGGTTGCCACTGAAGTTACCGCCTTCCGTCACATCCACGCCAAACTCATACTGGTAAACCGCGCTCAGGCCCCCGCCCAGATCTTCGGACCCCATGACGCCAAGCCGGGAGGCGTTATTGACTACATCCCATGCACCCTGACCATCGAAGTCATTGAAAAGATTGTCATCTTCATTGTAATCCACCGACACCCGTGCGGAACCGTACAGGATGGTATCCGCCTGGGCGGCAAGCGGGGCGGCAAGCGCAGCGGCAATGGCCAGAGCAAGAACGGACTTTTTCATGACAAGATTCCTAAGTTGTTTGCAAACCAAAGTCAGTTGTTTCAGGATTCGCTTTCCAATCAATATGATGATTGATTGGAAAGCCATCTTGAAGGTTCATTGGGGTAATTTATATCCGCATTGCGGTAAAAAAGCAACTATTTTTTTATAAAAAATACAACTATTGGTTTGGACGCAACGATGAATCAGGAAGGCAGGTCCGGAGGCAGAAACGAAAACGGACGCCCGAAGGCGTCCGTGGGATTCAACTCAGCCTAATGGCAGCGCATCAGAAGTCGACGCGGGTACCAATGGAGACTACGCCTACATCGCCATAGAAATCACCATCATTGCTGGCACCCAAGTACTCAACCCACGCACGGGTGCGCTTGCTGAAGTTGTACTGGTAGCCAATCGCGTAGTTGTTCAGGTCGCCCTGGCTATAGGAATCAGCGACATTGTCGGTCAGCCAAATCCGGTCGTCATCAGGGGTCAGGAAGCCATACGAGGCCCGGATGACATTGTTACCAAAGGTGTACTGACCGGTCAGGTAGTAGTTCTGGGAGGTGCCCGAGTATACGGTGTTCAGGTCGCCATTTTCATAGGCGAAGCTGACCGCGAACGGCCCTGAGTTATAACCAAAGGCCAAGCCCCACTGATCGCCATCCCAAGCAGGAACGCTGGACAGGGTCTGACCGCTAGGCAATCTCGCACTGAAACCGGGACCATCCAGCGCCATATAAGTGGCGCCCGCAAAGAACGGCCCGTTCTTGTAGGAGGCGGAGATATTGTACATATCAACGCCATCGCTCAGGTTGGCGGGCAGCTTGTTGCCGGTATATCCGCACAGCTCGTCTGTCGTCTGCGGGTCAGTGGGCGTGCAGGTGCCATTCATGACTAGCATGGCCTGGACGCCAAACCCGCTCCAGTTGGGTGACGTATAGATCAGGCTGTTATCCATCCGCAGCCCGAAGGTATTGCCCAAGTAAGTGTTCAGAACCGGAGAGGTCGTGGTTGCCGCAGCAAAAGAACTAGTGGAATTGAACACCTTGCTGCTGTTGAAAATATCGCCAATACCGATGACGTTGTAGTAGGGCGTCCATTGGGTGCCCAAAGTCACCGCACCCCAACTCGAACCCTTCAAGCCGACCCACTTGGGCCGGTTGCTGTTGAAGTTACCACCCTCAGTGACATCAACGCCAAATTCATACTGATAAATGGCCGCCAGCCCGCCACCCAGATCTTCCTCACCGCGCACACCTAACCGGGAAGAGTTATTGAACACGTCCCAGTTAGCTTCGGGGTTGCTCTCGACAACATCGTTACTATTCGGATCATTGTAGTCGATGGATACCCGGGCGGAACCATACAGGGTGGTATCCGCATAAGCAGTAGAACCAAAACCAACCAGCGCAGCAGCTACGGCCAGCGCGAGAGTAGACTTTTTCATGATTAACTCCTAGGTTTGCGTTGCATACAAACAACAAAAGGGTGTTCACAATTCATTGATGAGATTTATACGCACTCTAGGATGGAAATGCAACTGATATTTTCAAAAAAAACACAAATTTTTGTGATTGTAGGCAAAAAAACAACAACATTGTATTTTTGCAACAAAAAACCCGCTTTGCTTTCAAAGCGGGTTGATTTGGCTGGGGGACTAGGATTCGAACCTAGGTTGGTGGAGTCAGAGTCCACAGTCCTGCCGCTAGACGATCCCCCAAGAACCGGGTTTAACGCTTGGAGTACTGGGTGGCGCGGCGAGCCTTGCGCAGACCGACCTTCTTACGCTCCACCTCGCGGGCGTCGCGAGTGACAAAACCGGCTTTGCGCAGAGTCGGACGCAGGCTTTCGTCGTATTCAAGCAAGGCGCGGGTGATGCCGTGGCGAATTGCGCCGGCCTGACCGGTAATGCCGCCGCCCTTGACCGTAGCGTAAATATCGAACTTCTCTTTGAAGTCGACCACTTCCAGAGCCTGATGAACCACCATCCGGGAGGTTTCACGCCCGAAGTACTCATCCAGGGGCCGCTGGTTGACGAGGATATTGCCGGTGCCCGGCCGCAGGAAAACCCGGGCCGTCGCGGTCTTGCGCCGGCCAGTGCCGTAATGCTGAGTTTGAGCCATCCTGTTCTATTCCTGAGATGCGCCAGAGAGTTAGAGAGCCAGTTCCAGCGGCAGCGGTTGCTGTGCGGCATGCTGGTGTTCGGGACCGGCGTAAACCTTGAGCTTGCGGAACATCGTCCGACCGAGCGGATTCTTGGGCAACATCCCCTTCACCGCGATCTGGATGACCCGCTCCGGGTGTTGCTGCAGCATCTTGTCCAGCGACATCGACTTGAGATTGCCGATATAGCCGGTGGTCCGGTAGTACACCTTGTCGGCAGTTTTACGCCCGGTAGTCCGCACTTTTTCGGCGTTGACCACAATAATATTGTCGCCGGTATCGACATGCGGCGTGTATTCGGGCTTGTGCTTGCCCCGCAGGCGACGGGCGATTTCCGACGACAGCCGGCCTAGAACCTTGTCCGTGGCGTCGATCACATACCAGTCGTGCCTGACCTCGGCCGGCTTGGCGCTGAAAGTTTTCATTGAATTAACATGCTCCGAAAAATCCGCGTCCACTTGAAAGGCGGGTATCCTACTTAAGCAAGGCTGGTTTTACAAGGGATCAAATCCGCAGCCGGTCCACCGTCCGCCCATTAACCAGATGCTCCTCGATGATTTCGTCCAGATCGACCCGATCAACATAGGTATACCAGGTCGCTTCGGGGTAAATCACGATGACGGGTCCTTCGGCGCAGCGATCCAGACAACCGGCGCTGTTGATTCGCACCTTGTCGGGAATCGCCGACCCCAGCGCCTTGACCCGTTGCTTCACATAGTCACGGGCTTCCTGCGCGCCGCATTGCTGGCAACACTGAGATCCATCGGCCCGCAGGTTGGTGCAAAAGAAAACATGATAGCGATAATAGGCCATAAGTGAGTTCCCGCCGTAGAAAATTTCCGCCATCTCCCGCCGCACCAGCCGCTCAATCTCGGCCTGATCGCACGGTGACACCTCCTGCGGGTCGATGCCGAACAGATAATGGTTCAAGGCAAAGTCTTTTAGCAACATCCTAGTGTGAAAGATATGCTCCTGGGCGATGTTCACGTCGATCATCCGGTAGCGCTCTCCGGTATCCTTGGACAGGAAGCGTTGAATTGAGTGGATCGGATGATCGATAAAGTGCTTTTTCCCCGTTACGTCACGGGTAAAGCCACGCACCCGGTAATCGATGCTGACCAGGTCGGACTCGAAGCTGTGAATCAGATAGTTAAGGGCCTTGAGTGGAGAAATGCGCCCACAGGTCGATACGTCGATATCGACTCGGAAGGTGCTGATGCCATGATCAGGATGACTGTCTGGGTAGGTGTGGACGGTGATATGGCTCTTGTCGAGATGGCCGATCACCGCATCGGGCAACGGGCCGGGCGTTTCGGTGTCGGCAATGCGCTCCGAGGCGATGGGTTCCTCCGAAACCAGCATGGTGACACTGGCACCGCGTGGTTCGTAGTCCTGGCGGGCGATATTCAGGATATTGGCGCCGATGATTTCGGCGACCTGTTGCAGAATCCGGGTCAGCCGCTCGGCGTTGTAAGCTTCATCAAGATAGGCGATGTAGCGCTCCTGCTGTTCCGGGGTCGTGGCATAGCCAATATCATAGCTGTTAAAGCCGAGGGTCTTGGTGAGGTTGTTAAACCCCTGCAACTGCAATCCGGGCATGGCTATCGGGAGCGCCTTGGTGAGTTCTGTGCCGCAGCGGGGATTTTAGTGATTTTCAGGAGTGCTTTGTTGATGCTGACCGTAAAACTGACTGAATACTATCGGTCGTTGATCGACTGGAGCGATCCCGATGATCCACTGGCGCGGATGACACTGTTTGCCGAGGAAGAAATCGGGCAAACCTCACCGGAAGATCCCGAACCGACGGTCGATCCACCGCAGGGTAACCCGGTCAGCCGGGTGCTGATTCACCGCTACCCGGATCGGGCGCTGCTGTTAACTACCAGCCGCTGCGCCGCCCATTGCCGCTATTGCTTTCGCAAGGATCGGATCGAACGCCATGAGGCCGATCTGGACGATGCGGAACTGGCGGAAGCCGTCGCGTATGTCGCCGCCCATTCGTCCATTCGCGAAATCATCCTGTCCGGCGGCGACCCGCTGGCGCTGCCGAATGCCCGTCTGTTGGAAATTATTAACGCATTCCGACGCATCCCGCATTTGGGCAGCGTCCGGGTGCATACCCGCTTCCCGGTTTATCAGCCGGCCCGCTGCAATACGCTGGCGGAAGTCGCTAAGCAGGTCGATGTGTTCGTGGTGCAGGTCAACCATGCCCGCGAGGTCACGGCGCAGTTTGTGCAGGCGATGGCCTGGTTGCGCCCACACGCGCTGTTGTACAACCAGGGGGTGTTGCTGCACGGGGTCAATGACAACGTGGCAACGTTAAGCGAGTTGTCCTGGGCATTGGCGCGGGCCGGCGTGACGCCGTATTGCCTGCATTATCCGGATCAGGTTCCGGGCACTGCCCATTTTCGGCTGCCGCTGGCGCAGGCCATAACGCTGGTCGGGGCGCTGCGGGGTCGATTACCGGGCTATCTGTTGCCCCGGCTGATCCTCGAAATCCCTGATGGCTCCGGTAAAATTGCGCTGGAGCCATCCGCTTGTCAGCAACTGGATGAGCAGACTTTTCTGCTGCGCTCACCCCTGACCGGCCAAGTGTTTGAATACCGGGAAGCCGCCGATTTCGAACCACCCCGGTGCTTCGCGCCACACTTCCTTGACCAAGGAGGGGAAAAAGAGGTGGCCGAGATCAGCCTTCCCGAATTTCAAAGGTGTGAGTGATCTGGGCGGTCTTGCCGAGCATGATCGAGGCTGAGCAATACTTTTCCGCCGACAGATGAATGGCCCGTTCAACATGCTTGGCGCTCAGATTCTTGCCGGTCAGAATGAAGCGAATCTGGATCGTGGTGAACACCCTGGGGTCGCTGTCGGCCCGTTCGGCGTCAATTTGCAGCTCACAACCGCGCAACGCCTGCCGGGCCTTCTGCAGGATATTGACGACATCAATCGCAGTGCAGCCGCCCATCCCCATCAGCAATAACTCCATCGGACGGGGACCGAGATTATGGCCGCCCAGCTCCGGCGGGCCGTCGATGACCAGGGCATGACCGCTAGCCGATTGGGCGACGTAGGTCATATCTTCCAGCCAGGTAATGCGGGCTTTCATGGTTGTTTTCTCCCTACGACCAGGGGTTTTCCCCTCCTTGGCTAAGGAGGGGTGGCGCGGAGCGCCGGGGTGGTTCGAGCTTTTCGATGGTGCGGAACCCGGTTATTTCCCGAACAGTTCCGCCAGCTTTGCGCCGGGATCCGCCGCCCGCATGAACGCCTCGCCGACCAGGAAGGCATGAACGCCATGCCCGCGCATCAAGGCTACATCCGATGGGGTGTGAATCCCGCTTTCAGTGACCACGGCGTGACCAGCGGGAATCCGGGCCAGCAGCTCCAACGTCGTGTCCAGCCGGGTCTCAAAGGTGCGCAAATTACGATTGTTAATACCGATCAGCGGTAGATCCAGCGCCAGCGCCTGCTCCAGTTCGTCAGCGTCATGAACTTCCACTAGCACATCCATCTGCAACTGCACCGCCAACTGCGCCAGTTCCCGCAAGGGCGCATCCTCCAGCGCGGCGACGATCAGCAAAATGCAGTCCGCACCGATCACCCGGGCTTCATAAACCTGATAAGGATCGATGATGAAATCCTTGCGTAACGCCGGCAGCTCGCACACCGCCCGCGCTTCCCGCAAATAATCCTCATGGCCCTGGAAAAAGTCGCGGTCGGTCAGCACCGACAGTCCACACGCGCCAGCGGCGGCGTAACTGCGGGCAATCTCGGCGGGCAGGAACGGATCGCGCAACAGACCCTTGCTCGGTGAGGCGCGCTTGATTTCGGCGATCACCGCAGCCCGACCCTGCGCGATGGTCTGTTCCAGCCGCGCCCGAAATGGCCGGGGCGGCGGCAAGTTTTCCACCTGCCGGGCCAGTTCGCCCAGACTGAGCCGTTCGCTACGCTCGGCGATTTCCTCAACCTTGCGGGCGAGGATTTTTTGCAGAATGTCCGACGGGTTGTTCATACGACCAGCTTCTGGGTGCAGCGGACAAATTCATCCAGCTTAGCCCGCGCCGCGCCACTGGCTAAAACATCCTGAGCGAGCCGGATGCCGTCGGCGATGGAGCCGGCCACATTCGCGGCATACAGCGCTGCGCCAGCATTCAGCGCCACGATGTCGCGGGGAGCGCCGGACTCATTATTTAATGCGCCCAGCAGCATGGCCCGGGACTGGTCAGGCGTTTCGACCTTGAGGCTGCGGTTGGACATCATCGCCAAACCGAAATCTTCCGGGTGAATTTCGTATTCCACAATCTGGCCGTCTTTCAACTCGCCGACCTGGGTGGCTGCGCCGAGCGAGATTTCATCCATGCCGTCCTTGCCCCAGACCACCAGAACATGCTGCGCGCCCAGTCGTTGCATGACCCGCACCTGAATGCCAACTAGATCAGGATGGAAAACGCCCATCAGTTGATTTGGCGCACTGGCGGGATTGGTCAGCGGGCCGAGGATGTTGAAAATGGTCCGCACCCCCATTTCCCGGCGCACCGGTGCAACGTTTTTCATCGCCGAATGATGATTGGGCGCAAACATAAAGCCGATATCGGTCGCGGCAATGCACGCGGCGACCTGTTCTGCATTCAGATCAATTCGTGCGCCCAGGGCTTCCAGCACATCGGCGCTGCCGGATTTGGAGGAAACGCTGCGGTTGCCATGCTTGGCGACCCGCGCCCCGGCAGCGGCGGCGACAAACATCGCGGCAGTGGAGATATTAAAGGTGTGTGCGCCATCGCCGCCGGTGCCGACGATATCGACAAAATGATCATGCGGCGGCGGCGCCTGCACTTTGGTCGACAGATCCCGCATCACGGTCGCGGCGGCGGCGATTTCGCCAATGGTTTCCTTCTTGACCCGCAGACCGGTCAAAATGGCGGCAGTCATCAACGGGGAAATTTCACCCGCCATGATTTGCCGCATCAGCGACAGCATCTCGTCGTAGAAAATCTCGCGGTGCTCAATGGCGCGTTGCAGGGCTTGCTGCGGGGTGATGGACATTAGACGGTTCTCCGGAGCGGTTCTTCAATGCTGGATCAGGAAATTGCGGAGCAGGGCGTGGCCGTGTTCAGTCAGGATCGATTCGGGGTGGAACTGCACTCCCTCCACCGGCAGGGTTTGATGCCGCACACCCATGATCTCATCGATCCCGCCGTCCGGAGTCTGGGTCCAGGCAGTAATCTCCAGACAGGCCGGGAGAGTGGTTTTTTCGATCACCAGAGAATGATAGCGGACGACGGTAAACGGGTTGGGCAGATCGGCGAACAAGCCTTGGCCGTAATGGTAAACCTCGGAGGTTTTGCCGTGCATGACCTGACCGGCGCGGACGATGTGACCGCCAAACGCCTGGCCGATGCTCTGGTGACCGAGGCAAACGCCGAAGATCGGAATCCGTCCGGCAAAGGCGGCAATGGTCGCCAGCGACACTCCCGCCTCAGTGGGCGTACAGGGTCCAGGCGACAGCACGATCCGTTGCGGGTTCAGTTCGGCAATGCCGTCCGGGGTGATCCGGTCATTGCGGTAGACCTGCACCTCCTCGCCCAATTCGCCCAGATACTGCGCCAGGTTATAGGTAAAGGAGTCGTAATTGTCGATCATGAGTAGCATGACAAGGATCAGCCTTTTGCATTAAAAGTGATTGTTGGCTTTTTGGACCATCGATCAGTGCAGGCGCACATGACCGTATGACGGCGTCAGATGGACTGAAAAGAATTCGCCGCCTCAATACGGATATTACCGCTATTGATGGCGCTTTATAATCGGGCAGAGGTTGATGAAAAAGGATGGGCAATTTCCAGATGACTGAGCTGAACTTTCTGGTCGCACCCGGCGGCGCATTGCATGGGCAGTGGCGGGTGCCGGGCGACAAATCCATTTCCCACCGCGCCATCATGTTCGGTGCATTGGCCGAGGGCATCACCACCATCACCGGCTTTCTCGACGGCGAGGATTGCCTAGCGACGATCAACGCCTTCCGGGCGATGGGCGTAGTCATTGGCGGCCCGGACCAGGGCCGGGTCACGGTTCACGGGGTCGGCTTGCACGGCTTGCAGGCGCCCGCCGGACCGCTGGACCTCGGCAACTCCGGTACCTCGATGCGGCTGATGAGCGGGATTCTGGCCGGACAGGCGTTCGACTGCGTCCTTACCGGCGACGCCTCACTGACCGGTCGGCCCATGCGGCGGATCACGGAGCCGTTGACGCGGATGGGCGCTCGAATTACCACGGGCGAGCGCGGCACTGCGCCTTTGCAGATTCACGGCGGACAACGCCTGAACGGCATTGACTACCCGTTGCCGGTCGCCAGCGCCCAGCTCAAATCTGGCCTGCTGCTGGCCGGCCTGTACGCCGAAGGGATGACCCGCATCACCGAACCGGCCCCGACCCGTGATCATACCGAGCGGATGCTGGAAGGCTTTGGTTATCCATTGCAACGGGACGATGAGCGCACCGTGACCATCAGCGGCGGTGGGCGGTTGACCGCCGCGACGCTCGACATTCCGGCAGACCTGTCTTCAGCCGCCTTTTTCCTGGTGGGGGCCAGCATTGCGCCGGGTTCCGATCTGCTGCTGGAACATGTTGGCGTCAATCCGACCCGCACCGGGGTGATCGACATTCTGCGACTCATGGGCGCGAACATAGAAATCCGCAATCCCCGCCTGGCCGGCGGCGAACCGGTCGCCGATCTGCGCGTGCGCTACGCCCCGCTGCATGGCATCCGCATTCCCGAAGCGCTGGTGCCGCTGGCGATTGATGAATTTCCAGCCCTGTTTATTGCCGCCGCCTGCGCCAAAGGTGTCACGGTGCTGACCGGCGCGGCGGAATTGCGAGTCAAGGAAAGCGACCGGATTCAGGTCATGGCCGACGGGCTGAATGCCTTGCAGATCGCTGCCGGCGGAACTGCCGATGGCATCGTGATTCAGGGCGGAACCTTGGCCGGCGGCGCCGTCAACAGCCACGGCGACCACCGCATCGCCATGAGTTTTGCGATGGCGGCGTTGCGAGCCAGCGGGCCGATCCGGATTCATGACTGCGCCAACGTCAACACCTCGTTTCCAGGATTCGCCGACCTCGCTCGCAGCGCCGGTCTGCAACTTCAACAGGAAGCTGTGGCATGAACCAAAGACCACCGGTGATCGCCGTCGATGGACCCAGCGGAGTCGGCAAAGGCACCCTTTGCCAATGGCTGGCCACGGAACTGGGCTGGCGTCTGCTCGACAGCGGCGCGTTGTATCGACTGACCGCGCTAGCCACCCAGCGCCGCAACCTGCCCCTGACCGATGAAAGCCGCGTGGCTACGGTGGCCGCCGAGTTGAACGTGGAGTTCACCGCCGGAACCGACGGCGGGTTGCGCATCGCGCTGGACGGCGAAGAAGTCAGCGCCGCCATTCGCAGCGAGGCCGCCGGCAACGCCGCGTCGCAGGTCGCTGCGCTGCCCCAGGTTCGCGCCGCGCTGTTGCAACGGCAACGGAATTTTCGCCAGTTTCCCGGCCTGATCGCCGATGGGCGGGATATGGGAACCGTGGTGTTTCCCGATGCCGAACTCAAGCTATTCCTGATCGCCGACCCCGGGGAACGCGCCCGGCGCCGCTATACCCAGTTGAGTGAAAAAAATTTGAGTGAAAACAAGATGAATGTTAGCCTTGCCGCCCTTGAACGCGAGATTGCCGAGCGTGATGCCCGTGACGTGGGCCGCGCCGCCGCGCCGCTCACGCCCGCCACCGATGCAAAAATCCTCGATACCACCTATCTGAGCATTGCCCAGGTGTGCGAATGGGCAAGGCAACAGGCCAGGCCCTGGCGGTAAATATCCTTACTGATCGTTGGGATTAAACTTTACGCCGGCGCTGGCCTTGACTACGCTGTATCGGATCCATTGAGCGCCGGACTGGGCGCTCCAGGCGCAAACCTGAAAGCTGCCGTTCACCGGGAGCGCAGTCTCCAACCGGTTCGGTATGACCGAACCCCCCTGTTCCAACCCACCCGTGGCGGCTCGTCCGCCGGTTTTTTGAGCCTATAACCCATGACTGAAAGTTTTGCCGAACTGTTTGAACAGAGCCTGGCCGATAAGCAGATGCAGCCTGGCTCCATCGTCCAGGGACTGGTGGTGGAAATCCGGGCGGACGCCGTCGTCGTCAACGCTGGCCTGAAATCGGAA
The DNA here is from genome assembly GCA_020846135.1 of Gammaproteobacteria bacterium. Taxonomy (GTDB): domain Bacteria; phylum Pseudomonadota; class Gammaproteobacteria; order Competibacterales; family Competibacteraceae; genus RXIV01. Next base: position 52,498 of record JADLEK010000010.1, read on the forward strand.
GGACTGATTCCGATTGAACAGTTTTACAACGAGGAAGGCGTTCTCGAAATCAAGGTCGGCGACATGGTCGAGGTCGCCCTCGATGCGCTGGAAGATGGTTTCGGCGAAACCCGACTGTCCCGCGACAAAGCCAAACGCGCCCGGGTCTGGACTGCCTTGGAAAAGGCGTTCGAAGGCGAGGAAATCATCAAGGGCCTGATCAGCGGCAAGGTCAAGGGCGGTTTCACAGTCGACATTGGCGAAATTCGCGCCTTCCTGCCGGGTTCGCTGGTGGACGTGCGCCCGGTGCGGGATGCCGCCTATCTCGAAGGCAAGGAGCAGGAATTCAAGGTCATCAAACTCGACCGCCGCCGCAACAACGTGGTGGTGTCGCGCCGGGCCGTGGTGGAACAGGAATACAGCGCCGAACGCGAGGCGTTGTTGCAGAACCTTCAGGAAGGTCAGATCGTCGATGGCGTGGTCAAGAACCTCACCGACTATGGCGCGTTCCTCGATCTGGGCGGGATTGACGGCCTGCTGCACATTACCGATATGGCCTGGCGCCGCGTCAAGCATCCGAGTGAAGTCGTTGCGGTTGGCGACAATATCCGGGTCAAGGTCCTCAAGTTCGACCGGGATCGCAACCGGGTTTCGCTAGGCCTGAAACAGTTGGGCGATGATCCCTGGATCGCGCTGGCTCGCCGCTATCCGGTCGGCACCCGGGTGTTTGGCAAGGTCACCAACATCGCCGAATACGGCTGCTTCGTCGAAATCGAAGAAGGCGTTGAGGGCTTGGTTCACGTCTCGGAAATGGACTGGACCAACAAAAATGTCAATCCCAACAAGGTCGTGGCGCTGGGCGACGAAACCGAAGTCATGGTGCTGGACATCGACGAAGAGCGCCGCCGAATTTCGCTGGGCATGAAGCAATGCCAGCAGAATCCCTGGGATGAGTTCGATCAGACCCACGCCAAGGGCGACCGAGTATCCGGCAAGATCAAGTCGATCACCGATTTTGGCATCTTCATCGGCCTGGATGGCGGCATCGATGGGCTGGTGCATCTGTCTGACATTTCCTGGAACGCCCCCGGCGAAGAGGCTGTGCGCCAGTACAAGAAAGGTCAGGATGTCGATGCGGTGGTGCTGGCGGTCGATCCGGAGCGTGAGCGCATCTCGCTGGGCATCAAGCAACTCGACAAGGATCCGTTCTCCAACTTTGTCGCCGACCATGTCAAGGGCGCCATCATCAAGGGCCGGGTCGTGACGGTGGACGCCAAGGGCGCGATGATTGACTTGGGCAATGGCGTCGAAGGCACCTTGCGCGCCTCGGAATTGACGCGGGACCGGATCGAAGATGCCCGCTCGGCGCTCAAGGAAGGCGAGGAGATCGAGGCCAAGTTTATCGGCGTCGATCGCAAGAACCGCACCATCACCCTGTCCATCAAGGCCAAGGATATGGCGGATGAGGCCGAGGTATTGCAGGACTACAGCCGCAAGTCCAGCACCGGCGCGACCTTGGGTGACATCTTCAAGGAACAGATGAGCGCGCCTGACGAGGACTAGTGGGCTGGCCGTAAAAGCTTTGATGGTTAGGAAGCGTAGGGCGGATAAGCGTAGCGCATCCGCCAGGTCAGGCCACTGGTGGATGCGGCGCAAGCGCCTTATCCGCCCTACGCCAGATCAAGACCTGTCAGAATTTATGCGGTAATCCACTAGCACCGGGCGCGGCGGCAATCCATAGGATCGGTTGCCGCCGGTTCGTGGTGGGTTTCAGCAGGGGGCGGTGCAATAGACGCCATCGGGGTTATCGCGGGTAGAGGAACATTTCATGACGAAATCAGAATTAATTGAACTTCTTGCACGCAAACGCAGCGACATTCCTTACAAAGATGTGGAGCAGGCGGTTAAAACCCTGCTGGAGCAGATGAGCGAATCGCTGGCAAGTGGCGAGCGGATCGAAATTCGAGGGTTTGGCAGCTTTTCGCTGCACTTCCGTCCCCCCCGGGTGGGCCGCAATCCCAAGACTGGAGAGGCAGTAACGCTCGAAAGCAAGTACGTTCCGCACTTCAAGCCGGGCAAGGAACTGCGCGAGCGGGTCAATGAGCGCCTGGGCAGTCACCGATTCTTGTAACGGACCCGACTGATTGACTCATCCAACAGACTACTGACTGGGGTCTGCTGTTCAAAAACCCACGGCATTCAGTGGGTTTTTTGTTGTAGGGTCGGTAGGGATAGCCCAAAATCGGCCAGTCATCATCGCCACAGGAGAATATCGATGTTCTGGATTAAATTTATTCTGATCGCTGCAATTTTGCTGGTCGTACTGGTGCTGGGCGTGGAGTTCTCCACCTTGAATACCGACCCGGTGAAGGTTAACTACCTGATCGGCATCACGACCCTGGAACTAGCCTGGGTGATCGTCGGCGCATTCGCCGCCGGGGTTGTTATTACCGGGCTGGTCGGGATCTTTGTGGTGCTGCCGCTGCGCTGGCAGACAGCCCGATTGCGGCAAGCGGTCGCCAGCAAGGATCAGGAAATCAGTCTGCTGGTCCGCAAAGTCGGGCGGGAGGCGCATTGATGCGCTGGAGACCCGCTATCCGGCCATGACGGAACTCCTGTGGCTGCTGCTGCCGGTTGCCGCCGCCTCCGGTTGGTGGGCGGCCCGGCGCGCCGGTGAACATCAAAGTAGCGCGACCGCACGCAGCGCTGGCTACTTTAAGGGACTGAACCTGCTGATCGAGGACCAACCGGATCAGGCGATCGAAGTTTTTACCCGGATGGCCGACGTCGATCGGGATACCGCCGAGATCCATTTGGCGCTGGGCAATCTGTTCCGGCGGCGCGGCGAGGTAGATCGGGCGATTCATATTCACAGCAGCCTGATTGCACGTCCCAGGCTGGCCTCCAGCCAGCGTCGCCGGGCCATGCTGGAGTTGGGTGAGGATTACCTGCGCGCCGGGTTGTTCGATCGGGCCGAGGCGCTGTTCCGCGAACTGCTGGATCAACCCGCCCATACCCAGACCGCTTTAGCCCGGCTGATCCATATCTTTCAGCAGGAAAAAGAGTGGCGCCAGGCAATCGCCTACAGCGACCGGTTGGAGCGAATTAGCGGCGAATATCGCGGGCGGCAGATCGCCCATTTCTGCTGTGAACTGGCTGAGGAGGCGCTAGCGCGGAGCGAAGATGCCGATGCCAGGTCCTGGCTGAGCGACGCGCTGACCCGGGATCCCGGTTGCACCCGCGCCAACCTCCTGCTTGGGCAACTGGCGATGCGGGCGGGAGATTATCCGCAAGCCATCGCTGCCTTCCAGGCGGTTGAACGGCAGGATCCGGGTTATTTCCCGGAAGTGATTGCGCCGCTCAGCGAGTGTTACAGGATCTTGGGGCGGCTGGACGAGTGGAGCGCTCATCTGCGGCAGATCCAGCGGCAACAACATGGCGGGCGGGTGACGGATGCCCTCGCCGACTGGCTGCTGCGCTACGAAGGCGAAGATGCGGCGCTCCAGTTTCTCGAAGGCGAGTTGCGGGAACATCCCACCCTGTTAGGACTGCGCCGGCTGGTCGAGATCAAGCTGGAGCGGGGCGAGGGGGCGGAATATGCGGATCTGCATGCCTTGCATTGCATCAGCACTCAGATGCTCAATAGCGCCGCCCGCTACCGTTGTGACCACTGTGGCCTCATCGTCAAATCACTGCATTGGTGCTGCCCCGGTTGCCAACAGTGGGCCGCGATCAAGCCATTGCCGGATCTGGTGATGAAAACCGGCGTCTGAACAGGTTGTATGCCTCATGCCGCCTCGCTCATTCGGCAAAATTAAAATTTCTGGTTGCGTTTGTACGTTATTGCGCTATTTTCAGTAATGCCTCTACTTATTATGAGGCAGAAACCTGTGGATTTTTCCAAACGTAATTTTTAAGGAGCAACTTATGAAACTGTTTCAACTGGTTTTCGGCCTGATCCTGGCGTTTTGTTCAACCTTCGCATTAGCGCAGGCGATTGACATCAATACTGCGAGCGCGGAACAACTGGAGAAGGGTTTGAAGGGGATCGGTCCAGCTAAGGCTACCGCGATTGTCAAATACCGCGAGGCCAATGGTCCTTTTAAGTCGGTTGATGATCTGACCAAGGTGCCGGGGATCAAGGACAAGGCGCTGGACAAACTGTTAATGGATAACAAAGACCAGTTGACGGCAGGCGCCACTGCCACAGTTCCTGCAGTTCCCGCAGTTCCAGCAGTTCCCGCCGCACCGGCTGCCGCAGTTCCTGCGGTTCCTGCTGCGCCGAAAGCGCCAGCTATGCCTGCCGTCCCTGCCGTCCCTGCCGCTCCAGCCAAGTGATGGCGTCGTAGTCTGACCCAAGATTGGCTGGGCGATGGATTGCCCTGTGACCGCCCGCCTTGTCGGGCGGTCATTGTTTATGGCGGTCATTGTTTATAATGCCGCCCGGCAACTACCGTTGCTTCTTCCCGGAATCCTGTCATGTTTCGTCCTCTGGAACTGTTCATCGGCCTGCGCTACACCCGGGCTAAACGTCGCAACCACTTCATTTCTTTTATCTCCCTGACCTCAATGCTGGGCATTGCCCTGGGGATCACCGCATTGATCACCGTCTTATCCGTGATGAATGGCTTTCAGCAGGAACTACGCGGGCGGATTCTGGCCATGACCGCTCACGCCACGATCAACCACTGGAATGGGCAGGTAGAAGATTGGCAGGCCGTGCGGGATCAAGCGCTAAACCATCCCGAGGTCGAGGGCGGCGCGCCTTTTATTCGCGGCGAAGCGATGCTCAACCATGCTTCACTGGTCAGTGGGGCGTTGGTGCAGGGCATCCTGCCGCAGGAAGAGCAGCAGATTTCTGATATCGGCGGCAAGATGGTCCAAGGTTCCCTGGCTGATCTGCGGCCTGGCGAGTTTGGGGTTATCCTCGGCAAGGCGCTGGCCAATGCGCTGGCGGTGCAAGTGGGCGACAAGCTGACCATCATCACCCCGCAAACGACCGTGACGCCAGCGGGCATCTTGCCCCGGCTCAAGCGCTTCGATGTGGTGGGTATTTTCGAGGCCGGGATGTACGAATATGACCGGGGGCTGGCTTTGATCCATGTCGCTGACGCCAGCAAACTATTCCAGTTTCCCGAAGGCGTGGTCAGCGGAGTGCGGCTGAAAATGCACGATCTGTTTCAGGCCCCGCGTCTGGCCCGCGACCTCGCCAACCAGTTGCCGGAAGGCTATTCCGCTCGCGACTGGACTCAGGATCACGCCAGCTTCTTCCGGGCGGTGCAGATCGAAAAAACCGCGATGTTCGTGATCCTGACCCTGATCGTGGCTGTGGCGGCGTTCAACATCGTCTCGGCGCTGGTCATGGTGGTCACGGACAAGCAGGCCGACATCGCCATCCTGCGCACCTTGGGTGCGACGCCGCTCAGTATCATGGGCATCTTCATCGTTCAGGGCATCACTATCGGGCTGATCGGGACACTGCTGGGCCTGATCGGCGGGGTGTCGCTGGCGACGCATGTCGATGTGGTGGTGCCCTTCATCGAACAAGCGCTCGGCATCAAGTTCCTGGCCCCGGATGTGTATCTGATCAGCGACCTGCCGGCGCAGGTGCAATGGGGCGATGTCTGGACCATTGGCCTGGTGGCGTTCGGGCTGGCGACGCTGGCGACGCTCTACCCGGCTTGGCGAGCGGCCCGGACCCAGCCGGCGGAGGCGTTGCGTTATGAATAGTGAGACCGCAGTAGAACCGGTGGAAACCCCGGAAACCGTGGTGCTGGAATGCCGGGGACTGGCCAAATCGTTCCGGGAAGGCAATGAGCGGCTGGAGGTGCTGCGGGAAGTGAATTTTCAGGTGCGGCGCGGCCAACGGCTGGCGATCATCGGCAGTTCCGGGTCAGGCAAGAGTACCCTGTTGCACCTGCTGGGCGGATTGGATACGCCCAGCGCCGGTTCAGTGTGGGTCGCCGGGCAGGAGCTGAGCCGGATGGGCGATGCGGGACGGGGCCGGTTGCGCAACCGCAAGCTCGGATTTATTTACCAGTTTCATCATCTGCTGCCGGAATTTACCGCCCTGGAAAATGTGGCGATGCCGTTGCTGATTCGTGGCGAAGCTCCAGCGCGGGCGGCGGCGCGGGCGGCGGAACTGCTGGATCGGGTTGGTTTGGCGAAGCGTCTGACCCACAAGCCGGGCGAGCTGTCCGGCGGTGAACGGCAACGGGCGGCAGTGGCGCGGGCGCTGATTACCGAGCCGGCCTGTGTGCTGGCTGATGAACCGACCGGCAATCTCGACCGGCACAGCGCCGAACAGGTTTTTGAACAGATGCTGGAGCTGAACCGGGCGCTAGGCACCAGCTTTGTGGTGGTCACCCACGATGCCGCCCTGGCGGCGCGAATGGAAGCGGTCTGGCGGCTGGCCGATGGGGTATTGAACCCGGAGTCTTGAATCTTTCGTTTTTATGAGCAACCCCAACTGAGGAGAATTGAAAATGGCGCATGAAGGTTATCACGAGCCGATCAATGAACTGTCCGATCAAACCCGCGATATGCACCGGGCGATCATTTCCCTGATCGAAGAACTGGAAGCGGTGGACTGGTATAACCAGCGGGTAGACGCCTGCAAGAATCAGGAATTGAAAGCCATTCTCGCCCACAACCGGGACGAGGAAAAAGAACACGCGGCGATGGTGCTGGAGTGGATTCGCCGGGAAGATCCGGCGTTTGATCACGAGTTAAAGGATTACCTGTTTACCGATCAGCCGATTGCCCACCATGGCCACGGCTAATAAGCAGCAATTAATCCGTCATTCCCGCGTATGCGGGAATCCAGTGGTCCGCTGCAAGACTGGATACCTGCTTTCGCGAGTATGACGGAATGTGAAGGTTCTGCCCTTTTCTCTTTCCCCCTTTCCCCACCTATCGGAGCGCAAAATGACCACCATCCGCCAGGAAGACTTTATCCAAAGCATCGCTGACGCCTTTCAGTACATCAGTTATTACCACCCGGTTGACTACATCAAGGCGCTGGCGGCGGCTTATGAGCGCGAGCAGTCGCCGGCGGCCAAGGACGCCATTGCCCAAATCCTGATCAACTCGCGGATGTGCGCCGAAGGCCACCGGCCGATCTGCCAGGATACCGGCATCGCGCTGGTATTCCTGAAAGTCGGCATGGACCTGCATTGGGACGCAACCCTGAGCGTGCAGGAAATGGTCAACGAGGGGGTGCGCCGCGCCTATCTCGACCCGGACAACAAGCTGCGGGCCTCAGTGCTGCTCGATCCCGCAGGCAAGCGCCAGAACAGCAAGGACAATACCCCGGCAGTGGTGCATTACGAAATCGTCCCCGGCCATCATCTTGAGGTGATCTGCGCGGCCAAGGGCGGCGGTTCGGAAGCCAAGACCAAATTCGCCATGCTGAACCCGTCCGACAACCTGGTGGAATGGGTGTTGAAGACCGTGCCGACCATGGGCGCGGGCTGGTGTCCGCCAGGGATTCTGGGCGTAGGCATTGGCGGCACTCCGGAAAAAGCGGTGTTGCTGGCCAAGGAATCGCTGATGGCGCCGGTGGATATTCAGGAGCTGATCGCGCGCGGTCCCAAGAATCGCGCCGAGGAATTGCGGATTGAGCTTTATGAAAAGGTCAACGCGCTGGGGATCGGCGCACAGGGCCTGGGCGGGCTGACCACGGTGGTGGATGTAAAGGTGCTGGATTATCCCACCCATGCCGCCAACCTGCCGATTGCGCTGGTGCCGAACTGCGCCGCGACCCGCCATGTCCATTTCCATCTGGACGGAACCGGGCCAGCCAAACTCGATCCGCCGAATCTCGATGACTGGCCGAAGCTGACCTATGCCCCGACCAATGCCCGCCGGGTGGATTTGGCCACCGTGACCCGTGAGGAAGTGGCGACCTGGAAAACCGGTGAAGTATTGCTGCTCAACGGCAAGATGCTGACGGGCCGCGATGCCGCTCATAAGCGGATGACCGATATGTTGAGCGCCGGGCAGAAACTGCCGGTCGATTTCACCGGGCGCTTTATTTACTACGTCGGGCCGGTCGATCCGGTGCGCGATGAAGTGGTGGGTCCCGCCGGCCCGACCACCGGGACCCGGATGGACAAGTTCACCCGGCAAATGCTGGAGCAGACCGGCCTGCTGGGCATGATCGGCAAATCCGAGCGCGGCGATGTCGCTATTGAGGCCATTAAGGATAACCAGGCGGTGTATTTAATGGCGGTCGGCGGCGCGGCCTATCTGGTCTCCAAGGCGATTAAGGCGGCGCGGGTGCTGGCGTTCGAGGATTTGGGCATGGAGGCGATTTACGAATTTGACGTTAAGGATATGCCGGTGACGGTGGCGGTCGATTCCAGGGGTTCCAGCGTCCACAAGACCGGGCCGCGCGAATGGCAGATCAAGATCGGCAAGATTCCGGTCGTGGAAACGGCTTGAACATTTGTTTATAGGTAGCTGTTCGCCCCCTTGCCCGCTGGCGGGAGAGGGGGTGAGGGCGCTAGATTCAACAAGTTACTGGGTGAGCATGCCCTGGAAACCCGATTTAAATCAAACAGGTGTGGTTGCAGCCTTGGCTGCGGCTGTTCTGTTTGGCAGCGGGACAGCGCTGGCTAAAGGGCTGCTGATCAACATCAACCCGTGGTTATTGGCAGCTCTGCTTTATCTGGGTTCAGGTTTAGGATTGATGCTCTACCGTGGTCTGCGCCGCTTACCTGGCGTCGGCTTGCAACCGGGTGAATGGCCGTGGTTAGCGGGAGCCATCTTTATGGGTGGCGTCGTAGGTCCGCTGTTGTTGATGATCGGGTTGACCGCAATGCCCGCATCAGGCGCATCGCTATTGCTGAATGCCGAGAGCGTGTTCACGGCGTTACTCGCCTGGTTCGTTTTCCGGGAAAACTTCGACCGTCGTATTGCATTAGGCATGGCCGCTATTATTGCCGGAGCGTTCGTGTTGAGTTGGCCGGAAAATGCCCGATTAGAAGCGGCGTGGCCGGCATGGTCGGTGTTGGGCGCTTGTTTGGCCTGGGGAATTGACAACAATCTGACCTGCAAAGTATCGCTAGCAGATGCTTCGTGGTTAGCCTCGATCAAGGGCCTATCGGCGGGAACCGTTAATCTCATCTTGGCCATGTTACTGGGTACGACTTGTCCGCCGTGGTTGAATCTGGTGGAAGCATTAGTGGTGGGATGGTTCGCTTACGGGGTGAGCTTAACGCTGTTTGTGGTGGGTCTGCGCCATTTGGGTACGGCCCGCACCGGCGCGTATTTTTCGATTGCTCCCTTCTTCGGGGCGTTATTGTCCATCCTGTGGCTGGATGAGCCGGTTGATGGCCGGTTGTTGCTAGCGGGGGGATTGATGGCTGTTGGGGTGTGGCTGCATTTGACGGAACAGCATAGCCATGAACATCTGCACCAGGCGATAGAACACACCCATGATCATGAACATGATGAACATCATCAACATACCCATAGCGAACTGGCGCCGCCTGGAGTCAAACACACACACCGGCATCGGCACGAACCGATCACGCACAGCCATCAGCACTTTCCAGACCTGCACCATCGTCATGGTCATTGAATGAATGCTCTATCTGATGACAGCAAACCCGGCATGACCACTTTCGCCATGATCGGCGCGATCCCGACCGGTATGCTCAGACTTTGCTGCATACCCTGAATTTTCCACTGTCGCTACGGGAGCGCCCCATGCCGGAATTCACCTGTCTGAACCTGACCCTGACCGATCAGATCGTCCGGATCGAACTCAACCGCCCGGATAAAGCCAATGCCCTGAATGGAACCCTGTGGCGGGAAATCGGCGAAGCCTGCCGCTGGATCGACGAGACCCCGGCAGCGCGGGTTGCGATTTTAAGCGGTGCGGGCCGGCATTTCTGCGCCGGCATTGATTTCGAGTTGATGGGCGTCATCCTTGACGAAGTGCAGCAACTCAGTCCAGGTCGGCGGGAAGAGCGGCTGCGCCATATCATCCATGACCTCCAGGCTGGATTCACCGCGCTGGAAACCTGCCGCAAGCCGGTGCTGGCGGCGATTCAGGGCTGGTGCATCGGCGGCGGGCTGGACCTGATCGCTGCCTGCGATGTGCGCTACGCCTGCGCCGATGCTGTGTTTTCGCTGAAGGAAGCGGATTTGGCCATCGTCGCTGATGTCGGCAGTTTGCAACGATTACCGAGGCTGATCGGGGAAGGCCGGGTGCGGGAACTGGCGTTTACCGCCCGTCAGTTTGATGCCGCTGAGGCCCAGGCGATGGGGCTGGTGAGCCGGGTGTACGCCGATGCTGCCCAGTTGCGGGACGGGGTGCAGGCCATCGCCGCCAGCATCGCCGCCAAATCGCCGCTGACGGTGCGCGGTATCAAACAAGTGTTGAATTATGGACACGATCACCGGGTCGCTGACGGGCTGAAATACGTCGCGACCTGGAATGCCGCCATGCTGCTCTCTGACGATACCCGGGAGGCCATAACGGCAGCGATGCAGAAACGTCCGCCCAAGTTCGCTGATTAAACCAGGGGCGGCGCCAGCTTTTCCGCCGCCCCTGGTTGGGAATAGCGCGGTCAGTTATTGACAGCCCGCGTCAGGACAAGCCAGCCACTTCATCACATCCGCCTGAATCTTGCCGGGTTGCGCCGATGAAACGGAATGCCCGGCGGTCGCATAATACGGGTAGTAAAGCGCCACCGTGCGCGGCGTTGCGGTTTCAGTCAGGGCATTGGGAACATAATGCACCGTAAACTGACCCTGGCTCTTGTCGGTATTCTCCTTGCCGCGCACCACATCCACCTTTTGCACCAGATCGGTATATTTCTCCAGCGCTTTAGGTATGGCGGGCGAATAAATCACCAAATCATATTCCGAATCGGTCAGGAAGGTTTTAACCAGCGGCAGGTTTTCAAGAAACATCCGCCCATAGATCGGCGAATTATCGGGTTCGATCTCATAAATAAAGCTCTCAAGATTCAGCATGGTAAAAGCGGCATAGACCGTCAGATTCATCCCAATCAGGTAGCAGTCCCATTTCTGCAAAGGGCCGAATGTGGCCTGTAGCGTATTTGGAACCTGGACGTTATCGGAACAGGACGGATTAGGATCATCGCTATTCAGCAGACCGGATTGATAGATCTGGGATTTGGCGTAAGCCGCCAGTCGTCCCCGGCTTTCTGGTGAGGGTGCGCCCTGACTACCATTGGGAAAAATTTGGGAACTGTAATTCAGCAGATCAATGTCGCCGAAGTGCAGATCAATCAGCCGGTATGCCTGTTGGCGCGCCGCTGGTTTAATCTCCTCAATCGCGGCGACGTCGTAATTCAGGACCGTAGACAGATCATTGACATCCCGCAGGCTTTGAATGGTGAATGCTTCCAGATCGTCGGTCCAGGTCGTTCCCTTGGTGTAGTTGTAGCGATCCCGATCAAATACCGCTGGCAGATAGTAAAAGAGTGCACAGTTAATTGGCGTGTTTGGAATAATCCCCAATTGCTCTTGGGTACAAGTCCGCTGATAACCACCGGCATGACCGGATTCTTCAGCCACCAGGTCGATGACCGAGTTCGGCTCAAGGAACATCTCGCCGGTAATGGCATCCTGATAGACTCCGCTGAGTTCGGGCTGAATCAGAATTTGCCGGCTGAATTGACGGGCGACGACCTCCGGGGTGAGTTCGGTATCCTGTCCATAAATAGCGTGGAAATGACGACGGATGTCCGCCACCAGGGTCTGATCCTGGTAAATTTTGCTGCCATCAGCATATTTCGCATGAAACAGCAGCAGATTCAGCATCGTGGAAACTCGGGTACCGGCATAACTTTCCCCGACCAGAATCACCTCATTAGCCTTAATATCGGGATGCTGATCCAGGAATCGGATGATGACCCGAATAATCTGGGCAGCGTCAATGTACGGGTTAAAGTTGCCCTTGAGGAAAAACTCGCTGACTCTTCCGGTCAAGGTTCCAGCATCCTGCGAAACATTGTAGGAAAAACCGGTCGCCGCAGCATCGATGTACAGCAGATTGCCCATCCAGGTCCAACTGTAGTCATTCAGGGAATAACCATCGCTATTGGGTTTAAAATGTTCCCGGTCCAGAGTATAGGGCGCGGTATTCATGCTGAATAATTGCGTCGAAGTTGATGATCCCGGACCGCCATTGATCATCACGAACAACGGTTTCTTGGCGACATCAGTGTCAGCAGGCCAATAGGAATACCAGATTCGGGATTCGGAGGTTTTCAGTTCCAGTACGCCATTTTCCTGATTCTGAAATCGGTATTGAATTGGTTCAATGATCGAATAGCCCGCCTTGCTCTTGGTGGAATCGACGACCGGATCGTCGGAAGAGTCGCTGCCACAACCGACCAACGCCAGCAGGCCAACCATTATTAGCGCCGCTGGTCGTAACAATTTGGTTTTAAATGCGTTCATGGGTACTCCTCAATCCAAGTGAAATTCTACCTAACGGGTTCCCGTACCCCAAACCGGGAATATTGTCTGCGTGGATCGCCAAGTTGCACCTGAAATCCCTTCCCCCATCTCGACGGCTTCGCACCACTTGACTAAACTGGCTTAAACCTTAACCCGATCGTGGAAATCGCCATGCGCCGAGTCGTATTTAACCAGAAAGGAGGGGTGGGCAAGTCCACCATTACCTGTAACCTGGCCGCCATCAGCGCCGCCCGGGGTCGGCGAACCCTGGTCGTCGACCTCGACCCCCAGGCCAACGCCTCCCGCTATCTGCTCGGCGCAGCGCTGGATGAGCAGAAGAAAACCCTGGCGCATTTCTTCGACGACATTTTGGCCTACAAGATGTTCGCCGACAAACCCGGCGCTTACGTCGCTTCCACCCCATTCGCCAACTTGAGCGTTCTGCCGTCCGATCCGCGTCTCGAAGAACTCCAGGTCAAGCTGGAATCGCGCTACAAGATGTACAAGTTGCGCGAGGCGCTGGACAGCCTCAAGGAATTCGACGAGATTTTTATTGATACCCCACCGGCGATGAACTTCTTTACCCGCTCCGCGCTGATCGCCACCGATACCTGTCTGATTCCGTTTGATTGCGACGCCTTCTCCCGCCGCGCGTTGTACAGCCTGATGGACAATGTGCGGGAAATCCAGTCCGACCATAATCGCAGCCTGCGGGTCGAGGGGATCGTCATCAACCATTACCAGGCGCGCGCCAATCTGCCGGTGCGGATGGTCGAGGAGTTGCGCGCCGAGGGGCTGCCAGTGCTGGAGGCGTTCCTGTCGGCTTCGATCAAGATCCGCGAATCGCACCAGCAGGCGCTGCCGATGATTCACCTCGATCCCCGCCACAAGCTGAGCCTGGAATTCGAGGCGCTTTATAGCCTGTTAGCCGGTTAAACCGCCATTCAGCGAGGTTCCGCCATGTCCCAGCCTGATCCTGCCGTTGTCGCCCGGATTGTCGGGGAGTTGCGCCGCGCCCGGCGCTTGCTGTTCATCACCGGGGCCGGCATTTCCGCCGATTCCGGTCTGCCCACCTATCGCGGGATTGGCGGGCTGTATAACGATCAACACACTGAAGAGAATTTTACCATCGAAACCGCGCTGTCGGGTTCGATGCTGGAGGCTAATCCGGCGATCACCTGGAAATACCTGGGCCAGATCGAAAGCGCCTGCCGGGGGGCGCGGTTCAATGAGGCGCACACCATCATTGCCGAGTGGCAAGAGCGATTTGAGGTGTGCGTGTTGACCCAGAACATTGACGGGTTTCACCGCGACGCCGGCAGCCACAATCTGATTGAGATTCATGGCGACATTCATGATCTGTTCTGCACCCGCTGCGACTATGCGGTCACCGTGCCGGACTACAGCAGCTTGCAGATCCCGCCGGTCTGTCCGCGTTGCCAGGCGCTGGTGCGGCCGCGGGTGGTGCTGTTCGGCGAGGCATTGCCCTCGGCGGCGATCCAGCATCTGTATGCGGAGCTGAACCAAGGCTTTGACCTAGTGTTCAGCATCGGCACCACCAGCGTGTTTCCGTACATTGCCGGGCCGGTGGCGCAGGCCAGTCAGTCCGGTATTCCGACGGTCGAAATCAATCCCGGCGATACCCATGTGACTCGCCTGGTGGATTACAAGCTGGCCGCCGGCGCAGCGACCAGCTTGCGGGCGATCCACACGGCGCTTGAGCAGGCTTGAATCCGCTGATTGTCACCTGCGTCATGGCTCAACGCTCCGCCTTGATGAATGCCGGAGTCGTACTTCTGATCCTCGGATTGCTGTACCTGCGGCTGGCGGCCATCTATGCCCCGCTACCGGTTCAGCCCCGCCCCGATCCGGTGGCGGCCTCGCATCGTGAAGACGCGGATCTGTTTGAACGCACGCTGGCGATGGGATTGTTGCGTCCGGGCGCGGATGGGCGGATCGCGGTGGCTCCGGCGGATTTGCCGTTACGCCAGATCTTCCGGCGCGAACATCCTGAGCTGCTAACTCCGCGCCATGAGGAGCCGGACTGGTTGCATGGCCGGTGGGATGATGCCAGCCGCCGGTGGCACCGGGCGTTGCATTTCAGCGCAGCAGGCCGTTATGTGCGCCAGCAGATTGAACAGTTCAACGCCCGGACGGCGGCGGTGTTGGGGCAGGCGCAGTGGGTCGGTGCGGGACTGAGAGAAATTGAGCGCAATGAGTAGCGAGTATTCCGGTTCATGCACGATCTCGCCCGGCGCAGTGCGAATCTCTGGGTTCCCGCATTCGCGGGAATGACGAACAGGATAGTTTTTACGTAACTACCTACTACACCTGCCTTAAAAAACGTTAAACTCAGCGAATGTCAAACTTACCCGACGCCCCGAACCTCCTCAAGGCGCTAGTCAAGCAGCTCTTGGAGAAGATTGAGCAACGCGAAGC
>JADLEK010000011.1 GCA_020846135.1 Gammaproteobacteria bacterium
TGATTGCCAAGGTAACAGGACGGGATTGATCTGGTGGAGAGAACCGATGCTACCCACATTGCTCGACCCGCGCCCGTATTTTGCCGATCTGCCGGATCCCCGCCGGGAGACCCAGAACAAGCTCCATAAACTCCATGATATTTTGATGATTGTGCTGTGCGCGGTACTGAGCGGGGTGGAGGATTGGGTGGGGATGGCGGACTTTGCCGAGGAGAAGGAAGCCTGGTTGCGGGGGTTTTTGGATTTGCCCAACGGCATTCCCTCGCACGACACTTTGAGCGACGTGCTGGGGCGGATCGATCCGCCCGCCTTCCAGGCGGCCTTCACCGCCTGGGCGACTGCGGCCTTGCCGGGGTTGGCCGACGAGCAAATCTGCGTGGACGGCAAAGCGGTGCGAGGGAGTCGGGACGGGGCGAATCCGGCGGTCCACGTGGTGAGTGCCTTTGCCGGCCGGGCGCGCTGGGTGCTGGCGCAGCAGGCGGTGGCGGATAAATCGAACGAGATCACCGCGATCCCGGACCTGCTGGCCCTGTTGGACTTGCAGGGGGCGACGGTGTCGATCGACGCCATGGGTTGCCAGAAAGCCATCGCCCGAGCGGTCGTGGACGCGGGAGGTGACTACGTCCTGGCCCTCAAGGACAACCATCCGACCTTGTGCGAAGACGTCCGCCTGTGGCTCGACACCGAAGTCACCCGCAGCCGGTTGCCCGTGCTGGAAACGGTGGAGAAGGACCACGGCCGGATCGAAATCCGTCGCTACGCCCTCGGTGATCGGATCGGCTGGCTGGAAGCGAAACCAGACTGGGCCGGACTCCAGGCGGTCGGGCGGGTTGAGTCCACCCGCATCATCGGCGGCCAGACCAGCACGGAATGCCGTTATTTCCTGTGCTCGTTCCCGGAGTGCGGCCGGTTTGCAACCACCGTCCGCAGCCATTGGGGGATCGAAAATCAACAGCATTGGATCTTGGACGTGCAATTCGGCGAGGATGCCTGCCGGACCCGGAAGGCCCACTCTGCCGAAAACCTGGCCCTGATGCGTCGCATGGCCCTCAACCTGCTGAGCCATAATGGTCTGCCCCGCAATAGCATCCGTCGCTGCAAACGCCGCGCCGCCCTTAATGATGATTACCGGTTACGCCTCCTCTTCGGCACCCCAACCCCGGTTACCCCATAGCGCGATTGCCCTGAGCAATTTCCCTTTTAGTAATGCTCAGCCCCACCCAACGCTGCACCTGAGCGTCTCCTTGTGTTCTTCATCGTGATGCTTGCACCTGTAACAACGCCAGCAATCCTTGCAGCAGTTGCATGGGCGTCGGTGGGCAGCCGGGAATATGCAAATCGACCGGAATAACGGCGGAAATTCCGCCAACACAGGCATAACTACCGGCAAAAACACCACCATCCCGCCCGCAATCACCAACCGCAACGACCCATTTCGGATCAGGCGTAGCGGCATAAGTACGTTCCAGCGCCTCTTTCATATTGACCGTAACCGGACCCGTCACCAACAGGACATCAGCATGACGCGGAGAGGCAACAATATGGAAGCCAAACCGCTCCAAATCATAAAAAGAATTATTCAGCGCGTGGATTTCCAATTCACAGCCATTACAGGAACCGGCGTCCACTTGACGAATAGATAGACTGCGACCCAATCGGCGCTGGGCGGCCCGATTAATCTTAGCTGCTAACTCAGTCAACGCCGCCTCAGATGGTGGCGGTGGCGGGATCGTCAGTGGCGACTGCAACAGATTCTGCAATAACAGCTTACGAATAACGAAGTAGCCTACAGATCATGGCCCGAATAGGAGCCGTTGAACGATTTATTGCAGATCGGAAAATCAGCGACGATATTATTTTCAATTGCCGCCTCTAATAACGGCCACTGAAACCAAGATGGATCGCGAGGATGACAGCGTGCGACAGTATTATCGGCATTCAGCCGCAGCCAGACCAAAATGTCGCCACGAAAACCTTCGATTAATGCCATGCCTTCACAAATCTGGCCGGGGCGGTTTAATTCCATATACACTGGCCCCGTTGGTAATTGCTGTAAAATCTGCTCAATGAGATGCAGGCTTTGCTGTACTTCATGGATTCGCAGCCAAACTCGCGCATTCACATCGCTATCAGTCAGTAATGGCGTTTCAAATGTCAATTGATCATAAGGGGGATAACCAGGCCGGCGGCGGGCGTCAAATGCGCGACCTCCAGCCCGACCAACTGTTCCACCACACCCAAACTGTTTAATCAACATTGGGCGGACAAAACCGGTATTGACTGTACGGTCTTGTAATGAAGCAGTATTATCGTACAACTCTACCAGTGGCGGGAAATCACGGCGAAGTTCAGCCATCAGCGCCCGAACAGTTTTCACTCCATCCACCGGCAGATCAGCAATCACTCCACCAGGAACAATGCAATCCATTAACAAACGATGCCCAAAGCACTCAGCGCTAGCACGCAAGATCTTCTCACGCAATACTGCGCAATGGGCCAGCATTAATGCAAAAGCAGCATCATTGCAAATTGCGCCTATATCGCCACAATGATTAGCCAATCGCTCCAGTTCAGCCATCAGCGCCCGCAACCAGTGAGCGCGATCCGGGATCACGGTTTCAGTCGCTGCCTCAACCGCCCGAGCAAAAGCTAGAGCATAGGCCACCGTGCTGTCGCCGGACACTCGCCCAAGCAATCGCGCCGCTTGATCAATCGCTGCACCACTTAACAGGCTTTCAATTCCCTTATGGACGTAGCCAAGACGTTGTTCGAGTCGCACCACCGTTTCGCCATTTGCGGTAAAGCGAAAATGGCCGGGCTCAATAATCCCGGCATGAACCGGCCCAACTGGAATTTGATGCAGACTCTCACCCTCAGCAGGCAGAAACCGGTACGGTGGCCGCATACCCGTTGGCGCAGTCACGTTGCCGAGTGGATGTCGCACTGACCAGCAGCCATGATCCAGCCACGGACGATAATCAGGAGCGCCGATAGGTTGCAAACCAATCAGATCGGCCATAGTCCGTTCCAAACGTTGCGCTGGCGAATGAATCCGCCCCACTGAAGGGAAGCGTCCATCCGGACACGATAAACTGGCGACAATTATGGTTTCGCTGGAGTCTTCATACAGCGCCAGATGCGCCATCCCAATCTCACCCCACAACCCTAACATCGTCCAATCGCCACTCGCCAAACCATCAAGCAAGGCATTCCAGAGTTCAGCGGTCACAATGACTCGCGGCCACGGGCGATGTCCAGCAACTGGTTGACCACCATCCAGCATGGTCCGCAAAGAAGCAGCACTCATCATCACGCCCTCAGTCCAATAAAATCCTGTTCATTCACCCTTCCCGCTTTAATTTTTTCCATACTTTCCATGATTTTTGTGGACCATGCTGTTTCAGCCCAGCAACACCGCGACATGCTGAAACCATGCAACCAACGGCCCTGGCAACCAGATGCCCGCCATCAGCACCAACCCCAAATGAGTCAGCATCGGCAGCAAACTAGCATGAACCTGGGTATTCGCGCCGTGCGATTCGCCAAAGGCCATCCCATGCAATCTCCAGAGTAACGTGCCAAACGCTAGCAGTAATCCCAACACCAACAGCAATGCCAATAACGGTTGTCGGGCAAAGGTCGAGCTGACCAGCAAAAATTCACTCATGAACACGCCAAATGGCGGCATCCCGACAATAGCGATGACTCCAGTCACCAATCCCCAACCAAGCGCCGGATGCGTTGCGGTCAAGCCACGAATCGTCGAAATCCGTTGAGTGCCTTTCGCTTGAGAAATATGACCGACGGTAAAAAAGATCGCTGATTTAGTCAAACTATGCATGGTCATGTGCAGCAATCCAGCAAAATTAGCAAGTGGTCCGCCCATGCCAAAAGCGAAAGTAATAATGCCCATATGCTCAATCGAGGAATAAGCGAATAGCCGTTTGATGTCGCCGCGCCGGTAAATCATCAAGGCCGCAAACAGCAACGACACCACGCCCACGCCAACCAGCAGCGGCCCCGGCGTTAGTGCAGCAGGATTAGCGCTCATCAGCATCTTGAACCGCAGCACAGCATAAAGCGCAACATTGAGTAACAAACCAGATAATACCGCTGAAATTGGCGTCGGGCCTTCAGCATGCGCATCAGGCAACCAGGCATGGAGTGGAACCAATCCGGCCTTGGTGCCATAACCCAGCAACAGAAAAATGAAGGCCAGATTCAGCAAGGCAGGCTCGAAGCGGGCGGCATTCGCCAGTAATTGATCCCAAGCCATGGCCGGCAGCCCTTGACCCATGACAGGCTGCGCCGCCAGATAGACCAGAATCGTCCCGAACAGCGCCAAGGCAATCCCCAGACTGCCAAGAATGAAATACTTCCAAGCGGCTTCCAGCGCAGCCTGAGTCCGGTAAATACCCACCATCAGCACAGTAATCAGAGTCGCCAGCTCAATGGCGACCCATAATAATCCAATGTTATTTGCCAATAACGCCAGATTCATGGCAAAGATCAACGCCTGATACATGGCGTGATAAAAACGTAGGTACTTTGGCGTTAATCTTCCGGTCTCTAGTTCATGACCGATATAGCCGGCGCTAAAGACGCTGGTAGTAAAACTGACCAGATTATTCAGCGCGATCAGATAGACATTGAAATCATCGACCCGTAGATACAGATTGGCCTCAGGCCGGGTTGAAAATAGACTCAGCGCCGCTAACAGGCTGATGAACGCTGCGCCAACATTCAAGCGAGCGCCGAATCGATAGCTGGACAGCCCAATCAGCAATAACGCCGCACTTGCCGGAACCACGAGCAGCGCTGCTACTGCTAAAAAACCCAGATGAGTCATCGCCGCCGCTCCTCCCGAAACGTATCCATCGCCTGCATATCCACACTATCGAAGCGTTCCCGAATCCGGAACAGAAAA
>JADLEK010000012.1 GCA_020846135.1 Gammaproteobacteria bacterium
GGTTCATCGCGGGTTGTTGTGGAATTTGCCCTGTAAAGCCGGTTTTACCCCATCAAGAGGGTTGAAATTTACACTGGGACATTGCCAATCAATAGGTTATCTAGATCGCCTCGCTGAGGTGGGACTGGTTCCACAACAAACCACGATGAACCTTTTTTGGATTGTTCATAATTTTATTCGTAAGGCACTTCACAACTAAAAAAGTGCCTGCGGTTGCTTTAGGCATTTTGAAAGAAGGGCTATATTGTGGGAGCAAATGTTGAAAATCCAAAACCTACCTGCCTTTTGGATCTTATTTAATAATCAGTAAGTTGGAGAATAATTGGACTGAGCCAGCACCGGCAGTCGAAGGTTCATGGCAAAAGCATAGACAGCTTAGCCGTGTTCGGCAACCAGCCTTCCGCAGCATCGGCGACCCTTTCCAGATTCGCGGTTAAGCGTATCGCACCGTTGGGGTACGTTGGCAGTTACAATTCCAGATAGAATCACAACATGAAATTTGCGCTTAATGGCGTTGAAATGGACTGGCCGTTGCAGCGCACTGTAACTGCGGCCTACTCAGGATCGGCCGACATTGGCGAGGCGACGGCGCGGCGGGTTATTGCCGGCGGCTACAACAGTTGGCATAACGAGTGGGCTGCGCTGGCTGGGAAGACGGTCCGCTTGACCGACGACAGCGCACGCGCCGGGTCATGGGGTCAGCCGGCGAAAGCTTACCGCGCGCTACCGAGTACGGGCGGCAGGCCATTCTCTTGATTCGCTACAACCTCTTGATTCGCTACAACCTCGACGATCCACGGATCCTGGGTCCTTGCCTTCATGCCAACGCTATTCTTGAACCCGCCCACCTCACTGATCCCCGGCAACCATGTCCACCACCGATCCCCGCCCCCCGGTGCTGTTCCTGATGGGACCGACCGCTTCCGGAAAAACCGCGCTGGCGGTGGAACTGGTGAAACGCCAGCCGTTCGCGATCATCAGCGTTGATTCGGCGCTGGTCTACCGGGGCATGACCATCGGCGCGGCTAAACCGGATGCCGAGGCCTTGCGCATCGCCCCGCACCGGCTCATCGATTTTCTCGATCCGTCCGAAGCCTATTCCGCCGGCCAGTTCCGCCACGATGCTCTGCGCGAGATTGCCGCTATTCAGGCGATGGGCCGGATTCCGCTGCTGGTGGGTGGCACTCTGCTCTATTTTCGCGCCCTGGAACGGGGCCTGGCTGAATTGCCGACCGCCGATCCAGCCATTCGCGCCCGGCTGGCGGCAGAGTTTGCCGAGTACGGCAGTCCCGCCTTGCACGCCCGGTTGGCGCAACTCGATCCGGTCGCAGCGGCCCGGATTCATCCCCACGATCCGCAACGCATTCAACGGGCGCTGGAAGTCCGGGAACTGACCGGACGCTCCCTGACGGAACTTTGCGCCATTCCGCATAACGAACCCTTGCCGTTCCGAATCGTCAAGTGGATCGTCGCGCCAACGGATCGGCAGGCGCTGCATGAGCGGATTGCCCAACGATTCCAGGCCATGCTGGACCAGGGTTTGATTGCCGAAGTCGCAGCATTGCGGGCGCGGGGCGATTTATGCCCGGATCTGCCCTCGATGCGGGCAGTCGGCTACCGGCAAGTCTGGGCCTACCTCGACGGCAAGCTCGACGAAGCCACGATGATTGAACGCGCCATCATCGCCACTCGCCAGTTCGCCAAGCGGCAACTGACCTGGCTGCGGGCCGAATCCGGGGCGCTCTGGCTGGACAGCCTCGATGATCGCCTGCTGGAGCGCGCAATGGCGATCCTGCATGAGTGCCGGTTTTTTCCGAAAACGCCAGAACGGCTGTGCTAGTATTAGGCCTGTTTTAGTTCGCAATTCCGTGGACAGCACATCATGGGAACGTGGTGAATCGACCGCTCGGCGGCGGATCCCGGATAGCAGGCACACATTCTGCGTTAATGTTGCGCTGCTTTTGGTTGCAAACCTCTTGAACTTTTTGTCTTTCATTTTAAATCTGATTGCTGCATCTCTTCAGCCCATAAACAACAAGGGAGCGTCGCCATGGCCAAAGGTCATTCTCTCCAGGAACCGTTTCTCAATGCGTTACGCAAGGAGCGGATTCCGGTCTCGGTGTATCTGGTGAACGGCATCAAATTGCAGGGGCAGATCGAGTCGTTCGATCAATTCGTGGTCCTGCTCAAGAACAGCGTCAGCCAGATGATCTACAAACATGCTATTTCCACCGTTGTGCCGGTACGCAATGTGCGGCTGAATCTGGCCACCGATGACGATGACGGCGATCTCTCCTGACCGGCCCGGTCTGAAATGCGGGAGGCGGTTTGTTCGAGCGTCCGCACGGCGGTGAACGCGCGGTTCTGGTGCGACTGCTCTTCGATGGAGCCGAAGATCCCCAGGAATCCGCCGAATTTCAGCAACTGGCGGCGGCGGCGGGTGCCGAACGCGTTGCGTTCATCACTGGCCGCCGTTCCGCCCCAGACTCGCGGCTGTTCGCCGGCAGCGGCAAGGCTGCGGAAATCAGCGATGCAGCCCAGCAGGGCGACGCCAAACTGGTGATCTTCGACCATGCCCTGTCGCCCAGTCAGGAACGCAATCTGGAAGCCTTTCTGCAATGCCGGGTCATCGATCGCACCGGTTTGATCCTCGACATCTTCGCCCAGCGGGCGCGGAGTTTTGAAGGCAAACTGCAAGTGGAACTGGCGCAACTGCGGCATTTATCCACCCGACTGGTGCGCGGCTGGACTCATCTGGAGCGGCAGCGCGGCGGCATCGGTCTGCGCGGCCCCGGCGAAACCCAGTTGGAAACCGACCGGCGTTTGCTGGCCGACCGGATTCGACAAATTCGGCTGCGGCTGGATCGGGTCGAAAAGCAACGCGAACAAGGTCGGCGGGCGCGGCGCAAGGCCAATTTGCCGACGGTGTCGGTAGTTGGCTATACCAACGCCGGCAAATCGACGTTATTCAACACCTTGACCCAATCCGCGGTTTACGCGGCGGATCAATTGTTCGCCACCCTAGACCCAACCTTGCGCCGGCTGGATTTGCCGGGGGCCGAGCCGGTCATTCTGGCTGATACCGTCGGCTTCATCAGCCGGCTGCCGCATGAACTGGTAGCGGCGTTTAGGGCCACACTGCGGGAAACCTGCGAAGCCCGGCTGTTGCTGCACGTCATCGACGCTAGTCATCCTGATCGGAACGCAGTCATTGACGAGGTCGAAGCGGTGCTGGCCGAAATCGGCGCGGTGGAAATTCCGTGCCTGCAAGTGTTTAACAAGATTGACCTGACCGATGATCCGCCCCGGCTGGAGCGGGACAGCGAAGGTCAGGCGCGGGCGGTATGGCTGTCGGCGGCCACCGGCGCGGGCCTTGATGGATTAATGACCGCTTTGACCGAGCGGCTGCGGGGCGAGGCGGTGCATGGCTGGCTGTGCCTCCCGGCGGCGGCGGCCCGGCTGCGCTCCCGGCTGTTCAGCTTGGGCGCGGTGGTTGCTGAACAGCATGAACCTTCGGGCGAATGGCTGATTGAAGTCCGCACTTCACTCGGCAATCTGGACCTGCTGCGCCGTAAGGAAGGCCTGCGGGAAGAATGGGTGCGTTCGGGTTTGCAAAGCCCGGCGCTATGAGCAGCGCCAAGACCAATGTTGGGGTGTGAAATGGCCTGGAATGAACCGGGAGGCGGCAATCGCGATCCCTGGAATAGCGGCAACCGCGATCAGGGACCGCCTGATCTGGATGAGGTGGTCCGCAAATTGTCGGACAAATTCAACTCGCTGCTGGGCAACCGGCGCGGCAGCAACCGTAACGACAACAGTAATGGCGGCGACGACGGCGGCGGTAGTGGTGTGTCGGGTTCCGGGATCGCCGGGATCGGGCTGATCGTCGGGATCATCGCCCTGATCGGCTGGTTGATCGCCAGCATCTACATCGTCAATGAAGGCGAGCGCGGGGTGGTGCTGCGGTTCGGGCGCTATCTGGAAACGACGATGCCCGGCCCGCATCTGCGTCTGTTTCCGATTGATCGGGTCGAAATTGTCAATCTGGAACAACGCCGGTTCCGCGAAATCGGCTATCGCTCCGGCAGCGGCGGTGCCCGGCAACCCGCGATCCGTTCGGTGCCAAAAGAGGCGCTGATGCTGACTCAGGACGAGAACATCGTGGACATGCGGCTGGCGGTGCAATACCAGATTCATGATCCCCGCGCCTACCTGTTCAGCGTCCTGGACCCGGAAAGCGTACTGGTGCAGGTGGTGGAAAGCGCCACCCGCGAGACTATCGGCAAAAGCACCATGGATTTCGTGCTGACCGAGGGCCGCAGCGCGATTGTCAGCGATATTCAGAAGCTCAGTCAGCGCATCCTCGAACAGTACGGCGCCGGATTGCAGATTATTACCGTCGTGCTGCAGGACGCCCAGCCCCCGGAAGAAGTGCAGGACGCTTTTGCTGATGCCATCAAGGCTCGCGAAGACGAACAGCGGCTGAAAAACGAAGCCGAAGCCTATGCCAATGAAGTGATTCCCCGGGCGCGAGGCCAAGCGGCGCGGCGGTTACAGGAAGCGTCAGCCTATAAGGAGCAGGTGATCGCCCAGGCTCAGGGCGAGACCAGCCGCTTCAGCCAGTTGCTGGCGGCCTATCAGAAAGCGCCGGCAGTGACCCGCGAACGGCTGTATCTGGAAACGATGGAGTCGGTCTTGTCACAGTCAAGCAAAGTGCTGGTCGATGTGAAAGGCGCCAATAACCTGCTGTATTTACCACTGGATCAGCTGCTCAAGCCCCATGAGGGGCCGGCTCCGAGTAGCGCGGTGGGAACGCCTTTGTCCGAGGCGTTGCCGTCCGGTTCCACGCCGTCAGTTGACGGCAGCGCAGCGGCGACCCGCCTGCGCGATCTCAGTCGCAGCCGGGAGGTGCGCTAATGGCTCTGCCGCAATTACCGCAGCAATTACCATCCTTGTCGGGTAAATCGCTGCTAGGCGGAATCGCCGCCCTGATCGTGTTGGCCACCATGTCGCTGTTCACGGTGGACGAAACCCAGACCGCGATCCGGTTCCAGCTGGGTGAAATTGTCCAGGATAACTACAAGCCGGGTCTGCACCTGAAATGGCCCTTGATCAACAACATCCGCAAGTTTGACCGCCGCTTGCAGACCCTCGACACCGAGCCGGAGCGGTTTCTGACCGCCGAGAAGAAAAACGTGATCGTCGATTCCTTCGCGATGTGGAAGATCGAGGACGTTCGCAAGTTCTACACCACGGTCGGCGGCGACGCGACTCAGGCCAATGTCCGCCTGGATCAGATCGTTAAGGACAGTCTACGCAGTGAGTTCAGCAAGCGCAGCATTCAGGAGGTGGTGTCGGGCGACCGGGATCAGATCATGGAAACCCTGAGCCGGCTGCTGAAAGAACAGGCGACCCAACTGGGCATCGCGGCGGTGGACGTGCGGATCAAGCGGATTGACCTGCCGGCGGATGTGAGCAATTCGGTGTTCAGCCGGATGAAGGCTGAACGGCTGCGGGTCGCCAAGGACTTTCGCTCGCGGGGCGGTGAAGCGGCGGAACGGATCCGCGCCGATGCCGACCGGCAAGGCACGGTAATCCTGGCCGAGGCGTATCGCGACGCTGAACGGCAACGCGGCGATGGCGATGCCCAAGCGGCGAACATCTACGCGCAGGCATATAGCCAGGATCAGGATTTCTACAACTTCAGCCGTAGCCTGTCAGCCTATCGGCGGACTTTCAATTCCAAGGATGATGTGCTGATCCTGCAACCGCAGGATTCCCAATTTTTCCGCTATTTCAACCAGGCGCAATGAATGATCCCGGATCGCCGGTTTCCCGTTGCTGCTGCAGCGTTCGCCGGATGCCGCCATGTGGGATGAACTGCTGGCGGCGTTCGGGTTGATGCTAGTGCTGGAAGGCATCATTCCGTTTCTCAATCCCGGCACCCTGCGCCAGACCCTGCTGCGACTGGCCCAACTTGAAGATCGCATTCTGCGAATCGCCGGGTTGGCCAGCATGGCTGGCGGGCTGCTGGTGCTATATTTGTTGCGCTGATACCGTCCATCGTTGCTACTCTTCTGCCCGATTGCAGGCCCAGTCTGCCCCACCAGGATTTCCGCGCCCATGATTCCCGAAGATCGCTGGCTATTGCCCGAAGGCATTGAAGAAATCCTGCCTCCCGCTGCCGGGAGGCTGGAACGGCTGCGCCGCGCCCTGCTTGATCTTTACCAAAGCTGGGGTTACGAACTGGTGATCCCGCCGCTGATCGAGTTTCTCGACTCGCT
Source organism: Gammaproteobacteria bacterium (assembly GCA_020846135.1). GTDB lineage: Bacteria > Pseudomonadota > Gammaproteobacteria > Competibacterales > Competibacteraceae > RXIV01. Next base: position 6,285 of record JADLEK010000012.1, read on the forward strand.
GCTGACCGGGGCCGGCGACGATCTGGAGTTGCAGACCTTCAAGCTGACCGACCAGCTTAGCGGGCGGATGATGGGGGTGCGGGCCGACATGACCCCGCAGGTCGCGAGGATTGACGCGCATCTGCTCAAACGGGCCGGGCCGGTGCGGCTATGCTACCTAGGGCCGGTGTTGCGAACCCGCGCTGACGGCTTTGGCGGTTCGCGCAGCCCCTATCAGGCCGGGGTCGAGCTGTACGGGCATCGCGGTCATGACAGCGATCTGGAAGTGCTGACCCTGATGCTGACCACCTTGCAAATGACGGGCATCGGTGACGCGCATCTGGATTTGGGCCATGTCGCCATTTTCCGCGAACTGGTGCGCCAGGCTGGGCTGGATCGGGAACAGGAATCACTGCTATTCGAAGCGCTGCAACGCAAGGCGCTACCGGAGATTCGCGGCTATCTGGCAGCATGGAAACCGGCCTGTTGCGAACCACTGCTGGCGCTGGCCGAATTGAATGGCGGGCCGGAGATACTGGATGAAGCCGACACCCGGCTGGCGGCGGCTGGCGCCGGGGTTCACGAGGCATTGGCGACCTTGCGGCGACTGATTGCAGCGTTGCAACGGCAGTGGCCGGAGTTGCCGATTCATGTCGATCTGGCCGAATTGCGCGGCTATCACTACCACACCGGGGTGCTGTTCGCGGCCTACGTTCCGGGGCAGGGTCAGGCGGTGGCCCAGGGCGGGCGCTACGATGAGATTGGTCAGGTGTTTGGCCGCGCCCGGCCCGCGACCGGGTTCAGCGTGGATCTGGCGATCTTGTTGCGGCTGGGTTCAGCGCCGGAACCGGCCAGCACCGGCATTTATGCTCCGCCGCTGGCCGATGATCCGGGGCTGGAACAGCAGGTGGCGGCGTTGCGGAACCAGGGCGAACGGGTGATTCGGGCCTTGCCGGGTGTCGAGGTGGAACCCGGCGATTTGGGCTGTGATCGGGAGTTGGTAAAACGGCAGGGGGAGTGGATCATCATTCAGCAGTCGTTAAAATCTCCTAAGTAATTGATAAATGAAACCAGAATTGACCATTGAATCCATCAAGAACGAAGCGGCAAAATTCGCCGGGATGGAAGATTCACACGATGAGCCGGCCCTGTATGGCGTCACTGATGGGAAAGCTGTCGGCACCTATCTTGAGCATCATTTTCTTGACTATTTATCCAAAAATTACCGTTACCAGCAAGGGAATTCTGCTTCTGGAATTGATGTGCCCGATCTGGGAATCGATATAAAAACGACTAGCATCAAACAACCACAGTCTTCCTGTCCTTTCAAATCTGCTGCTCAAAAATATTTGGATTAGGCTATCACTTATTAGTCTTCGTCTATGAAAAATTTGATGACCATGAAAATAAAACCGGAAAATTAAAGGTTCATCGTGGTTTGTTGTGGAACCAGTCCCACCTCAGCGAGGCGATCTAGCTAACCTATTGATTGGCAATGTCCCAGTGTAAATTTCAACCCTCTTGATGGGGTAAAACCGGCTTTACAGGGCAA
>JADLEK010000013.1 GCA_020846135.1 Gammaproteobacteria bacterium
CCCTGGCCGAACTGTGTCGCCGCCACAAAGTGGATTTGATCAGCATTGGCAATGGCACCGCCTCCCGCGAGACCGACCGGCTGGCGACCGAACTCATCCAGCAGTGTCCCGACCTGCGGCTGCAAAAACTGGTGGTGTCGGAAGCCGGCGCTTCGGTCTATTCCGCCTCAGCTCTGGCCGCACAGGAGTTTCCCGACGTGGATGTGACGCTGCGCGGGGCGGCGTCCATCGCCCGCCGTCTGCAAGACCCGCTGGCGGAGCTGGTCAAGATCGATCCGAAAGCCATCGGCGTCGGCCAGTATCAGCACGATGTCAGCCAGAACCGGCTGGCGCGGATGCTCGATGCGGTGGTGGAAGATTGCGTCAACGCGGTTGGTGTGGATGTGAACACCGCTTCAGCGCCATTGCTGGCGCGAGTGGCCGGGCTGAATGGGACGCTGGCCCGCAATATCGTCGAATTTCGCGACGCCAACGGCCCGTTTCGTCGCCGTGATCAGTTGCGGAAAGTGACCCGGCTCGGTGACAAGACCTTTGAGCAGGCCGCCGGCTTTCTCCGCATCGTCAATGGCGATGACCCACTGGATCGCTCCGCCGTCCACCCGGAAGCCTATCCGGTGGTGGAGCGGATTCTGGCCCGCAGCGGGCGGGGCTTGCATGACGTTCTGGGCAACGCCGCCTTTTTGCAAACCCTGGAGCCGGCCCACTTCACCGATGACCGGTTTGGCCTGCCCACCGTGCGCGACATTCTGGCGGAGCTGGAAAAGCCGGGCCGCGATCCCCGTCCGGAATTCAAAACCGCCGCCTTCAAGGATGGCGTGGAGAAAATGACCGATCTGCAACCGGGGATGGTGCTGGAAGGCGTGGTGACCAACGTCGCCAATTTCGGCGCGTTCGTGGACATCGGCGTTCATCAGGACGGCCTGGTGCATATCTCGGCGCTGGCGGATCGCTTCATCAAGGACCCGCGTGAAGTGGTGAAGGCCGGTCAGGTGGTCAAGGTCAAGGTGCTGGAGATCGATCTGAAACGGCAGCGGGTGGCCTTGACGATGCGGCTGAACGATCCGATCCCGGACCCGGCGACTCAGCCCACTAAAGCGGCTCCGGTTGCCGATCGCGGGCGACGGGAACGGGGATCGCGTCCACCTGCGCCGCCTGCGCCGGTCGCCGAGAGTCGGCCCAGCGGCGCCTTGGCCGAAGCCTTCGCCCGGGCGCGGCGGACATAGTCAGGTAGGGTGGGCACGGCTCACCTTCATCGCTATCCGCTGCGCCTCAAATGGTGGGCCGTACCCACCCTACTACTCAATCGCCAATCAAAGGTGGGCCGTGCCCACCCTACTACAACAAAACGGGTCATGACCAAGATGAGTACGCCGGAAATTATCACTGAATCACGGGACGGGACGTTGCTGATTCGCATCCACCGCCCCGACCGCAAGAACGCCTTGACCGTAGCGATGTATACGGGATTGACCGCTGCGCTGGATGCAGCGACCCAAAACCTGGACATTCGCGCCGTGGTGCTAACCGGCAGCGGCGACAGCTTTACCAGCGGCAACGATATCGCCGATTTTCTCGCCAATCCGCCCGGCGGCGACGAGAGTCCGGTCTTCCAGTTTTTGGCCGCTCTGCGCCAGTTTCCCAAACCGCTGATTGCAGCGGTCAATGGGGTCGCGGTCGGGATCGGGGTGACTTTGCTGCTGCATTGCGATCTGGTTTATGTCCGGGCCGGCGCAACGCTGGCGTTGCCGTTCGTCAATCTGGGCCTCTGCCCGGAAGCGGGATCCAGCCTGCTGTTGCCGCGCTTGATCGGCTATCCCCGGGCGGCGGAACTGCTGCTGCTCGGCGAGCCGTTCAGTGCGGAACAAGCGCTGGAATGGGGCTTGATCAACGGTCTATGCGCCGATGCCGAAGCCACTCTGGAACTGGCGCTGACCAAGGCGCGGCGGTTGGCCGGCTTGCCCGCCACCGCGGTGCAGTTGAGCAAGGCGCTGTTGAAACGGACGGAAGCTGAGGTGGTGCGGGAGACGATTGCGGTGGAAAGCCGGCATTTCATCGAACTGCTGGATTCGCCGGAAGCGGCGGCGGCGTTGCAGGCATTCGCCAACCGCCGGCGGGTGGGTTAATCCGGGCTATTCCTCGCCGTTGGCCGGCGCCAGCGTCCGGATCAGCGCCGGGAGCGATTCGGCTTCCAGCTTGGCCATGGCCCGCTTGCGGTGAATTTCCACCCCCATGGAATCGGCGGGTTACGCTTCGCTAACCTGCCCGGATGGGAGTCACGATGTGGATGAAATAACCGGGGGTTCGCCACTCGCCAATCCGGCGGAGCAAAACCGGCAGGGCGGCTACTTCACCATCACCTTCCACAATTGCAGCCACTTTCATCCTTCGATCTCGCCAAAGAAGTCCGCCTGCCGTTGTTGCTGCGCCGCCAACGCGGCTGGATCGGGCGCCAGTTGGTTCAAGCGCAATAACTCTCCGGCTGAAAACAGGCGCTGGCGCATGGCGTCGCATGAGGCCGGGTCCAGGGGCGCAATCCGCGTTTCACCTCCCTCTGATACGACGGCCAGCAAGGCATCGGCGCTCAGATTCAGATCGTCCAGCAGATCGGGGCTGTGGCTGGTAACGATGACCTGAGTCTCTTCCGAAGCTCTGGTCAAGGCTTCCCGCAAGGCTGCGCTGGCCGCCGGATGCAAGGCGGTTTCAGATTCTTCGATACCGACCAGGGTTGGCGAATAGTCGCGATTGCCTTGGAACAGTGCGGCTAATACGCCGAGGGCGCGCAAGGTTCCATCGGACATGTTTTGCGCCAGGAAGCGCCAGGGATGCTTGGCCCCCACCATGTCTTGGCGAAATTCGAGGGTTTCCATCGGCCCCACCTGTTTCCGCTCCACGCCATGCACCATCGGCGCTACCGTTTGCAGGTATTGCTGGACCAGCGTCAACCGGTCGGGGGCCAGGCGTTCCAGATGACCAATGACGCTGGCGATATTTTCGCCCACTGGTTTGAGGAGGCGGCCTTCCTGCGGTTTTTGCAGTTCGCGCATCAGCTTGGGATTCAGGTTATAGAATCCCATGTGGGTGAAGGCATCAAACACCGGACGAAATGCGGTAAGGCCCGATGCGGCCACCAGCGCCAGGCGATCCGCAGTGACGGCGGGAAAAACCGTCTCGCTGCTGCCCTGTAAGCGCCCCCGGTCGATTTGGAAGAAAGTACCCTTCCCAGCGCCTTGAATGACGCATTTCTCGGTCAGGACTTCGTAGCCACCACCAGCCAATGCCGCGATAGTAAAGGCGTAATAGCCTGGCTGTCCGGTGGTCGCCAGGGAGAACTCCAGCCGGATGCCAAAATGAGTCGGGTGCCCGCTTGATCGCCGTCTGACTTCACTTAAACCGCCCCGCTCGTTCAGGGCATTGTCGAGTGATCCGGAGAGTGCGTCGCGAACCAGATGGAGCGCATCGAGGAAATTGCTTTTGCCGGAACCATTAGCCCCAACCAGGTACGTTAATTTCCCCAGTGAGACATCACAATAGCCGATGCTTTTATAGTTGCGAAGCATGACTTTTGTAATAAATATCGGCTTAATCATTACTTAATCCGCTTTAATAAACTGTTGCTTAAAATTGGTTTTAGAATGAAATTTTTTGTTATTAATTATCAACCTTCATCATCAATTGGGCCAATAACAATAATCGAATTGGTCCCTTGATACAGAATATGTTCTCGTATTTGATCAGCATTTTTTTTGAGTTTTTTATCTTTATTAAAAGCCCCTAAATTAGATGCTTCTTCGAGTAATTCTAATAATTCTTTTGCTCTTTGATTGTTCCTTGTATTTAAGCTTTTTGGGTATAAAAAATCGCGATGATTAGGATGCATTCGATGTCTTAACAAGAAAGCACTTAATCGTATAACTACTTTAAACGGATTTTTAAATTTACGTTTATTTACTTCATTCTTTAAAACATAAAGCATGGCATCTGCTATTGAATCAGCTAATTTAGGGTCAAGAATTTCACCGGCCTGTTCCTGAAAAGCAAGCGCATCACCAACAGCCTTGATAACGTACCATGAAAGTGGGGTTCCATCTCTATGCGCATCGTGGTAGCGACGATTACAGTATTCAAATAAACGAGTTAGATCGGCTTCACTACAAAAAATCCTACCTGCATAAAATATTAGTCTTGGACTAGGGCCATTTGGTGTTGCGACTCGTCGATAGTAACCAACAATAGCTTCAGGGCAACTCCTATAAAGTGTTGCTCCTAAACGCGCCAATTGCTCAATACGGGTTCTAGCATTAGCCTTAACGAAGTCACGCCCAAGTTTTTCATGGAACTTGTTAAATTCTTCTATAATCTCCAAGCTAACCCCGTTAGGTAGATGACCCTCTGAATCAACAGCAGTATAAATATCTTCATCTTGGTCAATATCACCTTGATCTATATTATTTCTTGTAAGAAAAAATGGACTGCTCCGTGTGCCAATTCGTCCAAGTGTTTTTTCGTGTTGTTTCGAGATCAAATTATCATACTGATACTCGTGAACTGAACAAATATTGAATTCTTTTATTGTATTTAATATTGAAGTTTCTTCCCAAATTAAACGGTGAGCTGGTTGTGGTAATATTTCTGGATAGCCAATTCCTAATTCGATTGGCAAACTAGACAATATCTGTTCACGTGTTCTTTTTTCTATATCCATTGCTGACCAATCCAGAAGAATGGATTTATTCCCTAATGCGCCATATACATCAGGACAAATTTCAATTTTTGCATAGCCTTGGGCAGGCACTTGAGTTACATGCAGGCTAATTTTTACCTCGTTTTCTACCGATAACGTGGTTTCACTACGACGGGCTTCTTGTTCATCTTCCTTTAATAAGTAAAAAACAAGCTTTTTAGATTTTTTATCAATTTTGAAGCGATCCGCAAGTGTGTTAAAGTAGGTTTTGCCTCCCTCAACGCGGTTTACATCGATCAATGGTGCAAAGGTATATTCTTTACCTTGGAGTACATTGATTTCAAGCATTGGCAGAAAATCGTAATAAGTAATAAGCCCTTTAGTTTGTCGTTTAGCACAAATTGTGCAGCCCTGAGCAACGAGACTCCCTGTTGTCGAAATTCCAAAAACACTATCAAGGGATACGGCATAATCCCTGAATTTATTTTTAATAAAATCCAAAAAAACTGTTGCTCCTAATTGTGGTTGAAAATGGGCATGTGCTAGTGGTCCCTCGATTAATATTGCAGAAGCACCCTTGAATTTTGAGTAATTTTCTTGCAATACCGAATTAACTGCTGTAGACAGCGCCTTGGCAAGGCTACCCCGCAAGTTGGGCAATCCATTGACCATCCGCCAACCGCTTGGAGACTGAGTATCCGGCAATAACTCAGGTTCGGCAGTGCGTCCCAGGAGAGCATTCCAAGCCCAAGCGCTGGCCCACAATAAGCGATGATCGGTAATACTCATTTCGTCGGCCAGCAAGTTTGTCAATTCACGGTTGGAATAGGGATACAGCTTTCGGAGTCCTTCCCGCCGTCGCACCGGAACTAAGGTTGACTGCGCGTCCTGTTTCACACACTCCAAACCCAATTCGCTGACCGCAATTCCTTCAGGTAAGAGTTGCAGGACACAGACGCACTTTCCATGCAGAGCGCTTAGTTCCGTATTGTTCAGTGTTTCACCCCATCCCAACAACGCTGCCACAGGCCGCCACAGCAGACTGGCATTTACTCCACACTGCGATGCTCCGCTGATCAATCGATCTCGGGCGCGCTCATTGAATGTTGGTATATCAGGTACGGCAATAACACAACTACGATTTTCTTTCGGCAGTAGGCTATGAAGATGTTGCCCGATCTGGCGGGGCGCTTCAGGTTCAGCGCTGTCCAGTTCTAGTACCCGCAGGAGTTCTAATATGCTGGTACGGCAACCCACTGTCTCTGCCAGACGGGGACGACCAAAGGGTGACAAGATCGCTTCCTCGCCTGTGAGTATTCCTTGCGGTAAATCTGTGATGACTACAGGCGGAACGGGTGCATGGTGCAGCTTTTGATCAGGATAAGCGACGGTATCGAGTACACCGTTTAAATCAATTCCGATAGCGGTATTCATGCGAATAACCTGTCAATACTGTCATTGAGAATTACATCAAACCAAGTAAATGTTTCATTGATTCTATCTGGATCGACATCCAGCGTGATGCCATAAACAAGATTTCCTTGTTCCGCACCAACTTTTATTGATTCAGTTTTGGAGCAACGGATAGGAGGTATCATTTGATCCGCACTCATATTAGCAAAATCAGGAGTTGAACGAATAACCAAACCACGCGCATTAAATGTTTGGCCCGTCCATATTGCTTCTTGGGAAAGAACTTTCTGTAATGCTTCATCTGCAGAGTAGACAAGATCACTTAGTGAAATTGGCTCGGTCGCCGTACCATGCACACCCCAGATACACAGACTGCCACTATACCCATTATCACAATTAGTCAGCCGAATAACCACTGTACAGCCTAGTCCATAAATCCAAGAGGTTGGTCGTGAACATTGATCCTTATCTTCATTTGGATCATCTGGAGGTACATCCGTTGTATCAAGTACCTCGATAATTAGAAAACGATTATGGCGATTCAGCATAAATACCGCCAACAGCGGATAAGTATCTGACCAGTGCCCATTAGCTTGTCCAGAATTTATATGTAGCGGCGACATGGCAATACGCTTTTTCGAGGACAGTCGATCAATAGCGACCACCACGGCTAATCGCGTAAAATCAGCCCATAAGCGGCGTTGCCAGCGCCAAAGATCATCTTTTCGCTGCTCGCCGCTGAGAATTTCGCGGTAGGCATTCCAGATAATGCGGTAGCGAGAATCGTGTTGTAAAACGTAATTGGGGTTTATTGGATGTGTGGGGCGGAGAATACCAGCATCATCTAAATCGCGATAATGTCGGCGGCATAAAGAGCGATAGCGGTTGACGAGTTTAACCCGTTCGCTATTACCATATCGTTTATTTGCTTGTGAGTAAGCATGTGCCTCATTTGCACTCAGACGTAATAAATCTTTCAGTACCCGATTTTCAAGTGTGTCGAGATTTTCTTCACGGGTCACCCCGAATAAACGCTGGCGCGGTCCAGCTTTTTCGGCCACTGAACGCCCTGGCTGGCGGATCAGCCATTCAATACACGCATTGTCGAGTTCCTGAATCCGGTCAATAGCCATCAATTCTCGGGTTCTTTTTAATACACGCCGAGGATACGAAGCCGTTTCATCAATACGGCGGGGAAGCCGCTCAGCATGTTCAACAATTAGATCGAGTGGCGCTTCTTCACCACGCACTTTTTTTGTAAGCCAGGCTGCTTGAAGACGATCCCACCCGGTCATTGATGCACCCCAACATTCTGCTGGATCGTGTTCGGATTCTGCTTCGCGAATGCGGGCCAACACCTGCAAGATGAAACCATGCATCATATCGGCAGGACCCGCATCTTGCGTACTGTTATGGGCACCACATGGTCTTAGCAGATGATTATCCATTTTCAGAGTAACGCTAAGAACCTGCCCGTTTTCGCGAATCTCAAGCCCTACTTCCTGCTCCCGCTCTTGTGCAGCAGTTGGCAACGAACATAGACGAAAAGGACCATCACGCCAGGAAAATGCGCCTCCTTCTGATTGTGAACGCCAGTTGCGACCAGTAAAACGTAATTCCGCCACTTTCGGTAGCGCCAACATTGCGCCATAGCGACCGTCCACTGTGATGGTATCGCCATTCTTTAATGCATGTTTAGCGTTAAAACCAGCAATAGGGGTAATTGCATAAAGTCCCCAAGGTACTGTCAGAATAAATGGGATCATTTCTAATCGCGCCTTACGCCTATCCATACGAATGGTCGACCACTGCCATCATCACGCACCGCCTTATTAAATGCATCAGCCAGTTGTTGATCATTGAGCTTGTTTGATATCAGATCCTTAATCCGATCCAAGTGAGGTCGCAGGATTTCATTGTCCAGCTCAATACCACGCAATTTTGGCAGGATACGTTGCGCCAGCAGATCGGCGAAGGCGAATTGAGCGCTTTCTGTCTTGCTATGAATGACTGGATAGTTCGCAACATAGGCCAGGATTGCCTGATTAACCCGATGCGCGAATGGCCTGCCTAACCCATCAAGCGCATCATTCAGTTCTTTGATCCATTCTCCAATAGAATTACCGATGCTTGGATCAATGGTGTCACGTTGCCATTGATGCCAAACCTTTGCGGATAAATAACCAGTTGCTGGGCATCCGGCTTCATCTCTTAATGGTTTGTCCATTAGTTTCGCCGGTCTGGAGAAGCGCAGCAAATTAGCACGGTCAAGAACTTTATCAGAAAGTGTCTGAGTTGATTCATCCTCATTCATCGTTCCAACAAACAGCAGGTTATGGCCAGGATAGATACGCCGTGATTCGCTGCTACCAATATCAAGAATGATAGTTGAGTTGCGAATATGGTCTGGATTAATATTGCCAGGTTCAGGGCGACCTTCGAGTTGGCTTAAAAACTCGCTAAAGTAGTATTCCACTCGGGCAAGATTCATCTCGTCAAGCAGCACCAACATCAATCGATCCTTATATTTTTCCGCAAGATCTGGCCAATGGTAAGGATCGAAGTGGACTAAGGCCCGCGCCAATTCAGTTGCCTTGTAGCGACCCTCCAAGTAGTTATAGAACCCGAGCATATCTTGTGGACTATCCCATCTCGGCTGTACCGGAATCTTCAGAAAGTGGATACCCATAGCTTCAGCATAGCGCCGGGGAAGCTGGCTCTTACCGGTTCCGGAGATACCAGCTAATACGGTAAGTGGACTAATTGCGGCAGTTTTAAGTGCAGTGTGAAAAGCATAAAGAGTGCGTTTTGGGAAATACAAGCCCAGCTTTTCCATATGTTCAAGAACTTTATCGAGTGCCTCGGCCTCACTAACTTTATGCTGTGCATGGGGTAATACTGGAATTTGTTGCTCATCTTTTTGTTCGACCAGGCAAGCTGGTGGAGACAGTAGATTAGCAATCTTTTCATCGGGTGGTGGCGGATCGGTATCCCTTGATTGTGTTCCTGCCAAGTCTTTGCGAGATTTAGCTATTTTTTCTTCGAGAACGGCGCGGGTGGCATACAAACCAGTGACCTCCTCCTCAAGTTCCTGCTGTCGTTTGCGTCCGGCGATGATTTCACTGCGTACATTTTCGAGTTCCGCTGACAATGGATCACGTTCTTCTTGCAGTTCTTCCAACTCGGCTTGTACTACCTCTACAGCTTCTCGGTTAGTAGTAATAGCCGCCTCGGTATTAGCCTGCACGGCGATTAAATAACTGAGTTCATCCTCAATCTCTCGTTGTTGTCTGCGGGTTGCCTCAAGTTTCGCTATTTCCGCTGCCAAGGGTTCGCACTTTGTTTTTAGTTCGGCCAATGCTGTTTGCATTGATTCCAATTCAATACGAGTGGTCGCAGTTGTGGCTTCCAAGCTGACGCGAACAAATCGCGAGTGTGCTAAATCTTCCTCGATATTTTGCTGTTCTTTGCGAGTAGTTTTTAATTCCTGACTCGCTGTTTCAAGCTCCTGATGAATCTGTTCAAATTCAGCCGCGAGCGGATTAATTTCTTCCCGTAGGCGTACCAATTCATTTTCAAGTTGGACTTTTTTATCTTCAAGACCATTAGTTTCAGCCAAGCATTTTTCTTGTTGCACAATAAATTGATTCGCTTTGGCTTGAATTGCTATCATTTCATGGTTGGCATTTTCAACTTCTCTCCGTACTTCGTCCAAACGATTTTTTTCAGGGGCAAGTTTTTCAATTTCAGCCTTGAGCTTGTTGGCTTGATCCTGAAACAAAATGACTTGCGCCTTGGCTGTTTCTGCTGCAACGAAAAGCTGATTGCACTCTGCCCGATGTTCAGCAATATCGCGTAATAACTCAGCCTGTTGGGTATGCAATTCAGTCAGTGCATCGCTAACTTTCAAAACTTCGGCTTTGCGTCCATCAATACCAATCAGTTCATTTTTTAGATCATCAAGTTCTGCTTTAGTGGCGTCACGATGGGCAATGATGACGCCAAGTTCAGCCTTGAGGGCATCCCGTTGCCCTCGCTGTTTTTCAGACTCCGCTTCCACCCGTTCAAGTTCTTCACGCCCATTCTTCAGCCGTTCTACGACATCCTCAAAAGCCGTTGCGGCAGGCATTCGCCGCAAGTGGGCGCTATAGCGCATACCGGCCAACAACGCCATGATCACGCTGACCATGCAGGCAAACGCGCCTGCCGAAGCCGTCAAAACCATCATTTGCGTATCCATGAAAGGCTCCTGAAGTTAGCGCCCACTGACGCCGGAGTTAGTGGAAGGGGCAGGCTGTGCGGGTAAAGAGGGTTGCAGGGACGCAAGTTCCGTGCGCCGTCGCTCAATTTGTTCACGGAGAGCGTTCAACGTACCGGCATCTTCTTGCAGACGTTTACGCAAGGCCTCCGATTCTTTGGCACGAGGTTCCAAGGCCGCAACCTCTCGCTCCAGTTCAGCCCGACGCAGATTCAACCGCTCCAGCTCAATGATCAGCGATTCCCGTTTGGCTTTGGCCTCATTCAGTTGGCCCTGCGCCCGTTCCGCTTCAGCCGTAGCCGTCGCCAAATCCGCCCGTGCAGTCTCCAGTTGCTTGCTCACCGTGCCCAACCTCGCCATATCGGCTTCCAAGGCGGCTTTTTTGGCCGTCAAGTCCCGATTGTTCTGTTCAGCAGCACCCACCTCGCGCTCCAGCGCAGTGCGCCGTACCCCCATCCGGTCCAGCTCCGCAGCAACGGTCGTGCGCTGGCTTTGTGCCCGCTCCAATTCAGCATTGGCGTTTGCCAAGTCCGCCCGAACGGCCTCCAGTTGTTTACTGACAGTGCCCAACTTCGCCATGTCGGCTTCCAAGGCAGTCTTTTGGGCGGCGAGCTGGCGGATGTTCTGTTCGGCAGCCGCTACGGCGTTTTCCGCCTCTTTCTGTCGGGCCAGCAACTTGTCCAGCGCCGCCCGCGCCTCAGCCGCTTCCCGAATGGCTCCAGCAGAGGCGTCCTTTTCCGTCTTCAGCCGAGCGACTTCACCGGCCAGGGCGGTTTGCTGACCCTGGGTTTCGGCCAGTTGCCCTTGAGCTGTTTTCAGGGCATCGCGGGCAGTGGTCAGGGTTGAGGTGATTTGCGCCTGTTCCTGTCGGGCGACTTCGGCGTTGCGCCGGGCCTCGGCAGCGGTGCGTGTATCCTGTTCCAGTTGAACGCGCACCTGATCCAGTTTCTTGATCTCGGCATCCAGTCGTTGCGCGTCGCTTTGGAGCCGGGCGTGTTCCTTGCCCGCCGCCGCGACCGTGTTGGTCAGTTGGGTTTCCTGGGCGCGTAAATCGCTGACGCGCTGCTCAGCCGTCTTCTGGTCTTGCAGCAGTTGCCCGGCCCGTTGCTCAGCGGTCTTTTGCTGACTGATCGCCTCATTACGCGCCTGTTCGGCTTCGGTTTGCCGCGCTCTGGCGGTCCGCTCGGCCTCAGTAGCCGACTGGCGGCGATTCTCGGCGTCTACTCCCTGCTTTTCCGCGCTGTCCCGGCGCTGTTCGAGGTCGGCAATGCGGGTTTCAGCCGCCTTGATCTCAGCCAGCAATCCGTCGTGGCGCTTGGCCAGTGAATCCCGTTCCGCCCGACTGTCGGTCAGTTCCCGGCGCAGGCTTGCCGCTTCATCACGCAATTTCGCCGCATTGGCCTGTTCGGTATCCAGCGCCGTGTGCGTCCGGCGCAATTCGGTCACGGCCTGGTCAAGGCGAACCCGCTCGGCGCTGAGGGTCTGCAAATCAGCACGGGTGGCCTCGCGCTGTTCACGCCAGGTCTGCCGCTCCAGGGCATCGCTCAGGATGCCGAATAGCACTGCGCCAAATCCGCCCAGCGTCAACACCAAGGCTAACCAGAGCGCGGCTTGCCACCGCCCGTGCCATTCAAAGTTCGGCGAGGATTCGCTCGATGCAGCCATTCATATTCTCCCGGAGTTCGTAGACCCAGAAGCGCACGACTTTCCAGCCGAGCGCGCGTAGTTGATGATCCCGCCACAAGTCGGCCATCTTGCGCCGACCGTCCGGGTCGCGATGAAACCAGTCGCCATCCACCTCGATGTCAAGGCGGCAATCGCCCCGGATCAAGGCCAGATCCAGCCGACGACCGGCGATGGGGTATTGGGTGATGGTCTCAATGCCCCGCGCCGCCAGCGCCTGCCATAACCGCTCTTCCCAAGGCGAATCAAATTGGGTAGCGGTAGTAGCCTGGCGTGGGTTGTGGCGACGGGCCAGCAGGGTTTCGAGATAAGGAATCCCGCACTGCGCCGCATAGTCGAGATCGCCGAACACATGACAAATGGCGCGGGCGCGACTGATCGCGACATTGATCAGATTGCCGGTCTCGCGCAGGAACTGCCGCGCCCGTTCCGGCATCTCCGGCCCGACGCACAGGCTAAACAGCATCACGTCGCGGGCGTCGCCCTGAAAACCGTGCGAGGTATGGACTTCCAGCCGGGTGTCGGCGATCCGATCCACCGGCAGCACTCGCTCCACCTGATCGCGCAACCGATTGGCCTGCTCGCGGAACGGAGTCACCACCCCGATAGTGCCGGTAAACCCGCCCGGCGCCAGTAACCGACCGAGTTCGGCCAGGATCGCGTCGATCTCGGCAGGCGCCCAACAGCCGGTGCGGGCCGGTTGGAGGGAGCCGCGCACCTCAGTCCAGTGAAACCCGGCGGTCTTGCCGGGCGGCGGACGCAACCGCCGGGCATCGGTCAATGGCCGCAACCTGTGGCCGTAGAAGGTTTCGCTGATGTAGTCGGCGATGTCATCGTGGCAACGGAAGTGGTCGCGGAGCAGGTGATGATCGCCGGACGCGGCGGCGGCGAAGTGAAACAGACTGTTGGCGGAAAAGGTGAACCGGCCAATCCCCGGTACTCGCAACCCGGCGGCGCGCAAAGCATCGGCTTCCCATTCCGGGCGAACCTGGGTGATGTGGGTCAGTTGCGCCGGATCGCCGATGATGATCGCCCGCCGCGCCCGCGCCAGTAGCGGCAATGCCGAGGCGATGTCGCATTGAGCGGCTTCGTCCAGCACGACGTAATCGAACAGCCCCGGCACTAAAGGAATCCGGCTGGCCGCGCCGAGATTGGATGCCGCCCATAACGGAAACTGATCGAGAATCACGCCGCGCTGGGCGGACCACCGGTCACGAGCGCGAGCCGCACCCGCCGCGCCTTCATTCCGCAACAGCGCCAGGTCACCCCGCAACGCCGTCAGCGCCTGACGGTGTTCGGGCGCACATTCAGTCAGCGCTTCGCTCAATTCCAGCAGGCAGGCGCGGGCCGAGGTTTGAATCTGTTCGCTCAGGGCAACCGGATCGGCGATGGTCTCAGTGGCGGGTGGTTGCCGAATCGCAATTTCGAGCCGCGCCCGCTCCTCCCACAAGCCTTGGAGAGTCCGCAGATCGTCCAGCCGCTGTTCGTGCAGCGCGAGCGTCGCCGCACTGGGTTCCGGCAATCCTGACTGCGCCCAGTCCAGACGGAGGCGGCGCAATCGGCGCAACCGCCAGAACCGCCGCCAGGGAGTCAACCATTGTCGCCAACCGGATCCTGCCGGCGGTTCGGGCGGCGGCAGAGCATTGGGCAAGGGCAGCGGCGCGGCAGCCTCCAGCCCCATCGCCGTTTCCAGATCGCCCATCGCGGTTTCCAGCCGGCCCAGCTCATCCGCCCGTTCCGCAGCGCCCTGAGCCTGATCAATCGCCGCAGCGCGGGCGGCATCCAACCGGGCGAGTGCGCTACCGGAGGCGGCCAAGCGTTCCCGCCGCCCTGAACTGCCGGGTCGCGCCAGAATCGCCTCCATCGCCCGCTCAAAACTGAACCCTTCCCCACCATCGCGGGTATTGGCCCGGATCAACAGCGGGTGACGGTCCACTACGTCCGCAAACCGATCCACGACGGCGTCAATCGCTTGATGATTGCGGCTGGCGAATAACACACTGCGCCCAGCCAAGGCTGCGCTGGCCATCAGCGCCACCGCGACCTGGGACTTGCCGGTGCCGGGCGGGCCAGTGACCACGGTTAAGGGCCGATTGAGACCATCACGCACCGCACGCAACTGATCCTCGCCCAACGGCAGCGGCTCCAGGACCGGCAGCGGCGCAGCGGTCGATTCCTCCGGCTCGGTTGCGCCGCCGAAAAACGCGGCCAGCGCGGTCTGGGCCAATTCGGCATCCGACCATTGCGCCAAATCCAGCAAATCCCGCACGGTGCGCCGGGCAAACTGGAGATCGCTCGACAGGAACAGCGCCAAACCGCCGTAAACGCCGGCAGACCCGCCACAGTCCAGTGCCGGCAATGGGTGAATCAGGTCGAGCGGCGTCCGCAACTCGGCAGGAACCGCGCCGGCCAACCGCTCGGTAAAGGTCCGCCAGTCCACCAACGAACCGGTTTGCCACACTTCATCATCGGCGTTGACTTCAAGCGCATCGAGCAATTCACGCACCCGCCGCCCGCGCTGACGCTGACCCCGCACCCAGGACCATTCAATGGCGGGCGTTGCGGCGGGGAGTTCCAGACGCAAGGTCTCGGCATCGAGCGTCCAGTCCACCGCGACGGTCGCTACCGGAACCACAAACGGCGGGCGGGCGGCATCGCTGGGATGCACCAGCGCAATCGGAAACGCGAGATGCAGCGGCTCACGCCCCCGTCGCGCCAGTGCAGTGAGAAATGCTGGCGGCAACAAAGCCCGCGCCAGATGGAGGCTGGCGCATTCACCTTCGCCGGGCCACCACCGCCCGCGTGGCGCCAGCAACAGGAACAGTTCGCCATAGCGGCTGGCGTCGCCGAGTAACAGCGCTCGTTCGTTGCGAGCTAGCGCCTCGCGGTAGTAGGGCAGGAGGCGGCGCAACAGCCCGAAAGAAGGTTCAAGCCGCTCACCGGTTTCAAGCGTCGGCGCAGCGGGCGGCGCGAGGCGCGGAACGCCGACAGTAGCGGGGATCGCGGTCAGCACGGGGCCACTGGCTAAACGGGCGGATCCCGCACTCTCCAGCGTGTCCCGATCTCCGGCAGTTCGGGTCGGGCAAGGCGGCGGAATGGCGTAGGGCGACCAGCGCCGCAACCCGCCGATTTGCGTCAGATTAGCCCGCTGCAAATCCAGCAGAACGACGGCGACCGCATCAGGGCTGGGCCGATGCCCATCCCGGCAAAGTCGACTTCGGACTTCTTCGAGATGCAGACCTTCGGGATGGCGCTCGATCACGGCAAGAACGCGAGTCGCAAGCGAACCGTGCTGGCTGTGGCTCATGGAGCAATGCAAACCGGGTAGGCGATGAGATGGCGTTGCGCAAGGGGCATGGTTTGGCGAGTCTGGCTCTGTGGATTAGCGGCGGCGAACGGTGATGCTTCTTGGGATCATTCACCGTTTGCGTTCAGAATCCCCGACATTAGCATTTATCGCGCCATTGTTCTGATAAACCCACAACTCAATGAACGATAAAGATTTCCTCTATCGACATATCGCTGAAACGCCGCACATCATTGGAGATTTGAAACAAGCCTGTTTCACGATGTTTCACGCTGAAACAGGCATTGCGCCGTAAACGCGGCTGCATGACCAGAAACAACAGGTGGTCGCGGATCACGGTATGCGCCGGGTCGGGCAGCGTCGGATAGCGGGCATCCATGACTGGATTCCCGCATTCGCGGGAATGACGTAAAGCGAAGGCGCTATTCCTCGCCGTTGGCCAGCGCCAGCGTCCGGATCAGCGCCGAGAGCGATCCGGCCTCCAGCTTGGCCATCGCCCGCTTGCGATGAATTTCCACGGTGGAAATGCTGATGCCCAGATCAGCGGCGATGGTTTTGTTGTACTGGCCCGACGCTACCCGGTCCAGCACTTCCCGCTCCCGTGCTGACAACAAGGCCAACCGGGCGGTCGCCGCATCACGCCGGGCTTGCCGTTCGCGCTCACGGGCATCGAGCGCCAGCGCTTCGTGAACCCGATCCAGCAGCAACTGGCCCGGAAACGGCTTTTCAATAAAGTCCAGCGCGCCGGCTTTCATCGCCCGGAGCGCCATCGGGACATCGCCGTAGCCAGACATGAAAATGATCGGCATCCGGCAACCGTCCGCCCGTAGTTGTTTCTGCACATCCAGCCCGCTCATCACGGGCATCCGCACATCCAGCACCAGACAGCCCGGTCGCCGGGCTGCGTCTGCCGCGAGAAAGTCAGCCGGACCAGAGAAGGCCGCGACCGCCAGTCCGTTGGCCCGCAACAACAGGCTCACCGCATCGCGCACCGCAGGATCATCATCCACCAGAAAAACCGTCGGAGAGTCAGTGATTGCAGCAGGCGGCGCAACGGCTGGAGACTCCGGGTCGGGCATCGCCACACCGTCAGTGTGGGCGGCCACGGCGGGGATTGCGATGGGGACGGGTTCGGCGGTCAAGCGACCGTTGATCTTCCAGCAACGGTTGCGGCGGTTCAACCGTGAATTCGCCCTCGATCAAATCGGGAGCGGCTTGTTGGGCGCGCTGGATCAGTCGGCGATAGTTCCACCATAGCCAGATGGCTGCAGCTCCCCCAGCGGCCAGCAACACGATAAACAGCAGCGAGGCGATGGCGAAGCTGGCGACGACGGCGACGGTCCCGCCGACCACCAGTCCCAGTCGGTTCAGCCAAGGCAGTTTGGACAGATTCAGGCGTTTCATGGGCGTGCGATCCAGAACCACCAGACGATCAGGCCGATCAGGCCCAGTCCGGCAAGGTTGACGAGAAGGGTGATCATGCCGGGTTCCTCACTTCTATCGGGGCAGCGGAGGGTTGAAAGCCGCGCAGCCGGTTAGCGTTGCTGACCACCGTGAACGAGGACAGGGCCATGGCTGCGCCGGCCAGCATCGGATTCAGCAATAATCCAGTCGCGGGGTAGAGCGCCCCCGCCGCCAGCGGGATTCCCAGGATATTGTAGATGAAAGCCCCAAACAGGTTCTGCCGGATATTGGTCACGGTGGCGCGGGAGATAGCGATGGCGGCGGCGATGCCATGCAGCGAGCCGCCGACCAGCGTGATCCCGGCGCTCTCAATCGCGATGTCGGCCCCGGCTCCGATCGCCAGCCCCACATCGGCTTGGGCCAGCGCCGGCGCATCGTTGATCCCGTCCCCAACCATGCCCACCACTGCGCCTTGGGCCTGCAACTGGGCGATGAGATCGGCCTTGGCGGTCGGCAACACTTCGGCAAACACCTCGGCAATGCCGACCTGGGCCGCGATGGCCTGGGCGGCAGCCGGGTGATCGCCGGTCAGCAACACGATCCGCAGTCCCAACTCCCGCAGCCGGCCAATGGCGGCGGCAGAATCCGGCTTGACCGGATCAGCGACCGCCACCAGTCCGGCGGCTTGATCACTCACCGCGATGAACACCGGCGTTTGACCGGTCGCGGCCAACCGTTCGGCCTCGGCCTGCAACGGCGCGGTGTCAATGCCGTAGCTCTCCAGCAGGCGGCGGTTGCCGGCCAGCGCCGCCCGACCGGCCAGATAACCGGTCACGCCTTGCCCCGCCACCGCTTCAAACCGCTCCGTAACGGGAACCTCCAGCCCGCGCTGGCAGGCGGCGTCCAGGATCGCCTGCGCCAGTGGATGCTCGGAATTGGCCTCCAGCCCGGCGGCCCACTGGAAAATTTCATCCTCGCTGAAGCCGGGCAGGGCGATGACCGCGCTCACGGTCGGTCGGCCTATGGTCACCGTGCCGGTCTTGTCCAGCACGATGGTCGTGAGTTGCCCGGCCCGTTGCAGCGCCGCGCCGTCGCGGATCAGGATGCCGTGTTCAGCGGCTTTGCCGACTCCGACCATGATCGAAATGGGCGTCGCCAGTCCCAGGGCGCAGGGACAGGCGATGATCAGCACAGTCAGGGTCGTGACCAGCACATAGCCTGCCTTTGGTTCCGGCCCGAAGTTGAACCAGGCCAGCGCGGTCAGAACGGCGATGATCAGCACCGAGGGGACGAATACCGCGGCGACCTGATCGGCCAGCCGGCCAATCGGCGGTTTGCTGTTTTGGGCCTGACGCACCCGGGCGATGATGTGGGCCAACATGGTGTCGGTGCCGACCCGGGTAGTGCGGAAGATGAAACTGCCGGTCTGGTTGAGCGCGCCGCCGGTGACCGGATCGCCGGGCTGCTTGACCACGGGCAGCGGTTCACCGGTCAGCAGCGCCTCATCGACGGTTGAAGAACCGCTGACCAGTTCGCCATCGACCGGAATTTTTTCGCCGGGCCGCACCCGGATCAGGACCCCGGGAACCAGGCTTGCAATCGGGACATCCCGTTCCTGATCGCCCTCAACCAGACGGGCAGTGTTTGGTTGCAGCCCGATCAGGCGGCGAATCGCGGCGGAGGTTTTGCCCCGCGCCCGGCTTTCCAGCGCCGAACCGAGATTGATCAGGGCGATAATGGTGACCGCGGCCTCAAAGTAGGCGTGTTGCGCCAGGCTCGGGACGCTGGCGGGAAACAGCGCGATCACCATCGAGTAACCCCAGGCTGCGCCGGTGCCCAGCGCGATCAGGGTGTCCATATTGGCGCTGTGATGGCGAAATTGTCGCCAGGCCCCGCTGAAAAAATGGCCGCCGCTATACACCATCGCTGCCAGGGTGAGTAGCCCAGCGACGATCCAGAAGCGTTGCCCGTCCGGCGTCGCCAGCGCCGGCAACCAGCCCGCCATTTCCGCGATCATCAGCGGCGCGGCCAAGGCCCCGGCCACGACCGTATTGCGCACCAGTCGCTGGAAATGCGCCTGGTCAGCCGCTTCGCGTTCAGTTTCAGCCGCCGCTTCATCGCGCAGTTCAGCCGCGTCATAGCCCGCTTCCCGCACTGCATGAATCAGGGCGGCTGGATCGACAGAGCCGGTGACCTGGGCGGTGCGGTCGGCGAAATTGACCTCCGCTTTAACGACGCCAGACGTTGTGCGCAAGGCGGTTTCGACCGCAGCGACGCACCCGGCGCAACTCATACCGGTAATCGCCAGGCGCAGGCTGGACAGGGGGGCAGTCATCGCGAGGTTCTCCCGATAAGGATGTGAGTGGAAATCATACGCGCTACAATCGGGTAAGCGTCAATTCCGATCACTCAACGCCCACTCGCCTTGCATTCGCTCCATGCACAAGCTCCTGGCTCAGCCCAATCCCGCTCGTATGCGCATCCTGGTTGTGGATGACGACCTCAGTGTGCTGCGCATCATTGCCGCCATGCTCCGGCATTGGGGTTATGAGGTGGTGCTGGCGCATGATGGTCAGGAAGCCTGGGAAATCCTGCAGAAGGAGGATATCCGGCTGGTGATCAGCGACTGGATGATGCCGGGGCTGAACGGGCCGGAGCTGTGCCAACGGGTCCGCGAAGCCGGGTTCCCCGGTTATATCTACCTGATTCTGTTGACAGGCCGTGAAGACAAGCTTTCGCTGGTGGAGGGCATGGACGCCGGGGCGGATGACTTTATGGTCAAGCCGGTGCATCGTGAAGAGTTGCGGGTGCGGGTGCGGGCCGGCGGGCGGATCCTGCGGCTGGAAGCAGAGCTGGGCGAACGCAATCACCGTCTTAATGCGATCAACCAAACCCTGTCCGAAGCCTACGCCACGATCCGCCATGATCTGGAATCAGCCGCGACCATGCAGAAAGCGCTGTTGCCGCCGCCGCTGCGCCTGCCGGGAGTAGCGGTCGAATGGCTGTTCCAGCCCAGTTCCTTCATAGCCGGCGACATCTTCGACTACTTCATGATCGATGAACGGCGCTTGAACTTCTACCAACTGGATGTGGCCGGTCACGGCGTTCCCGCGGCGCTGCTTTCGTTTACCCTGAATCAGGTTCTGGCGCAGGGCGCTAAGGAAAAACGCTTGCCCGGTCGGGTCGAAGGACCGGAGGCCGAGACCGCTCCGACCCAGGTGGTGAGCGAATTGAACCGGCGCTTTCAGTCGGGCATCGACCCTTTGCTCTATTTCACCCTGATTTACGGCAGTCTGGATTTGCCGACTGGCCGGGTGACGTTGACCCAGGCCGGCCATCCCTCGCCCATCGTGCTGCGTCATGCCGACCAGCAGACCGAGTTGGTGGGGGGTGGCGGCTTTCCGGTGGGTATGTTTCCCGATCTTCAGTACGAAGCGATCACCCTCGATCTCGCACCCGGCGACCGACTATTTTTGTACTCGGATGGCGTCACCGAATGCGCCAATCCTGTCGGTGATTTTTTCACTGAAGCACGATTGCGGCGCTTGCTGGAAGCGACCGCCCTGCTGCCGGCAGCGCTGGTGATTACCCGGGTGGGCAAGGCGCTCCGCGAGTGGAAGGGTGATGACAACCATCAAGACGATGTTAGCCTGCTCATTTTGGAACGAGGGTGGCAGTCATGATCCGAACCCTGCATCTAAAAATCGATAGCCGATCTGAATGCATCGAACTGGTCAGTAACGCCGTGCGCGGACTGTGCCGGCTGACCAGGCTCACCACGCCGGACCTGGCCGGCATCGAACTGGCGCTGGTGGAAGCCATCAATAACGCGATTGAACACGCCTATCACGGCGAACCCGGCCATCCGGTCATGGTCACGATTGACCTGGCGCAAGATCGGCTCAGCGTGCGGATCCACGACCGGGGTACACCTATGGATCCGCGTCAACTGGACCAGATCAGTGAACTTGCGGAACCAGACCCGGCTGATCCAAATACCTGGAGTCATCGCGGACGCGGATTGATCCTCATCAAGTCCTGCATGGAGACGGTCGAGTATCGCACTGATCAGGGGCTGAATACCTTGATTATGAGTCGGCCTATTCATGGCGGTTCGCCAAAACCGGCTTAGGCCGCGCTGGCGCTGTTTTTCTCTGTTTAACCCTCATTGTTTTGGGAGCATTAACCCTATGGTTTTGACGCATTGCAGTCTAGAAGGCATTGATCTCGTCACTCTGAATGGACGGTTGGTGATGGCTGACGCGCCACCGGTTCGCCAACAATTGCTCGACCGAATCGCGCAAGGCAACGGTAGGATGATTCTCGATCTGGGCCAGGTCGGGTTCATGGATTCCAGCGGCCTGTCGGTGCTGGTCTCGGTGTTCAAGGCCGCCCGGCTCAAGCAGGGTGACGTGGTGTTGCTGAATCTGACCCCGGCGGTGCGTTCGCTGATCGAACTGACCCGCCTGCAGCAGGTGTTCGCCATTTTTGAGGATGAAACGGCGGCGGTGGCCCGGTTGCGTCAGGCGGATGCCGCCGGATGAGCGGAGGTTTCCTCCGGCTGGGCGGGTGGGCCTTGCTGCTGGCGCTGGCGGGTTGTGCGCCGCCGCCGGTCATCACGCCCAATCCACAACCCGGCATGGCGGAACCGCCCAAAGCCTTTGCCTTGCCGGAGAAGAGCGCCACTTTTTCCAATACTGACGCCATCCAGCGTTTCGAGGCCGAGGTGCCCAAGCAGTACCTGATCGGCGCCGGCGACAAGCTGACCATCACCGTCGCCGGCCGCCCGGAACTGTCCGGCCAGCAAACCGTCGGCCCGGATGGCAACATCACCCTGCCGTTTGCCGGGGCGATTCAGATTCTTAATCTGGACCGCACCCAGGCCGCCGCCCGGATCAAGCAGGCGCTCTCGACGTTTTATCTGGATGTTTACATCACGGTGCGGATCGATGAGTACACCAGCAACCGGATCGTGGTGCTGGGTCGGGTCGAGCATCCGGGCGTGATCAGTTTCGAGAATGAACCGTCGTTGATCGAGGTGCTGTCGCGGGCTGGCGGCTTCCCGATTCTGCGCCCGGAGCAGGTGCTGACCCGTTGCGCCGTGATGCGTGGCCAGCAAATCCTCTGGCTCGACCTCAAGCGCCTGCTCAACGGCGATCTGGCGCTGAATATCCGCCTCAAGCGCAACGACATCATCTATATCCCGGACGCCTACGACACCTCAGTGTATGTGCTGGGCGAGGTGACCCGGCCCGGCGTTTACCGCTTGACCCCGAAAATGTCGTTTCTGGACGCGCTCGGCCAGGCCGGCGGCCCGACCATCCGCGCTAATCCCGACGCCATCCGGGTGATCCGCCTTAGTCAGGGTTTGAGTCAGGAGGTGGTGCTGGACCAGGTGCTGGCGCTGGATCGGAGCCTGAATGTGGCGCTGGAGGAAGGCGACATCGTCTATGTGCCGATGAGCGGAGTCGCGAAGGTGGGTTATCTGCTCAGCCAGATCAATCCCTTCGCCCTGCTGCTCAGTCTTCAGACGCTCTCGTCCAATGTGAGCGACTAGTGACCAGCGCCAGTCTGGAGCCGCAACCGCTGCCACCTAGTGGAACCTTCAAGCCGCTGGTCAGTATTCGCCGGCATAAGTGGCTAGCATTGGCGCTGATTACGGTCATTATTGTGATTGGTGCGCCGCTGGTCCTGAAGACTTCTAAACCGGTCTACGAGACCAAAGCGTCGATCTATGTGGCGCAACGCTTCGCCAAGGTGCTGAAAAGCGACCAGGAACTGGAATTCGGCTCCACCACCCAGTATCAGCAGTATGTCGAGCAGCAGATCCGCAACATTGTCCGCTATGACGTCGCGGTGAAAGCCCTGCACCAGTTGGGACCTTACCGGAGTTTGTGGCAAAAACCCGACCAGACCGACCGTAGCGCGGCGCAAAAGCTGATTGCGGCGCTCAACGCGACGGCGGTTAAAGGCACTTTTCTAATCAGCGTGACGCTGACCGGCAGTCAGGCCGAGGGACTGGCCGAGAGTCTCAATTCCTATCTGCATACCTATCTGGAGATCGCCAAGAAAGAGGACCTGTTCGCCAGCGATGAGCGGATTGAGCAATTGCGGGAGCGGCAGGCGGCTCTGAATCAGACCGTTGCGGAAAAGGCGGCGCGGCGGACGGTGCTGGCCGAGTTGCTAGGTATTTCCGGGTTCGACGATAAGGCGCAGAACCCTTACGAACGCTCGCAGCAGGAAATTGCTAACGCGCTGGGCGCGGCCATCCAGCGCCGGATCGTGGCTGATGTCGCGTTGCGGGCCTACGACGAGACCCAGAACCGGGACGCCCGGGCGGCGCTGGATGCGGCGGCGGCGCAAATCGTCACCGGCGACAGCGGCCTCAACAGCCTCAAGAATCACCTCTGGGCGCGGCGCGGTGCGCTGCTGGACGAGATCAGCGGGCTAGCCCCGCAACATCCCTTGCGGGCGGTAGCCGAACGCAAGCTCAAGGACATGGAAAAGGAGGTCAAGGATTCCACCGACGCGCTGATCAACTCGACCCGTCGGCAACTGCTGGAACAGCGGCGCACCGCGCTGCGGGAAGCGCGGGAAATCGAACAGGCGCTGCTGGCTGAGCAACAGCGGTTACAGGAACGCAATAACTGGTTCACCAGCAATTACGGTGAAGGCGTCGCGCTGACGCAAGAGATCAACCGCGCCAACGCCCAACTGGATACGATCAACGAGCGGATGGATTTTCTGATTCTGGAATCGGCAGCGCCGGGGTTTCTACGGCTCCAGTCGCAGGCGCTAACGCCGGAATATCCAGTGGGCGGCGGTCCCAAGAAACTGCTGGCGCTGGTGGTCGTTGCCGCGTTCGGACTGGGTTTGAGCGTACCGATTGCGATTGATTTTCTGGACCCGCGGATCAAGACGGTGGCCCAGGTACATCGCTTGCTGGGTTTTGCGCCGTTTGCGGCGTTGCTGGATCAACGGGATCAGCGCAACCGGTTGGTCCGAATTGATCAACTGCGGCGACTGGTGCTGAGTCTGGGCCGGGAGCGCCGCCAGCACGGGGTTCGGCGGATCGCGCTGACCTCGGTCAAAACCGGCAGCGGCGTTACCGACCTGCTGTTCGATCTGGCCCAGGAATTTGCTCATGATGGTTTGCGGGTGATCGTGGTTGAAGCCAATGCCCTGAACCCGGACGACCGCTATGTGGAATCGGCGCTGGGCGCGGGTCTGATCGATCTGCTGCACGGTGAGGCGACGCTGGATGAGGTGATTGCGCCGGCGCGGGACGCCTTGCCGGATCGGATTTCAGTCGGGCTGGCGGTGCAGCGCCATTTGCCCTTTTACGACCGGTTTGCGCAGGCGCTGGACCCACTGCTGGGTCGCTATGATCTGGTCCTGCTGGATGCGCCGCCGGTGCTGTTGTCGGTTGATACCGAGTTTCTGGCCCGCTACGCCGATGCGCTGTTGTTGCTGGTCGGCGCCCGGCAGGCGCTGCCGGGGGAGCTGAAACGGTCGGCGCGGTTACTGGAGAAAGCCGATCCGCGCCTGTTCGGGGTGATCGTCAACCGCTTGCAGGCTTATCAGGGCGGCGGTTATTACGATGAGGTGATTAAGAAATATGAGGCCAGCGAAGCCGCCGCCAGCCGGTCGCTCCAGGCGCGGCTTGAATCGGCGGGGTCGGAAAAAGCGGCGCCCAAAGCAAGCGGCGCTAGCTCGTGGGGCCAGCGCTTGCGGAGGCTGGTGAGAAGAACTTGAATCGGCGGCAACGTCTACCTACGGGATGCGGGTTTTGTCTTCGTTAAGTGTCCAGCCACATTTCCTGTAACTGCTCCACATAGAGCGAGCGGGCCACCCGGTTGGGAATGTTCAGGATGCTCTCGATAAAGTCGGTCTGACCGGTGAG